>DUAT01000145.1:0-3745 GCA_012960755.1 Gammaproteobacteria bacterium
GTTATATTAAAATCCGCCAGCAGAGACCCGTCCTTAGCTGAGCGCACCTTAGATATCCATGACCAGCCCGTAATGTCTACGGGGATGTAGCCACCGGAGCCGAACACCTGGTTCTTCTCCTGTACGCGCGCGATCAGCAGAAAGTCCGTGCCCTTTACTATGTCTATATTAAAGGTGCCTGTGTTGGACACCCTCCGTTGTGTGTAACTCGCCATTGTTATTTCCTCGTGCTTACGCGCTCATAGGTGTTTTGTGACCGCCACCGGTCGCGGAGACTACGAACTTGTCGAGCTTCTCACGCCACGAATAGGCCCTTTTAATTTTCGGCCCTCTCGCCGTGTACAACTCCGTCAGATACAAACCGATCCACGCCAGCGCATCGACCTGATCGTCGTGCTTGCCGTAGGGGAACGTCAGCATCTCAGCGTGCAGGGCATTGACCCACGGTGCGTCTTTAGGAAAGTACACGCGACCCTCCTGCAAACGGCCCTGTATGCCCCTGGCTCTAGCCATCTTGTCTCTACGTCCCGTCGGCAGAGACTGAAAATATGCCTCCGGCACGCGGTACTCCTGCTTCGCCTTCTCCAGATAAGGACCAATGGACATCTCGACATGCGACTTCTCAATCAGGTTCACCGCTGGGCGGTGCCTTAGATACACATCGATGATCTGCTGCACGATCTCCATCGCGTTCCATTTGCCTCGGATCAGGTCGAGAATCCATATGTCCTCGTTTCTATCCAGGCCGATCACAATCCCAACGGTGTAATCATTGTGCTGCTTGGTGCCGATAGCCAAATCCCACGCGCTATAGATGACCATCTGCTCCAGGGGAGGCGCGCCGCCGGCCTCGTAGTACCTGAACCAATCGGTTTTAAAATAAGAACCTATGTCCTGCGATGGGCGCTGCTGGTACAGAGCGCTCCATGTTCTTGGCCCCACCGCCCTCTCTATCATCTCCAGGGCAACGCCGCTGTACCGCTCAGCGTGTAACGGCTCGCCGCTTGACCTGTACTCCTCGTCATGTGTCGCCACGGCAGGGAAATCCAGCACCTTGAACTTATCCCCTGTGCCGTCTTCGGCCTTTGCCAATAGCCTCCCGGCCAGATCATCATGATGCCATCGGGTCTGGATCAACATTATCCCGCCACCAGGCGCTAGTCTTGTATACGCCGTGCTGGTGTACCATTCCCATAGGTCTTGTCTAAAATTAGAACTCTCCGCGTCCTCCGCGTTCTTGACCGGGTCATCAATAATCATCACGTGCGCGCCCCGCCCCGTGATACCGCCTCCAGATCCCGCGCTTGTATAAGAACCGCCATTTAACAACTGCCAACTCTCTATAGATTGAGCGTCAGGGTTCAATCGGCTGTCCGGCCACAGCGCTTCAAAATTCTCGCCACGTACCACATCGCGCACAGTCCGCGAAAACTTACTCGCCAGGGAACTTGAGTACGATGTCGCTATGATCTCGTCCTTTGGGTTCCTACCTAAGTACCACGCTGGGAAATATGTACTCGCTATCAGACTCTTGCCATGTCTCGGGGGTACAGTAATCACCAATCTCGGCGACTTCCTATCTAAGACGTCCTGCTCGAACTTCTCCAGCTCCTGGCACAGCAATTTATGGAACCAACCTGCTTGGTATCCGTCAAACTCACTTAAAATGAACGGCAACAGCCTTCGCCGCGCCAGTTCACGCCTCGCTAACTCCTTATGCGCTAGCGATGCCTGATCTTCACCTCCAGAGTCCTCCTCGGGTGCAAAACCATCAGTACCTTCCTCCAATAATGAAGGGTCCACCTCATGCACCTTCCTTTCCCTCCCCTTCCTCTATGTATTCCCCTTTAATTATGGGTAAGGTCTGTAAAGGCTCGTCAATGTCGCTATAACCATCGGCAACAGTCATGCCGTTCTCTTCTAAGTAGTCAAGAGCATTGGTTGCGTGGTTATTATCAGCAGCAATCTGCGGCGCCAACTCGGTTGAAGCCATCTGAGCAATTTTCAGGAGTTCCTGGTCGCTTAACTTAGCAACATTGTTGTGGTTTATCTGTACAGCGGTATGCAAAGTGGACTTACGATCCTCTTTTGCCTGCTCATACACGTCATGGAGCTTGCCTAACTCCCTAATAGCAGAGATTTCCTCTGTGGCATTGATCGATTTGGCGTGTGCAGCAAATAACATGGTGGTTAACTTGTCTCTATTGACAAATATCTGGTTCGCTTCCTGTTCTTTTACGAATTGCAGTGACTTTTTAACGGCCTCTAACCTAAGAATAGAGCTCGGAGTGACCGTCTTCCCGTATCCAGCACCTGCCAAAGCCGCTTTTGCGGGCACGCCTGACGACACAAGGAAAACAAACCTCTCCTGCTGCTGGGTTAGTTTTCCTTTCGGGTCTGCATAGTCTTTAACGACCGCCCAGGAGATATCCGCCTCGGAATTTTTGGTCGTGTCGGCCTTGACCGCATTAAATGCTTTCATTGCTGCGTATATTAGCATCGCTAATAGACAAAAGTCAAACAAAATCAATGACTTACGGATGGAGCACTGGTTATTCGGTCACAGTGTCCACTCCAGTCCACTCCAGTCACAGGGTAGAGCACTGCCTTTTGTCAGCACAGTCTCCTTATATAAGAGTGCGCTAAAGAATCCGCCGGCTGGGGGTTTTTAGTAAAGGTCTCACCTTAGACATTTCAGTGTGGTGTCTACTAGCACACGCATAGTGTCTGCTAGTAGACACCATAGACAAGATAAAAATTTTGTGATTTTTTTTGGGGACATATGCCTGTGTGGGTCCCTTACCTACACAAATTCCACAACGGGGGTCCCTTCCCCGATTCCGAATACGTAAGACCTCTTCCGAGATACCGATCTCGCCTTTCCAAAACCACCTCCGCGCCTTGCGGCGCGAGGCCAATCATTGTTGTCTCTTATACAAGAGACACAACATACACACACAACACATACAACTAGCCTCGCTAGTAGGAGCACACACATGCAGGTCACACTAACAATACCCACCGTCTCGGTATCGGGTATCAGCAACAAGACGCGCGCATTTATAAAAGCGAAACTCAAACGCAAACCTTCAGTCAATGTAGATGCGATGCACATCCAGATACTTAGACAAGCGGCAGCCATCGATGGTCTCATGTCTGAGATCGAGCAGCTTAAGACAGAGGTCGCATCACCCCTGGTGAAGAGCGGAGAGTACAACCCCACCTACGACGAAGCATGTGCCGCCATCGAAGCACGGTCAATGGCACAAGTCAGGCGGGAGCATCCCAACCTTCGCTAGTCCTTAGATAAGAGACATATGGCATGTAACACGTGTCATATGTCTCTAACTCTTACTAAGTAGCAGTAACTCGTGCTAACTCGCACATGCCATATGTCTCTATTACCACACAATCTGTGTACGTAATAAGCAAACGCTTATTTGACAAATGAATTCACTTTAGAATCAACGACTTAGCGTGCCGTCGGGTAGTAAATAAAGTGTAGCGAACCGGGTACGTTGTAAGTCATTGATTTAAAAGAGGAATTGAAAAACCTGCTACACATGCTACAGATAGCATTTTAACCGACGGCAATATAAGTCATTGATTTCATTATGGAACCGACTTCGTCGCTAACGTATAGCCCATATTTGGCTTCGTTGCCATTCGAGCGCAATTGCGCCTGCCCAGCGCGAAGGATGTCGAGCGCCTTCCTTCCTAAACCCTAAACCCTAAAAGAGTATAG
>DUAT01000145.1:3755-14623 GCA_012960755.1 Gammaproteobacteria bacterium
GTTCTTTTAAATTGACCCCCTTTTTAAGGTGTTAAAAAACACGTTTAGCTGGCTATGTACAACATCGTGTCTAAGTGTAGGCATTGCATTGATTCACCAGAGGTTTCCCTTTGAGATCAAGCACTTATCTTGCTGTCGGTTAGTAACACCGAAATGTAGGCGTTTTTGTAAACACTACGTTTATAGGTGAGATATGCCAATTGGTACAGTATTGGTACACCTAAATGCTGCACTGCAACACAGCACGCGACTGGCGTCGCGAGGCCCATCATCTTTACATCAACATTAGGAGATCATTATGAAGCTCGTACTAAACACCCAGTTTATGGAGAACTACGGCGCCCACGACTACGACCCGGCGTTGCCGGTCCCGCAGCGGTGGAAGCACAAAGGTGGTGACACCTACGTAGTTGCTGACATCCCCACCACCATCACTGCTGAGAGTATCAAGGCTCTCGTTGCAGAGGTGTCTCCCTTCATCGAGTACGCCAACGACCACACTGAGGAATACATCACTCAGTGGTGCATCGCCGATAGCGATGCGGTTGTTGTCGAGCACTGGGAAACACCCGTCAACATCTCACGTGGCTGTGAGTTGTTAGGTGTTGAGTGGGTATGTGAGGAACGTCACATGCCCTGTGACTTTGACCCGGATGAGTACAAAGGTAAGACCATTACCTACGTACCCACCAATGACCCAACCCGCCGTGAGGAAGCGGGGTCGTACACCTGTACCTACATAACGTAGGCCCAAGACGTCGGGGCTGCTGGCGCAGCCCCTCCCGCGTCTCGTGACGCGAAACATATCTCATTTACTTAATAACAGGAGACACATTATGGCTCAACTTATCCCATTAGACGAATACGGCGAACGCTGCCGCGACAATCCCGACTACCACGATGCGACTATTAAGACGCAGCACGGTGAGTGGAATCTGCTGTTCAACCCTCTTGACGGTACCTACTGGTACGCAGACATCACCAGTTGCTACAACGGGCCCTTCGAGGACCCACGCGACTGCAAGCTCGCACTGATGTTGTACTGCCAGGAAATCTAGGCTTCGATGGACCTTAGTCGGTCCATTACACGGTGGTGGAACCACCTTGTATCGCCTCATGGCCTCCAGTGGGGGCCATGCACGATGCAACCTTTGGCATCTAACCTTTAACAAGGAGGACATTATGTCCATAGTAAAAGCAATACCCCAGGCTGACGGCTCACACCACGTTGTATTCACCGGGATGAGCGTCAGCTCCATAGATAAGGATTACCCCAAGTGGGTGGTTCGTGAAGCCACATCACGCCGAGGTAGAAGCGGCAGGTGGTACACACGTGCCGTAATCATCAACCCCGCTGTCCCACAGCGAGTATCTACAATAACACCAGTAGTTAATGTAGTTTCTTCTAAACTTACGCCGTCAGTGCCTCTTCAGGCATCCTTATTTGAGGATTACCTGGTCTGTAAGAAGTGCGATGGTTCAGGCGACTACTACAACGTGCGCCGTCAGCAGACGGTGGTCGGTGGTTGCTCCAACTGCGATGGCTTAGGTCACATGACCAAGGCACGCGCGAAGATCAACGCTGACAACGCTCGTAACAACATTCGCACCCTTCCCTGGTGCAAATGATATAAGCAATGCTGTTAATATGCCGCTGGCCGCCCGGTCAGCGGTAACTCACAGGAGTACACAAAAATGGAACACCCACACACTGCTGCATCAACATTTAAATACTGGCGCTTAACTGAGCCGAAACTCGATGCCTTTGGCATTCAACACTTTGGCTCTGGTCAGAGCGACTACTGGAAAGTATGCATACGCTGGTCTGACAAGTTAGGCCTTCGGCACCCTCACGACTTCTCGTCGCGTGCCGCAGCCGATCACTTCATCAACAAGGTGAAGAGCTCGTTCTACATCACCCCAGACCTGTGGACACAGGAGTTCTATCCTGACCACGGCTGGGAAAACACGGAGATTTGCGACTGATGACTACTATAAGCCAATGGAAATATGTACTACACGCCGCCGCCCCGATAGTTATCGGGGTGGGTGTCGGTTTCGCTCTAGCAGCAATTGCGGGTTTGTATCACCTGTTCTTTGTTGACATTGAACCTTTTGTACCCAAGCCGCTTACCTTCATGCCTTCTAGCTATGAAATAGTTCAAAGTGAAAAGGAGGCTATGAGGCTTCTGGTTCTAATGATATTTGGAACATGCTCCTTTTACGGCTTCCTTATGCAGTTCGAACGCTCAGGTACGCCAAGTAGATTACGAGACCTTGAGTGGTCCCCTAACTACAAATACTCCTTACTAATACCTGTTATTGGTTTAGTAATGATGATCCCTCTGCTTATCCTTCCGGGTAAGCATCGCTACTACAACGGAGACCCGAAATGATCTATTACGTAGGTGATTTACACGCCAACCTCAATGCGATCAAGCGCATCGATCAGGCGTGCCACGACGGTGTCGTGGTTCAGGTCGGGGATTTTGGCATCGGGTTTGAAAACCCTTGCCCTATCTTCGACTACTTCTTAAACACAGATGGTCCGCAGTGGTTCACCTGCGGTGGTAACCACGACAACTGGGACTTTCACGAGACTGGCCCAACGATGCCGATGGGACGCTTTAAATGGGTCCCACGCGGTGAGATCGAGGTCATTGACGACCAGCGCCATCTATTCTTTGGTGGCGCCGAGTCAGTAGATAAGCACTCGCGTGTCGAGGGTGTGTCCTGGTGGCGCCGAGAGGTGCCGTCATTTGAGGAGACTATTAAGTTCCTCGATGCGCTGCACTTCGAAGACGACCTGACTGATGTCAGTGGCGTTGATGTAGTGGTGGCACACGATGCGCCCAGCTTTGTGGTGGATCGTATGTATGGACAACACCACGCACCTTCGGTGATGTGCCACGACCTTGAGGGTATCTACAAGACACTCTCCGAGGCACAACAGCCCGAAGCCTGGTACTACGGGCATCACCATCCCGATGTCTGGGACCTCTCACTGCGTGACGACAACGATACCGAGACAGATTTCATGTGTCTCGGTATCGAGACAGTTGTCAGTAGTGAACCAAACAGCGGCGGACCGGTCTTGCGACCGGAAGCCCGTCGTTAATACTTTTAAACAGGAGAACGTTATGAAACCAGCAGTCACACACATCCCAGAAGATGCGGATGACCCATATCGTCTGGAAAATCCAGACTTTTGCAAAGCAATGGACGAGGACCTCGTCAAATTAGAGGAAAGAGCACTAGTGGCTTGGTCCGAACGGTTCCATCCGCTTATGTTTAACAGCGACGAGAAATGTAAAAAGCACCTGTATACCTATACCTGTCGCTACATAACTTGCTATATCTAGGAGAATAAGCATGACCATGAAGCTGTATCAAAACCGAGTTAACTACGAAGTCAACTCACGCGTAACATTTTGGGGTTCAAGAGCCTTTGAACCCAAAATGTTCCTTAACTACAACCACGTAGCCACCGTAGATACGGATGACCTCGAGGAGGTGTTTAACATCTGTAACTTCGAGGTTGACTGCGAAGGGAAACTCACCAGACACGCGCAGATGTACTCAGCGAGTGTCGGGGACATCATCATAGATGATGAGAAACGGATGCACATGATCGATATGTCCGGCTTTGGCCGGGTACATCTGAGAATGGTGCCGCATCTGCGACAAAAGGTTGCTTCAACCCTCAAACGCGTAAGAAATAAGACGTACTTACGCATGTTCAAACCGGAGGCCCTAAAATGAGTAGTGACGAATATAAGCAATGCTGTTATACTGTAGGTAAACCTCATGATATTGCCTACGGTCCAACTGCTGAAGATTACATCGATACCGAGCGCTCCCGTATGGGAGCCGAGGTTATCCGTAATTCATACCAGCAGCAGTACCCACGAGATCACAAAGCCACTATCCAGACCATGCAGAAAATGGCATGGAGGCTTATGCCAAGAAACGAGAGTAGATTGGATAAATTTGTGAGACGTTTATTAACTAGGTTTATATCAGGAGAATAGAAATGTTAGAAATGGCAATTGTCGGAATGATAGCAGCAGTCGCTTTATTAATTATGTTAATGAAGTTGGACTTCTGGAAAGTTCTAGGCTTTGATCTTTATGTAGACATAGCGGCGACTGGCTTACTGATGGTCCTGTTTGCAGGAACATTAGGTGGCATGATCGCGGCGATGGTCGGAGGCCTTCAGATCTCTATCGTTCTACTTGTTGTTAAGAAGGTCTTTGGCTATATGAAACCAGTACGTATTAAGCGTGATGGTTTCATGTTCAAGTGCGAGTGGAAGACAATCCCTGGATTCCTCTATAACAAGCACATGGGTGCTAAGGGGTATTACTCCAAGTCAGCACCAGCGCCCAAGAAGAAAGACGAGGGTTTACGTATGCCGTTCTTTGGTTACGAAGAAGAACCCGTACGTTCCTTCTTCAAGGGGTGGTAACGAACTGGTCTGGCGACCAGAGTCTAATCATTCGTACCTTAGTCTTGACTATTAACAGGAGATTCTATGGACTACTCAAAAATTGAGAAGTTTGATAAGAAAGAAGAAACCAACATGATCGCACGGGAAATTAACGTGCCCATGAATGGTGACTATAACTGGCCTGATGCAATGGGCTTAGAGGTACAGTCACCGACCCTATCCTCCCCAGAGGATATTTTAATTCGCCGAGAAGAACTCGGTGATTTCTCTTTACTAACTAATAGGAATATAAGCAATGCTAAATAAAAAGGAAAACACGATGGTCGAGAGCCCCACCCAGATGCCCATTGATGGCGTAAAAGATTTACGCAATATGGACCCCACAGCACATGGATACTGTGCTTGGGCAATGGGTAATGCACTCAATCGGAACGTTCGTTCAGCCTCAATGAGAGCAGTACACGAGGAACGAAAGGGTGCTGGTAAGTCCAACGATGACGCCAATGAGTTAAAGGCTGATCTGGACGCGATCTTTGACGAAGAGGCACAAATGGCCGAAATGGGCCTTGCCTTCACTGAGAAGGTGACTGCCTACGACGATCTGGAACGCTGGTTAAGCGTCCGTAGAGCCTTGGCAATGCCTGGCAAAGGTGCTTGGGCTATCAACCCGTTGAAGAATGACTTCGAATGGTTGGTGGATCGAGAGAAATCCAAGCAAGCACCGGATGACAAGACCCTTACGAAATTGGCCGCCGCAACGCCATATTCCAAGGAGAAGGTCAGTCAGTTGTTGTCTGAGCAACGCGAAGAGGCCGTGGGTAATACGGAGGAAACCGTAAAACACGCGTTTCAGTTGATCTCATTAGCCAAAACGGATCGAACGGAGTTGCCTTCCAATTTCGCACAAGAAATGCAGAAGGTCATCGATCAGGGTGGTGTTAATGCACTGAAAGCGGCACGCGGCGATGTTAATACTGCGCTCGCCAACACCTCGTTCTTAAAGGTGTACGACGTGAAAAACCAGGAAACAATCTCTACCTCAGAAGTAGAGAGACGCGACGGAGGCATAGTTTATAACAGCTAACGTCATCACGGGATCGGCCCTTCGGGGTCGGTCCCTTTTTTTGGCCGGCGAGGAGACTCCGAGAGTAACGTCGATGAAATTAAGAAAAGGATGGAAGAAGGACAAGAATCCAGTAGCGAAATTTAGTCGCTTACAGCAGAAGGCTTATGTCTTCCGACCGTTAAAGGGTAAGGGTAGTTATTCACGCACCCGAGACAACGAGGGTGAACCACCAGATATAGGGAGAGAGTTCGATCATGAGATGGATGATTAGTTTAACCATACGACTATTTGTTTGTTTAGCGATAGGTTTTTACAACTACCGAAGGTTTTCGGTAAGGAGCGAAATAAATGCGAGCTAGCACGACAATCATTTTTGGAATGGTATTAACAGCTGTCTCTCTGTACACAGGACGAGTGTATTCAGAAGAGACGCTACCCGAGGGTATGTCGTTTAAGCACGTACCTTTTAGCCTGGTCTGCGCTACCCCTGAACGCTTAAACGAGATACTGGCTGAAGTACATCAGGAAGTAGCGATTGTCGCTGGTGTAATGGAATCCGTAAACTGGTTTTGGTATGTGAATAGGGAGCGAACGACTGCCTCGATGGTGGTTCACAAAGGGGATGAGGCGTGTCTAATTTTCTCTGGTGTTTCTAAAGGTGGTAATGCCTTCGTGCTCAATGACGAGCCGAAATTTCCTTCCAACAAGGAGGCCGAGATGAAGTCGGGAGAAAATAAGTCTTGGAATACCAGTGAATAAATTACTGAAACAAGAAAACCCGTATGAGTTTATGCAAGCGTTATCGCCTTGCGATACCTGTAAATCTGCCCCTTATTGTGCCAAAGCCCAAGCCATTTGTCGGGCCTTTGATGACTATGTATCTAAGGGTACTTTTAACAGAAAAGACTCTGGCTGGCCGATTCACAACGGCTACCAGGAGTTAATCAAAGAAGAGGGACACTGGCGTAAGCGAGTGTTTGCGTAATGCGATTAATAACTCGACGGGGATTTGATTACATATCCAAGAGAAATAATAAACGTGATGGCTATCACGGGCCTACTCTTAATGGAATCAGAGCCGTGACAAGTGACTCTTTGATGTACTTCGATGATAAGGAGTCTTTTAATGAGGCCAAACTTCGTACGAGATGGCCGATAGATAAAGAGAATGCGTACTGCTTAAAGATGCAACGCCATGATAACGGATGCTTACTCCTCTGGAATGAATACACAGAAGAGGCTGAGTTCTACTACTACGAGGAGTTACAACAATGAATGGCCCATACAAACTCACTGAGTTGAAGAGGACATACACACTGCAAAGAAAACAACAGTTCCGAAACACAATAAATCCTGATGCAGAAACTGAACGACCACCTGTGATCCAGGAGGTCATGACTGAAAACCTGGATACTATTAAAGATAAGTTCTGGGACTCTTGGTATGGTAAGGAGCTCGAAAGCGAGATGAGCGTATACCATAACTACGAAAAAATTTTGGCTTCCGCTTTGGGTAGGGACTGGGATCGTCTGCGAGCAGGACAAATCATCTCAACTCCCCCATTTAAAAAGAACCAATCAACTGAAACATGGACAGATTATCAATTATTCGAAGGGTACAACACTGATGAATAGACACCATACCGAGAATGTAACTGAGTTAGACGTTTTTGATGACGCAGCAACCGACAGTCTCTTTATCCAATTCAACGGACAGGAGTTCCAGTTAAAGAGCCAAATGGCGGATGATTTTGTCAAGGCGGTATACGATGCTCAGGAGACACGAGAGACTGAGGGTTGGGGGAAGGCGTTTATTGCTAAATTCGGTGGGAATTGATTTAGTAGCAATGCTTATAGTATAATGGACGGTTCCCCCTGGAGATACGTATGAAGCTGCATTACCTCGAAGCGAAGAACGCTCGCCCTGCGAAAAAGTTCTCAGTCGGAAAGAATAACAGACTAGAAGTAACATCCTACCCGAACATAAAAGATTTCACCTCTTACGAAGAAACCGTTGAAAACCCAGCTGAGTTCTATGAATCACTAAAGCGTAATTCCCTTCTAGGAACCAGAGTACTGTTGAAAGGTTTACTTGATCGTCCTTTAGAGGACGAGTCACGTGCTGGACACGTCAACCGTACTCAACGAACTGAGTGGCTGGTGCTGGATGTCGATGGTACAACCGAGACAGACATTTCAAAGATAGTCGCCCTGGTTGGGCTAGAAAAGTTTTCATATGTCATTCAGTACTCATCTTCATATGGTATTGAACGAGACGGAGACCCTGTTAAACCAGGGCTACGTTGCCACATTTACTTCATGTTAGAAGAGCCTATCTCACCAGCGTTGGTGAAACACTGGCTTAAGACAATCAACCTGAGACACTTTCAGGATGATATGGGGCTGATGGGTACTGGGTTCTCCCTTGAGTGGCCTATCGACCCCAGTGTGGCAGACAACAGTAAACTGATCTACATAGCGTCAGCAATCTGCGTCGAGCCGTATAGGGACTCTGTGTCTACTGATACACGGATTGTTTTAATTGAGACTAAAAGAACGCACGTACCTATATCTAAACTTAAGGCTATGGCCCTAGCCACCATCGGTGCTACAGCGTCCAAACTAATTGCGAAACGTCGCTCTGATGCTGCCCTACCTAAGCGTTCACTACGTACCAAGCACATTGGTAAAGCGACAATCATTGTCGATAAGCCCGACCCCGGCACATTGCATTTTGTTGGCAGTGATCGGGGATTTTCTTATTACAACTTGAATCACGGTGACAGCGCTGCGTACTACCATCCCATAGGGAAGCCGGACGTTGTTCACTCATTTAAACCAGAAGACTATTCATTCCGGCACGAGGACGTTGACCTCGAGTCGTATGCCACTGCCCAAGAGCGAGCCAGTGACTACCGCCTGGAACAGGGCGAGACATTGCGTGGTGTGGGCCGTGATATAAGCGTTAATAAATTTTTCTCTTATGCCTTCGATCAGAAGGCTAATACACTGCTGAAGTGGGAGATAACCAAGGACAACATCCCTGACCACCTGGCTAACCACGATCTGCTGATGCCTGATCCAGTACCGGATTACCATGTACGGTTTGATCCTGCTGATGATCGGGTGTTTGATCCGAGTGATTGTTTTATTAACTCATTCTCAGATAACGATTACGGGCGGACTTACCGAGGGATTAGTAGGGACTCAGAGCTAACCCTTGATGTACTTTCGGCGCATCTAAACATTGTTGCGCCCTACACTGCAGCCCTTATGTACCATGTGTTAGGTAATGATAAGCAGATTATGAACTGGTTTATCAATTGGCTAGGACACATGATGCAAGCTCGTACAAAACCCGGCACCGCATTGGTTATTCATGGGGTTCCTGGTACAGGTAAGAACGTATTAATGGAGCGTGTCTTGCGCCCTATTTTTGGTGGGGACTACTTCATCGAGATTCGTATGGATCATCTTAATGACTCATTCACAGGGTGGATGCAGCAGGCCAGGTTGATCCTCATAAACGAGGCCAACGAGATAAGCATGACCGGTGACGGTAGTAAGACTGGTGAGATGCTGAAGAATATCATCACTGAAGAGCGGCTATCGTTACGAGGTATGCGAGAGTTATCTAAGTCTTATGATACTTTCTTTGGAGTTATCTTAGCGTCTAACTCTCATACTCCTTTACTACTTGATGCATCAGATAGACGATTCAGTGTATGTACACGACAAGAACAGCCTTTGGTTTCGATTGGTGATTACGATATCAAGAAGAACTTTTTCGATCTCGTCGAACAGTGGGACACGGAACGGGCAGCGTTTGCCAAAATGTTGTATTCGGTAACAGTAGACGATACACAGGTCCATAGCGCAGTCGAGAACTATGCACGTCAGACAATGATCGAGAGTGGTAAGACCTCGACCGATGAGTTTTGTGACGCTGTACGAGCGGGTAATCTGGACTATTTTCTTGAAGCAATACCGGATGACTCACTTCAGACAACGTTCAGTACGACGATATTGACGATGGCGAATACCAATAAACTTCTCCTTCACCGCTTTATTGAGAGCGTGGCGGGCGGCCCTATTTCTGTGTCATCTGATGAACTAAGACTGTTGTATATGATGATGACGGGCGCGCACCAGAACGTTAATCCAATACGCTTTGGTCGAATGATGGCTAAACATGGCCTACCTTTAAAGAGTGGTATACGAGATGAGAAGCGACGTAAAGGGACTTTTCGTGGAATGCGACTTAACTGGAAACTAGTGTCTACAACAGTCGATGAAGCTCTTTCGATGGTGGATACAGCATGGCGTTCCAGCAGCACGAATCTGTCTGCTATGGAAAATGTCCCAGATTTCCTATTGCAATAAATTATAAGCAGTGCTATTGTTAGCATTGCTAATTATATAAAACATAAAACATAAGACTAAATAGAAATGATAAACGGAGAACAACGTGAGCCTAGCAACTTGTATACAGGCAAGGAACAACCCAATACGCTCTTTCGAAGAGTTCTGTGAGAAAGTCACAGAGTATATAGACGTACCTGGACAGGACTTACACCACACTAATTTCAACGACGAAGAATTTGAGGCTGTTGCTCAGTTAAACGATGCCTTTGGTTGGCCCTCAACTGACAATTGGATCGAGTGGCGTGAGGGACTGAGACAGATATTCTGGTATGCCCAGCTGTCCAGCATTCAACGAGGAGTCCTCAACGATAACAATTTAGGGTGGCTTTCAGGCGCGCCTTTCTTCTTACATATAGCGAATGATGATCCGAGTCAGGTCGCTTATCTAATAGAGCGAGACGATTACCGAGTCGGGGATCGTATGAGTCGCGGCCGTATAGGGAGATTCTTCGCCGGCCATGTAGGAATAGACAACGAAAATCTGGCTCGGCAGATGACCGAGTCGTTCACGGCGGAGAACTGGAAGTACGTGATCTCCCGTGATGCTCATATGTTCAAACGTATCTACGAACATGGCCCCCGGTCATGTATGTCGATGCGACAAAATCCCCATGCCGTTGAAGCGTATGGCTCTGGAGACTTCGCGATACTGGGCTGTTATGCGGCTGCGGATGACCTCGATAACCCTGAGACCCGGTTCGCTGGTCGAGGCGTTATCAGTCTAGTCAGTAACAACATGATCCGTGCCTACGGGAATGTCGAGGCTATGCAGACGGCAGCCAGGGCTATGGGCTTACCCGAAACGTCTAACTCTACATACGGAGAGATGAAGTGGGATAGGTTTGTAAAACAAACATCAAACAGAGGCGGGTACATATTCCCTTATATAGATGCTGCTAGAACGGGTCGAATCATTGTAGACCCTCGA
>DUAT01000146.1 GCA_012960755.1 Gammaproteobacteria bacterium
AACTGTGCCTGCTGTAATTGTCACGCCCGTGTGGTGAAAAATAACACCTGGGCCGATAGCGTCACTGAGATTTACCTCGAAATTGTTCTTGACTTCGTTCTTTCTTCGAAAATAATAAGCAAGAAGTACGAATAACCTGCCGCCTTTCGCTTTGTTGCAATAGAAATATTGAGCGAGTCGCATATACACAGACATCGAATATCTTGGATATAGCCACAACGCTATTGCTTTTCTGAATATTCCTTTTGGAACTGGATTTAGCGGATGCTCATCAAATGAAAAGCATGTGCGAAACGACTCCGCGAAATAACTGGACTCTTCGATCGGATTGTGCGATTTTGACATTACAATAGATTAATTGATCATTGTCACATGTGTGAAAACATATTGGTGGTTTTTTCCCGAGTCAGAAAATTTTCATTGCCCCCTCCCAAAACAATAACTAACGGTTGCTCGTCCACACTGGTTGACGGGTAAAGACGATCGATATCTTCATCAGAGGTAACCCACACAAACACGCTCAGGACGATTGACTGTTGGATCGGTCATGATACCGATAAATTCCCGACGGGCTTCCGAATAAGGCTCATCTAGCGTTCTTTCCCCATTTGCACGCACACTCGGTTAAGTCGTTTTCCTTATCTCGCACTGCCTGAGAATCTTGTTCCCCATCGTCGAATTTCTCCACTGGCGATTGTAGTAGATTTCGATGCTTTCAAAGAGACTGCTACGTGCCTGATGACGGGTGGCATAGTGCTCACGATGCACCAGTTCGGCCTGCAGACTATGAAAGGAACTCTCTATCGATACATTATCGGGGCAGGCTGCCTTTTTCTCATACTGGGCCTCAGTCCATTATAAGAAGCTTGAAGTATTTGCCCGCGAAGCGGCGAAAAACATCAAAGCAGAGAAAGACCTCTGTGATTTCAGTCAAATGCTGATGAAGATCACGGTGGAGACAGCGCTCAGTGCTACACTGGACAATCATCTTGGCTACGGAAAGCATCGGTCCTCATCGGCGGGCAACAGCCGAAATGGCTACTCCAGCAAGGCGTTGATCACACAGGCCGACTCCTTTGAAGTCGATATTCCGCGGGACCGAGCCGCGGATTTTGAGCCAAAACTGGTCAAAAAAACACCAAACCCGGTTTTTGACTCTGGTTAAACTTGAGACCGGGTGCTTGTAAACATGATCTATTGACTCGGCAACTTCTTACAATGCCCCCAAAAATTGGTTGAGAATCTTGCAGGTAGCGCATTAAAAAAAACCGCAACTGGATTTGCCAATACACCAATTCGCTGTCGCAACGGCTCGAGGTAATAGGGATTTAAGATATCGCGCTTACCAATCTTGATATCCATAAAGCCAGCAGCTAGAAGAAGTCGCTTCAAGCTGCGATAAGATTGCAAAGACATATGGTAAGATCTGTACTTGGTAAAGCTCTTGTGTATCAAGATCTCCCAAGGAATGTTCGTATATTTGTTCGGTGTTTGAAATACCAGCGTTCCACCCGGCTTCAAGACTCTTTGCACCTGTTGTGACAAAAATTTTTCGACATTGGGAATGTGTTCTAAAACATCGAACATAGTTACAACGTCAATTGTCGCCTCGGCAAATGGCAGCGTCACACCATCATAGCTGGTAATCCGGGCCTCCAGTGCTGGATACAGTTTCTGTCCTCGCGCAACAGCATGCGAATCAACATCAACCCCATAGACATCGGAAAAACCAGTCTGAGATAGGTCAGAAATTAAGCTTCCCGTGTAACAACCGATATCCAGCACTCTCGAATCGAGCCGAAATTTCCTCTCAGCAAAAAATTCTAGAGATGCTGATAGATTTCCCCATTCTTTGCTGCCAGCTTGCATAGATCAATCATACCTATTCTAAGAAGAACAGGTAGCATAAACCCACCGTCCTTCTTGACCCTCAAGGAGCAGGTCGAAGAGCTCCGGAATACCACCGAACCAACACTCGAAACGGATATAGCAACAGGGCAATCATAATCAGTTTTGCACAGAAATCTCCCACCGCCCAACTGGCCCAAGGCAAACCGGTTCCTGCAAAGGCCAGGAAGAAAAAAAGCAGAGTATCTATAAAAGAGCCCGCCAGTGAAGATGCTGCCGGCGCCTTCCACCAGGCCTGCCGGCGCAGAACATCGAACACCTTGATATCCAGCAACTGGGCCACCAGGAATGCTGAACCCGACGCAAGAGCCGTTCTTAGCATGGCAAAAGCATCTGGATCATGAAAAAGTGCCTGCCACAGTGACAGAGCGCCTGAGCGACTCACACCGGCCGCAATTCCAAGAGCCGCGATCAGCGTCAGGGCAACGCCAAAGGCAAAGCCGACTAGCACTACCCGCCGGGCCGGACCCATACCAAAAAGGCGGTTGGTGGTATCAGTGACCAGAAAAGCAATCGGATAGGTAAAAGCTCCCCAGGTCAGAATACCTGCC
>DUAT01000147.1 GCA_012960755.1 Gammaproteobacteria bacterium
AGGATTGGACTCTGGTTTGAAAATGAGGTCTGGTCGAAGTATGCCAGCCGATGATAATCTTGGTGCGAGTCAGTGTAGCGGGTGTAGTTCAACGGTAGAACCTCAGCTTCCCAAGCTGATAGTGAGGGTTCGATTCCCTTCACCCGCTCCATTTTACTTCAGCCTAAGTGCTTAATACCGACTAATCATGCCCTAAAAAATGAGTATCTGGATTGACTAATCGCGAGGAAACTGAGTGATAACCAAATCGAAAGTTGCCCTGATTACAGGGATTACCGGCCAGGATGGCGCTTATCTTGCAGAGTTACTTCTGGAGAAGGGCTATTTAGTGCACGGCATTAAGCGCCGCAGTTCTCTTTTTAATACCGAGCGAATCGATCACTTATACCAGGATCCTCATCAAAACGACCGACGCTTTTTCCTCCACTATGGTGATATGACCGATTCGACCAGCTTGACTCGCGTTATTCAGTCGGTAAATCCGGACGAGATCTACAACCTCGCCGCACAGAGTCATGTAGCTGTGAGTTTTGAGGAGCCGGAGTACACGGCTAATTCCGATGCGCTGGGAACCCTGCGTCTACTCGAGGCGATCAGGATATTGGGAATGAAAGAGAGGACCCGGTTTTATCAGGCTTCTACATCGGAGATGTTTGGGCTCGTCCAGCAGACACCACAAACGGAAGTCACGCCTTTTCATCCTCGCAGCCCTTATGGCGTGGCAAAACTCTACGCATACTGGATTACAGTGAACTATCGAGAGGCATACGGTATGTATGCATGCAATGGTATTTTGTTTAATCACGAGTCCCCGATTCGAGGAGAGACGTTTGTTACTCGAAAAATTACCCGAGCGCTGGCCAGGATTAAGTCCGGGCTCCAGGATTGCCTGTGGTTAGGTAATCTCGATGCGAAGCGGGATTGGGGGCACGCAAAGGATTACGTCAAAATGATGTGGTTGATGCTCCAGCGTGATGAGCCCGAAGATTTTGTTGTGGCGACAGGGGTTCAACATACTGTTCGTGAGTTTGTAGAGGCGGCGGCAACTGCATTGAAAATGAAAATTCACTGGCAGGGTACAGGAGAGGACGAACAAGGCTTTGATGAGCATGGTAATTGCGTTGTGCGAATAGATACGGCCTATTGGCGTCCGTCTGAAGTGGACTCTTTGCTTGGGAGTGCCGAAAAAGCAAGAAACGACCTGGGGTGGAAGCCGACTATTTCGTTCGAGCAACTCGTTGCCGAGATGGTTGAAAAAGACCTGAAAGCGGCGCAACTCGATGCGCTGTCAAAACAGCATGGATATGCCACCCGCGACTACCATGAGTGAGCTCGTCGGAGCACAGTCCAGAATATTTGTAGCGGGTCACAATGGATTGGTCGGGTCAGCAATTGTGAGGGGACTTGCAAGTTCCGGGTATAGGCCGCCAATTACCAGAAGCCATAACGACCTGAATCTGACGGACTACTCAGCAACGGAGGCTTTTTTTGAAAGCGAACGTCCCGATAGTGTGATCCTCGCAGCAGCAGTGGTGGGAGGTATAAATGCCAACAACGTGATGCCGGTCAAGTTCATAACGGATAATCTGGCTATCCAGATGAATGTGATCAGGGCGGCTTTTCGTGTTGGAGTTGAGCGACTCTTGTTCTTGGGCTCTAGTTGTATTTATCCACGGGACTGCCCCCAGCCTATCAAAGAAGAGTATTTGCTCTCCGGACCGCTGGAAATGACCAACCGACCTTATGCTGTAGCGAAAATTGCCGGCGTCGAGATGTGTTGGGCATTCAATCGCGAATGTGGTACGAAATATTTTTCGGTAATGCCAACAAACTTGTTTGGTCCAAATGACAAATTTGACTTCAAGAACTCACATGTACTTCCCGCTTTGGTTAGAAAATTTGTTGATGCTAAAGTGAGTGGAGCGCCAGCGGTTCAATTGTGGGGCACGGGAACACCATTGCGAGAGTTTCTGCACAGTGATGATCTGGCGAGAGCTTGTCTGCAACTGCTCTCATCTTCCGACTCGGATCTAGATTGGCTTTTCGATAGTTCTCACCCGCCTCTTGTTAATGTTGGGTCTGGTAATGAGGTATCGATATTCGATCTGGCAAAGTTAGTGGCATCTGAGGTAGGTTTCAGTGGAACTGTCCAATGGGATTCCAGTATGCCGGATGGCACTCCCCGGAAATTACTGGATAGTTCTAAAATAAGGTCTCTTGGATGGCGACCGGAAGTTCCCTTGGCCGAAGGTATTGCTTCCGTTTGCCGGGAATATACCCGAAGCACACTTAAAGAGATGGGTAGTTGAAAACAAGAGAAGTTCGCACGATTGATGATGCCCGGCAGATCGCCCGGGAGAGAGAGCTCGACTACGTCAAGGTTGGATTGTTTGATATAGACGGCGTGATGCGCGGCAAGTATATGCAGCGCGACAAATTTCTGTCAGCGCTGGATGGG
>DUAT01000148.1 GCA_012960755.1 Gammaproteobacteria bacterium
TTAGACGCTGAAGGCTGAAAAGCGGCCGGCGTGTGAACAGCGTGTGACACCAACAGGTTCACCAGCAAACCGTACCTTATGATGGCTTCGTTTCATGGAGGAGTAAGGGCGCATGTATTAATGGGTAATTATAGTGCTACGAAAGCAGCAATTGTCCCAGCAGCACCCCACCGCCCCTTTTCCCCCTCACTTTTTCCTCTCACTTCTCCGTTCCTGCCAGGGATGCGGCCTACCGCTCCCCGATACAGGTATCGCCACACTGGGGCGTATGCGCGTTCAATCGGGCTACGGTATCAAGGATGATAGGGGTCGCTTGCTCGGCGATCTTCTCACCGGTGTCCATCTCTGAGTCGAAGGTGAAAGAGCCGACTCCTTCCGCGGGGTTGGAGACGGAATTCAGAACCGCGAAGTGTATTCCGAGTTGCCTCGCGTAGATTGCCTCGGTTCCGATGTTATGGGTGACGAAGTCCCCTCCCATGCGGCCGTAATTGCGCACCTCCGCCGGGGTTTCATAGCGGCTCGAATCGGTTTGCACCACGGTGCCGGCGGTGTGGACCTTTCCCACCGTGTAATGGGCGTTCGCCAGCTCGATGAGGATTTCCCGGATATCCGGGCAGAACGGCGGATTAAAACGCGAGCGCACCGCATCGCGGGTGATGGCCGCCTCAGCCAGGACGCTCGCCGGCCGGTGGTAATTGAAATTCATCAGATCGTCGGGAATGAAGGCGTCGCCTACCCGGTAGGACTCATTCACCGCACCTCCCGTGGCGCCGCCAATGGCGTGGGTTACGCCGAGGTTGTAAAGCGCGGCCAGGGTCGTAACAAAGTTCCTGCCCTCGTGATATTCCTTACTCGTAAAATCCGCGACGCCGTGAAAAGGGATGAAATAGAATCCGGCGTTCTTGTAACGCATCCGGTGGATGGTGGGGCTCTTGCCCGCCGCGGTGTCCACCCGGAACTGCCGTTCAACCTCCGCCAACCCTTCCGCGAAGGGGCGATCCCCGCGAAAACTCCGGTCAAAGGTCGAACCGCCGACAACCGCGATTGTGATATCTTCGTCTGTCATGGTCTTGTCCGCTTCCGAAGATAGGAAGTATAAACCACATTTTCCGAAGAACGGTCATGTATGGTGGTTGCTGAACTACTGACAAGCTCTGGCTATGGCCGCCATCTCCCCGGTGGTGGCCACTAGCCCATACTTTTCGATCAACCTATCCCACCGTTGAGCATAGCTACACCTGTTAATCGCTGGCATCCATTGGTCTGGACCTTTAGAACCCTTACTCCTATTTGCAGATGAGGAAGTCGCCAAAAGATTATCGGGATCGTTAGCGAACGCTTGTTTCCTGGCGCTAGACCATTTATCGCCACCGTGGGCGCTAGTTGTTGCAGAGTAAAGCGAGAGTAACAAGAAGATAAGTTTTAGCATTTGATTATGTTAAAAGATCTCAATCACAGTGGTGTAGAACCTGATATCTTACCCCGCTAGCATTTCCGGCCCAGCAACACCCCACCGCCCCCCTACCCCCACTTCACAGAATGGGACTCCTGCACTAGATAGGTATTAGTGGTTTGGAGGAATGATACTCCTGTACTTCAGTTTAAAAGTAGCAGATGTATCTCTTAGTGAATCAGGTCATTTGGTACCATGGTGGCTGACGCCGCACACAATTACCACACCCTATGAAATTTACAGGAAGCCAGCACTTGAATAACAGCATACCTTTTACCATATCGTTATTTTTGATTAGCACGCTCATATTATCTTGTAATCATGAAACAACAGATTCAAACAAAATAGGAGTTAAGAACAGAGAAGCTACTCGTCCTAACGTTATATTAATGCTGACTGACGATCAGGGGTATGCCGATGTCGGGGTTTATGGGGCCACAGACCTGCGCACACCGCACCTGGATAAATTGGCTGCTGACGGGATCCAGTTCCTCGATTTCTATGCCCAACCTTATTGCGGGCCTACAAGGGCGGCCCTGCTGACTGGTTCCTATCCCATACGAATTGCAGAACCGGGGAACAGGAAAATCCCGAATACAACACCCCACACCAAAGAATTGACAATTGCCGAAGTGCTTAAGGATGCCGGTTACGCCACTGCCGCGATCGGAAAGTGGCACTTGGCTGGAGACGGCGAAGCACCCTGGGATTTCGCGCCACCCCCGTTACCGCCGGGTAGAGCGGGTGGTAAAGGTCCATTCAAGGCCGAACTCATGCCCAAAGCACGGGGCTTTGATTATTTTTTTGGGACGCCGATGCACAATGGTTATACAAAGGAAGTCGATCACCGGCGATTCATCGTCGAACTGATGCGTAACGACGAAGTGGTGCAAAGCCCCGCGGACATGGATCTGTTGACGAAGACATATACTGAAGAAACTATAGAGTTTATTCGGGCGCATGAAGATGGACCCTTCTTTATCTATCTGGCACACACCATGCCCCATACTCCGCTCGGTGCTTCCGAAGCATTTCGCGGAAAGTCAGCTCGCGGGCTTTACGGGGATGCCATTGAAGAACTTGACTGGAGTGTAGGCCGAATCCTGGCGGAATTGAAACTACTAGATCTAGATAAAAACACCCTCGTCATCTTCGCGTCCGACAATGGTCCGGAAGTCCGGAAGGAACTGGGAAAGCATATTGGCAATGCCAAACCCTTAAAAGGCGGGAAGTATTCCAACTGGGAGGGCGGCGTCCGGGTACCGGCCATTATGCGTTGGCCCGACAGGATCCCGAAAGGAGTTGTCAGTCGGGAAATCGTCAGCATCATGGATCTTTACCCGACACTAGCACATTTAGGTAACGGGGAACTGCCTCGTGACCTTAAAATTGACGGAAAAAATATTCTGCCGTTAATGTTTAATCAGCCGGGAGCGCGTAGTCCCCATAAAAGCTACTTTTATTATGCACTCACGAAATTGCAGGCTGTACGTATGGACCGGTGGAAACTTGTTTTGCCAAGGAGTGCCGACTCACCTCACATGCTCTGGTTAGGAAAGTATATGGAGACTGTTAAAAAACCGCTGCTTTTTGATCTACATACTGATATCGCCGAGCAACATGACCTGTCAGATGAGAGGCCGGAGGTGGTGGCCACACTGATGAATGAAATTGAATGGGCACGATCAGAATTAGGTGATTACAATCAAATAGGAAGCGGTGCACGATTTTTCGATCCCGGCCCTAAAAGACAATTCACTTATTTTTCTGAAGAATAGACCAACTTGGAGTATTTGGTTTTGTACTGCTAATGCTTACCAGAAGAATGATCTATCGACAATTGCACTAGTCGCAGTGGATCATTTTCAATAGATTTAATCTTATCTAGCATCAGACGGTGTAGGCGTTCAACAATTCCTGCCTTCTCATCTAGAAGATTAAAAAATTCAAGTGGGTCTTCTGCCTGATTGAAAAGCTCAATAGGCTTATAGTTTTTATCCGCCAACAACTTCCAATCGCCGTCACGGATTACGTATTCTGCATCCGTATCACTGGGCATTGCTCACGAACGGGTCACCGAATTGAATTGATCTTCCCGTTGATGGAGGTGTTTATAGAGGCTAAGTAGTAGAATGCTTACTAGTACTGTCACTTGAATGCCAAGAAAGATCACTAACGCTGCTGACACGCTGCCCAGTCTTTCTACAGCTGCACTGCTGAACCAAGGCGCAGCACCCGACCCAATGCCACCTGCAACGAGAATATAGGCGACATGTTTGTGTGTTGGTTTAGCAACAAAACTCAAACCGAATGCTGTGTAGCCATTAAAGGTTGCTCCTACCGAAGCGCCGACAATGTAAGCCGTTATCAGCGCCATTTGCAAATCTTCGACAGAGACAAGCATCCACAGCCCTGTTGCACCGATGGTGAGCATTATCATCAGGAAATAGTCTATTTGTATTCGGGACACAAGCCATGTTCCGGCTAATGATCCACAGAACGCGCCTATGAAGATGTTCGTCAGTAGGCCGCCTGATGCAGCAATGTCAGCATCGAAACGTTCAACGATGTACTGAGGCGCCCAGATAAATATGGAAATTTTGGCGGTCATGAATAGCAGCAAGCTGATCCCCACAAGCAGAATCCCCGGGGCCCATTGAGTTTGGGGCGTAGGCGTTTCTTCGCTGACTGAGGCATGTTTTAATTCAGTTCTGGCCGCAATGGTTGAAATTGCCAGCGCGAGGACGCCGACCACGGCATAGGTGCTTGCCCAATGAAAACCTGACGTAAGAAACCAGGTCGTCAGGGCGGTAAATATAATGCCGCCGCCATTAAACATGGCATCCTGGGCGATAAGCATTGTCTGGCGCGGTTTCTCTTGCCATAGAGTACTGACGAGTGTGCTGGCACCGCATACCTGAACGCCGGCAAACAGGCCGATCGCGAACAGAAAGAGAGGAAGTGTTTTGTCACTGTTCAGCGCATACAAACCCGCGATGGCCACCGCCAGGGCTAAGTATCCCAGAACAGTGACTGACTTAAGGTGAAAATAGTCGAACACAAAAAATGACAGAACAGAGCCTGCGAAAACGCCGATGGTAAAGTACCCGAAGCTCGCCACCGCGTCTGTTAAAGAGATACCAAAAGCCAGAGCAACAGGTTCGCTGATCAGACCGATCGGGTTTAATAAGCCAGACATCAGAAATGACGCAAAAATACAGATCAGAACAGTGTTTATACGGTTCATCAGATGATTGTACTGCGGACAGCGAGTTTTCCATGTGTCTGGGCAATAGGAACCATAAAGCGCATTTCCTCAGATTGTAAAAGTCTTCGCGTAGGTAGCGTTCCAGTTTCCTGTCCGACTGTACGTGACCTGTTCCCACACATATCATACAGTCATATTCATTCTTATGAGATTAACATAGCAATGACGATACCTGTGGTGGACTTGTCCCCCTGCTTCAGTTCGCGAATCAAAAGTGATGATCTAGATGCTTTGGCCGGGCAATGGGACAGGGCTATGTCAAAGTTCGGATTCGCGGTAGTCGTGGGACACCCTGTTCCACACCAACAAGTGAGCACCTTGCATGCTGCCATTCGCAAGTTCTTCGAGTCTACTCCGAGTGAACTGAAGCAAATGTTTGAGCATGGGCCATATGGGAGTCCGGATGGAGGTTATAAAGGTCTTGGATACGAGTCAGTGGGGACAACGTGGAAGCTGGGTACGGTCGAAGCTGATAATGACAACAAAAAGAGGGTTGCCCCTGCAGACATTGTGGAGAACTATGTTTTCCGTGGTCTGCCAGCGAGTTGGAAAGAAGGGGAATCCGCGAAGGCACACCCAGTTGAGCTCGAAAGATTGGCTGGACCGTACGTCGCACAAGTTTTGAAAATCAGCAACGTTATTCACCGTTTGTCTGCTCGTGCCTTAGGTGTAGAAGACTTGTTCTTTGACCAGTACTTTGACTCGACCCCAGAGACAGAGTACTCGCTGCGATTAGCGTACTATCCACCCACAGCAGAGCACAGCTTGGAAAGTGACAGCATCCGATACGGAGCTCACACGGACTATACCGGCTATACGATCTTGTACCAGGATCCGGATGATCAAGGAAATAGTAATAGTGGCGGTTTACAAGTGCTGGTGGATGGCCAGTGGCAATATGTCCCGCATGTGGAGAACGGTTTTGTGGTGAACGCCGGGGACTTGTGGCCAATTTGGAGCAACGGCAGGTGGATCAGTGCTGTGCATCGAGTAACGAATCCAGCCAAGAATAGTGAGTATAGTCATCAGTCAAGGGTGAGCATACCGTTTTTTACCGGACCGAGGGGAGATACTTTGGTGGAACCAATAGTGATAAATGGAGACAAGCCAAAGTTTCAGGCGGTTGAAGCTAATCAGCATTTGCAGTCCAAGGTGAAGGCTTCGAATATTTAGCTCCGGCCGCAAAACTCCCTATAACGATGCTACCCATGTGGTCTTAAGTCCGATGGAATTCATGGAGCGATTAGCAGCGCTGGTGCCCAGATCGCATGTGAACCTGACTCGCTTACACGGGGTGTTCTCTCCCTACAGTAAACTGCGCCAGTATGTCGTTCCGCAGAAACCTGTAGAAGAACAAGAGAGTCAGAAACCGAATGCCTACTCAATGACTTGGGCGCAGCGTCTCAAGCGCATGTTTGCCATAGATATAGAGAAATGTAAAAAGTGCGGTGAGCCTGGCCAGATCATTGCGTCTATTACTGCCGGCCAGATATAGAGAGCGAGGCTAACGTGTATACATTTTTAGACCATCCTGGAGTCCTTGCTTTCGCACATCGAGGCGATCATGACTCGGGCCCTGAAAACACGCTGCCTGCGTTTGCGGGGGCCGTCGACCAAGGCTTCAAATACCTCGAAACTGATACACATTGCACCAGGGATGGGGTGCTAATGGCTTTCCATGACCAACAACTGGATCGGGTCACAGATCAAACCGGGAAAATATCCGAATTAGATTACGAAGTAGTTCGCCGCGCCCGGGTTGGCGGGTCAGAAACCATACCTAGCTTGGAAGATCTCATAGAAAGCTTCCCAGAGGCTCGATTCAATATTGATCTCAAAGCTGATACCACTGTGATTCCCTTTATTAATCTAATCCGAAAATTAAAATGCGTAGATCGTATTTGCGTCGGCGCTTTCTCTGACCAACGGATTAACGCCGTGAGAGAGGCTTTCCCCAATGTATGTACAAGTCTAGGGCCGATTAATGTTTGCCGTGCAAGATTAACCAGTTACGGGGTGCCTTTTCTTAAGATTGAGGGGCAGTGTGCACAAGTACCTGAACGATGGCGGAAAGTAACGGTTATCGACTCACGATTTATCAGAGAGATGAAACAACGTGGCATTCAAACCCATGTGTGGACCGTAAACGATGAAGCTAACATGACACGTTTGCTGGCGTTAGGAGTCGAAGGCATCATGACCGATCGAGCAGGGCTTCTTAAAAAAGTTCTTAAAGCGAAGGGACTGTGGGTCAACTAATACTAAGTTCGCCCTCAATTGGGATAAATCAGCCTAGTTCTTCTTTCCGCCGATGTTGGACAGCACTATCTTTACTCGCTTTATTGACGCATTCGCCTTTCATGGAGCGATAGAACCATTGGCAAGTAAGGAGATACCTTCGGGTTGACTATGTAGCTTTTTCATGAGGCCGAAGAATCGGAGAGCGTATGAGGCGCGATCTACAACCAGTAACCAGTTCTCGGAAAGGATGTAGTAGTCAGACATTGAGTCCGCCACCCGTCGTATCGATACTAAGACATCCCAGATGAGGCGCCCTCTCCTCGGGGTACCCCCACTTCACGTTTGGGTCTCCTATCAGCAAACCGGATAGCTTCACCATTAGCGCCGCCAAATTTCCAGCGCGTTGTGACTGGGAATATCCCAAATCCTGCGGCCTGAATGTTCCGCTGTCTCATACCTTTCGAAGAATGATTCCATCGCGTCAGTCAACTGGACTTGTTGCGGCTCACTCGGTGGTGGAACCGAAAACCGCTCTCCCAAAGGATGATTGAGGTCATACCAGAAGTCCCTGGGTGGGTCGTCTTGATTCTTCTGATAGTAACGAACCAGTTTCCAGCGTCCGTTATGTACCATTCGGGCATTTCCAAGTTCTGCATGCTGAAAATCTCGGAAGGAGGTCAATCGCTCGCCCCTGAGCAATGGCAGCAGGCTTTTCCCGGGTCCGTCATAGTCTGCCAGGTCTATGCTGGCCCCCGCCAACTCGGTCAGTGTAGGAAACAGATCGTAAAGATTTACGAATTCGTTACGAACCTGGCCCGCTGCAACCAGACGTTCCGGACCATAAATGATAAGGGGTATGTCGATAGAGTCCTGGTAGAGGTTCTGAGGGATTGTCGAGTTGCCCTTGCCGTATAGACCATATTGTCCGGTCTGATGACCGTGATCAGACGTAAAGACAATGAGTGTGTTGTTTAGAAGATCCCGTCCTTCGAGCGCATCTAGCAAACGCCCAACCTGCTCATCCACCAGGGTTACTGCAGCCAGGTATTGCGCGAGTTTCTCTACGTGATCAGCGACTGGCGCGCTTACGTTGCCGGAACTACGAAGATTCGACGTATCACCAGGCGCGGCAATCTCGCGCGCGACTTGCCGATATTGTGACACCAGTCGTTCTGGCAATCCTTCAAACGGAAAGTGAGGCTCGACAAAATTGATGAAAGCCGCAAATGGCCTCTCGCCAGGTTCGTCTATAAAAGCCACGGTTGATTCCGCGAGAAATCGTGCCTGGACTCCGGTGTGGGTAGTAGCTGACCCGTCTTTCGAGAAATGCACGGTCCCGGAATGTTGATACTGATTAACCCAGTTTGTTTTACGTTCGTCGTAAGTCAGCCACCGATCAAAACCTCGAACAGGTATCCAACCGTGAGTATCCGCATGCCATTTACCAAAGAGCCCAACGCGATATCCGCTGTCCGACAATACTTCAGAGAGCAGACGTTCTTTCTCGAGCCAGTTTTTTTGGCCGCTATCTTTATCTGACAGGAAGTCATGCACGCCATGCTGTGATGCTGTGCGCCCGGTATAGAAACTCGCTCTGGCTGCAGAACACACCGGCGTGGGAGCAATGGCCTGATCAAACCTCACGCCCTGGTCGGCCAGGTAGCCGATGTTAGGCGTAGTGATACGGTTGTCATACTCCCCCAGGCTCCATCGTCCCTGATCATCAGTCATGATCACGATTATATTAGGTAAAGACGAGTTACCGGATGCCATCAACAGGTTAGAGAGGAACAGGATGATGAAACCACTAAACGCTCGTATTTGAATGAGTTTGAGTCTCGAGAGGGTTGCAACCTGGAAAATCGACATAGCAATCGCCGCAAATGGATAATTGCTACCTATAGTGCCAGAAAGTGCTAACGGTGTATTTCCTGTTTTAGTGCACGGTGAATGAGGCGATCAGGAAGATCTTCTTATGCCAGGCTCTCCATTGGTGACATTGAATGTCGCCAGATCGTGCGCAGTCGAGTCATTGTTGCTCTTATCATCTACTGCACGTAAGGTCGTCGTCCAGGTTCTTTTGTTTACTTCGTGCAACAAGTAACCCCGCTTGCCTCCATCGTAGAAGAGAACCTGGGGATTGTGGTCCAGATTCTCGGTGATCGGCTGTGAAAGTGGTACCGGCCAGTTGGCCGATATCGATGAACTAATGAATTCCACCACGGGAATCCGATCAACTTCCTGCTTGGCGAGCGCGCCGTCGAGCGCCCAAAATGAATGCACGTCGCCGCTCAGCACAATTGGATGACCTGATTTCGCCTTACTGATCGCCTGAACAATACGCTCACGGTTCGCCGGATAGGCATCCCAGGCACCAATGTAACCATATTGTTTACCCTCTACCTGGAGATGAAATGGCAGAAACGGCACGGAAGAGGCCATTACGTTCCACGCTGCTCTGTTCTTCACCAAACTTTCGTGCAGCCACTGTTCCTGCTGGTCTCCCAGCATGGTTCGATCTTCAGGAAACAGTTCGTCGCAACGTTCCCGGTAGTTACCGAAACCAAAAGCCGTATCCAGATTGTCCGTGCAGAGATCTTTTTTGTCCCGAAACTGCCTGGTATCGAGCAGATTGATCTGCATCAGGTCTCCAAACTGAATCAGGCGGTGGAGGCTGAAATGATTATCACCAGCTACGCCATAACCTCGCACAGGCATGTGTTCGTACCACGCCTGATAGGCAGCCGCACGTTTCGCGAACCCAGCCGGATCCATGTCCTCAATCGCGTCATGATTATCAATCACCGTAAAAAAAGGCAAAGCGGCATGAGCGCGTTGTAGATGTCGATCGGTTTTGTAGAGCGCATGTCGTCGACGGTAGTCCGCTAGGGTGCTTGGCGCATTTTCCCGATCGTGTTTTCTAAATGTTTCACCGAACGAGGTGTCGTAAATATAGTCACCCAGGTGAATCACGAAATCTGGCCTATCCGAGATCATGTGTTCATAAGCGACAAAATAACCATGCGTATAATTTTGGCAGGAACAAGTGATGAACCTAACCGACTCGGTATGACTATCCTTGTAAGGTAGCGTTTTAGTGCGCCCAATCTGAGACTTGTGTGTTGCAGCGGTAAAGCGATACCAGTACTCGCGGCTCGACTCTAAGTCTTGAACATCTACATGCACGGAATGTGCAAGAGCAGGCTGCGCCAATAATTCGCCTCGCTGAATAATGCGTGACATTTTAGCATCCAGCGATAACTCCCATTGAACTGGAACACTAAACGACTCCATACCACCCGCTGCTTTTGAGGGCTCGGGTGCGAGCCGGCTCCATAAGACCACTGAGCTTTCCGTCACATCGCCAGAGGCAATGCCAAGGGTGAATGGATTGACTGAAAATTCAATATTATGTGCGAGTGGAGCTTTTATCTGGGTGGCGGTTATGCCCAAGAGCGCCTGTAGTAAAAATCCCCTCCTATTCATTTTCACTCCCTTAATGGTCATTACGATGATCCAGAAATCCTCTCTTATGCAATCCCGTTACTTTGTTCCATAGGCGCTGACGACGTACAGGCATTGTTATGTGTATGGCAAAGGTCGACTCAATTCCTGCGGCCTATATAAGTAGTCCTACTCCTTCAAGCCTTGAGCTAATGCGGCTTGGATTTTCGCACCAAGTTCACTGGCTTGTAATCGAACGCGATCAGTATCAATCGTGAGTATTTCTCTTTTTTTCATAAGAACCCGACCCTCGACAATCACGCTTTCTACATCCTGTTCGTCGGTGACATAGACAAGATGAGAGATGACGTCATAGGTCGGAAGGTGATGCACATCATCAAATGACACGAGGATCATGTCTGCTCGCTTGCCGATCTCCAGGCTGCCAATCTCACCAGCGAGTCCGATAGCGGAAGCACCGTCGCGCGTCGCCATGGCGAGAACCTTGCTAGCAGGCAACACCTCCGGATTCATGTTACTAACCTTCTGAAGTAAGGCAGCGAGTCGCATTTCTTCCCACATATCGAGATCATTATTGCTCGCGGCACCATCGGTGCCGAGACCAACTTTGACGCCCGCCTCAAGCATCGCGCTCACTGGTGACACGCCCGCTGCGGTCTTCATGTTGGATGTGGGATTATATATAACACCAACCTTACGTTCTGCGAGCACTTCGATGTCGGCTGCATTTGGCCAGACCATATGCGCTGCAATCGTCGGCCCATCCAGGAATCCGATCGACTCAAGCAAGCTAACGCTGGTCATGTCATAAGTGTCCTTGGTGTACTTCAGTTCGAAAGGCGATTCCGACACATGAATGCTGATGGGGACACCCAGGTCACGAGCGGCCTCTCGCGTTGATTTTAGTTGTTCTGGACTCAACGTGTAGATTGCGTGTGGTCCGAAAATAGGCGTGATGCGATTATTACGATTCTGCCAGCGCTTAATGAAAGCTCTGCCTTTGGTCAGCGAATCAACAGCGCTCTGCGCACCCGGGCTTGGTTGATCTATCACCGTCGCGGAGACCAATGCTCGCATCCCGCAGGATTCAACTACTTCGGCGATCGTATCCGGGTAGTAATACATATCGACAAAAGTCGTTGTACCGCCACGAATCATCTCCCAGCAGGCTAGTTCTGTGCCAATGCGAACGAACGGCTCATCAACAAAAGCGACTTCAGCAGGAAAGATATAATCATTTAACCATTCGAACAGTGACAGGTCATCTGCGATACCACGCAACAGCGTCATAGCAGCATGAGAATGCCCGTTGATCAGCCCGGGTAAAACAATCCGGTTGCCGCCTCCTAGCACCTGCGTTGCCTGATAGCGCAAACGAATATCTTCGGTGGCCCCTATGTCGATGATAAGGCCATCGTTAACCGCTATCGCGCCACTGTTTATGATGCTGTTTGTTGCGTCCATGCTGACGATGTAATCCCCTTCGACAATCAGGTCAATCTGTTGGCGCTCGCCAACTGGATTTTCTAATTGAGCGGCGCTACAACTCACCAACGTGAGCAAAAGCACAAGGGTAGAAGAGATGGGGTGGTTTTTCACAGCATGACCTTATTTCAAGAATCCGAAATCATTATATAGTCTGCCAGATTCTCACGTTGAACGGAGCACCGCATCTAATGGATTTTTGGCAGTCTACGCGGTTCTTCCAGATGGCGACCGTTACCACAGTACTGTTAACATATTCAGTCTCTTTAGAATTTCGACAAGGGGCCTGCAGTATGTCAATTTCAAATTACAAGATCGCCGACACCAATTTTAGCGGGCAGGGAATGGATCGAATCGCCTGGGCACGTGGCAACATGCCGATTCTTCGGGGGATCAAGGAACGCTTCGCTGTAGAGAGACCATTCGACGGATTCAAGATTGGTATTTGTCTGCACGTAGAGGCCAAGACTGGTGTATGGCTGGAGGCGCTGCAAGCCGGTGGTGCAGAAATAGCCATAACCGGCAGCCCAGGTACTACTCAGGATGAAGTGGCGGCGGCGATGGTCACAGAATATGGCATCAATGTCTTTAGCTGGCGTTCTGAAACCTACGATGAACACATCGAGAACGCGATTAGTGTGTTGGAAACCCAGCCTGATTTGATCGCGGACAATGGTGCGGATTTGCACCACTTATTGTATGAAGGCGACCGCTTCAACGCTCTCAGGAAATCTATTGTTGGTGCTACCGAAGAGACCACGACAGGTGCAAATCGATTGCGGGAAGAAATTCAGCAGCCGGATTTTTCTACGCTTGTTATCAATGACACACTGGCCAAACGTATTGTCGAGAACCGCTATGGTGTAGGGATCTCTGTGGTTGACGGAATTATGCGGAGCACCAATCTGCTGCTTGGTGGCAAGAAAATTGCCGTTATCGGCTATGGATACTGTGGCCTGGGCGTTGCCCATCGACTTCGTGGCACAGGAGCCCATGTTACTGTTGTCGATAAAGATCCGTTGACGCAGTTGGAGGCTCATCTCGAGGGCTTCAATACAGCGGCGCTGGAGGACGCTATTGCCGTGGCTGACCTCGTGGTGACTGTAACTGGCCGACAAGGGGTGCTTTCCGCTGAACATTTTGAAAAGATGCAGGACGGCGTCATCCTCTGTAACGCTGGTCACTTCGAATTTGAAATGGATATTGCCTCACTGCGTTCAATGGCCAAAGAAGTTCGTAGCCTGCGCCCGAACATCGATTGCTACACCCTGGCCTCCGGTAAGGAAATTTTCCTACTGGCCCGGGGTAACCCAATTAATCTTGCGGCGGGAGATGGCAACCCGATAGAAGTCATGGACCTAGGCCTGGCCCTACAGTCCTTGAGCCTGGAATATACCGTCAAGCATGGTGATCAGTTGAGTAAGCTACCACAGACAGTGCCCTATGAGATTGAAACTGCGGTGGCAAAGGCAGCACTTGCTGCCTGGGCCTAACCGTCTGATTACATCATATAAATCGATAGCCCTATCGCCTAGCATTCGGTCCCAATGTTAGGCGATAGGTAATAGAGGCGCCGAGGAGTTTGTCTTTGCCGAGCAAAAACCGTCAGGACTCATGACAATCCTCGCTCGGACATTAACAGAGATCCACCCGCGAAGAGAATCTAAGCAAGGGGTACGGTCAAAAACGTTAGCAATAAATAGTTACTTTAAGTAATATTTGGTAGACAAGCTTTATATAGATAACCAAGTTGGCGCGGTACTATTTCAAGGAACCTCAACTACGTGTATTTGTGCTAACTCATCGGTTATCCGGATCCTGATTTTATAAGTTAAGGGGAAACATAATGCACACATATACACTGAGGAAAATAGCTCCTAAGAATATATTGGTAGGAGTTCTCGCTCTACTGTTGACTACAGGCACACAAGCAGAAGAACAGTGGCTTGAGGAAATTGTAGTAACCGCGCAAAAGAGAGACGAAAATATTCAAGACGTGCCTTTTTCTATCACCCAGTTGAGCGGGGATCGACTGAATGCCCGCTTTGCTGGCGGTGGCGATATTCTTCAACTCGCCAGTGCTGTACCAAACCTGCATATCGAATCATCCAACGGACGCCTTGCGCCGCGTTTTTATCTTAGAGGTCTCGGCAATGCGGACTTTACCCCAGCGGCATCACAACCGGTCTCCGTTGTTTTCGACGAGGTACCCATGGAGAAATCCGGGCTGAAGGGCTTCCCTGTCTTCGATATGGCAAATATAGAAGTCGCCCGGGGGCCCCAGGGCACCCTCTTCGGCCGTAATACCACGGCAGGTATCGTGCATATCAAATCGGCACGTCCTACCGAGGAATACCAAGGCTATGCCAGGCTTACCGCTGGCGAGCTGGGTACCATCAATGCCGAAGGTGCAATCAGTGGCACGCTGGTGGATGGTAAACTACTGGGACGCTTCTCCTTTATGAATCAGAACCGCGATGATTGGATAGACAACCCTATCCTCGATACCGAACTGGGCGGCCATGATATCAGGGGCGCTCGTGCACAGTTGCTGTGGACACCTAGAGAAGATCTAACCGTGTGGCTCATGCACCAGCGTCAGGACTCAGAAGGCGCGGTAAGCATGTTCCGTGGCAATGT
>DUAT01000149.1 GCA_012960755.1 Gammaproteobacteria bacterium
AATGGTTTTGGTTGATGCCATCCATAAAAAGTTTGACCGTGTTGAATTGCAGACGTTTTCCGCCGTATTCTCTTCTATATCTTTTCATTTCGGCGATGGCCAATTTGACCCTTTCAGGTGTGAATATCTGATAAGTGCCTTCATAACGCACGGGTAGTTTTCCTTCTTTTTCCAGTTTGGCCATAAATCCGTAGACCAGATCTTCATAGCCAAAATTACCGGCGTCATAAAGGGTCGTTACACCAGCGCGACTAAACAGATTCAGAGCCAACACCATGTTTTCTTCATGTGATTTTTTATGAGCGGATCCATCGATACCAAATTGCTCTGCAAAGTGCTGCCAACTGGCTCCCTCTTTTACCCATCCAGTTGGTTCCCCATTTTTCCCACGTACGTAAGTTGCGATACCCGGCTTAGGATCATGCGTGTTTCTGTTTACTCCAATTACCTCCAGCGCCTTCGAATTCAGCCAGCTGCTATGCCACCAACCGCTGACGAACCACACAGGACGGTCCGGAACAACCGAATCCAGTTTCTCTCTGTTCGGCCCCCGATTACCATTGACATACAATTCAACCGGCCAACAGCAGAGTCGCAACCATTCGTCATCAGGATGCTCGTTCGCATATTTCTTCACCGCTGCTAACATTTTTTCTTCGTTTGTTTCCAAAATGTCACCGAAATGCTCAATGTCTATGTAGCCCGGATGAGCATGCGAATCTACCAGACCCGGAATCACGAGGCGCCCCTCAAGATTGAAGGAATCTGATTCGTTGTCCCGATACTTTGAAGCGCCCACTGAATCACCCACGTAGATGAATCTGCCATTCTTAATAACAACCGCTTCCGCCCATGGTTGTTGTTTATTCGATGTGAAAATTTTCGCACCAGTCAAAATGAGATCGACGCTTGCCCCCTGGCTTTGGTCACTGCCCGACACACAAGGTGTCACCACAACCCCCACCAGTCCCGCAAGTATGACGTATTTTTTTGGATTCACGATTGATTTAGCCAGTAGAAAGTGATTGTCTCTGCAGTCTAACGATAAGCCAGAGGTAATCCAACCGCCTTCATTGTTGAGAACCCGAACCTACCGTGATGTGCCAGACCGCACTCATTGCGAGATCTATTAGAAATCGTTAGATTTCTATTCTTCTTCTCATTAATATGATGCCAACTGACCAACCATTGGAGCACCCATGAAGTTAATACTCGTTCTTCTGCCACTCTTGATTGGGTCGCTGCAAATAAAAGCCGAGGCATTGTCCCAACACGAACGCCTGGCGCTCGAAATATTCAAGGAACTGATTGAGACAGACACCACGCATTCGTCCGGTGATACGGGTGTTGCGGCACAGAAAATGGCGGACCGGCTACTGGCCGCAGGATTCCCCAAAACTGACGTGAAAGTGATCATCAACGCGCCGCGTAAAGGAAATCTGGTTGCTCGTTTACGTAGTCCGAATCCAGTCCGGGAACCAATTTTGTTACTGGCTCATCTTGATGTTGTCGAAGCAAACCCTGAGGACTGGTCCCATGATCCTTTTACTTTTCGAGAGCTGGACGAACACTATTATGGCCGTGGCACGCTAGATGATAAAGATGAGGCAGCGATCCACATTGCCAATCTAATCTGGTTGAAGACCCACGACTATGCGCCAGACAGGGATATCATCGTAGCACTAACTGCAGATGAAGAAGGCGGGACCGAAAATGGCGTTCAATTTCTATTGGCAGAGTATCCTGAACTCGTGGACGCTGCGTTTGTCATCAATGAAGGCGGTGGCGGGGCCATCCTAATAGGTAAACACGCTACCAATAATGTGCAAACAGCTGAAAAAGTCTATCAATCCTTCACACTTGAGGTTACAAATCCTGGTGGTCACAGTTCACGTCCCAGGGAAGACAACGCGATCTATGAGTTAGCACACGCACTTATTCGAATCCAGGCACACCAGTTCCCATTTGCGCTAAATGAAACCACGACTGCAATGTTTGCTGCGTCGCAGGCCTCAATGCCGGAAGAAGTTGCCAGGAGGATTCCGGGGCTACTGCAGACCCCGCCTGACCAGGAGAGTATTTCCTATCTGGAGAAAGACTATGGCGCCTTATTCAGAACAACCTGTGTTGCCACTCAGCTGGAAGCAGGCCATGCAGAAAATGCACTACCTCAACGAGCGAGGGCAACGGTAAATTGCCGGGTGCTGCCTGGTGTTCCTATAGCAGAAATTCGAGCGACGCTTGTCGGCGTGATCGCTGATAAACGTGTGTCTCTCACTCTGGTACAGGAAGCAACGCCAAGCGAACCATCACCGCTAAAAGACAACGTCATGTCCCCTATCAGGTTGATAAGCGAAAGTATGTGGCCTGGGGTGGCAGTCGTACCTTCGATGAGCACCGGCGCGACAGACGGTCTTTTCTTCAGAAACCGTGGCACTCCAGTCTATG
>DUAT01000150.1 GCA_012960755.1 Gammaproteobacteria bacterium
GCTCATGCACCTATGCGATCTGACTTACACCGACAGGTCAATGACGGTCTGGAATGACCGCTTACGCTGCTGGCGCGTCTGTGGATCAAGGGTCGACCACTGTTTTTCCAGGCGATAAAGCTTACGGACCCAGGACAGTATCTGCTGGGTCCGAAGGGTCGGTTTTCCTTTCGGCGCTGCCTGTTGTGCTTTAAAGAACTTCCTTCTCACATGTGCCCAGCAACCCAGTCCGGTGATACCCGGCAGCGAGAACACCTGACCGTATGCCTTGTAACCATCTGTCTGTAAATAACCCTGATAGCCTTGCAGTAGTGCCTTGGCGACCGAACCGGCACGGCTCGAATCGTAGTTGAAACGAATGATCGGGGCCTCGGGCGGTCCACCCCGAATCACCCACATCCAACTTTGGCTGCGTGCTCGACGATGATCTTCATCCAAGACCTGAACCCGCGTTTCATCCATCTGAATGACATCATATGCCAGGGCATGTTTCGCCATTGCATCAACCAACGGCGTCACCAGTTCGCCGACTTTGACCATATGACTCGCCAGTGTCTGTCGTGGTAAATCAATTCCCCATCGATCAAATTGCTTAGATTGGCGATACAGTGGCAGGCCGTCGTCATACTTACTTACTGCCACATGGGCTAATAAACCCGCTGATGCCAGACTCTTTGGTATGGGTTGGCGGGGTAATGCTGCCGTCTCTGGTATCGCATCTTTACAGCCAGGGCACTTGTAGGTGTGACGCTGATGCTCAATGACGAACACCTGAACCGGAATCACATCCAACTGCTCACTGGTTTTTGTGCCGATGCGTACTTTGTCGGCGCCACACTCACAGCGCTTGTCATCCAGGTCATGCTCAACCACGATCCGCGGCAGATCCTTTGGCAAGGGTTTACGTTTGGGAATCTTCCGGGTGTGTTCAGCAACGGTGCTCACCGCTTGTTCTGCCTGCTCGGTTTCAGCAACGGCCTGTTCGGCTTCGTCGAACAGGGCATACTGGGGTGTTTGTTCGCTACTGGCAGCAAAACGCTCAGCACGAGCCAGGCGTTGTTGTTCTTCATACTTTGCAATCTGTGTCAGCGCAAACAGCAATTGCTCTTGTAGCTGCTCATGTTCAGATTGCAGTGTTTGGTGATCTTTTTGAAGGTTCTCGTGGGCTTGTTTGAGAGACCTATTTTCAGCTTCGAGTACTTTGAGAGTCTGTGCCGCCATGTGGCACAGTGTAACACAATCAGCTGCCTACCGCACCATAAGATAGCCGTTGGTGAGGTGGAATCTTGAAGATATCGAGACCTGCAAGTAGATAGGATAGTTGTTCGCCATTGAGTTTTAATACCTCACTGTCGTGCGCAAAGGGCCAGATGAAACGATCTTTTTCCAACCTCTTTAGCCATAGGCAAAATCCATTTTTATCCCACCACAGAACCTTTGCTCGATTAGCCTGACGATTGGTAAATACAAACAAGGCCTCCTCCATCGGGTTTAACAACATCGATTCCTGAACGATCAGTGCCAGACCATTGATCTGTTTGCGAAAGTCCACCGGCGCTTTGTGCAGAAAGACCGCGGTTGCAGGGGTAAAGGCATACATCAGAGCTGCACCAGGGTTTGCAGCATTTGATCGAGGCTAACCTGCTGTGTCGGTAGGGCGAGGCTGACACCATTGGGTAAGCGGATTTGTAACAGGGCAGGATTTATCGATTCTCTGCTGACATCCTCAACGCGGACAAAACCACTAAGACCTTTTTGTTCGTACTTACGCAAACGATTTTTCTCGCTATACAGACATTGCACATTAATGCCATGTTCTCTGGCGTAAACCGTTAGCGGTGTGTCTGCACTCTCAGCTGAAGCAATATGGGATTGGTACAGTCGTTGTTTCTCGGTCAGTTCCATGTGGCTCTCCTATTAATTGAGAGCCCGACCATAAACGATACCGTTCGAACAACAAGGCGTCTTTTGCCGCTCGCTTACCAATCGTTTCACTAACGCAAATCGTTCAGCGAGTCGGACATCAAGAGAGCGGTAGCCTTTTTTAATATCTCTTTCTCTTCCTCTACTCTTTTCAATTGCCTTTCCAGTTCCCGGATCCGGCGCTGGTCGGGTGTCATCGGAGACGCCCCTGTTGGACGCTTGCCTTGCCGTTCTTGCTTGAGTTGTCGCACCCATTTGTCCATTGACGATTTGCCAACATTCATGGCCTCAGCCGCTTCACGAATAGAATAGTTTTTATCGACAACGAGTTGTGCCGCCTCTAATCGGAATTCCGGATCAAAGCGCCTCCTGGTTCGTTTCTTCATACTGTCCACCTATTATCTCGAGATGATAATATCACCTCTAGTTAGGTGGCCAAATTAACTATGCCACTACAAGAGTACCTGGGAATAAGTTGTGGTAACCGACTAGGCGTCCCCCCT
>DUAT01000151.1 GCA_012960755.1 Gammaproteobacteria bacterium
GTAAAACAGCCGGCTTTTCACTGCATGCCGGGGTTGCCACCAAAGCCAATGAACGAGTGAAATTAGAACGCTTGTGCCGTTATATCACAAGGCCCGCGATATCCGCGAAGCGTCTATCACTTACGCGCAATGGCAGGGTGCGCTATGCGTTGAAAACACCCTGGCGCAATGGCACGCGCTAATCGGCTTGCTCAGGGCACTTCTTGCGCTACGCGCAAACCGTACCCATCGCCATCCGGCGCTACCCATGTCATATTTGAGCCACTGGATTTTATGTACAGGACGTACGGTATGCCGCGGGCGCACGACTGCAGGGATGCAGGAGGTAGAGCAATGCCGGGAGCAATTGCCGAGGAAGCGCAGGAGCGGCCATATCCAGGCTGGTTGCTTTGGTGCCCCGGCCCAGAGTTAACCTGACCCGTTTCCACGGCGTGTTTGCACCGAATAGTAAATACCGTGTCCAGATAACGCCTGCAAAACGAGGCAAAGTTAATAAGCCTGGGACACCCGAAGATGACCGAAGCCCAGCCGGGCACAGGGCAGCCATGACATGGGCTCAACGTTTAAAACGTGTATTTAATATTGATGTTGAAACCTGCAGTGAGTGCGGCGGTGACGTCAGGATCATCGCCAGTATCGCCTAAAGGCGCCTACTCTTGGCGAAGACCCAGCTGTTATTCAGAAGATACTTGCTCACCTGGATGATAATCCCGGACATTTCACCAAGGCGGACGACAAGATGAAATATTTCTTGTTTGATCAAGGAATTAAGTGTGTTTTGGCTGGCTTTCTCTATTTACAATTTGTCCTATCCGGTATTGCACAGCATCTGGCTTCACATTTCGGCCGATCCTTCTCAAACCATAGCTATCGCTATGATTCTTCAAACGATCGACCAAACTGTTTCGCCAGCTACAGTGCAAATCCCGGATCCTTGGTGAAATGTCCGGGTTAGCTCACTGGGTGAATGTTTTGCTCAGTTCATTCCTTCAAGGGTGTTGGAAAATAGTGGCGCTGGATCATTCAGTCGTCGTCGCGTGTTCAGTAAAACCAATACATTTTGGGCTTTTTTCTCCCAAGTGTTGGATGCCGATGGTGGTTGCCAGGAAGTCGTGCGCAAAATACAAGCCCTGGCGGCAAGTCGATCACTGCCATCACCCTCAGCGTCCACTTCCGCATATTGTCAGGCACGTGCCAAGTTACCGCTCAGTGATCTGGAGCAGATCCTGTCACGCACCGCCAGTTCCCTGCATGACCAGGCTCGCACGGAACGATGCAAGGATCGACGGGTAGTGGTCGTTGATGGAACCGGATTGAGTATGCCTGACAGCCCGGAAAATCAGGCAGTCTGGCCGCAAACGCGTGGACAGAAGCCGGGTTGTAGTTTTCCTCAGGCCAGCGTGTGTGCCTGCTTTTGTCTACACACTGGCGCTTTGTTAAGTCATCGGGTGGGGAGTCGTAAAAACCATGAATTACCCCTGTTACGTGAGCAACATGATCAGTTCAAGCCTGGCGATATCTTCTTGGGTGACAAGGGTTTTTGTAGTTATTACGATGTGGATAAGTTCCAGAAGCTGGGTGTGGACTCCGTCATCAGTTTAGGGGTTCGCAAACCGGTTGCAGCCGCATCTGCCCTGGAGCTACTGGCTCACAATGACTTACTGATCCAATGGCCCAGACCTAAGACGAACAGGACTCTGAGCTACTGCAAGGAAGAATGGCAGGCATTACCAGAACAACTGACATTGCGGCAGATAAAGGTGGTCGTCGATAAGCCGGGTTTTAGAGTTCAAAGTTTTTATATCGTCACCACTTTAACCGATGCACAAACCTACAGCGCTGCCGACATCGCTGATCTTTACTATCAGCGTTGGGATGTTGAATTGTTCTTTCGTGACATCAAAACCACCATGGGTATGGATATCCTGCGATGTCGAACACCGGCGATGGTACGTCAGGAAATCCTGATGCATCTGATCGTCTATAACTGCATTCGCCTACTCATGCTCAATGCCGCAAAAGAAAGCAAAGTGTCGCAGCGCCGAATAAGTTTTAAAGCCAGCGTACAGGCGCTAAGACCGTGGGAACCGATGCTCAATCGGAACGACCTCGGAATGCGTGAGAGGCAGCGTTTAATGGTCCTTTTACGCGAGGCCATCGCCGCCACCATTGTATTATCGAGACCAGGAAGAAAAGAGCCCAGATGCCTTAAGCGACGAAAGAAAAACTTCCAGCTAATGACCTCGCCCCGACACGAAATGAGAGAAGTACCACACCGCGGCGCAAAACGTGCAAATCGACCTTAACTTAGTGCCATTCATGGGTGTCTTCTATCTCTCTATCTCTTCTATCTCGTAATCAATAGGTCCCGAGTTCGAATCTTGGTGCCGGCACCATTGATTAAATTGTGGTATTCGCGACCTG
>DUAT01000152.1 GCA_012960755.1 Gammaproteobacteria bacterium
TCAGGCCTATGTGGTGCCATATGGGCTGACGTCACACACAGCGATGATTTGAGTGTCTATTTGGTTGAACATGTTGGTTTGGAAAAGTTAATTTGGCGATACCGTCTCAGGTACTCGCGAGCATCCTCCAATGAGTCTTCGGCGCCCGCTTCCTTCGCATAGCGGTTACAGGGTATCCAGACGCCACCGCCAGAAAAAGCACTAGTGCCACCAATTTTCTCGCCTTTTTCAACCACCAGGACATCAGTAACGCCCAGTTCATAACAGGTCAAGGCCGATGTCAGGGCGCCATTGCCACTGGCGACGATCAGGACATCCACTTCATGATCGAATGCTTCATTCACTTAATTCTCCTCATCCCCATACTCCACGACTCCTGCAACGGACTTACCCGCGAACAAGCCACCAACTTGACCACCCTTATAACTGAAGTGCAAGGCGGTGCCGTAATGCACTGACGTTTTCGATATTTTCCAGGCCCCCTTAACCCAGCGATATTCATCGTGATAAATACCACTCGCTAACGTGATCGATTCGTCCTGTGTATTAATGTTCCTGTAATCAAAATTCCAACGCGCCTTCGCGGAGACTTTGGAAACGATCTCAATTTCCGCATTACCTCCCTGGTGCATATCAAGAATATGTTCGTGATCCGCAGCCAACAAAAACAGTTCGACAAAGTCTTCTCTCGTGGTGAATTCGCCGATGTGGCCATAGTTAATCTCAACCCCGCCATCGACAAAACAATCGAGCAGCGTATCCGCATCTTTAAGATCACAGGCATTCAGGTACCGAGCCTTCAGATTTCTGATGCTTTCTATAGCCAGTAATTCTTCGATGGGATCGAACAAGTCTTGTTATCCTCGCTTGTGTCGAAATAATAGCATGCGGGATGAATTTATTGCGAATATTGATAGTTCATTAGCTTTATTTCGATCATATTCGCAGATTTCTTGACTAAAATAGTGCAATCAGTAAGACTTATTCGTCAAGCGATGCCCCAGGAGAAACAGCACCATGGCAACGACTACAGAGTACGGTCTCGGTCCTTTCACCTACCCATGTGGCTGGTTCATGATCGCCGATAGCGCCAAGGCACCCATATTTCAGATCATGCAGATCAAAAATGATGGGCCATTCCACAAGGTCCGCGAATGGTACAGGCAGTTCTATAACCCACGCGAGGAGGCCGCTGATCGGCAGGCGAAAATGAATGGCAAGTACTACACGCCCTGGTTGGAGCAGGCGGCAGGCGCCGGAAGACGTCGTTGCACGAGGTCGATACTAGTCCCGGGTAACCAATCATGCACCTAGCATTCAGCTCCATGAATACCCCGGATGACCCACATCCTACAGCACTCGCCACCGCTCTCGAGGATCGAGGCTTTGAATCTCTATGGTACGGCGAGCACAGCCACATTCCTATCGCGCAGAAAACGTCTTACCCGCCCGGTGGCGACATGCCGGATTCTTACAAAAATATGATGGACCCCTATCTCTCCCTGATGACGGCTGCCAATGCAACAACCACGCTGCGCTTTGGCACAGGAATCGCCCTCCTGATGGAACGAGATATATTCTCTCAGGCCAAAACCATCGCCACTCTAGACAGACTTTCGGGCGGGCGCCTGATGGTCGGCACGGGAGTAGGCTGGAACCAGGAAGAATTTGAAAATATCAGCCCGCATCCCTTCAACAGGCGCTACGCGGTTTTGAGAGAGACGGTCGAAGCAACACGTGCAATTTGGACCAACAACGAGGCCAACTATCAGGGTCAGTATGTCAAGTTTGATCCGGTCTGGGCCAACCCCAAACCCTTGCAGGCAGGTGGTCCCAAGGTCTTCCTGGGCACGATGGGTCCCTTGGGCATACAACACGCCGCTCGCTGGGCCGACGGCTGGTATCCCGTCGATGTCGGCATGGGCGATGTTGCGGAGTCCGTCGCCAATTTCAAAGAGCTGGTAAAAGAGGCCGGACGCGATCCCGACGAGGTGGAGATTAATATCCAGATCATGGATACCCTGAATCTCGACAAGTTAAAGGAATATCGCGATCTGGGTATCGAGCGCGCCACGATAGGGGTGTCGATGGATCTCTGGGATCAGCCTGAGGCAGTCATGCCGATGATCGACAAGTATGCCGAGGTTATACCTCATCTGAAGTGACGCAGTCATCCGCTCCCGAGCGTCACCCGGTAGTGATGAAAACCCTAGTGCTGACATGGGTCGGCTTCTCGCGGCCGCAAAAAGGACCGAGGAGGGTTTAGGCGGACTCGTTATTCTTTGTCATCACACCGGAAAAGTTCGTTCAAAAGGGTACTGACAAGTTAACTATTTTGAGACTCAGAAGTGGGAGTACTCTGCCTCTTTCTGCATC
>DUAT01000153.1:0-32373 GCA_012960755.1 Gammaproteobacteria bacterium
CCGGACTAAGCGTCTGCTTTCACCAAAAGTGGTAGTGCTGTCCTCTCACGGCGGTATAAGCGGTTCGAATCCCCTAGCAGGTTGTTGATTTTCTCCCTGATAAACACTGGGTTTGATATAATTCAAAAATCGAAATAGGTCATAGGACTATAGTTTTTGCGCGGAATCGATGTTGTTCAAGAATCTCTTTTCACGACCGTTCAGCTGGAATCCTTTGTCCCTGCCGAACATCCCTTACGCTCGATAAAATTGTTAGTCGATGAAGCACTCGAGCGACTAAATTGGTTATTCGATAGTATCTATTCTGAGGTTGGTCGTGAATCAATTCCACCTGAACGGCTAATTCGTGCCCAGTTACTCCAAGTACTTTACAGTATCCGCAGCGAACGACAGTTAGTTGAGCAAGTTCATTACAATCTCCTGTACCGTTGGTTTATCGGGCTAACTATTGATGATGTTGTCTGGGATCATTCAACCTTCAGCGCCAACCGAGACCGCCTTATTGAAAACAATGTCGTCTGCGAGCTTTTTGCAGAAGTGGTCAATCTTGCTCGTGAGAATGACTTACTTTCAGAGGAGCACTTCAGCGTTGACGGGACGTTGATTCAAGCTTGGGCATCACAAAAAAGCTATCGCCCCAAAACCGATGACGATGGTGACGATGACAACGACGTGGGGCGGAATAAGGAAGCCAATTTTCACGGGGAAAAGCGCAGTAACAAGACGCATGCATCAACGACTGACAATGAAGCACTGCTTGCAAAGAAAGGCCCCGGTAAGGAAGCGAAACTTTCTTACATGGGCCATACGGTGATGGAAAATAGAAACGGGATGATAGTTCAAGCGGAGGCAAGTCAAGCGACCGGGGTTGCTGAACGTGAGATCGCGGTAAAATTGCTAAGTCAGCTACCAGGTAAACAGAGCAAGACAGTTGGTGCGGACAAGAATTACGACACGAAAAACTTTGTTTCAGTATGCCGAGAAATGAAAATAACCCCGCATGTTGCGCGTAACGATAAACGCCCAGGAGGCTCTGCCATCGACGGTCGTACCAGTTCAAAGGAAAGTTATCAGGTGAGTCAAAAGAAGCGCAAACGGGTTGAAGAACCATTTGGCTGGGGCAAGACGATTGGACTGATTCGGCAAATCAAGGTACGTGGATTGACGAACGCCAATGGCGTATTCAAGCTGACAATGGTTGGTTGGAATTTGGTTCGAATGTGCAACCTACAGGAGACGTACGCGTGAAATTAGGCAATGACCGAGACAGCCGGTTAGAACAAAAGAGCGCCAAGGGTACTCAACCACCAATATTTATCGAAAAATACAGGTTAAAGTGAACAGCAGCGGCAAACATCAGCGATTTTCAACAACCTGCTAGGAGGCTGACCGAGAATCTAGGGCTTTTTCAGCAGCCTCCTGGGGGAATGTTAATCCGACCGGAGCAGTTCCTGCTTCAGCCTGGCCGGTGTGAAAGGAAGATCTCGCAGGCGTATCCCTACAGCATCGTAAATGGCATTGCAGATGGCAGCAGGTGTAGGACCTTGTGTCGCTTCTCCGGCGCCAAGGCAGGGTTCATCAGGTTGATCGATTAAAGTGACCTCAACCGTAGGGATTTCCGGAAACGTAAGAATAGGATAGCTTTCCCAATCTGTTGAAACACTGCTGAATTTATCAAACTCAACAGCTTCTTTTAGTGTCCAGCTTGCCGCCTGGATCAACCCACCTTCCAGTTGATTGGCAAGACCATCCCTGTCGATGATTAATCCGGCGTCAGCAATAATGTCGGCACTAATGAGTTTAGTTTCGAAAGTGTTCTCATTTATTGCCAGATGTATGGCGACTCCAGCGTAACATTTAGTGTTCTTGTACCGTGCAAACGCGACCCCAACGCCGGATATAGAGGTTGGAAGTGCGATAATTTTTTGCTTTGCAGTTTTTTGGCGCAGTACCTCGAGGATTTGGATTGCGCGCGGATCGTTTAGGTGATCAATGCGCAGCTGAATAGGGTCGGTTTGAAGATACACTGCGATCTCGTCAATAAATGTTTCGATGGCGAATACGTTCGCAAACGCCCCCAGCCCCCTTGTGGACGAGGTTCGAATTCTCTGGTCAGAAACCAGGTTTTTAGTGATCCGTTTCTGTTCAAAGTTATAGTAAGGGTCAGCGTTACGATGAATCCCGCCATGGGATACCATACCTGGTCGTGCTTTGGCCCTGGATACAGGTTCTGATTTTTCCCATGCTGCGAGCAGGTTTGAGACCCCAACCATTGGAATGGGTCGCGACATATGAGTTTGACTGAATATGTCTGCCTGCCAGGAAACAATTTTTCCCTTCTCTACATAAGCGGCCATATCAAGCAACATGGCAGGACTCATTGGCTCCCATAGATGCTCGTCCTGACGTTGCCACTGCAACATGATTTGGCAGTTGGGGACGTTCAATGCGAGCATGGCCGCGTCCATTGCCGCATCATCCGCGCCGTTGTGACCGTAACAACCAGCGTTTTCCCGATGTTCGACGACAATGGATTCAGGGTTCATACCAAGTGCCGTTGCGATTGCATTGCGGATCACATAGGGCCCCTGGCTATGACTGAGTATCTGCAGCTTTATTTCCTCATCGGGCGTGTATTTTGCCAGTGCTGCAGACGGAGCAATTGAACCGTGTAGTGTATAAGGCTTGGAATACTGTGCAGTAATATGAGGCGAGACTAGTGACTCAGGTATTGGATCATCTACCGGGATTCCATTTTTTACCAGAAATCTTTCACTGACATTGTTCTTCAGGAATCGTAGATAATCCGCGGGAGGTTTGAGATCTGAGTCGATTTGCCATTCTGCGATTTCCTGCAAACGGGTTTTCGCCTGTATTGCAGTGTAGGGGTCTTTGGCCACCACGCCGATAAAATTACCATCAACAACAACCTTGACTACTTTGACCATCTGTTCAATTAGATGCGGCTCGATGTTTAACAGCTTGTATGCCAGACCTGGAGGGCGGACAATGCAGCCGAAAAGAGTTTCCTTGTTAACCTCGTCCTGAATAAATGCAGTACCGCCTGAAATTTTTACAGGTAAATCCAGTCGCTTTACAGAACTACCCACAAGTTTGTAATCGCCACTTTTCTTTGCCGTTATCTTACCGGTTGCGAGAAGTTCCGAGAGGTCTGTGTCTAGATCCCAGTACGAAATGAACTCGTTTCCAAATTGATGTTTGATCAGGCCTTCGTGGACTGTTAGGTTATCGATATCAATTTGCAAGGCAACACTGGCGCGGCTGAGTAGGTGATGTCTGACCTCGGCGGTGACCTGCCGGACTGCGCTGCCACTACCTTCGATGGACATACTGCCTGCTGTAATAAACTCGTTCGGGCCAGATACGGTGTTTCCGGTTTGTATGACGACCTGATCCGGACGGAGATCAAGCTCTTCTGCAGCGATAGTCGCTATCGCTGTCTTTATTCCCTGCCCCAATTCGACTTTGCCGGTTTTGATTAACACCAGTCGTTCCGACTCGAGGAAGGAAACCCAATCAGCCAGTTTCGGGTTTCTAATGAGGGCATCGGGCAAACTATTCATTTAAAATATTCACACTTTTCGCTGCCCTCTGGATCGCCCGAATGATGCGATTGTGAGCACCACAACGACAGAGATTGTCGGCTAGCGATTCTTTTATCTCTTCGCGGGTAGGTTGAGGGTTATGAGATAACAGATCGAGTGCTGTCATGATGATTCCACTCAGGCAAAAGCCACATTGGCCTGCATTCTCATCCAGGAAAGCCTGACGAATCTGCTGAAGATCTGCAATTTCTTCATGGCCTTCAAGGGTTACAATATCGGCATCATGGAGATCCGATATTTTCCTGGTACATGCATACACTGGCTGACTGTTTACTAACACTTTGCAGCAACCGCATTGTTCCAGACCACAGCCGAAACGCACGCTATGGTAACCAGCTTGTCTTAGTACATAGAGTAGCGGGGTGTCTGGATCTGCTGCTACTACAACGGTTTGATTGTTGATGTTAATGGTGTAGTCGGTCATTGAATCGCGTTAAGGCACCGTTCGTCTATCGTTGGGTTCTGTAGTTGGATTAGTTTGGGAAAAGATAGTTGTTTTCCTTATACTCCTTCCGCAACGATTCGCAAAGTGGTTCTGCATGAAATTCTACTTATCCATGTTGTCGAGAGACTGATAGATGGATCCTGACAAGACATCAGTTTTGGAAATCTGGCTGTCTAATCTCTGCCGGATGTTACCGGATGTTCAGCGTGCCATTATCATAGGTGATTTTGCAACTGCAGGTGATCAGACACCGGACGTCAGCTGGCCGGATTCAGCCTTTGATCCCCGCGACTTATATACCGCCGCAAAACTTGCAAGCAATAGAAAGTCACCGGTTTTCAATTTTCGGAAGCAGGGTGATCAGACCCTTGATCGCAGTGAGATCCTGGTGGCCTATCCGCTGAACATCAAAGATAAGGTGTTTGGTACTGTCTCAATTTCAATGTTTGGCTCACCCAGGCAGCAGGATGTCATCTTACAATTGCTTGATTGGGGGCTTTCTTGGTTAAAGCTTGTTCTACAGCAAAAAGATAGCAAGCTTGACCTCCAACAACCGGAAATTGGTGTGCTGCAGGCTTGTGTACATACCGACCAGGTTCGATCATCAGCCTATGCAGTGGCAACCGAAATAGCCATGACTGCGCAGTGCCAGCGAGTCAGTCTTGGATTGCTGGAGGGTAAAGAGATCAAATTAATGGGCATCTCTAATACCCCTATCTTTGATATAAGGGCTTCACTGACTCATAGTATTACCGATGTCATGGTAGAAACGCTGGGGAAAGGGATCCCGGTGTTCTACAACAAGGATCAGTCAGGGGAAGCTTCGGATGCCAGTGCACACTGGCAACTATCTCAGGCTCAGGGTGTGGATCACATTTTTTCCATACCAATCATCGATGCAAATCAGGTGATAGGGGTCCTGGTGCTGGAAAGAAACCTAAAAGCGTTTTCTTCCACCGAGCCGGGAATTGATCAGTCCTTAGTTGATTTGTTGGCAAGGCTGTTTGTCCTGAAGCAGCAGTTGGATATGGGATTCATTGAAAAGTGTAAACGCAAGCTGGGTTTGGTTGCCGGGCAATATCTGGGAGCAGGTTCGATTCGGTTAAAACTGCTGACCATTGGTGTGCTTGCCATGTTTTCGTCCATCATGCTGGTGCCGGGTGAGTTTAGAGTGTCTTCGACCGCTGTTCTGGAAGGTCGAGTTCAGCAGGCGATTGTTGCCCCTTTTGATGGTTATGTGGCGAAGGCTATCGCCCGGGCGGGGGACCTGGTGCAAAAGAATGATATCATTGCGGAACTGGACGATCATGAATTGCGTCTCGAACAAATGCGCTGGCTCAGCCAGAAAGATGAATTTACGAAACAATATCGCACCGCCCTTGCCGGTCTGGATCATTCTGCAGTGCGCATCTCCCAGTCACAGATAGCCCAGGCCGACGCGCAGCTTGAACTGGTTGCGAGTCGCCTGGAAAGAGTGAAACTGGTTTCTCCCCTGGATGGGATAATCATATCCGGCGATCTTAGTCGCTTATTGGGGATTCCTCTGGAGAGAGGTCAGCTGCTGTTCGAGATTGCTCCACTGAATGAGTATCGGCTGGTTCTCAATGTTGATGAACAGGATATTGTGTACGTGCGACAGGGCCAGACTGGAACCTTAACCCTGGCTGCGTTCCCCCGTCGTGAAATACCGTTTACGGTCCGTAAAGTTGCGGTACTTCATCAGCAGGTTGATGTCGCCATTACTTTTCGAACTGAAGCAAGTATAGAGTCTGATGTAATTGACCTGCGTCCCGGGATGCAAGGGGTGGGTAAGATCAACATTGATAAAAGAAACTACCTGTGGATCTGGACTCGCAGCGCACTCGATTGGCTCAGGCTCAAAATGTGGGCATGGCTTCCATGAACACCACTGAAGCACAGGTCGAGGAGGATCAAGCCCAGTGGCAAGAGCTTGCATCATTGTCACCTGTGTTGAAAGCAGGCCTGGGAATATATCGCCATCAATACCGAGGGGTCACCTGGTTTTTACTGACAGACCCACTCAATGGACTGCATTTTAGATGCAGCGTTGACGCCTATCGTCTGCTCATGTTGCTGGATGGCCAGACAACAGTTGCCGATGCGTTTCAAAAAATCTCACCCGCTCAGGATGCAAGAACGTCTTTGCAGGTTGAAGTGATGCGATTATTCTCGTTGCTACATCAATCGAATCTTCTGCAGGGCGGCTACTTTGACGCAGATGATGAGGGCCATGCACCCAAAAAACCCGTTGCAAAGTGGGCGCAGGTGTTGATGCGGCCCCTGGCCATTCCGATCCCTATGCTGGATCCTGACCACTTTCTGACATGGCTGATATCGTCAATTCGTGTGTTCTTCTCAAAGCCGGTTCTCTTGATCTGGCTGTCAATTATTGTCTGGGCCGTGTCTCAGGCAGCGATGTCATGGCCGGAACTGGTCGTTCACTGGAATGCCAGATTTCTGGATACCCAGAACTTGTTGCTACTACTACTGGTTTATCCATTGGTCAAAGCGCTGCACGAACTTGGACATGGCCTTGCTGTCAAGAACTGGGGAGGAGAAGTGCATGAAATGGGCATATTGCTGTTGGTGTTTGTACCGGTTCCCTACGTTGACGCCTCTGCGAGCAACGCCTTTTACAAAAAACACAGGCGCATGCTTGTAGATGCCGCGGGCATTATGGTCGAGTTATTTCTTGCCGCTACAGCCATGTTGTTGTGGTCGGACATGGACCCGGGTCTGATTCGTGACCTGTGTTTCAATGTCTTATTCATAGGTGGCGTTTCTACGGTATTGTTTAATGGCAACCCGCTGTTGCGCTTCGACGGTTACTACGTACTTTCTGATCTGCTGGAGATACCAAATCTTGCTTCGAGGTCAAGCCAGTATCTTGGCTATTTGTTGCGCAGATATGTGTTGGGCTTAGAACTTGCGAAATCTCCAGTCACTGCCAGAGGCGAAAAGGGCTGGTTTATTTGCTATGGATTATTGGCCGGGACCTATCGCATTTTTATCAGTTTTTCTATCGCGATGTTGGTGGCCAGCCAGTATTTTATTTTTGGAATTCTTCTTGCCGCCTGGTTTGTGTTCATGCAGATCCTGTTGCCCTTTGCCCGGTCAATCTACCGATTGGTGCCAGACATTGTCCACCAGGGTCGGTTGATACGTGTCGGTGTGATCGTCCTCATTTTTACCGGCGTGTTGTTAAATCTGCTGTTTGCCAGGTCTTTTGAGCACAGCAGTTTTGCTGAAGGTATAGTGGTTGTACCGAAGGATTCTCATATCAGGGCAGGTATCAATGGCTTTGTAAGACAGGTTCTGGTCGAAAATGGTCAATGGGTTGAGGTCGGTGAACTTCTGTTTCGATTGGAAAACCGGGAAATTAGTGCGCGTATTAACATCGCCAAAGCCCGGCTACAGGAGCAGCGGGCAAGGCACAGTCGCGCATTGAGCTTAAACAAGCTGAAGGCCGCTATCCTGAAGCTCGAGCTTCAGGAGATACAGGCTGAACTTGATGAATTGCAACGACAGAATGACGAGATGGATGTGGTTAGCCTGAGATCAGGACGGTTTACCACGAGACAAGCGTCTGACTCGACGGGTCGGTACGTCGCGAAAGGTGACCTTTTGGGATATGTTGTTGATTTGTCTCAAGTTCAAGCGAGGGTTGTGATTACCCAGGACCAGCTGGACCAGGTCAGCCATAATACCCGTTATATTGACGTCCGGCTTGCGAGTGAGGCATCCCGGTTGCTTCGGGGAGAGTTGCTGCAGGCGGTACCATTAGCCATCAAACAATTGCCAAGCCGGATGCTAGGGAGTCAAAGTGGTGGACGGATCCCGGTCGATGCTCGTGACCAGGATGGCCTGATGACGATGGACCCTGTCTTTCAACTGGATATCGGGCTGCCATCCCGGTCGCAGGGTGACTATCTTGGCCAAAGCCTTGTGGTTCGATTCGTCCATTTTCGGGAACCGATTGCCGATCGGCTCTTTCAAATGCTACGAGGACAGGTACTGGAACGATTTGATCTCTAACCCAATGTAGCTGGATGCTCCGCTGTTGCTGCTACCTGTTAAATTGCCCCGCTTAAACCCTGATTTTACCCGTCTGTCACTAGTGTTAATTTCATCTCGGCATTAATTGATAAGCTGCCTACATAGGACTGTGTGGGCGTTCGGTAGTTGTTTGAAACACGGATTCCTATCAGATTGCTCCTCTCAAGTGGGGGAATGTTTTTAATGGATTGCGGGGTTTGAAAAATTGAACACAATATGGAGACGATCAGCATATGCCCGGGCAGTGTGGCTACTGCTGGTGTGCTCGTTCAGCTCTTCAGCCGACGAGTTTCCGGCGGTGGACTGCGTGATCAGCCCCTACCAGATCGTAGAACTAGGTAGTGCAGTACCCGGTGTTATTGATCGCATTTCTGTTGAACGCAGTGACTTCGTCAGAAAGGGCCAGATTATTGCGGAGCTGGCATCGGGTGTTGAGCGTGCCGCTGTTGCACTGGCCAGGGCACGCGCCCAGGTAGAGCCAGAGATCAATGTCTGGCAAATCAATGTTGAATTTGATGAAAAACGCAAAGAGCGGATCCATTCGCTGTATGACAACAAAGTTGTCTCCGATGACAACAAGGATGAAGCAGATCGCGAAGCCAAACTCTCGACCTGGAAGCTTCAACAGGCCCGGGATCTGAAGAAAATACGTCAACACGAACTTGAGCGCGCGGTGGAACAACTGAAGCAAAAGACGATTGCCTCACCCATTGATGGTTTTATCCTCGAGAAATACAAGCTGGTTGGAGAGTATGTCGAAGATCAGGCGATCGTCAGAATTGCGCAACTGGATCCCCTGAATGTTGAAGCCATTGTACCTATTGAACTGTTTGGCAAGATCCCCGTTGGCATGCTTGCCGAGGTACATCCAGAGACATTGTCTGCCGGAGTAAGAACGGCTCTTGTGACCGTGGTAGACCGAACTGGAGATGCTGGCAGCGGCACTTTTGGTGTACGCCTCGAAATGCCGAACCCTGCACTTGAGTTACCTGCAGGGCTGAAATGCGACTTACGATTTGTCGAGAACTCAGTGCCCGAAGCAACAGCCGGTAGCATGCCGAGTAAACTATCGAATGCATGGGAGCAGATATCAGGATCAGCTCGCGCGTCCGCTAACAAAGAATCGAATATTCCGAAAAAACAGATCATTGAAGCATTGTCCGATAGCGAATTGGGACTCGTTGAGCTGGACCCCAAAACACCACAGGGGGCGTCAAAGTCCCCGAGACCTTCGGCCCGTGTATATGCAGAACCATGGGCTGGTGCTCAAAAGAAACTGGCAGATCAACTGGAGATGCTGATGGCGTCTTCCGTAAACCAGACACTGGATAAAAGTGGAGCAGCGAGTGCTGATGGCACTGACGTCGGTGGCTCGAGCAAGAAATTCCACCCTATCCAACTGCCTCCCGTAACGAAAAAGAAAGAAACCAGTACTTCAGTTGAACCTGAGCTTGAATCGACGTCAACGTCTGAGATTGACGAAGACAGTGCCGTCGTGGTCATCGATCAAAACTTCAGTCAATCCACTTTGAGATCAGCGAATGGACTGGATTCGAAAATTATTACAACACCGCGATAATTGGTCCGAGCGCACCCCTGCAACATCTTCGTCCCACTTTGAACGCCTGGAACCACGTGTAGTGCTGTCGGCAGACTTTCTGCCGGGTTTGATGGACCAGGATTTTGGCGATCTGCCTGAGCGACTGGACGGGTCGTCTGACCTTCAGCCGTTAGTTTCGTTTCTCTCCTCACTGTTGGAGAAGCAAACGATTAAGGATTCTTTTTTTACACTACGACCGGGCTACCAACAGCTAATTGATACCGTGCAATCATCGCCTGATGGCGCGGTTTACAGCGGCAGGCAATGCAAGCAGCCTAAACCCGAACTTCATTCATTGCAGGCGATAATCGAAAGTAGAGTCCAATAAAAAGGTTAAAAAGCAAGAGGGATTGAAATGATCAATGTACTATCATTACCATTGCGATACATGCGGGCTCACAGCACCAAGGCCTGGGTAGCGCTTGGCCAGGCGGGTATGATTGTCAGTCTGATTCTGACCGCTGCAATTCTCGGTTTGTTACCCGACAGAGATGGCATGTTGAGGGAAAGCTACACAGCCGTCGGCGAAGCGGTGGCGGCGAACAGCTCTGTATTTCTCACGCGCTCGGATATTCGGCGTATGGAAGCCAACCTGGCGATCATAGTAGAACGTAATTCGAAAATACAATCCGCTGGTATTCGGACTGAACAAGGGCTTCTCGTCGTGGAGATTGGTAACCATGAATCACAATGGGCTACGTCAGAGGATACTGATGCGAATAGTACGCAGGTTTACGTCCCTATCTGGCAAGGTAGTGCCAAATGGGGGCAGGTTGAACTACGTTTTCCGCCTTTGCGAGCAGCGGGTTGGAAAGGCTGGTTCTCGCATCCGCTGGTCAACCTGATAGTATTTTTAACCCTGAGTAGCTTCCTGCTGTTCTTTTTTTACCTGGGCAGAATTCTTAAGCAACTTGACCCATCCCAGGCGGTACCTGATCGAGTCCGGTCTGCCTTTGATACGTTGGCCGAAGGGCTACTGGTAATTGATGCAAGGCAAAACATTGTCCTGGCCAATGCCGCATTTGCGTCAATCGTGGACCGCACTCCGCAGGAACTGATGGGCCATCAGGCTGGCAACTTTCCCTGGGCAAACATGAATGCTGATCCTTTTGACAACGATCAGGCGCCATGGACGCTCGCTCTGAAAGAAGGCACGCAGCAAACGAATACTCGCCTGCGACTCGAACTTGTTCGAGGCAGAAGCTGGACATTTATTGTGAATTGTTCACCGGTTCAGTCGGAAGCTGGCAAGGCAAGTGGGGTGTTAATTAGCTTTGATGATGTGACTGAGCTTGAAGGAATAGAAATTGAACTACAAAAATCAAAGGAGGAGGCCGATGCCGCGAATCAGTCCAAGAGTGATTTCCTTGCAAACATGAGTCACGAGATTAGAACACCAATGAATGCCATACTGGGGTTTACAGATGCATTGAGACGTGGTTTCGACAAGAATGGTGCTGAAAGCCGGAAGTACCTGAACACCATTTATTCAAGTGGTACTCACTTGCTCGACTTGATAAACGACATACTTGACCTGTCGAAAGTGGAGGCAGGCCGTATCGAGATTGAGACCGTGCCTTTCGGTCCTCACCTTTTGGTCCATGAAATCGTGAAAATCATGACAGTCAAAGCTGCAGAAAAAGACGTTTTTATCCAGTACGAACCTGATGGTCCGCTGCCGGTGCAGATTGAATCTGATCCGGGTAAGATCCGCCAGATACTCACGAATCTGATCGGAAATGCAATCAAGTTCACGCAGAGTGGTGGAGTCACAGTAGCAACAAAATTTGAGACCAAAGAGAGTCGCTCCCTGATCAGCTTCGAAGTAAAAGACACAGGTATTGGCATGACCAAGGAACAGACGGGTATGGTGTTTGAGTCATTCGTGCAGGCTGACAGTTCGATTACTCGTCGCTTTGGTGGCACCGGGCTTGGACTCGCCATTAGTAAGCGTTATGCGGAGGCACTTGGCGGCGATATCCTGGTCAAGAGTGTGCCCGATGAAGGCAGTGTGTTTACCTGCACCATTGAAGTGTTAACCAGTCCCGATGTTGAGATTCTTGAACCTCAGCAACTGTTGTTAGATGACGAGATCGTAATAGAGGAGTCCGGAATGAGTTGGGTCTTTCCGACTGCCAGGATTCTGGCTGTCGATGATGGCGAAGAAAACATTGCTTTGCTGGGACTGGTATTACGGGAGCTTAATCTTGAAGTTGATACGGCCGTAAACGGGAAAATAGCAGTCGAGATGACCGAGAGCCACAGCTACGACCTGGTACTGATGGACGTTTCAATGCCGATGATGGATGGTTATGAGGCAGTTGGACGAATGCGAAAACAGGGGCTTAAAATTCCTATCATTGCCCTGACAGCACACGCAATGAAGGGTGCTGAAGAGAAGTGCCTGGCTGCTGGCTATTCCGGTTATATGACTAAACCGATAGATATTGAAAAGCTGACTGCCGATTTGGCGAAGAACCTTAATGCCGAATCTGTTGTGGATTCAGAAAATACGTGGAAAAATTCACACAAACAGCCTCGGGGGCATAACAAGGAGGTTATTCGATCATCACTGCTTACTGCCAACCCTAAAATTTCTGAATTGGTTGCAAGATTTATTATTCGCCTGGATGAGCAGCTAGGTCTTGTTGAACAGGCTTTTGACCAGGGTGATTTTGAAGAAGTGGCGCGTATCAGCCACTGGTTAAAGGGGTCGGCGGGCAGCATTAGGTTTCACGAGTTTACGGAACCAGCTAAAAAGCTTGAAGATGCAGCGCAAAGAGAGGATTTCACCGTTGTTAGTGAACTATTGCATGTCCTGCAGGACATGGCCGGTCGGTTACAACCAATGAAAACGAAGCCTGGTCGTGAAAGAAGAAATCGACCCATCGAGAATATGTCAAGTAGTGAGAGTGCCGGACAGGCTGGAGTCGACCGCAAAAACGATAGGCTTGTCGAATTGCATGCAAGGAGCCCAATTTATTCCAGTTTGCACTTGAAGAATGAAAAACTTCGCGAACTCGTTGGGCAGTTCGTTACCAAACTCGAAAAACAACTGGTTGTAATGGAGCAGGCTCGTGAAGACAGGAACTATGACCAAATGACGTTGCTCAGCCATTGGCTTAAGGGTTCGGCTGGCAGCGTTGGATTTCAGGAATTCACGGTCCCCGCCGCCGAACTTGAAATTGCCTCTGGAGAAAGCGATGATGAAAGAATCGATTCATTGGTCGTTGAAATTAATAATTTATTCAATAGAATTGAGTTACTTCCTGCGCTTCAAACCGTATCAGGATACCCTGGTAAAAAATCGGGGTCAGGTTTCGAGTTCGGATCAGAGGAAAGGAACAGACAATTAACAACAAACTAACCGGCACGGATCGCAACTTTTCGGGGCAATCAGGTAACCCCTATGATTCGTTGATCATGATGGTCGACGATGAACCGATATTGATGGCGGTTGTGAAAGAGTTTCTCCATGAGGCTGGTTACCGCAATTTCAATCTGGTGGAGGATTCGACAAAAGCTCTGGGGAAACTCAGAGAATATCAACCTGATATCTTATTGCTTGATCTGGTAATGCCTGAGGTTGACGGCTTTGAAATTCTACAGGCAGTCCGGGCCGATCCGGTAACGCGGCACTTGCCTGTCGTTGTTCTAACATCCTCAGGTGATGCAGAAACCAAGCTCAGGGCACTGGAAATGGGCGCTACTGACTTTCTGGCGAAGCCAGTCGATAGCAGTGAGTTGATACTACGATTGCGAAACACGCTCACCGTCAAGGCTTACCAGGATCAGCTTGCGCATTACGATACCCTGACTGGATTACCAAACAGAGAACAGTTCACGAACAAGCTTACCTGGGCGATTCAGCATGCTCAACAAACGCGTCAACCAGCTGGTGTTCTTAACATCGAGCTGGAGCGCTTTAAGTATGTTAATGACACACTGGGGCCCAGGATTGGAGACAAGCTGTTGGCGCTGGTCGCATCCCGGTTGACGCATTGTATTGCAATGGATAATTATCTCACTGAAACTGAACGAATTATTCCTTCTGGTAGTGTTTCAAGGCTTGGCGGCAGCGAGTTTTCCGTGATACTCCACGAAATAGCTCATATTGAAAAACTAATATATGTAGCACGCCGGTTAACCCAGTCGATGATTGACCCATTCTACGTTGACGAACACGAGATATTCCTCACCGCGAGTATCGGTATCGCACTATATCCACTAGACGGCGACGCACCCGACGAGCTAATGAAAAATGTAGCAGTCGCAACAGATTATGCGAAACGAAATGGTCGCAGCAGCTACCAGTTTTATACCAGGGATCTTAACGCCAGCGCTGAGGGACTGTTGAAGCTGGAGACCGACCTTCGAAAGGCGATTGAAAGAAACCAGCTTGAAATCTACTATCAACCGAAAATTAATGGCGGTACTGGCAGGGTGTCCGGGATGGAGGCGTTGATACGTTGGCACCGGAGCGAAAACGATATGGTATTTCCCGGTGATTTCATACCCGTCGCTGAACAGATGGGAGAAATTGTTCCCATGGGTAACTGGATTTTCAACGAGGTGTGCCGACAATACCGTGAATGGCTGTTAGACGGCATGGAGGCACTGAAGGTTTCTGTAAATGTGTCAGGCTATCAGTTTTCGGATAAGGATCTTTGTAGTTCCCTGGAGGTTGTACTCAGCGAACACAAGATGGATGCGGCCAATCTGATGCTGGAAATAACAGAGACGGTACTGATGGGTGATGTGGAAGGTAGCATTCAGACACTGCACGACATCAAAGATCTTGGCCTTTCGCTTTCCATCGATGATTTTGGAACAGGTTACTCGTCCCTGAGCTACCTGAAACTACTCCCGATTGAAGAATTGAAGATCGACAGGTCCTTTATTGTTGATTTGAATGAGAGTAAGAGTGACGCCGCGATCGTTCGGGCCATCATTGCGCTGGCAGACGGTCTTGAGCTTGACCTGGTAGCGGAAGGCGTCGAAACCGAACAGCAACTAAAATTCCTGAACGACAATGGCTGTGAGACGATACAAGGTTATTACTATAGCAAGCCGCTGACGGCTGACCAGTTCAGACAGTTTGTGCAGCAGCGTAATCAGTGATCTATCCATGCCATACCCCTTGTAGTATTTAGTGTTAAATCGGCCAGAAGCTTCAATTTGGGAAACCTCGTGAAAATTGCCATTATCATCTGGGCATTAGCCCTTGCCAGCTGCCAGGATAGTTCAAGTGTGGTCGATTTAGGCGAGCGGAAGACAATGGCGTCTGATCATCAAACTGTTAGCTACTCTGCGAAGGATTTATTTGCCTCAACATCTGTATTTGGCAGTTCAATCAGCAAAGATGGCAGCGCAATTCTTGTTACAACTGATGAAAGCGGAATATTTAATGTGTACCGACAACCCGTTAGTGGAGACAAGAAAAAGGCTATTACCCAATCAGTCGCCGATGCAATTATTGGCGTGTCTTTTTTTCCAGCAGACGATCGAATTCTTCTGACAGCTGACCAGGAAGGAAACGAGTTAAACCATCTATATGTAAGGGAGCTAGATGGTTCCCTTAAAGACATCACACCAGGTGACAATGTGAAAGCAAACTTCACCGGTTGGGTATCGGATCGGTCTGAGTTTTACCTGAGTACCAATGAGCGAAATGAGAAATACTTTGATCTGTATCGCTATCAGACAGCTGATTATTCACGGCAAATGGTCTTCAGAAATGACGCAGAGTGGGCAATATCTGCGATTAGCGATGATGGTCGTTGGGTTGCGATACGTCGCAAGCACAATGATGCGGATTCAGATATTTATGTGGTAGATCTCACGGAAAAGACAGCAGACCCAGTATTGATTACAGCCCATGTAGGTAATGTTGAGCACTTCTTTTTTACCTTTACTCGCGACAGCCAATACCTTGTTTACGGTACAGATGAATATGGAGAATACGTACAGGCCTGGCGACACAATCTCTCCACGGAAGAAAAAGAAAAAATTGTTGAGCGAAACTGGGATGTTACTTTCCTGTCATTTTCTTCAGATGGGCGTTATTCCGTTACAGGGACTAATGCCGATGCGTCGACAAAGATTGAAATTGTAGAAACTGCGACAGGTGAAATCCTATCGTTGCCTGATCTGCCCACTGGAGATATGGCTGGCGTGAATTTCTCGAATGATAGTAAAACAGTAGCGTTTTACATCAATGCTGACAATACACCTGCCAATCTTTATGTCTACCATATTGACTCGAAAAAACTTCGGCAGTTAACGCAGTCGATGAATCCGAAGGTTGATCCTTCATACCTTGTTGAAAGTGAGGTCGTACGTTTTCCGAGTGATGACGACCTGGATATTCCGGGGTTGCTGTACAAACCGACGCAGGCTTCCAGTTCAAAACCAGTGCCGGCGCTAATCTGGATTCACGGGGGGCCGGGTGGGCAGTCGCGAAAAGGCTATCGGCCGGAAATTCAACACCTGGTTAATCACGGTTATGCCGTGCTTGCTGTAAATAATCGCGGGTCTTCGGGATATGGTAAGACGTTTTATCATCTGGATGATCGGCGGCACGGCGAAGCTGATCTGGCGGATATTGTGAACGCAAAGTATTACTTGCAGTCATTGGCCTGGGTAGAACCGAACAAGATAGGGGTCATTGGTGGGAGCTATGGGGGTTATCTGACAATGGCGGCCATGGCTTTCACAGACGAATTCCAGGTTGGGGTTAATATTTTTGGTGTAATGAACTGGGAACGGACGCTTCAGAACATTCCGCCCTGGTGGGAGAGTATTAAAGCGTCATTATACGATGAGATGGGTGATCCGGCGGTTGACCAGGAACGCCATCGTAGAATTTCTCCGTTGTTTCATGCAGCGAACATTCAAAGACCTATACTGGTTGTTCAGGGTGCCAATGATCCAAGGGTTTTGCAAATCGAGAGTGATGAAATGGTTGCTGAGCTCAGAAAAAATGAGATACCCGTGGAATATGTGCTCTTTCCGGATGAGGGCCATGGCTTTCGAAAGAAAGCAAACCGCATAACGGCTCAAAATGCCTATCTGTCATTTCTGAAAAAATACCTGTAGACAAGCGACGGGTTAATCCGAAGCGAGAACCGTTTCGGCCACGATAAAGTCATATTCAATATCTCCACATATCGAAGTGACCATCTGGGCATGTCCGGCTTTGATGACATTCGAGAGATTCGGCTTCATGCTGGCAACATCAGCATCGTCTGTGATTTCGGCTCCATACAAACCAACCCAGGAATTTTTGCCATTTTTCTTTGCGATGTAGGCAGCCTGGTCGGCAATTCCTACAACCTGCTTCCAGGTAAATCGTCGCGGATGATAAGAATTGAAGGGGTAGTTTGCGAAGCCTATCGACCCGGTCAGGTGACCGACATTGAATCCAGTCAGTTTGTAAAGATACTGATTCTTGCCGGGGGATGCATAGTCCAAAGCTGCAAACTTGAAATCCACGAAACGATCCGCATAATCAGGATTAATCGATCCCAGTGTCTCCTGACCACTGTAATTCGTGACAGTGGCTTGTGAATTCGTAGTAGCAGATACGATGATTTTTGGCCTATGCTTGTTGTGCAGAACTTTTGCAGGGTCAAACACAACCAGTCCCTGCATACCACCGAAAACAAGTAAGCCAGAACGAGTTTTTAGTCTCGCACCATGGTTAAATTCATCGCCCCGAATACCGTTGTGTCTATCGAAGTGACGAACATCTCGACTCCCTGGGTTAAGCTGGGACAGCCCCCTGTTACTACTTAGCCAGATATCTCCCGACTCATCTTCTAAAATACCGTAAATGGTACTGCCCGTAAGACCGTCGCTTTTTGTAAACCGATCAAAAAGAGGGATACCTTGTTTCCGGTAATTTGCCGGCCAGCGGTTTAAGCCAGCGTTCATGGTGCCAACCCAGAGTGAATGTTCTTTGGTCTCGATAATTTCCCAGGCTGTATTGTTACTAACTGATCGGCTGTCCGCAGGATCATGATAAATTTGTTGGAATATCTCTTCGTTTTGTATGAAGCGATTCAATCCCCCATCTTCGGTACCCACCCAAAACCCTGCCATCTTGTCCCGGTAAATGCTCAATACTCGATCACTTCCAATACTGTCAGGATTTTCCGGATCGTGTTGAAACCGGGTGAATCGTCCAGTCGCCGTATCAAGTCTGTTGAGTCCGCCACCGTAAGTTCCAGCCCATACCTGATCACCCTGGATGCTATGATTAACTGTTATTTAACCGTTGGATAGGAAGATACGGAACCAAAAGAGTGGACAATTCCAGCTTCAAAGAATATTTCGGGGGAAATCGACAGGGGTAGGTAATCGTAAGATCAACGGTGATGACTATTACAGGGAATCCTTGATCCTGACAACCAGCTGATAACCGTCAACATCAGGTTGGTTTCGGTTGGTTATTGGAAATGCGATGTCAATATGGATAATTCTGTTTGAGTCTGCCTTGGTAGACGCTAGCCTGAGGCCGAAGCCGACATCGGCCAATAGTTTATCTTCCAATCCGTCATCGACATCGGGGTTCCAGGCACGACCAATGTCGATAAACCCGGCGAATCCCAGGTAGGCCAGATTGAAGAGGTGGTACTCGGTGTACTGTCGTTCTTCGAGGGTTAGAACCACACGTCTGTCACCGTCCTGGTACCTGTTATTGAATCCGCGAGCACCGGTTGATCCACCCAGCAGGACTTGTTGATTTGAATTAAGGTTGCGGGTCAGTACTGTGCTCAGTTGGGCAAAGAATGAACGTTTTTCGGTTTGGCTTCTAAAATATTTGATATCGTAGGAGAGCACGACATCCTCGGAGGTCTCTTTGTCTTTATTCCAGAGCCCGCGTCCATTTAGAGAATGCTGTAAGAGGATCTTATTGTTATAAATCAGCGTATCCCGAAATTGACCGGAAAATACAAACCGATCAACATCGGAGCCAAATCCCTTGGCTGCGTAACCAAAACTGGCGTGAAAGAAATATCCCAGGTGCAGATCTTCTGTCCTTTGAATCTCGTTGAGATTAGAGGAAGTGGTGTAGTTATCTTCAACTACCTCATATTGTAAAAACGGGTACGATAGTTTTGTATTACGTGGTTTTTCAGTGGGGGGAGGCAGATCGTCACTCGGTGTAAAAACATCCTTTCGGAACCGATAGCCCAAACGCCAGCGTTTTGTCAGGCCATTGCGTATTCCTGCAGAAAAACCGTAATGAGTTGAGAAGTCTTCAATTTTATGATCCACCTCAGTGACGGAGTGGCCACGGAAATATTGTTTATCAATCCGTTTGTTGTCTTGTAGCCGGACGCCCCAGGCACGTTTTGAATCAAGGGCAAAGAAAGGAAGATTGACGCTGACTAATTTATCAGCGCCGTCGTCTGCATTCGCATATCGGATGTCGCCGCGAATTCTGGTACCAAAAAGGTTAACGTCTTTGTAACCGATTTCCGTTGATTCTCTCTCCGAGTCTTTCTTGCTGGCAATAGAGATTCTTCTCCCTGTACCCAGCAGGTTACTTTCTGAAATTCCGAAGCGATGTTTATTTTCTCCGCCAGATCGACCATAAGAGATATCGAGATTCAGGGACCAGACATCGCGAGTGACAACTTCGAGTTCGACTTCGTCTTCGCACACACTCACCGTACGAATCCCGGCATCATATAGGTGGCTTAGCTGCCGTAGCAGCCGCGCTGATTCTTCCATGATTCTTGGGTCGTACACATCACCTGTGGTGAACAATAACTGCTGTTCAATATTGGTTTGTGTTGTCAGTACATGGAACCGATTGGCAAAACGAAATAGCCAGTTATTCTCTTTTGGATCCTGCTCATTGAAAATGGGTAATCGAGTGATGTGAATATTTCTTATCCGGGGGGTCAGAGAAGGCAAATTGTTGTCTGTTGCAAGAAAGTCATAATTGCCATCTGCGGGTACGAAAGCCTGGTCGCAGATGAGAGATTGGCTGTCGCGCAAAGAACTGGCGGCGACCGGGGGGGATAACATGAGATTGGCGACAACATTGACGATAACAAAGACGAATGAAAAACGTACGAACATGGAAGCCTGGTTCAATCGGCTGTTAAAACACCTCAGCAACACGCTTGTAACTAACAAGAACCACAGCCAGCGGGATGGTACTTTTCGCTTGTCTACCACTCCTTGCCGATACCACCTCTATTACCAAAGAAGGCTGCAGGCCAGTTCCGACCGGTGATCATCGCTTTATCCACATCTTCCTCAGTCGCGATACCATCTTCAACTATTTTTCTACCTTCCCTGGCAGCCGCGGCAAAGACTCGATTGAGGATAAAGCCATAGGTTCCCGGCATATCCTTGACCATGCTGACCGCACGTTTTGACGCTTTGGCGATACCGACAATGGCCTCTATGGCATCGTCACTTGACTGTGGAGTGGTAATCACTTCACACATGCTCATGACGGGAACAGGATTAGAAAAGTGCATGCCAAGGAACTGTTTTTGTCGCTGTTCGGAAACAGCAGAGGCAATTTCCTGAATGACGAGGCCCGATGTATTCGAGGTAAAAATGGCGTCGTCTTTTACCACGATATCAAGTTCCTTGAATACTTCCTGCTTTAGTTCCAGCTTTTCCGGAACCGCCTCGATAATGACATCACAGTCGGACAAATCAGCGACGTTGGTTGTATACCCGACTAGATCGATAACCTGGCTAGCTGTATCGAACCCCATTTTGCCGTGTTCGACCGCTCGTTTTACTCCCCACTTGCCTTCTACCAGTGCGTCTCGGGTATCGTCAATAACCTGATCTGTGATGTCCCGGATGGTGACTCGATAACCCGCTGCGGCAAGTACCTGGGCAATACCTGCCCCCATAATACCTCCTCCGACGACCCCTACGTGTTTTACATTCTCAAGTCTCATAGCCTCTCCGCGAATTTTCGCCCTGCATTACCCTGGAAGCAAAGCCGATTAGTTAGTCTTGCCCCGGGGCAACTCTAAAGGAGAATGGCGATGGTAACAATCGCCATGAATTGCAACTCACAGATCCAAACCCTTTTAATTCCAGCCACGTCTAACACCTGAACGTAGCGATAAGCTGCAGAAAGCTGTAAGGGCTCTGGTCAAAAGTACGTTTGATAGTTAATTTCGCCAACTGATAACCACTGCCGTCAGCATTTAATGTGTAAAAACAAAAGGATAGCTAGTTGGCACGAAATGTGTACTTGTCGCTGGCATACTTCCAGTGACCATTGATGCTGGCGACTGAACTAAAACGAAAAGAAGTTTTTGAGAAACAGAAATAATGAATGCATCCAATACCCTGATCGATCTATTTACTCGCCACCGTGTGGCATCGAATCTGGCGATGATCATGATGGTCTTATCGGGTCTGTGGGCCGTGGATCGCATCAATACGCAACTGGATCCAACAATTGTCTGGCCTGTTGTTTATGTCAGGGCGAGTTGGCAGGGTGCCTCCGCTGAAGATATTGAACGGCTGGCGATAATGCCCATTGAGCAAAGGCTGACAAATCTACCCGGCATGCAGGAGGTTTTCTCTCAAAGCGGTAACGGTTACGGCTTTGTTCGGATCCAGTTTTCCCACAGCATCGATATGACCCTGGCGACCGATATGGTTAAGGACAGAATCGGACAGATAAGAAATTTCCCTCCTGATATGGACCCAATTCGAATCAATCGGGATGTGGACTACGAAAATATTGCGGCGGTTCTGGTATCGAGTGAAGGCACACTCTCTGAGCTTATTCCACTGGTTAGAGAAATGGAAAGAGAAATTCTAAACGAGGGTATCGACCTCGTTCAGTTTGATGGTCTGCCTGAAGAAGAAATTGCGATTCAGGTCAGCAGTGCCAGACTGCTTGAACTTAACACGGATCTTGAGAGCATTGCGGCAGAAGTAAGGAATCGATCCAGCAATTCTCCGGCGGGAACAGTAGGTCGAGGTCAGGGTTCGCGGCAGCTTAGAAGCCTTGACCAGAAGCGAGATCCTGTTGGTTTTGAGAACCTGGAAGTTCAACTCCAGCCCGGTGGTCGACTCACCCGTTTGGAAGATATTGCAAAAATCGAACGACGCGCGAAGATCGGAAATTCCAGCCTTACCAGGGATGGGAAAGTTGCCATAGAAATGCAATTGCACCGTCTCTCTGACACTGATGCGATTAAGTCCGCAGCTATATTGCATCGTTGGGTTGAACACAAGCGACAACAGTTACCAAGAGGAGTGGAGATCCATATCTACCAGGAAGTCTGGGTCATGATGGAGAAGCAGTTGTCGGTACTGTTTGAAAATGGAACATCGGGACTGATTCTGGTAATCGCTGCACTATTCCTTTTTCTGAATGGTCGGGTTGGATGGTGGGTCATGGTCGGTATCCCCGTTAGCTTCCTGTTCGCCACAGTGATTTTCTACGGTGTTTTTGGAGGCAGTATCAATATACTTGCACTGATCGCCTTTATTATGGCGCTGGGCATTGTGGTGGATGATGCGATTGTGGTCGGGGAGGATGCTGTCACCCATTTTGAACAGGGTATGTCACCAGAGGAGGCAGCAGTTGCGGGTGCAAAGAGAATGTTCTTGCCAGTGATGACTTCCTCACTAACAACAATGGCGGCGTTTGTGCCATTGCTGATTGCCGGTGGTGACATGGGTCAATTTATCGTCACTATTCCGACAGTGATGCTATGTATCATCATCGCCTCCTTAATAGAATGTTTCCTGGTGTTACCTGGCCACTTAAAAGCCAGCTTCGAGAAAATTGACCGCGGCAGGCCTAGCCGGTTTCGGCTCTGGTTCGATACTCGGTTTATCTTTGTACGGGAAGAATATTATCGACCAGTGCTGGAACTGGCGTTGCGTAACCCGGGTGCAACTCTTTGTACGGCGCTGGGTTGTGTCATTGTTGCTTTTAGTCTCGCGGCCAGCGGTCGTGTGGGAGTTAACTTCGTTACCGGTATGAGCCTGGAAATGCTGGAAGCTAATGTGGAATTCAGCGCGGATGCCACCCAGGAAAACAAAGATCAATTTATGGCTCATCTCGAAAAAACTCTGGCTACAACGGATGAGTCTTTTGGTGAAGTAAACGTCAATGGGTTTGTGACTCGGTACAACAGTGCTCGCCTGAACGAAGAGCGAAAGCGAGGTAGCCAGTTTGGTGCGGTTTCGGTGGAATATGCCTGGGAGGAAGACAGACTGGTGCCGCCACAGGAATTTGTGGACGACTGGCGTAGCAGGGTAATTCGTTTACCTTATGTAGAGCAGTTACAAATTCAGGTCAGGGGCGGGGCGAATAACGGTAGGCCTGATATCACAATGATTTTGAGAGGCAAGGACATACCGACGCTTAAAAAAGCATCGGAAAAACTGCAGATAGCTCTGTCAGGCTACGAGGGAGTATCAAATATTTATGATGATCTTCCCTATGGTCGTGACCAGATTGTGTTCTCCCTCAATCCCACCGGGAAGGCTTTGGGTTTGACCACCGAGACAATTGGGCGACAGCTACGGGCAGCCTACAATGGCCGCCGGGTACAAATATTCAATCAAGACAACACTGAACTGGAAGTACTGGTCATGCTCCCCGACGACGAGCGCGATCAATTGTTATCTCTCAAACAGTTCCCGGTCAGGACGCCTGAAGGGGAACTGGTGGCGTTGGGTATGGTGGTTGAACTATCAAATCGTCGCGGCATTGATGTCATCAATCACAGCGATGGTTATATGTCTGTCTCTGTCAATGCCACTGTAGATTCTAAAGTGAACAATACGCAAAAAGTCCTGGGCCATCTGAATGAGAACGTCATGCCTGATTTGCTGGGCACTTATGGCATCAGTGCCGGTCTTGGCGGTAACTCGAAGCAGAACCAGGAAATTGTCAGGATTATGTCCGTCGGCGCTGTTCTAACACTGATTTTTATCTACCTTATTCTGGCCTGGTCCTTTGCATCATACACCTGGCCACTCGCAGTGATGGCGGCAATCCCTCTTGGTCTGACCGGAGCCATAGTTGGTCACTGGATTATGGGTATGGATATTGGTGCCATGTCGTTACTTGCATTCTTTTCTCTCACTGGAATTGTTGTGAATGATTCGATTGTTTTGATCAGTTTTTTTCGCAATGGCCTGGAAGAGGGTTTATCCATCAATGATGCGATAAGGGATGCGTCTCTGTCTCGTTTCCGGGCTGTGATGCTGACTTCTTTAACTACTGTTGCAGGTTTGTCGCCGTTGATGTTTGAAACATTCAGTTTGGCGATGTACATGGTACCGATAGCCGTAACAGTGTGTTTTGGTCTCACCTTTGCCACCTTTCTGGTACTGATAGTTGTACCGGCGCTTGTTGTCCTGATTGAGCAGGGGCGGATGAAAATTGTTGGCGCAGGGAAGAATTATTTATCGATGAGGGGCGATGCTGTTTCTCGAATTGGCAATGCAGATAAAATGGGGAGTACTTACAATGCCTAAACAGATTCTGAGCTGGATGTTCGATCATCACCTGACGGGAGTTGGTATTTTGGGAACTTCGCTGGTGTTAGCGTTAACGATATATGCTACGCGGCCGCAAGCTGCGCCGAGAGCTTCCATTGAAAAAGCATGGCCCGTATCAATCATCAAATCAAATCCTTTAGAACTAGCGCCAATACTGACGGCCTATGGCAAGGTTGAGTCCCGACAGGTCGCAAACTTGAAGACATCGATCATCGCGCCGGTTGCAGAAGTGCTGACCCATGAAGGTCAATGGGTGAACCAGGGAGATTTGTTATTACAGCTGGATGCAACAGAACTTGAGCTGGCCCTTGGTATTGCACGGTCGAATTATGACCAGCAACTGGCCCTTCTGGAGTCCGTCCGTAATGACTTTGATTTAGCCGAACAACTGACACCGCACTTTCAGGAATTAAAGGGCATCACAGATGCCAAATTGAAGCGCCACCTTAACCTGTACAGTAATCAAATGATGTCGGATGCGATCGTTGACGAGGTACGTCGACAAGCGAGCCAGCAAGCGATTATTTTGGCGGAACATTTTTCCGGCCTAAAGGATTTCCCCAACAAGATTAAGCGACAGGAAGCGCTGGTCTCTGAAAACAAGGCCAATCTTGATAAAGCCTATCTTGATTTGGCTCAAACAAGAATCACTTCACCATTTGATGGCAGGGTGATTAAGACTTTTGTTGCGTCTGGTGATCGAATATTACCAGGTGTACCGCTAATTCAGGTTGCAGACCACAATGGTTTAGAGGTGAGAACGTCTATTCCAACTCAGGTTGGCAGGGCGTTGAGACAACAAATGGCACAAGGTGCTTCAATCAAAGCCACGGGAATCATCGATGCGCAACGAGTTCAGTTTACTCTCAGTCGACTCTCAGCTGATATAAAACTAGGTCAAAGTGGGCTCGATGCTTTCTTTAGCCCGGACAATCAGGATTCATTGGATATAGGTCGGGTGATTGCCATGTCCGTGACCCTGCCAACCCAGAGCGATGTGGTCGTTCTGCCGATTCAGTCAATCTATGACAATAACCGAATATACAGGGTTGAGGATAATAGACTGGTGGGTATGGAGATCGAGCAGGTAGGAGATTACATCGATTCTGATGGCCAATATAGAATCCTGGTGAGATCCGCCCAAATATCAAAAGGGGACGTACTGGTTACGACACAACTTCCCCGCGCTATCACAGGCCTTCTGGTGGAACCTATCGATGCGAGTACATTTGATCATGCCCTTGCCGTCAAACATGCGGATGACGAGAAAAAGGTAGTTCAGTAACTTTTTGGATAAAGTTGGTCGCTACTGGAGATTACGCTGGAACAATCCGTGTAGTCTTTCCCAATGCCGCTCCGCCGATGGCTTGTGATATTTTCCTTCACGCAATGGAAAAACAAATCCGTGTTCGGTCTGGGGGTACCACTCAACCCGGGAATTGATGTTAGTCGACTTCAGATGTGCTTCCAGGCGATCAACCATTTCCCTCGGTGCCCAATCGTCAGTTTCGGCACAACCGATATAAAGTTCACCGGTTATTTTGTCAGCGTCAAGATGCGGTGAATCTGGCGTGTCAACGCAGAGCCTCACACCATGAAAAGATGCCGCTGCTTTAATGCGATCCGGAATCTGTGCAGCCGCAGCAAATGCAAATGGACCACTCATACAGTAACCGACCGTCCCGACCGGTCCGTCGCTGGCAATAGGGCTTGTTTTTCCGTAATCCAGCAGCGCTTCGCAGTCTTCAACCACCATTGAGTTTGACAAGCTATTCATATGACCAAACATAGCCTCTCGGCTTGCGGTGCTACCGTCAATGACAAATTCCCTAGCGGTTCGGTAATAAAGATTAGGTAACATGACGACATATCCCGTGGTAGCGATTCTTCGGGCCATGTCATGAAGTTCCTCGCGCTTGCCGGGTGCATCCATCAAGAAAAGTATGATCGGGTAGGGGCCACCCTCTTCGGGGTGGGTGATAAAGGTATTTATCATTCCGTCACGGGTTTTGATGTCTACTTCGTGTTCCAGCATGTTGCTCCCCTTGTGTCGTTTTGTAGTTGTTGCGTGTGGTGATTTCGATTCGGCTGTGCGATTCATAGGTATAAAGAAAGAAGATTGTAGCCTATCAGGAACAACGTTAGACATGCACAAAAACTCAAATTCGCGTAGCATTGTGTCTCGAAGTAACGCTAGCGGAGCAGGGCAATGTCAGAGCAGGTATCATTTGGTGAACTCACCATAGAAAAGGTCCTTTATGACCTGGTGCGGGATCAGATTACTTCGGGGATCGACATAGAATCAGCAGTGGTCTGGTCCGGATTAGAGGCTATCCTGAAAGAGATGATGCCTCTCAACAAAGACCTGCTCGCCAGGCGTGATGAATTTCAATCCAGCATAGATGCCTGGCACAAAGCCCGTGCAACCAAACCTCACAATCCAGAAGAGTATGAAGCTTTTCTACGGGAAATTGGATATCTGTTGCCTGAGGGAGATGATTTTGAGATTGAAACTGTTAATGTCGATGACGAAATTGCGCTGCTGGCAGGTCCCCAGTTGGTTGTGCCTGTGATGAATGGGAGATTTGCACTTAAGGCGGCCAATGCCCGCTGGGGCAGTTTGTACGATGCACTGTATGAGACGGATGTTATTCCTGAAACAGCCGGAGCAGAGAAAAGTAATGGATACAACCCGGCCCGAGGTGAGAAAGTCATCGAGTATGGCAATAAATTTTTGAACGAAAACGCGTCTCTCGCAGATCAGCATTATGAAGATGTTGTTCAATATGCTATCAAAGATGACGCACTTCATCTGACTCTGGCTGATGGGTCGGCTACCAGTTTGAAGGACTCAACCCAGTTTGTTGGTTGGCTCGGCGATGACGCTGATCCCTCAGGCGTATTGTTAGTCAGCAACGGATTACATATGGAAATTCAGATAGACCGACACGCACCCATAGGAGAAGACACCCCGGCAGGGGTAAAAGATATCCTGATGGAATCTGCAGTTTCTACGATTCAAGACTGTGAGGATTCTGTTGCAGCGGTTGATGCTGAAGATAAGTGTGTTGTTTACAGTAACTGGCTGGGCCTCATGAAGGGGGATCTTGCGGAGGAATTTGAGAAGGGCGGGAGTGTTATTCGTCGCAAACTTAACCATGATCGGGTCTACCAAGGAGCTGACGGCGAAGAACTGACGCTTCACGGCAGAAGCTTGTTACTGGTTAGAAACGTGGGTCATTTAATGACGACAAATGCTGTGATGCTCAACGGTGAGGAGATTCCTGAGGGAATACTGGACGGTTTGATCACCAGTCTTTGTGCGATGCATGACCTGAAGAGTACCGGACCCATCAGGAATTCCCGCAAGGGTAGTATTTATATCGTCAAACCCAAGATGCATGGCCCTGATGAGGTTGAATTCGCTGTCGATCTGTTCACACGAATAGAAGATGTACTGGGCCTGGCCAGAAATACTGTGAAAATTGGTATTATGGACGAGGAACGGCGCACAACACTTAACCTGAAAGAGTGTATTCGAGTGGCAAAAAAGCGGGTGATATTTATCAACACGGGCTTCCTGGATCGCACTGGTGATGAAATCCATACGAGTATGGAAGCGGGCGCCATGGTTAGGAAGACCTTAATGAAGCAGGAAGCCTGGATCGAAGCGTACGAAGACTGGAATGTGGACGTCGGTCTGGAAACTGGCCTTAAGGATAAGGCCCAGATAGGCAAAGGTATGTGGGCCATGCCGGATGAAATGGCTCAAATGATGGAGGCGAAAATCAATCATCCAGAAGCGGGTGCAAATACTGCCTGGGTACCATCCCCAGTAGCCGCGACATTGCATGCCATGCATTATCACAAGGTGGATGTTGCCAGTCGTCAGGAGGAATTGAAGTCCAGAACCAGAGCGAGCCTTTCTGCGTTGCTCACCATACCCGTACTGGGAGGCACCAACCTGTCGGCCGACGAAGTCCAGAATGAATTGGACAATAACGCTCAGGGCATACTGGGTTATGTTGTTCGCTGGATTGACCAGGGTGTAGGTTGCTCAAAGGTGCCGGATATTAACGATGTTGAATTAATGGAGGATCGCGCAACACTTAGAATCTCCAGTCAACATATTGCCAACTGGATGCATCACGGTTTGTGTTCAGAAGAACAGGTTATGGAAACGCTCAAGCGCATGGCTGCCGTGGTTGACTTGCAGAATGCGGACGATGAGGACTATCGAAACATGACGCCCGGGTTTGGTGACAGTGTTGCCTTTCAGGCAGCCTGTGATCTGGTGTTTAAAGGTATTGACCAACCTAACGGGTATACTGAACCGATTCTGCATGCACGTAGAAGAGAAGCAAAGAGAGTATATGGTTGAACGTCGCGTTTGTTTTTCCAACATTCACGACTGTAAAGTTGTAACAACTTCTGATAGGTTGTTAATGCACGGCTTTGAAAACTAACAAAAATTAATGATGACTTCGAAGAAACAGACAATACTTATTATCGAGGACGAGGCGCTTATTGCCCGCGAGCTGAAGAGTCGTCTGACGCAAATGGGTTATGAGGTTGTCGGTATTGCGTTTGGCCTGGAGGCCATCGAGTTGGCTGCAGATACCCAGCCTGATTTATTGCTAACAGATATTCATTTAAAAGATGGGGTCGATGGTATTGAAGTCGCCCAGGTTATTCAGGCCGAGCGGGGTGTACCGGTCGTCTTTTTGACTGCCTACTCGGATGAGGAGACTGTGTCACGGGCTAAGGAAGTAACGCCCTACGGTTACATCATCAAGCCTGTCGAGAATCGGGAACTGCAGATCGTAATAGAGATGGCGCTGTACAAATTTTCCATTGAAAGAGAACTTAGGAAAACCCAACAGCTTTTACAAACCGCACTGACATGTATCGGTAACGGACTGGTTTTCGTTAACCAGTGGGGTGATATCAGCGACCTGAATAGTGACGCTGAAACAATATTAGAAACAAACTTGGAAGTGGCCAGAGATCGTCCCTGGCCGGAAGTGTTTTCTTTGTTGGGCAATTCTGTGCAAGCCAAGATAAATGCCGCCTTGCTAAGTAGTGATGTAACAAAGCTGGCTCCCTTTGTGATTAGCGCTGTTGGAAAAATTCCAAAGTTGGTTGATGGCATTGTTGGTCCCATGCACGATGGAGGCGTGTTGATTTTAAGGGAGTTGACCGAAATCGCTGACCCCATCGAGATGCTGCCAACCACACAGGAGCTGATGTTACAGGTCGGACCCGACCGCTTGACGCCAAGTGAATCTTCAATGTGTCAGCTTCTGGTATCTTTCAAAACTAAAGGCAAGCCCGTGGTCGTTGAGGAAGTCTCCCAGGTGCTTAACCAGATGTTGCGTTCGACCGACCTCGTTAGCATTTACTCGCCAGCGCATCTATCAGTCAGTATGCCTTATACATCGGTTGTGGAAGGTGAGCTTATCGCTGATTCAGTACTAAGTTCGCTCAAGAAGCATTTTTCGCTAACAAATCCAAGTATCAGCATCGGGCTTTCATATAGTTCGCCTGGCGACCAGCAGCCATTCGAGCTTTTTCGGCGTGCCGAGTGGGCATTGAGTGTGGCGAAGGACTCAGGCGGTGACAGGGTAATCGTCTGGAGTGATGATGTTGAGAATAGTTTGCAAATTGCCAGTACGGAGTCTGAAAAACAGCGCGAATATCATAACCTTGTTCTGATGTGGAATGTTGTAAGTGTGGTTGCCCGGACGACCAGTCTTGAAGAAATGAGCAAGAAAATCTGCCACCACCTGCTTCGATCCTTCGACTTCGACCAGGTGGCTGTACTTGAATCTGAAAATAGTACAATTTGGGCAATCTCTGGTGCAGTAAAAGGCGTTGATGATTTTAAAGGTATGCAAGATATCGCCCTGTCAAAAATGCACTTTTTAAAAGTCGGTGAGTTGCTGGCATCAAATAGCAATTACGTTAACGCCGGAAAAGTCCATCTGTTTCGACTGAGTGCCGAGAAGCTGGTGTTTATTACTGGCGGGGAATTGTTACAAAGTGATGTGGAATTTCTGGAAACGTTGGTAAATTACGTCGCCTCGGGATTGTCCCGGTTTGATCTACCTGCTGAAGCAACTACCAGTGCTACCGGGGAATCTCATTTCCTCTATCAGTCTGCGATTATGAAGAGTCTCGTCGAGAGTATCGAGATGGTGGGACCTACAGAAGCGACGGTGCTTATCTCAGGAGAATCAGGCACGGGCAAGGAGTTGATTGCCAAAACCATTCATGAAAATAGCAAACGAAAAGACAAGCCCTATATCATTGTTGATTGCGGCGCCATTGTCGGCAGCCTTATCGAAAGTGAACTGTTTGGCCACATCCAAGGGTCCTTTACCGGCGCAGATAAGAATTTCTCCGGGAGACTCAAAGAAGCTGATGGCGGAACAGTTTTACTGGACGAAGTTGGAGAACTACCACTCGATGTGCAGGTTAAATTGCTTCGTTATGTTCAGGAACGACAACTCGTCCCAGTCGGTTCGAATCGATATGAATTAGTTGATACCAGAGTAATAGCAGCGACGAATCGTGATTTGCAGGCGCTGGTGAGAGAGGGTAAATTTCGCGAGGATCTGTATTACCGCTTGAATGTATTTGCTATTGATTCGCCGCCGCTTCGCGCTCGTCAGGGCGACATAATGTTGTTGGCGAATCACTACCTCAAAATCTACTCTTCCCAATACAGCAAGAACCTTCTGGGATTTACAGAGAATGCCGAGAAGGCGCTGGTCGAGCATAGCTGGCCCGGCAATATTCGGGAACTTATCAATGTTATCAATCGTGGCTTAATTCTCTGCAAAGATTCCAGGTTAAGTTCTATACACCTTGGTCTTTTTCCGGCAGAATCGAATGAGATTCCAACAAGGCGTGCCAAGGACCAGAGTCCTGAGAGCCACTTACAGACTCTGCTCAAACGAATGGTGGACAGTTGTATGGCGAATGTGAATGACTTGCCTCCTCTGGGTCGGTGGCTTGAAGAAGACCTGATCAAGAAAAGCCTGGCTTTAAATTCTGAGGTACTCAATCGTGCTGCCCTGACCCTTAGGGTGCCTGAATCAACACTTCGGCGTAAAGTCTCTCGCTTGCAGGGTAGTCCCGGCATCAGAAACCCTGGTGGTCAGGCAGACTGGGAGATTCTCCAGACGATACTATTCGATTTGACTGTGCTGGCTCGTGATCGAGGTCAAACGGTACTGGATTTGGTGTCGTTTGCGCTTGTTCGGGAGTTGGAGCAGCGTTCTCTGAACAGGAAAGAAGCTTCAAGTTTGATGGGTGTTTCCCTGCCAACCTACCGGCGCCTGGTTGCCGAGGTCCCTTTGGAGCACGCTGTTTAGATGTTGGCGCATCTGGTGAAAGAAATATATTGCGCTTAATGCGCCATTAATTACCGCTATATATTTCTTTATTTCAAAATATTTTCGCCAAATGTTCTTTTTCGATCTAGGAATTTTCCATATTTGTTTCAAAACAACCACTTATCGGATAAACCTAGAATGGCATGAAATTTGGATACTAATCTGCAAAGATTGATGTCTATCTGTTTGTTCTGTAGCAAGCCCGGACTGAAGTCCTGATTGAGAAAAGTATAAAGAAATGCAAATTAAAAAATACTTAAAACTAGGGATTCGTATCAGACAGGGATTGATGTTAAGAACAGGGGATAGATATGAGTAAAATTGGATATTTTTTGGTCACCGTACTCGTCGGAGTACTACTAGTTACAACTCAAATTTCAATTGCGGCGACAGGAATAATCGGCCCGGAGGATCAGTCCGTGCAGCCCAGTATCGCCAGGTATTTATGGGATGAGGAAAACCCAGACAGTGCAAAACCTCGACAGCATCTGGTCAGGTACCTCTGGGATGAGGAAAACCCAGATGAAGTCGAACCTCCGCAGCGTTTAGTCAGGTATCTCTGGGACGAGGACAATCCGGGCAATATCGAATCGTCACAACGTGTAGTCAGGTATCTCTGGGACGAAGACAATCCGGACAATATCGAATCGTCACAACGTGTAGTCAGGTATCTCTGGGACGAAGACAATCCGGACAATA
>DUAT01000153.1:32422-90839 GCA_012960755.1 Gammaproteobacteria bacterium
ACAATCCGGGCAATATCGAATCGTCACAACGTGTAGTCAGGTATCTCTGGGACGAAGACAATCCGGACAATATCGAATCGTCACAACGTGTAGTCAGGTATCTCTGGGACGAAGACAATCCGGACAATGTCGAATCGTCACAACGTGTAGTCAGGTATCTCTGGGACGAGGACAATCCGGACAATGTCGAATCGTCACAACGTGTAGTCAGGTATCTGTGGGACGAGGATAATCCAGACAATATCGACCCTTCACAGCGTTTAGTCAGGTACCTCTGGGATGAAGAAAACCCAGTTAATGTCGAACCGTCCGAACGTTTAGCCAGGTTCCCCTGGAATGAGCAAGAGCAAGATTCAGGGAACCAATCAACTCGGTCTTATGTTGTTTCCGGTCATAGTGTCAAGCAGGTGAAGAACATACTTTTGGGTATTGGTGTGGAGCTGACTCATGAGCTGGCCATTATCAATGCAGTAGGTGCAGACTTGAACTCTGGGCAGGTCCAGACGATGAGATCTACCCCAGGTATTATCCAGGTTTTTTCTAACAACACGGTACAAACAGCAGGTCATGGAAATAAAAACAAGAAGTCCGGCAAGAAGTCCGGCAAGAAGTCCGGCAAGAAGGGTGAAACTCCGCTGGATAGTGTTTTTCCGTCCTTAATCTATGCGGACTTACTGCACCAGGAAGGCATCACAGGTAAAGGTATTGGTGTAGCTATTATTGATTCGGGCATGTGGGGCCATAAGGACCTGGTTAACAACACGGAAAAAGATAGCAGGGTTCTGGCGTTTTACGATTCAATTAAGGACAAGAGAGTGTCAATTGACGAATCCAGCAAAAAACACTCTGGCAAGAATCGACAGTTAAAAGACAAAAATGGCCATGGGACGCACATTGCGAGCATTATCGCTAACAGTAGCGAGTCGAAGGATTCCAACGCCATGAAGACTGGCGGTTACAATGGTATTGCACCTGACGTCGAGCTGGTCATCGTTAAAGCACTGGATGCGGAAGGTAAAGGTACTTATCTGAATATCATCAGGTCAATTGCCTTCGTCATTGCCAATAAGGATGAGTACAACATCCGCGTGTTGAATATTTCGTTCGGTGGAACACCTCAGTCACACTACTGGCAAGATCCAGTCAATCAGGCTGTCATGGCCGCCTGGAAAGCAGGGATTGTGGTTATTGTGTCTTCTGGTAACCGGGGTCCGGAACCAATGACCATTTCCGCGCCTGGTGTCGTCCCTTATGTGGTCACTGTTGGTGCAATGACTGACAACTACACTCCGTCTAACACCTACGACGATTTTGTTGCGACTTTCTCATCCCGAGGACCCACCGTTGCTGGGCACGTTAAACCAGAGCTCATCGCCCCTGGTGGACATATGGTCGGCATAATGAAAAAGAACTCGACCCAGGCCAAGGAACACCCTGAGTTTCATTATCAGAATACCTACTTTTCGATGTCAGGGACCTCGCAATCAGCCGCTGTTGTATCAGGTGTTGCTGCGTTGATACTCCAGGAAAATCCGGACCTAACCCCGGATGAGGTAAAATGCAAGTTAATGGCGTCCGCCAGTGCTGCAACCCTGGCTGATGGTTCGCTGGCATATAGCGTTTTTGAACAAGGATCAGGTCTTGTTAATGCCTTTCTAGCAGTTCATAGTCCTCTCGAGACTTGTTTGGATACTAGCGTGAATCTGTCGCTTGATTTGTCAAATAAGGCACATTTCGGCGGACCAGCGCGGATGTATAATGAGACTACATTTGGTTTTGCCAGCACCAATGAATTCAGCTGGGATAGCAGTATTCCAGAAGGTGAAGGTTTTAACTGGGATGCTACGAATATTCACGACGAACCATTAGTCTGGAGTGTTAGGTATTTCTGGAATCCTGCCGAACTACAGAAAAATGGATACAGATGGAATGTCGATGATCTGCTCAGCAATGGTTATGCCTGGGATTTCAGCGGTCTACTGGAATCGGGCTACATCCGCAACTTTGGCGGTCCCGAAAGTCTAGCCGGGGTCGCGGGTAACTGGTGGGAACAGGGTAACTGGTGGGAACAAGGTAACTGGTGGGAACAAGGTAACTGGTGGGAACAAGGTAACTGGTGGGAACAAGGTAACTGGTGGGAACAAGGCAACTGGTGGGAGCAAGGCAACTGGTGGGAGCAAGGCAACTGGTGGGAGCAAGGCAACTGGTGGGAGCAAGGCAACTGGTGGGAGCAGGGAGGTTTCAGCAACCAGAGCGTTGGAAGCGAAGATGGGAATAGCATTGGCGTCAATATGTGGGTACAGCAGGAGTAACTGTGGTATTTGAGTCTCTGCAGCAATTATTTTGGTCCTTAGGGCCTGAGTTAAGAGAAAGAAACAAACCCCGGCATTGCCGGGGTTTGTTTCTGCTTTGGGTAAAACAAATCAAAGCTGTAAAGAGAATCAAAGTCCTTGGGGTCTCAATGGCTTGCCTGCTGGTGTTTTTATCGCTGGAAGTAAGTGCAGTCACAAAACTGGCCGACCATCACAATGTCATCTTTGACAGGTTGAGCACGGAAGATGGTTTATCGGCAACCGTTACAGCTATCACCCAGGATCAGTATGGTTTTATCTGGATTGGCGCCCAGGAAGGTCTGCGCAAGTACGACGGTTACACGTTCGAAACCTTCCTCCATGAGAGTGATGACTCTAATTCTCTTTCAAACAATTCAGTACGGGACATCCTGTCTCGATCAGACGGTACACTGTGGATTGCAACTGACGGGGGGCTCAATCTTTATGATGAGGTTACCCAGGGTTTTAAGAAGATATTGATTGATAAAGCCAAAGATAAACAGGCTGATCGACATAACCGCATCAAAGTCCTGTTTGAAGATTCAAAGAACAGGTTCTGGATTGGAACTAATGCAGGATTGGTTCACTACTCGTCCAGTGGTGAACTGTCTCACTATCACCACGATTCTTCTGACCCCTCGAGTCTGGGTGCAGGTAAGGTTTGGTCTATATTTGAAGATAGTCATGGAAATCTCTGGATTGGCACGGAACAGGGCGGATTGAATCGGCTGGAGCCGACCACAGGTTCATTTAAACGATACGAAAGTGATAAACAAAACCCTTTAACGCTTAGTGATAATCACGTCAGGGCAATCGTAGAAGATGATGGAGGAAAAATCTGGGTAGCGACCTATAACGGTGCTGTGTCTGTTTTAGATCCTGATACAGAAATTTTTTCACGTATTGACTACCAGACAAACTTACCCACTGCATTGAAATCAGGGCGTGCCCTGGCGTTGTTAAGAGATCAGAACAACCGTATCTGGATTGGCACTGCCAATGGTCTGTACTTGTACGCTGATGGCGCATTTACTGCATATATTAACGATCCGACAGACCCGCGGAGCATTGGGGATAATGCTATTGCGAATCTGTTCCAGGATCTCGGTGGCGTCATATGGGCAGGCACCAATAGCGGTATAAACAAGTGGAACGCTGATAGCAGAACATTCCCTCACTTCAAAAGGGGTAGCGCACATGGTCTGGCAAGTAATGATACTTCGTCATTCGCAGAAATGCCCAATGGCGATATTTGGATTGGATCAATTAATGGCCTTAGTAAGTGGAATGCTAACAGTGGGACTTTTACACAATACTCGACCGAAGAAATTGGCTTATCTGACCGCACATTGATGTCCATGGCTGTTCAGGGCGATGACTTGTGGGTCGGCACTATGTCCGGGGGTGTCAACATCATTCGGGACGACAAGGTCATTACAACTTTTCTCAATGATCCAAACGATAGCAATTCACTGAGTGATAACCGGGTGAGCCGTATATTGACCGACAGCCGTGGTGATGTCTGGTTGACAACCTATGGCGGCGGTGTGAACAGGTATCTGGGAAATGGCAAGTTCCAACGATTTCCTGGCCCTGACTCTCCATCGGATCAATTCATGGAGTTAAAAACTCACGATATTGTTGAAGTAACAGATGGCTCAATGTGGATTGCAACCTTTGGCGGCGGTGTTGTAGTCCTTGATCCAGAAACCGGTGATCTTCAGAATCTGCGCCATGATCCAGACGATACGGAGTCGCTGTCCAGCGACGACACTATTTCTCTGCTATCTACTGTGAAAGGGGTTTGGATAGGCACCCGAAGTACTGGAGTAAACTTCTATGATTTTGCCAGCCAGAAGATCATGCGACGTAGTATGAGCCATGGATTGGCAAGCAATGCTATCTGGGGAATGCTTGAAGATGCTGGGGGTAATCTATGGATCAGCGGCGTGAAGGGACTGTCAGTTTACTACCCCGGAAGCGATACGTTTGTGTTATACGATTTCGAACATGGGCTGCAAAGTGATGATTTTAACATGGCCGCTTCGTTAAAGTTATCGGACGGCAGCTTTTTGTTTGGCGGTAATAACGGTTTTAATGCATTCCATCCCCACAGGATTAGCGGTAACACCTATGTTCCACCAGTAAGAATCACAAGTTTTTCGAAGTTTAACAAGACGGTGCATTTGCCTGTACCGGTTTATCGCCGTGAGAACATCGAGCTAGCATACAATGATTCCGTTATTGGTTTCGAATTTGCGGCTATGGACTACACCGCCCCCGCAAAGAACAAATTTCGATATTTTCTGGAAGGTTTTGACAAAGAATGGGTTGAATCTCGAGGGGCACATACAGTCACCTACACGAACCTCGATTATGGAGACTATGTATTCAGGGTTACCGGCTCAAATAATGACGGAGTCTGGAATGAGGACGGGGCATCCATCGAGATCAAAGTCAACCCGCCTATTTGGGCGACCTGGTGGGCGTACCTGGTTTATCTGCTCATTGGTGTGGGCGTGCTCTCCCAAGTACAGAAGGCGAATGAGTCGAGATTGAGGAGAATGGCCGAGAAGCGTTATAGCGAAAGGCTACAGCTCTATATTGAGTCCCTGGAAGAAGCGACGGACTGCGTTTTGATTGCCGATGCAAACAAACACCTTATGTATGCAAATAACGCCATTAACTCCATTCTTGGAGTGACACCATCACGGGCAGTAGGGCGATCTATCCTGTCACTGTTGTTTTCCGACCCCTCTGATGCCAGTCTCGCCAGGGCAGGTTTACGCAGCAATGGTCGCTGGCACGGTGAAGTAAAAACCCGCAAGGGATCCGAATTTGTAACCACTGAAATCACCATTGCCGCAGTCCATGACGACAGCGACAACGAAACAGCCTATGTGAGTATTGCCCGGGACATAACGGGTCGAAAGAAAACCGAAGCTGAACTTGAGAAGCACCGACTCAACCTGGAACAAATCGTTGGTGAGCGAACAGTTGAGTTGGAGCATGAGATCGCAGAGAACAAGGCTGTGCAGAGAGAACTGGCTGAGTCCCTCAAAGAAAAAGAGCTCTTGCTTAAAGAAGTACATCATCGAGTAAAGAACAACATGCAGGTAATTTCCAGCATGTTGAATATTCAGGCTGAAACAATTGGTGATGATGTCTATTCAGAGTTACTGGGTGAAAGTCAGCAGCGCATCAAGTCGATGTCATTGATACATGAAAACCTGTATCAATCTGAAAATGTTTCAGAAATTGATTTTGAAGACTACATCAACATGCTCGCTAAAAGTTTGCATCGTTTTTATTCTGTTCAGGGTGTCATGGTGAACCTTGATATTGAGGTAGATAATGTCTTGCTGGACATTGAAACAGCTGTGCCCTGCGGAATAATTATTAACGAGCTAATTTCTAATTCACTTAAACATGCTTTCGAGGGAAAGGAAGGTCGAGGTACAATTAGCGTACGGTTCAAGAGTGTTAATTGTCGATATGTGCTTGAGATTGGAGATGATGGTAAGGGCCTTCCCGAAGGCTTTGCACTTGAAAGTTCAAGCTCGATGGGCATGGAGATTGTTTCGATATTAACCCAACAACTGGATGGAAGATTACGATTCGAAAGTGCCAATGGAGCGCATTTTGAAATCTCCTTCCCGAGGAACGAGAAAGATGTCAACGAAGTCTCTATTAGTAGTTGAAGACGAAGTACTAGTTGCACGAGATATCAAGGCTCGCTTGACCCGAATGGGTTATGACGTGCTCGACACGGCCAGAAAAGGCGAGGAGGCGATTCAGAAAGCCCTGAGCCTGAAACCTGATCTAATCCTGATGGATATCCACCTGGCAGACGACATTGACGGTATCGAAGCAGCGATCCAAATCAGGAAAAAAATGACTGTACCAGTCATCTTCTGTACAGCCTATGCTGACGAAGAGACACTTGAGCGGGCAAAGGTATCCGAGCCCTATGGCTACGTACTGAAGCCTTTTGATAATCGCGAACTTGAAATCAATATCGAAATCGCCCTGTTCAAGCATCGAATAGAGTCCGAACTCGCGAGCGCCCGGCGCAGGCTAGATGCTACCCTTACCAGTATCAGCGACGGTGTTGTGGTTACGGATGTTAATGGTGAAATTTGTTTGTTTAATCCCATGGCAGAGAAGATTACGGGTTGGTGTCGACAAAAAGCACGCTACATGAATCTGTCCCAGATAATGCCCCTTTCCGAATTCAGGATAGGCGGACAGACATTTGATACCAGCGTGATCAGGCAAGATCAACGGATTATGAATCTTCGTCAGTCGTTAAAGACCTCATCTGGAATTGAGATACCGATCGAAGTTTCCAGTAAACTCATTACCAGCGATGACGAAGAGCTGTTTGTTATCACGTTTCGTGATATCAGCAGGCAAATACAGTACGAAGACAAGATTCGTCACAATGCATTTTACGATGACCTGACCGAACTGCCGAATCGGGCTTTGTTTATCAATCGCCTTGAGAGTTCGATTAATCGGCGCAAACGTGGAGCCCAGGATCACTTTACGGTTGTATTCCTTGGTCTTGATGGGTTTGCTGCAATTAATGAGGGCCTCGGACATGAGGTTGGTGACAAGGTGCTGATTGAGATCGCTAGCCGGCTTGCGCTCACCGTGAGGCCCGACGATACCGTTTCACGCTTTAGTGGTGATATCTTTGCGATCCTGCTGGAACCTGTTGATTCTGCAGCCGGTGCGATTCAGGCATGTGAGCGGATTCAAAAAGCCATTGAAAAGCCTATACTAATTGGCAGCACGCCTTTAGACCTTTCAGCCAGCGGCGGCATCTTGTTTGATCAGGGCGTCTACGAAACCGCTGAAGAAATGGTACGCGATGCAGATACCGCGTTACATCAGGCCAAGACTGAGGCAGCTGGATCTTACATCGTTTTTGACAACGCGATGTATGAGAACGCACTGCGGTTCATTGAACGCAAAAGCAGCATGCAGCAGGCGCTGGCCGAAGGACAGTTCGAGGTCCACTACCAGCCTATTGTTGATGTTGTTACAGAGAAACTGGTTAGTATGGAAGCACTCGCGCGTTGGCCGCATCCGGAAGAGGGCATGATTTCTCCTGGAGAGTTCATTCCCATTGCTGAACGTTCGGGTCTGATTTTAGCGCTAGGTGAGTATGTACTGCGTTCCGTCTGTGATCAGATAAAGAACTGGGAAAGCGTGGGTTTCAATGGCTTCCGGGTAGCAGTCAATCTATCTGCCCGGCAGTTTGAGAACAACGTGCCTGATTTGGTTGGTGGCATCATGCGTGAAGCTGGCATCTCCTCCGATTCTCTGGCTTTGGAGATAACCGAAGGCATTGCGATGAAGAATATTGAGCAGAATATTCAGATGTTGGAAGAACTGCGAGAGCTTGGACTGAGTATCAGTATTGATGATTTCGGTACCGGTTATTCGTCTCTGCAATACCTGAAGCGCTTTCCCCTCAATACGCTAAAGATTGACCAGTCCTTTATACGCGATATAACGACGAATAATGATGACTTGAAAATTACGATGGCCATCATAGGCCTGGGCCAGAACCTGGGTTTGAAAGTGCTGGCAGAGGGTGTTGAAACAAAGGACCAGGTTAATATTCTTCGATCAAATGGTTGTGACTATGTTCAAGGTTACTACTATAGTCGACCCTTACCCGCTCATGAGCTGCTTCCTTACCTGAAGGAGCATAATCTGGTCTAGTGTAGTGTCCTATACGAAACGCATATCAAGCAAGTCACAAAATTTTGCATAGAACACTACACTAGCGCTTGTAGACAACACCTTCCTTCATCACAAATTCAACGAACTGCATCTGATTGATATCGGCCAGGGGATCGCCTTTTACCGCAATGATATCCGCAATTTTTCCTGTTTCCAGGGTACCGAGGGAGTCTTCAATTCCCAGCAACATGGCACCATGGCTGGTTGCGGATTGAATCGCTTCCATGGCTGGCATGCCAGCCTCAACCATGAAGACAAATTCCTTCCAATTGTCGCCATGGGCAGAAACTCCAGTATCTGTACCAAAGGCAATTTTAACGCCCATTTCGTAAGCTTCAGCAAACGTATTTTGAATCAGTGGGCCGATCTTTGCTGCCTTCGGCCTGACAACGTCAGAAAAGTAGCCATCAATTTTTGATTTCTCAGCGACGAACTTACCAGCCATAATTGTCGGGACAAATGTCGTTCCATGCTTCTTCATTAACTTCATCGTCGGCCTGTCCATATAGGTACCATGCTCGATGGAATCGATACCTGCTCTGATTGCCCGTTGCATTCCTTCAGTGCCGTGTGCATGGGCGGCGACTTTAAAGTTGTAGTCCTTCGCTATTGATATGATGGCGCGTAATTCTTCTTCCGTAAACTGCGCGTTTTGACCACTGGAAGCCTGACTTAGAACACCGCCGGTTGCGGTGATTTTTATTAGGTCCGCACCTTCTTTGTACCGTTGGCGAACTGCTTTTCTTGCATCTTCAACACTGTTAATTACCCCGTCTTTCGGTCCGGGATCACCACGAAATTTGCTATTAACCCCATTAGTCGGGTCCGCGTGACCACCAGTGGTTGCGAGACTTGTTCCTGCTGTATAAATTCTGGGACCAACGATATAGCCCTGGTTAATCGCCTTGCGCATAGAGATAGACAGATTATTTGCGCTGCCGAGATCCCTCACGGTTGTAAACCCGGCCATCAACGTCGCATTAGCGTAACGAACCGAAGCGAACGCGCTATCTTGCGGGTCCAGTTTAAATTTGTTTTCAAATCGCTTCGGATTCAGCTCAGAAGTAATATGCACGTGCATGTCCATTAGACCTGGCATACATGTCGCATCGCCTATATCAATTACCAGGTCAGCCTCGACGAAACCATTCTCGATTGAAGTGATCCTTGTGCCCTCGATTCGGATCGATTGACGTTCATGTACCATATCGCTTGAACCGTCTATTAACCGCTCACAATGCAGAATAGTCTCTGCCAGGGCCGCGGACGGGATAAGCAGCAGTGTAGTCAGGAGAACCGTGAGTTTACGCAGCATCAGCGTTTTCCATTTGATTATGTCGGATCATATTAACATCACCTTTATTCAAGTAGTGGATGAATCCATCGACCAAAGTGAAGACTGGAAAGAAACAACTACAACGACCGCCAACATCATCGTTGAGGCAACCATCAACGCAGGTCCAGGACCAATGCCTTCTACCAGGTAGCCGCAGAACAGGGCGCCAATTGGACCTGACCCCATAAACGAAAACGAGTAAAACCCCATCATTCGAGCCCTCTGATCGGGAGGCGCTTTTTCCTGCATGATGGTTCGGGACATCGTCATTGCAATGCCCCCACAAAGACCCCAGGCAAAAATTGCGCCGACGGCGGTATAAAACCCCAGGCCTAATCCCGCACCCGCCAGAGCAAAGGCACCGATGCCCTGGGCTACGAGCAGAGCCCTTCCCTGGCGATGAATGTCCCCGAATCGCATCAGGAACAAGATGGAGATTACCAGTCCCAGGGAATTTCCCGCATTCATCCAGGACAGTTCAACTGAAGACCCTCCGTATAAATCCCGAATCAGCAGTGGAATAGTGACTATGTAAGAGCCCATAAAAAACACCCCCATGGCACAATTCTGGAGTACAACAATACGCATATGTCTCGATGCCTTGACAGTTCTGTAGCCCTCGACTATGGAATGCAGTACGTTTGTTACCATGCCATCAGCAAGCCTGGGAGGCGTTTCGTGAGGAACATCCAACCGAAAGTAGGCAATGGTACCTATGGTTAGAATGGTAAACTGCAGCATCAGGATAAATTCAGCGCCATACTTGTCCGCAAAAGCAGCGGCCAGAAACCCGAGCATTTGAACGCCAAACTGAACCAGGCTGACCAGAACAACTTTTTGTTGAATCTGCCCGTCTGCGACCAGGGCCAGCAGTCCATCACGGGCGGGCGTTACCAGCGCTTGTGCACAGCCCATAATAACCGCGAAGACAATTACCATGGCGTAACTCAGGTTGTCGGTTGCGATCACAATCGTCAGGAATAGGGGCGCGATTGATGCGGCGATATGTCCTATAATGGCAACCCTACGACCGCCTAACTGATCAGCGAGGCTACCGCCGATAAGCATCAACAGCATCGCCGGAAGAAGGAAGGCCATTTGCGCGACGCCTACCATTTTTGCTGACTCGTTAAGCACGATAGTCACCAGCCACGCGAATGCAACAGCCTGGATGCCATAGGAGAGGAACCAGGATCCGGTTCCAACTAAATAGTAGTGTAGTGGTTTCATTTGTTTCTTTTTCTGTATCGACGAAATAGACAAGGCACGAGACGATGGTGGACGAAAATCACATCATGATTATTATGTGGGTTGTCTCGGCGAAAGTGAGTATATAGGAATTCCCCTGAGGCTGTCCGAGAACTGCCCCGATAGGACAATCAACTGAAAGGACTAAACGTTGGCAAGTGCATTGGAACTGGTTGACGAAGAATACAACGAGGCGACCCCGGGTCTTGGTCATGTCGGATTTTTGGTCTGGCTTGACAGGACCGGGCTGCCTGCATGGCAGATTGGTATAACGGCATTTATCTGCCTGGTGATTTTTGGCATATCGAACATCGTCATCTCCGCGTATCCGCGACCCGGTATCTATTCGATAGTTATTGGCTTTGTGGCCATTATCAGTTATTACCTGGTGTTTTATCTGCAAATGGGGCGTGGCTGGCACAGGGATTTGCAGTCTGTACTCGATTTTGATCCGAAGCTGTTGAAAGTCATTCCCATACTGAGGCCATCAAACGCGATTGTCTGGGTTGAGATTGTGATTGCGTTTATCGCGGCATGTACAAATATATATATTAGCGGCCAGATCACTCATCAGTATCCTTTGGTATACGCTACGGCGTTGATTTTATATTGGTTCCAGTACCTTTTGATCATTCTTATTATTGATATCCTCGTCAGGCAGTGGATTATGCTGTTAAAGATTTGCGATAACATTCGATTGGACCTGTTACAAACGGACTTCTACTCGAATCTGGCTAACGTGATGTTCCGGTTTCTGAAGCTTTATATATTCGGCCTGAGCGTCATTATTTTAAGCTACACGATGATTACCGCAGGTGCGGTGAGTTTCCCTGAGTTACTCATCATGATGACGCCTTTTTACGTACCGGCTTTGTCATTGGGGTTGTACCTTGTGCCTTACAATCGATTCAAGACGAGGATGCGACAGGCCAAGGCGATTGAACTAAATCATGTACTCAGGGCCATTAACGGAGACCGGGCTCATTTGTCCTATTCTCTGGTGGGCGAGGATGCCGAGAGGTTAACGAAAGTGGATTTGATGTACTACGAAGACCGGATCAGAAAAATAAAGGAATGGCCTTTTACCGACCGGATTCGAAGTTTGTTACTGTTTGGAGTCCTGCCGCCGCTCACCTGGGTTATTGCGGCACTTATAGAGATATTTATTGAGGGTGTACTCTAGCAGCCTGCTAGTGTCAGAGTCCGATGGATTACTATTTTTTCTTCAACAGGGTCTCTTTCACAAACAGGAGCATAATTGCAGCCCCCAGTATTCCCATTGTAGACACTGCGGTGAAGGCGCTGGCAAGAGCAACGCTCGTTGCGACATAGCCCAGAAATATTGGGCCCGCGAATGATCCGGCATCGGACATCAGGCGCCACACGCCAAGAAATTCACCGCGCTCAGCGGGTGGTGCGAAATCTGCGCCCAGTGTCATATTAATACCACTACCCAGGCCGTTACCCGCCCCGGCAACCATAGCCGCCAGTACCAGGCCGGTAAATCCCGAACTGAAGGGGATCAGGAATATGCCCAGTGCTTGAATTAACAGGCAGGAAATGGCGGCATAGCGACGGCCGAGGTTGTCCATCATGTAACCCGCCAGTGGAAACATTAACATGTCGATTGCGGCGGCTGAACTCACCGCAAGTCCGATAGTGGCACTGTCAAGATTGATGCTCTGTCCCCACAGCGGAATCAGCAGCTGTCTGCTTGATCGCAGCACCGTGAGGCAAAGAACCGCAAGTCCAGCCGTGGCAAATATCCTGTAATGTCCCGATACGATATGAGGCACAAGTTTGAAAAGCCCCGGGCCTTGTTCATGATGTGCTTTCTGGTTGTCCTTCACGGTTACGAGCACCAGCAAAAGGGCTGCAAGGCCAATGAAGCCGATGCAAAGAAATACATAACCGAAGCCGAACTTGTGGGCAATCAAACCACTGGTCACCGGTCCAACAAGATTTCCGAACCGTTGTATTCCAGCCATGGTGGATATGGCCTTACCCCGTTGATGTGAGGCGACTTTTTCACTGATATGTGCCAGTCTGGCGAGCAACCAGGTTGCCATCGCAGCACCGAATGCAAATGCCGCAATAGCCAATTGCAATGGGGAATCCGCCTGGCTGGTAAATAGCGCGGTGGTTGCCATTAAAGCCACGCCAACAATCATAATGCTTCGATCACCAAAACGAGCGGTGGCATAACCAGCCGGAACATCGACGGTCATGTTGCCCAGGCCACGAAGCGAAAAGACCAGCGCTGTGATACCTATGTTCGCATCCATTTGCAGCGCGAACAGGGGGATGATTAACATGACGCTTCCCTGGCATATGGACATCAGGAGACTTGGCAGGTAGACAGAAAACAGCAGGGAACGATACATCTCCCAGGTTGACTGGCCCGGATTAATCTGCTCCTGGGATTGAGTAGATACCATTGGCGCTGGTTCTTTAGTCGCTAGATTTTCTCTATAAGGTTCTTTAGGGAGTCACAATTCTTAACCCGCTCCTGCGTGGTGGTCCCCAGAAAACCGACATTCAGCGAAGTGACTCCAGCTTCCTTGTAGGCTTGTAACCTGTCCCTGACGAAACCCTCGGGCCCAACCAGGGAAGTTGCATCGAGGTAGCTTTGTGGAATGGCAGCTTCGGCTTCGGACTTTCTCCCGGAAAGATAGAGGTTTTGAATCGCTTCTGCTTCTTCTTCATAACCATACTTTCGAAAAATCTGGTTGTAGAAATTTTTCTCCTTTGCCCCCATGCCGCCAACATAAAGCGCGATCCCGGATCGGGACATGTCTCGGTAGGATTCAAGGCCCTCGCCAATGGCAACTGCACCACCGGCGTAAATATCCAGCGGGGGACGACCCATGTCCCTTTTCGCGTTGCCTCGTTTTAGAGCCTCTCCCCAGACGGCGTCGGCACCCTCAGCCATAAAAAAAGCCGGTAGCCAGGCATCGGCGATTTCTGCAGTCATCTCGACGCTCTTATTTCCGAGGGTAGCAAGCGCAATTGGAATCTCTTCACGGTAGGGGTGGTTGATGATCTTCAGGGGTTTGCCAAGTCCGGTGCCTTGATCTGCAGGCAAAGGTATCTGGTACTTTTTGCCATCGTGGGTGAGCTTCTCTTCCCGCTTCCACACTTTTCGGCAGATCTCCACGACCTCGCGCATTCGGGTCATAGGTGCGTCATAGGGAACACCATGAAACCCCTCGATAACCTGGGGACCGGAAGCACCTAAACCCAGCATGCAACGACCCTCTGAAAGGGCATCGATTCCTGCAGCCGTCATCGCCATTAATGTGGGCGTCCGGCTGTAAATGTTCAGAATTCCCGAGGCGATAGTCACTGTATTGGTTAACGCGGCGAGATAACCCATGGGGCTGACACCATCAAACGAATAAGCCTCTGGTACCCAAACGACATCGAGTCCGGCTTTCTCCATTTCAATGATTTCTTTGGTAGCACCAACGTAACCCTGGGCGTAACTCATTAGTATCGAAATTTTCATCATTGCTCCTTTAGCTATCACCGAGATTTGTTGCGAGAAATTTGACCCAGTGTAACAAGTTTATGGTGCCATTTTTCTCAGTCCTGGCAGATAAAACCACAAGGTTAGACCCCGGGCTATAAAATAAACATGTAGCGACATCCACAGTCCATGATTACCGAATTGGCCATGTAACCAGTACCAGGCGGTTAAGAAGCTGAGCAGGGAAATGATCATCGCGTTGCGCATTTCGACTGTTCGGGTCGCACCGATAAAAATGCCGTCCAGCAAATAGCACCAGATCGAAAGTATCGGGGCAATAGCCGCCCATACAAGGTACTGATGTGCAGTCTCACGAACTTCTACGATATTGGTCAGTAAATGAATTACCGGCGTCCCTAGCAGCCAAATTGATAGTGAGAGAATCAGCGCGGTCATTGCACCGAGTTCTGTGGATAGGCGTATTGCGACATTTAAATTCAGCTCGTCATTTGAACCAATCGCGTGGCCGACCAGACTTTCGGCGGCAAGAGCGAAACCGTCAAGAAAGAAGGCAGAAAAACTCACCAGTTGCATCAGAATTGCGTTGGCAGAAAGAATGATATCTCCCGATTGAGCACCTTGATTTGCAAACCAGGCGAAGGCAAAGATGAGACATAATGTTCTGATCATAATGTCGCGATTCACGACGAACATCCGCCGTAAAGAAGATCGGTCCAGTAATGTACGATACGGCACGAGGTAAGTTTCGCTCAGGGAGCGTATCCGGCCCATGACTATATAGGTACCGAGGCAGATGGCAATGAATTCAGAAATGACCGTCGCCGCGGCGACGCCTTGTACGTCCCACCCAAATCCCAGTACAAATACAAAGTCCAGAATGATATTCGTGCCATTGAGAACAACCTGGATCAGTAGTAGTGACCTTGTGTCTTGTTGCCCTAAGAGGAAGCCCATGATTGCGAGATGGGCTAGGCTGACGGGTGCACCCCAGATCCGGATTCGCAGGTAGGCATGTGCAGCGCTTTCAACAGCTGGACTACCATCAAGCATTTGGAACGCAAGGTAGCCAAGGGGACACTGCAAGGCTAATAGTAAGCTGCCGATTAACGCTCCGATAAGAAAGGCTCGATAGAATGCCGCCTTTACCTCCGTTTCGTCTCCGGCTCCTTGCGCCTGGGCTACCAAGCCGGTGGTACCCATACGCAGAAACCCGAATCCCCAGTACAGGAAACTAAATATTATTCCACCCAGGGCAATTGCGCCGATTAGCGCCGCATCACCGAGATTGCCGATTACAGCGGTATCAACGAGACCGAGAAGTGGAGTGGATAAGTTTGAAAGAATAATTGGCCATGCAATATGGAAGACTTTTTTTCGATTAGTGGACTGCAAAAGCATTTTTTCCGGTGACCGATGTTGTCATCATATCAACCTTAGCGCACAAGGGTCGAATGAATAGCCTGACTGTTCGTGTGGAAAAGGATTCGGTGAGCGCTCAAATGTTTGGAATAAAAATAATAGCCTAATAGCCTATATGGAATAAGCGATGGAAAATTCAATAAAACAGGCCGAGTAAATATAGTAACAACAACCATATCGAATCTTTTGAAGTATCTGATTGCTATCATCCTGTTGGTATTGGTATGATGTTGACGCCACAAATTGCTCACCAATGTAACTGCTTACAGTAACAAATGGTGCTGTTCATTTATAATGTGCGGGATTTGACACTAAACTAACCAATGGAGATATATTATGGCCGAAGCTGAGCAAGTGAAATTTGTTTTGAGACTGCCACCAAGCTTGCATAAGAAAATTAAGCGAAGCGCCAAGTCGAACAACACTTCGATGAACAAAGAAATTACAAATATTCTGACTGAGTCTTTCAGCAAATCATCTACTGATAAAACGCTGGCAGATTTAGTGCGTCGTCTTGAAAAGAAAAAAGTGATTTAACTTTAGGCACAGTGAGGGCGCAAGCCCTCATTGGTTTTTTAAATCAGGTGCCGATCTCCGAAAACACTTCAACTAATTGATTTAAAAAAATAAAATCTTCATCATTTCGAATGCTTGTCCAACAATTCCACTGCCATAAAAATTCTCGCCAGTGTGGAAATCCAGCAAAGAATCCCGAATAGCAACGCGATCACCGAGAAATAATCGGGCAGCAAACACATCAGCGCGAGGGCCACGATTGTCTCGAATCCTTCTACGAGCCCCGTAAGATAATAGAATGACTTCTCACCCTGATGATTGGATTGTAAACCTAGTTTCTGGGCGAATATTGCGAAAGCCAGAAAGGTGGTTCCTGTCCCGATAAAACTGAAGATCAAAAAGGCGCTATAGACCGCGTTATCGTACTCAGCCAAAGCGAAGCCGAATACGACGGCGGAATAAAAAATGAAATCCAGGACAATGTCCAGATAGCCTCCGGCGTGAGTTGCGGATGATTGCCGAGCCACGGCACCATCAAGTCCATCCATAAGCCGATTAACTAATACGAACACGAATGCCAGTTTATAATAATGTAATGCAATAAGTGGGACCGCTATTATTCCAATAACAAACCCTGCAATAGTAATATCATTTGGCTTTATGCGCGCTTCGACTAACATTGAGCCAAGTTTGTTAAGGGGTGGGTCGATCCAGTCTCTTAACTGTGAATCAAACATGCTTGTAGTTACTAGTCTATAGCCAGTCCGGCTAATGGGTTGGAAATTCGCGGACAATTCCCGGTGTCTGCTGAATTATCTGTCGTATCTGATCGGCTTCTTCTTCGTTTAAATCGAGAGTTTCTATTATTTCGTCAATCTGATCAGGGTTTTGGGAAGCCCAGGTGTAAGCTATGTTGCGTTTGGCATTGGCTTGATGCTGGCCTTCGGGTAACTGGTTAATCATCTCAACCGCATGGTCTGGATCCTGGTATACGACTTGTATCGCCAGTGAGCTGAGCGCGGCGACTCGTGCCTGGCTATCGTCCAGTGAGTTAACCCATCGAATAGCTGCTTCCTCATCCCTTGAATACCAGGACTGGGCAATCTGATGGATGACGGGCATCATGCCTTCCGCATTGAGTTGTTTTTCAACCTCCCGGGCAGCCGCGGCAGGATCCCGATAAGCCCAATTGCCCAGAACGCGTTGCAGGGCAGGCAGGTAGGCTGGGTCTTCCTCGTAAGTTACCAGCCAATCCAAGGCTGTTTGCGGATCGATACTGGATTTGTATTGAGCAATGCTGATGAATGCCTGCTGCCTGAGCCCTGTATGACGAATTCCATCGATGGCTTGCTCTATAAAATCAACGTTCTGGTCAGTAACAACAGAGAAAGCCATTTCTTTGACGTGCTGGTATTTTGGATCAAGCTCCAGAATCCAGTCTAACGCCTCTTGGGGATGGCTTTGCATATATGATGTTGCCAGGGATTGGTATGCATTCAGTTTTTGAGTTTCGGTGAGTGTCTCGACATATTGCAATGCCTGGGCAGGATTGGTGCTAACCCAGTTTGACAGCAAGTTGTTGAGCAGGGAACTGCTGTCGTGTCTACTCAGATAGTCCTCTATCAGGGGACGTGCACTCAGTGGATCATGGTAGGCCAGTATACCCAGTATTTGTTCCTCCAGGAAAAACGAGTCTGGTTGGTAGGTTCTAACATGGTCCAATGCGGCCTCGGGAAAGCTACTTGCATAGACATTGTAGGCTTGCGCTAAAAGTGACTGTCGCTGCGTCTCGTTGGTGATCTCACTGATCCTGGTAACCAGGCCATCGAAGTCCCGGTAAACCCAGCGAGCGATTACGGTCATTAATTGAGGTGAATGGAGATTACCCTGGGTTGAGAATATTTCATCGAATGCCTGCTCAAGTGGAAGTTGAGTGGAACGAATCTGGGCGATGATAAAATCGGAATTTGGGCCCAATAATTGAATAATTTCCTGTTCGAGTCCTACTCTTTGTAATGTTGGATCTGCAAGTAATCGCATCCCCAGGGTCCGTTTCATTTGCAGGCTATCAATCGTTCGAAAGTAGTCGATCGCGGCTTCCGGGTGAAAACGAATCCAACTGGTAACAATATGCGGAATGAACATGTTGCGATCAAGGCGATAGTTGGACTCGACATATTCTATTGCTAACAGGGGATCAAGCATGGTAAACCTTTCCAGAAACGCCGTGACCAGATTGTAATTGTAGAACGGGTCTTTTGAACGGGCACTGAGGTCAATGTAATTTTCGAGTTCAGCCATATCGGCATTCAACGCAAGCTGGTAAGCAGTAAATAACTGTTGGAACACCGATGGTTGCTGGCTGATATCGTCGAAAGTCAGGGCCTGGTCCGCAATCGTTGAGTCAATTTTGGCGGTCGAGGTTCGGCGGTCAATTAAATCTCCAGTCCTTTTAAGTTGGAGGCGGCTTACCGGGACGGAGCTTTCATCTTCTAAAGCAGGTTTTTGAAACCAGACTCCGATAAAAAAGCCAACAATCATGAAGCCTGTGGCCACTAAGAGATTTTTCATCGCGCCGCCCGAGAGATCTTGTCGTTGAAGTTCAATCAGCTACCTGGGTCGAAAGACAGCAGGTAGCTGTTGAAAAACATGACACACTAACTTTTTTTGGCCTGGCGTCGTCGGAACGCACTACCTTCTTCTGCCTTGCCCATATCAGTGATTGCATCCAGGTTTTCATGGAAGCTCTCGAACGTCGCATCGACACCAAGGGTGGACCCCTCGTTACTGAACATGGATGCCATCGAGAAATTGCCGGATGATGCCTGGAAAGTTTTCCCGGTTGGAGCATCTTCACTGGCCATGTAAATGACAGCAGGAGTCACCAGGGAAGGTGCGCGTTCGGGTGGTGGATTATCCACATCTATCTCGTCTCGTCCAGGGATGGATGCGGTCATACGCGTCGCTGCACCAGGGGCAAGGCAGTTGATGTGAATATTGTGTGATCGACCTTCTAGTGCAAGCACATTCATGAATCCGAGCATAGCCATTTTCGCTGCGCCGTAGTTAGCCTGGCCAAAATTACCCCATATACCGGAGCCGGACGATGTACAGATAATGCGACCATAGTTTTTTTCGTACATGATTGGCCAGGCGGCATGCGTGACGTAGGCTGTTCCATTCATGTGGACATTCATTACAAGATCCCACTCATCCAGGGTCATATTTTTGAATGATTTGTCCCGCAGGATGCCTGCGTTGTTAACCAATATATCAATGGTCCCGTAAGCATCAACCGCATCGGTGATGATACTTTTAGCCCCGGCCCGATCTGACACGGAAGCCTTATTCGCTATTGCAGCGCCACCAGCAGCTGTGATTTCGTCTACGACAGCATCGGCTGCGTCGCTGGAACCGGCACCATCAACGGCCCCACCCAGATCGTTGACCACAACCTTGGCGCCTCTCTTTGCAAATTCCAGGGCATGGGCTTTTCCTAAACCGCCGCCTGCGCCGGTAATGGCGACAACCTTTCCTTCAAACTCGCTCATTGACTACTCCTCTCGCAATTCAACGCTCAACCCTTTGGGGTAACCCTGAATTGGTTAAATTTACCGGGAATCTCTGATCAAGGTTTCTCTACATATCCACTTAATCAGAGTTTCCATGGTTGAGTGAAGTTTATAACACCACAGGGACATAACCGCAAAACTTCCATGGCTATTCAGGGGTTGAAGATACGTCCTGAAATTGCAGCTGGTTTAAGGTGTAGTAGATACCTTTTTGGGCCATCAGTTCGTCGTGGCCACCTAGCTCTTTTACCCGGCCATGTTTCAGTACCAGAATGCGATCTGCTTCCTGTATGGTTTGGAGCCGGTGCGCTATCAAAATAGAGGTTCGATCCTGCATGATTTTCCTCAAACCGTCCTGAATAAGCTGTTCGGTTTCCGTATCGATGCTGGCGGTTGCTTCATCCAGGATCAGGATTTCGGGATCTGCTGCCAGCACACGAGCGAATGCGAGCAGTTGTCGTTCACCCTGGGAGAGGTTTTGGCCACGTTCCACCAGCGGTGTGTCATAGCCCAGTGGCAGTGCTTCGATAAACTTGTCTGCATGGACTATTTTCGCTGCGTCAATCGCCAGTTCACGAGTAATGTTCGGGTTTCCAAGCATAATATTATCAAGAATCGAACCGGAGAATATATGGAAATCCTGAAGCACAACCCCAACCCGGCGGCGGACTTCACTCGATTGAATTTGGTTCAGATCAATATCATCGAGGAAAATGGTCCCATCATCGAAATCGTAAAAACGCCCGAGTAGCCGAATCAGGGTGCTCTTGCCTGAACCTGTCGGGCCAACGATCGCCAGTTTTTCTCCAGGTTCTATCGTAAGTGAAACATCGTGTAAAACATCCTGGTCGTCGTAGCCAAAGGACAGGTTTCGAAACTCCAGTTTCCCCCGGATTCGTGTTGGTAGCACTGAAGGTTGATCCGGTTCCCTTATCTGCTCGTGCCAATCGAGAGCCTGGAAGATTCTTTCGGCGCTGGCCATGGCACGAAACAGAACATTGTATTGCATCCCCAACACTCGAATCGGCCGAATGAACATATCAACAAATTGGGTAAATAATATGATGCTACCCAGTGATATGAGCTCCTGCAGAACAGAACCGCCCCCGAACCAAAGAATCACGGCCAGTGCGAGGTTAACCATATTGTCCATAAAAGCGCCGTAGCCGGTTTCGAGCTTGATGGCTTTGATTTCGTGTTGCTGGTTCTCGCGGTTGATATCACGATACACGTCGAGGTTTTTCTCTTCGCGATTGCTGAGTTGAACAACCTGCATGCCGCTGAGATTTTCCTGCAGGTTTTGATTGAGCTGTGAGACCGAGTTGCGAATCAGTCTGTAAACACGCCTTGTGGCCAGCCGAAAAAAATAAGTGATAAATGCAAACACCGGAATTGCCAGTAACAGGTAAAGGGTGAGACGCACATCTATTGCCAGCATGATAATCAGCGCAATAAAGAAAGGGACGAATTCGCCAATCAGCATCCCCATGCCCATCAACAGTTCGAACAACGCTTGTACGTCATTCGTGATACGGGTCATGACTCGTCCCACCGCTACTTTGTCGTAGAAGGAGGAGGGTCGGTGTTCCATGTGCGCGAACAAATCGAGGCGTATATCCCTTAAAGCGTGTAGTACGGTTCGGGCGAAGGTTATCCGGTGAAAATGATAAAAGATGTGGCACAAGATAGTGAATACGCCGTAGATAAAACAGGCGGAAACAATACTTTGCCAACCTGTGTGGTGTACCAGCCAGTTGTTGAGGGCGTTCATTCCGAAATCCGGTAACACCAGATCAGGCTGGTTGCCAACTATTACACCATCTATCACGACCCGGCTGATAACGACAGGCAGCAGCACGGCAAGAAGCGATGCCATCATAACCAGCACGATGCTAAACCCGGCAAGTTTCTTATGGGGTCCGATCCAGCTAAAGATACGACCCAGATAAACCATGTTCATGGACTGGCCATGGATGTCCGCGTCAAAGATCGAGTGATCCAGTTTCGGCTCCGGTTTTTGCGCCAGTGAGCTAGTCATAACAGCTCCTGAACTTCTTCACTGTTGGCAGTACTAACCCGCAGGTTCCGATCTAACCTCCCAGCGGTACTCTGGGCTCTTTCAAGATCTGCATAAAAGCCACCCTGGCGAAGGAGTTCTGAATGGGTTCCCAACTCAATAATATGACCTTCTTCAAGTACGATAATGCGATCCGCATGTCGAGCGGTGGATACACGGTGGGAAACCAGCATGGTTGTGAGGTTCTGTCGTACCTTCTTCAATCCTGAGAGGATATGCTCTTCAGTTTCGGTATCCACCGCTGAGAAACAATCATCGAGAATCAGTAATGGGGTCATCCGAATCAGCCCCCGGGCGAGGGCGGTTCGCTGTTTTTGTCCGCCGGACAGGGTCACGCCCCTTTCACCAATAATGGTTTCCAGTCCCTCCGGAAAATTTTCTATGGTCTCCCGTAATGCGGCGGCGTCTGCGGAGCGCCAAATTTCATCCAGGTCTCGATCCGGGTTATCGTAAGCGATATTGTCACCCAGACTGTCGGCGAATAAAAAAGGGTCTTGAAGCACGAGGCAAACCTGTTGCCGCAATACCGCGAGGGGAAAACCGTCAATGGGATGATCATCGAGATAGATCTGGCCGCTGTCTGGATCCAGTAGTCTGGCAAATAAACGCAGTAGCGTGGATTTTCCGGAGCCGACCCGGCCCAGGATGGCAATGGTTTCCCCAGCACGCACTTCGAAGTTGATATCCTCAAGTGCGTACTTATCCTTATTTTCATACTGGTAGTACAGATGCTCGACGCGGATATTACCCGTGAGGTCGGGGAACTGCAGGTGTGGTTTGTTCTCTATTTCCGGCTGATGGTCCAGAATCTCAAATAGTCGGGCGGTACCCGATGCACCACGTTGCCACTGGGTTACCAGCGGACCAATTTCCCGAACGGGCCAGAGTAATAGTCCCAGATAAGAGAAGAAAGCGACGAAAGTTCCCAGGGTGATTTCGCCGGACGTTACCAGGTGACTGCCGTAGCCAATGATCGTCAGCGTGGCTACCGCGGCCAGAACAGGCATCAGTGCACTGAGTAATGATGTCGTCACGAACAGGTTCAGATTGTAATCTGCGAAGTCCTGGTTGGTATTAGCAAAGCGCTTTATTTCTTCCTGCTCTTGAGCCATTGCCTGGACGGTTCTGATGCCGTTGAGGTTCTCCTGAACAAAGGTTGAAAGATCAGAAAATCCTTCCTGTACACGATGGGACTGCTGGTAGATTCTTTTTGAATAATAGTAGGCAACGATGCTGATAATCGGCAGGGGCAGTAACACCGCCAGTGACAACTTGGTCGAGAGTGAGAACATAAATCCGAGACCCACCGTCGCAGTGAAGATCAGCACCCCGGTCATGCGGGTTGAACCTGCAATGACCTGCCTTACCAGGGAGATATCATTAATAGCTCGAGCCATCAAATCACCGATACTGTATTGGGCGAAAAATCCCGGTCCCTGCAACTGCAAGTGGTGATAAATGCGGTTTCTAAGATCGAAGGCTGCATACATGCCGATGCGGCGAATCAGAATTCGACTGACGATGGTTACGATCATCTGGCTGATGACACAAACAACGATGGCCAGGGCAGGGTAGATGAGTAGACTTCGTGCGGCTTCAAAAGTATGTTCACCGGCCAGTATCTGCGGTTTGACAACCGTCAGGTCGTCGATGCCCATCTTGATAAACATTGGAATCATTGCCTCGAATACTCGAGCAATCAGCAAACCGAACATCCCGAACGAGAACGCCCATACATGCGCCTTGATGTAAGGCAGCAGGCGGAGTAGTACTTTCATTTCGAATTAAACTTCGACGATGGCGGACTCAACAGCAAGGCAGCCTGGGTTAATAGGAATCAATGTCGAACCGGGCGTACGTTCCGTTGAACGGTAGGTTGGTGTTAAGCGCCTGAACGAGGGTCAGGTCTGCGTTCTCTAGGATTCGATTCATTGAAGCCAGGCGATGATAGCGGATTTACCATAAGATTACCAACTCGCTCAGGAGTATGGAACAGTGCGGACAAGAACTTCAAACTGCATCTGATAGGTGATTGTGGCATGCTGACAGTCACGATTGAACCGTTATCCGGGAAGAAACTATGCAAATTAACTTGAGCGACGAGGACCAGGCGTTTCAGGCAGAGGTCCGTGAATTTATTAGTAACAATCTGGACGACGAAGTATCCCGTAAAGTGCGATTGGGCTACCCAGTGGAAAAACTGGAGCAGGACGAGTGGACCAGGAAGCTGAATAGTAAGGGCTGGGCTGCACCCAACTGGCCTGTCGAGGTCGGTGGAACTGGTTGGACGATGGTCCGTCGCCATCTATTTGATATTGAAATGAAGTCGGCCCATGCGCCGGAATTACAAGGGTTTGGATTTAACATGGTAGGACCGGCGATTATCAAGTACGGTTCGGCAATCCAGAAACAAACCTACCTGCCAAAAATTCTCAACGCGGATATTTCCTGGTGCCAGGGCTACAGTGAACCCCAGGCTGGATCGGATCTGGCATCGGTACGCACCCGGGCTATTTCTGATGGAGACGACTATCTGGTTACTGGTTCAAAAATCTGGACCTCTGGTGCAGAGAAAGCCGATCACATTTTTGCCTTGGTTCGTACGGATCCGCAAGCCAAGCCACAATCAGGTATTAGTTTTCTATTGATTGATATGGCTGATCCCGGCGTCACGGTGCAGCCGCTGATAGCATTTAATGGTAAGAGACTCTGGAACCAGGTGTTCTTCGATGCGGTACGAGTGCCAAAGGAAAATCGGCTGGGGCCGGAAAACCAGGGTTGGTCCGTCGCAAAGAACCTACTCGGTAACGAACGCTTGCTGGTGTCCAGGGTCGCCGAGAACCGACGCCTGCTGGGTAAGATTATTGACATTACCAGGGATGAATCAAAGTGCGGAATCGAGCTTGAGGCTGGCATTGAACAGAAATTGTCATCCCTCGAAATTCGCTTGCAGGCACTGGATGCCACAGCGATGCGACTGCTCTCGCAGTTCGATGGCGGAGGCACTATCGGTGCCGAACCTTCAATGCTGAAACTCAAAGGCAGTCAACTGGTCCAGGATATGGATTGCCTGATGGTCGAGGCTATCGGCTATTATGGTGTACCCCTTGATTCAACAATGCGAGAGTCAGAACCCATCGGTCCTGATTATTGTGACATGGTCAGTAGCGCACTTTTTCATCATCGGGGGTTCACCATTGCTGGGGGATCGAGTGAAATACAACACAACATTATTGCCAAGGCTGTTCTTGGATTGTAAGTTGTCGGGGAATCTAGCTGCTATGTATCAGATGTCAAACTAACCTCAGTTGGCCGCATTGCTGGAAAGGGTTACCGGACGAACCTGGCATAGCGAAAATCTGCATACCCCCGAACCGGGTGCCAGACAAATCCCTTGAATTTTGGGTTGAGGATCATGGCCCCATAAGCCTCGAATAAAGGCAGGACCGTGACTCGCTCTTCAAATAATTGTTGAACTTGCTGAATCGCTAACATCCGATCCTGTTGGGAAACAGCATTTCGATTCTTGTAATACAGCTCCGCCATGTCATCTCCACTGTAAAGCCCCTGAAAAACTCGCCGAAAATCCGGGTTACCCATAAAGGAAATCTGGTCCATCGGGTCGTCGACATCGACAGGCCAGGTAATCAAGGTCATGTCCGAGGTACCCCGACGCCATTTATCCACCATCATCTGGGTTGTCTGTGGATCGATGGCAAGATCAATATCCAGCTGGGTTTTTAACTGCAGCTGCAAATATTCAGCGATTCTCCGGTAGAGATTGGTGTCATTGATTGTCAGGGTTATCCGAATGGCAGAATTGAGTCCAAGCTCCGCTCGTGTCTGCTTCAAATACTCCCTGGCTTTCGGGATGTCAACCCGATGTGGTGTGGGAGGATGAGCAGTGACAAATTTTACCTTGCCGACGGTTAACCAGTCGTGAAACATCGAATCGGAAACGCGGGTGCCAGGGCTGGCGACAACACGGTTGACTATTTCGTCCTTGTTAATGACATAGGAAATAGCTTTTCGCAGATTTTCGTTATCACTTAGCATGCCGTCCCGATGACTGAACTGAATATTAAACAACTGACCGGTAGGATAAGTTTTCAGTCGATAGCCGAGTCCCAGTGCGTCAGGAATCGTTTCCCGATCGAGACCAGCTGCCACGATCTCGCCCGCTCGAAACAAATTGAGTGTGGTTTTTGCGTCGATACCTATATAGTCAAAGCGTATATTTTCAAGGTGAACTCTCGCTTGTCCCCAGTAGTTTTGATTCTTGCCGAGATGGATGCGTTTACCCCATTGCCAATCTGTAATGATAAAAGCGCCATTCGACAAGTGACTTTGAGACGATGTGCCATAGAGATCTCTGTCCTGCAATGCCTCGTAAAATTCTCGATTCACGGGGTAGAAAATCGAACTCGTCATCAGTTTCAGGCACCAGCCACAAGGATGCTCGAGCAGCACCAGCAACTCTGACTTGCTAACCGCTTTGACCCCGAGATCAGCGGGATCCAGTTCACCCCGAATAATTGCTGCTGCATTCCTGATGGGTGATGCCAGGTTAGCTGATGCTGAGCCTGTATCCGGGCGCACCAGTTGTTGCCAGGCAAAGACAAAGTCCCGGGCAGTAACGGTGTCACCATTTTGCCATTTCGCATCAGGCCGCAACCAGAATTGCATTTGATCTGCGCTCACTTGCCAATGCTCAGCGACACCGCCTACTAAACGGCGCCGACCATCGTATCGCATCAATCCTTCCTGCAGGTGAACCATTAATTGTGCGGTATAGCTGACACTCTCTGCCGTGAGTGAGTTGAGTGTGCGGGGTTCCTGGTTTAGTGCCAGGGTAACCGTCCCGGATTGGGAGTCAATGCCGCCGATATTGGCAGCGTGTGCAGAAGAACCGAAGAGTAATGGAAGAACAAGCCTGGCTATCAATAATTTCATGGTTGCTCAAGGTCCCTTACGGGATACCACGATCCCTGGTTAATCAGATAATATTGTCGTCGTGCTTCGTTGGGCTTGTCAAGTAGCCAGGCCGAGATCGCTGAGGTGCGTATTTCGCCAGATAACAACTCGACTTTTGTTAAAAAGCGCGTATGATTCGCTCGCGATGGTAGTAGGTGAAGGAAGCGGTATCAGCGTTGTATCACCTTGGAAGACCAGGTCCAGGTCAAAAGTCTGGAGCAGTCGAAGTTGCCATTATTTTTTGGGGAACAGAGTGCGTTAAATACATTACGCCACTCTTCTTACACAGTTGATTTGTTACTTCTCATCACTCTTGGGCGATCCTTAGTGTTGCCTTTTGCTGTGCTCGAAGTAGCTACTTGGAGAAGATTTAGTGATTAATATTGGAAAAAGAACGTTCGCGGTTGGGATCCTATTGCCCGCTATTGCGTTTAGTACTTTTGCAGAAGACAAAGTGATTGAAGAAGTTGTTGTGACCGGTAGTTTTATTCGGGGAACCCCGATTGATACTGAGTCGCCCGTGACAATTCTCAATCGTGACGGTCTGCAGAAGCAAGGTGCGCCAAGCATGGTGGAAATCGTGCGGCGATTATCGGCGAGTTCTGGTGTAGACGGGGAGTCAAACCAGTTTCAGTCGAATGCGACAGAAGGTACAGCTAATGTAAACATTCGGGGACTGGGTGCACAGCGTACACTCGTTCTCATCAATGGCAAGCGGCAGGTTTCTGTACCCTCGCGGCTGCCAGCGGGTCGATTCGTTGATGTAAACAATTTTCCTTCTATCGCCATCGAGAGAGTGGAAGTGCTGAAAGAAGGTGCCGCAGCGACTTATGGATCAGACGCCATAGGCGGTGTGGTTAACTTTCTTACCCGTAAACGTTTTGAAGGCATTGAGTTTTCTGTCAGCCATCAGGAGATTGAAGACAGTGATGGTAACCAGGCTTTCGGTATCATTGCTGGTAAAGATTTCGGCAGTTTCAGCCTGGTGAGTTCATTGGGATACGAAACCCGCAGTGAACTGAGCATGAGAGATCGAGACTTCGCCAACAAGCCCTATGCGGAAAATCCCGAAGGTGGATTTTCAAGTATTGGTAATCCCGGTGTGTTTTTTGACCCGAACAATGCCGGTTTGGCATTTGGTGCCCTTTTTCCATCAGCTGGTGCGGTGAAGGATCCTAACTGTGAACTTCTGGGGGGCGTTGACAACAGCTTGTTCTGCCGCTTCAGGTACACGGATTTTGATAACCTGATTGAAGATGAAGAGCGGCTCCAGTGGTTCACTGAAGCCAATGGTGAGTTCGGTAGTGGCATAAGCTTCCATGCTGAATTCATGTACTCTGAAATTAACGTGGACGAATGGAAAACTTCTCCGTCGTATCCACCACAGGCGCTGTTTGGCGATATTCAGTTCGTTCCTGCTGATCATCCTGGCTTGATTGATATGGCTGCAAAGCACTCGGAATTCGACCCATTCATTACCAGTGGTACCGGCGCAACATTCTACGGTCGATTGGTTGGTGTTGGTGCTGATGAAGGACGCAGCGCTGCTCGCAACTACGAAACTTATCGTCTTGCAGGTACGTTACAAGGTGCATTTGACAACGGTAACAGCTGGGATCTCGGTCTGACTTATTCAACTTCAGAAGCCGATCTGGTGGGTGTTGATGCACAAATTGGTCGCACCAAGCTGGCCTTTCGCGGATTTGGTGGTAACAATTGCGCAGCCGATCTTGACTCTGCCGGAAACCTGGTCACCAACCGTGCCGTGGCAGGACAGGGTGGTTGTCTTTACTACAACCCGTTCTCCAACGCGATTGCATCGTCTCAGGCAAATCTGACCTATGGTGCCCAAAATCCGGACTATGAAGCCTCCGTTGCGAATAGTGCTGAAGTGTTAGCGTATCTGGATGATGCGTCCAACACGCATTCAGAAGCCGGATTGTTAGTTCTCGACGCGGCTGTTCAGGGTGATATCTTTGATGGTGGCGCAGCCTGGGCTGTAGGCTACCAGTATCGTCGGACTGATATTGAATCGACGCCTGATGACCTGAACAATCTGGAAATTAACCCATGTGCTTATGTCGGACAGACCGATTGTAGTGCGCAGACGGGTCTGAGGAGTTTCCTCAGTGGTGGCAGACCGGTCGATGAGGACCAGGATGTTCACGCATTGTTTTTTGAAACAGCAATGGATATCAGCGAAAAACTGGACCTGCAGTTAGCGGTACGGTATGAAGATTATGGTAGTACCGACACGCTGGATCCGAAACTTGCTGCGAAATACATTATCAATGACAAGGTCACGCTGCGTGGTTCTTTACAGACTACATTCCGTGGTCCGGATATCGATTCTCTTAGCACCAATGCAGTCACAGCGCTGTCATACGTTGGCCCAGCAGCAGCGTTTAAGGCAATTGACTATGTTGGTAACCCGACTGTTGAACCTGAAGAGGCATTTACCTACAACTTCGGCATTATTCTTGATCCCACTGACAGTCTGACAATTACCCTGGACTACTGGGCTTACAGATTTGATAATCCCATTGTTTCAGAAGACTACAACGCGCTGGTTTCAGCCTACGCGGCCGGTGGTGCTGCGAAAGAGGCTGTACAGAGCCAAATTTTCTGTACGGGTGGTACCAATGATGGTGCTTGTCCTGCAGCTGAAATTGAGAGAATTGAAAGTCTGACGATCAATGGTCCTTCCGTTGAAACCTCGGGTCTGGACCTGTATGCCAACTATAGTATGGATCTGGGTCCTGGAGCGCTGAGCCTTGGATTGGACTTGAGCCACACGATTGACTACGAAGTTGATGAGTACATTAAGAATGGTGTGAAGATTTCCGATTCTTTCGATGCTGCCGGATACTTAAATGCAGGTCGAGGTGTGCGTCCTCTTCCCGATCTGAAAGGTCGTACCTTTGTTGAATACGGATGGGGAAACCACAACGCGCTGTTGTATGTGAATCACATTACTTCCTATGATGATGAGCGTGGAACTGATTTTGGTCGAACCGTTGACTCCCAGACAACCTTTGACTTTCACTATCAGCTTTTTGTGTTGAATCAAGCAGCGAAGATTAGCTTTTCTGCCATTAACCTGACCGATGAAGATCCACCGCTAGCACGCGTGGACCTGAATTACGACGGATATACACATAACGCCTTCGGCAGAATGTTGAAACTTGGATTCCTGTACACGATCAATTGATCGAATCCTGAAATTCTGAACTAAAAGGGGTCTTAAAGACCCCTTTTTTTTAATTTGTATCACTGATCTTTTTTGGTTGGAACGGCACCAGTGATTAAACGGGTTCTTGCACCACGATCAATACAGAGGCAACATTCGTCACTTTTGTTTCGGCTGAAAAATGGAGTTTGGGGTGCCTGTAAAATCTGAATTGTCACATTTGCTAAACCTGGCTCTGCCATTGATGGGTGCGCAAATGGCCCAAATGGGTATGGGTGTTGTGGATACCGTGATGGCTGGGCGATTCGGGACCGTCGATTTGGCTGGTATTGCCCTCGGTGGAGCCGTCATGTGGCCCTGCATGATGCTGATGATGGGATTCCTTCAAGCAGTGACCCCGACAGTGGCGCAGTTAAATGGGTCCGGTCGGCAGGACCTGGTTGGGGAAGTAATCCGCCAGGCACTCTGGATTGCCCTGGTCGCCTCTATTCTTATTGTTATTGCTTTAAACAATGCGGCACCCTATTACCGGTTGATGTCGGTCGACGAGGCAGCAGTCGCAGTTTCCATTCCATACCTGCAGGCAGCCGCCTGGGGAATACCGGCTGTAATGGGCTATTTTGTTCTGCGTTTTCTTGCAGAGGGATTGGGTTTCACTAAACCTGCCATGTACATCGCAGCAACGGCGTTGTTACTAAAGGTTCCCCTTAACTACATTTTTATGAATGGCCTGTTCGGGTTACCGAAATTGGGTGGCGTCGGATGTGGTTACGCCACAGCTATCGTTATGTGGTTGGAACTCGTCATTATTATTTTCGTTGTTACCGGATCACGATTTGAGCGTGTAGGCTGGCATCGAAAGTTCAGTTTGCCCGATTGGAGCAGAATCAGGCGATTATTGGTGATTGGTTTACCGATCGGTGCAACCCTGTTTTTTGAAATCGGCATGTTTACCTTTATCACTATTCTAGTCGGGCGGTTTGGTTCTGATACCGTGTCCTCTCACACTATTGCCATGAATCTTGGCGGTATCACCTTTATGATTCCGTTGGCACTGGGAATTGCGGCGTCCATCAGGATCGGTTTCAACGTTGGAGCTGAACGTCTTGATTTTGCCAGGGAAACAGCCAGGGTGGCTATGATGTGCACGTTAACCGTCGCGGGGGTTGCCATTGTATTGGTGGTAAATATCCGGCATTGGATTGCCTCGTTATATACTACGGATCCAAATGTACTGGAATTGGCAACGACATTGATGCTGTTCGTTGCCGTGTTCCAAGTGTTTGACAACTGCCAGGCAACGGCGATTGGTGCGCTTCGTGGATACAAAGACACGCGTATGCCAATGATCTTTACCCTGGCTGGTTATTGGTTGTTTGGATTACCCTTGTCCGCCTGCCTTGGCTTTGGATGGCTTGGAGAACCGATGGGTATTTACGGGTTTTGGATTGGGCTGATTCTTGCTCTGTTCGCTGTATCTGTTTGTGCCGTTGGCCGGTTGTACTGGATCAGTAATAATGAGCGCAGGGTGGTACTACTGGCTCGACGTTAGGAGCATTTGCCAGGTGCAACAGAATGAAATAAGATCACAACAAAGAATCAATCAACAAGGGGATCGATATGAAAGGATCAAGAAAAGGGAATCTATCGTCGTTTCGACTGGATGACGCCCGGTAAGAGTCTTACCTTTTAGGAAATCGTACCCAGGGTAGTCGTTCCACTCCCGCCATTGTAATCCTGAAGTCACCGGCAAGTCCTGGTGATTGGATACCTGCTGCATGCCAGCCGAAACCATCTTTGCTATTTGATACTCGTTCACCTTGAGTATCTGAATTGGGGATTGTTTTGAACAAAATTGATAGTTACAAACTTTTTATAGGTATCGCCTTTTATTATCGCTTTAACTGGGCGTTGATGACCACCGTGTCAATGGTGTTTATGGTTACCGTTGCTGGACTTGACCCTTTACAAATGGTGCTCGTGGGGACGGTACTGGAGTTATCTGTATTTATATTTGAAATTCCTACCGGAGTGGTTGCAGACGTCTATAGCAGACGCCGGTCCATGATCATTGGATATTTCATGATGGGTTTTGGATACATGCTGCTTGCTCTGTTTCCCAGGTTTGATGTGATATTGCTGAGTCAGGTTATCTGGGGCGTGGGGGCCACGTTCCTGTCAGGTGCCAGCCAGGCATGGATCTCAGACGAGATTGGTGAGGCGAAGGCGAATCGCTCGTTTATTATTGCCAGTCAGTACGGCAAGGTTGGTAGCCTGATTGGTATAGCAGTATGCATTGCGCTGGCGATGATTGACCTTAAAATACCTATCATCGTCGGCAGTTTAGGCCTGGTATCCCTGGGTGTTTTTAGTTTTCTTTTTATGGGCGAAAAACCATTCCGCCCGGTGGAAGAAGAAAACAGGGAGACCTGGACACAGATGGCCGACACTTTTACCCGGGGTGTTTCCCTGGCCCGGTCTCATCCGGTGCTGTGGATTATCATTGTTATTGCAGTATTCGAAGGTATGTATAGTGAGGGCTATGACCGGTTGTTTGCACCTTATCTGATTGAGTCTTTTGAGTTCCCGGAATTTAACGGGCTCGATACCGTGATCTGGTGGGGTGTTATGTCCGCAGGTGCGACACTGCTGGCTTTTGTGGCGGTGGACATCGTTCGGCGGTTTGTTAACACTTCGAACTACCGACACCTGGTCGTCGGGTTAAGCATAGCAAGTGCACTGCTCGTTTGTGCCATGTTTTCATTTGCCCTCGCCGGTAATTTCACGATTGCATTGCTGTCCTATTTTGCAGTTGCGATGCTGCGTTCAGTCAAAGGTCCATTGACGACGGCGTGGTTGAACCAGAACCTTGAATCCAGTACCCGGGCGACGCTGTTTTCAATGCAGGCACAAGCCGATGCATTTGGGCAGATCGGCGGTGGTCCTGTCGTGGGGTTTGTGGGTAAATTCTTTTCTATTCAAATTGCCTTGATCGTTTCAACCATCGCATTGATTCCTGCGATTGGCCTGTATCAAAAAGCGCTGCGTACCCCTGTTGATGTAGACCCGAAGGCGGGTGTGGTACCTTAAGCAACGGACAGCTTGACCAGGATCGAGGATCAAAAGATGAAAGATGAGCTATGGAGAAAGTCTGCAACAGAACTCGCGGCGCTGATCAGAGAAAAGCAGGTTTCGAGTCGGGAGGTTGTCGAGAGTCATCTTGCCAGAATCGAAACAGTTAATCCCAAAGTTAATGCCATCACTGTCGTATTGGCAGAATCCGCATTATCAGCGGCTGACGCGGCAGACAAGATACCAGCCACTGGCCCGTTGCATGGCGTACCGTTTACCATCAAGGAGAACATAGACTGCACGGGTTCTGCCACAACTAATGGCGTTCCAGTCCTGGCAGAGGCAATGCCATCAGTGGATTCGCCGGTTGTGCAAAGAATGAAATCAGCGGGTGCCATTCCACTGGCCAGAACGAACCTGCCTGAAATGGGACTTCGCATCGCGACAGATAACCCGCTGCGGGGGCGCACGTTAAATCCCTGGGATAGTGAACGCACGGCGGGGGGTTCAAGTGGTGGTGAAGCCTCTGCAATTTCGACCGGCATGAGTCCAATTGGTCTCGGTAATGATATTGGTGGTTCCTTGCGCAACCCCGCATTTTGTTGTGGAATCACGTCGATTAAAGCGACTGTCGGCAGAATTCCCCACGCTACCTCAATGGCCCCGCAGGATGGTGGCATTGCCGCTCAGATTATGGCGGTTGAAGGTCCCATGGCGCGGCATGTAAAAGATGTTAGGCTGGGCTACGAAATCTTATCTGGCAGAGACCCCAGGGACCCTGTATCAGTCGATGCGCCACTTTACGGGCCAGAACCCGCCAATAAAAAAGTTGCAGTGGTCACGGAGATACCGGGAGTCGAACTTGCGGTCTCTTTAGTGAATGCAATACGGGATGCTGCGAACGCGTTAAAGGATGCAGGCTGGGACGTTGTCGAAATTCTTCCACCGGAATTGGAGCAGGTACACGAGATATGGGCTTATGTTCTTTCCATGGATTTTAATCCGATGTTGCCGGATTTATCCAAATTGATGACAAAACCACCCATCGATATGCTGAAAGCGCTTTTTGTTCGCAATGATCCGAATTCCGTGACACTACCTTACGTGCATTCAGAGAGGAATCGCCTGAGCCGAATTTGGTCGGAGTTTTTCACAGACTATCCCATAATGGTCGGGCCAACCTGGACTGATATCCAGTTCCTTCATGACGCCGATGTGGATCCCGATACCGGCATGGAACTTACTATAGATCGGATTCGTTTCATCAGCCCGGCCAATGTGCTGGGACTTCCCAGTGCCGCGGTACCCACGGGTGTTGCGAATGGGTTACCGACTGGTGTACAGGTTTATGCGGACAAATGGCGAGAAGATTTGTGCCTCGAAGGCGCCGAGATCATCGAGTCGAGATTAGGGCACATCTGCCCGATTGATCCGGTATTTTAGCTGGATCAATGTTTCGAATTGAGTGCCTTATTTGAACTTTCCTTATAGCAGCCTGCTGGTACGGGACACTACCCTAAAGTAATTCCTCAGCCAGAAAACGCAAGGTGCCAGCATCAGCTGAACCCACGTTCAACATCGTCACCGGGCTTTCTTTCCACGCCTCCAATCGCTCGCGAATTCGCTCTTTCGGTCCACACAGTGAAATCTCATCTGCCAGTTCGTCCGGTACAGCGGCAATAGCCTGATCCCGTTGTCCGGACAGAAATAGCTCCTGAATCCTGTTTGCCTCTTCTGCAAATCCCATGCGGCTAATATGATCTTTATGAACGTTGAAGCTTTTTGCGCCCATCCCACCGACGTAAAATCCAACATTTTGCTTTATCTGTGCCAGGGCTCGATCCACATCATCGTCAATAATTACGGGAACAGTCGCGGCAATTTCGAATTGCGGTGGCTTGATCTGCATGGCGTCCTTGTACTGCTCCATCATGCGATAGGGCGAGATGAACATGGGAATCCAGCCGTCACAGAGTTCCGCACTCAGCGCGACGTTTTTTGGACCCTCTGCGCCAAGGTAAAGTGGAATATGATCGCGAATAGGATGCAGGATCAATTTTAGTGGTTTGCCAAGACCGGTCCCTTCGGGGAGCGGCAGTTGATAGTGATCACCGTCGAACGCAACGGGCTCTTCTCGCGCCACCACCTTGCGGAAGATCTGCACCCACTCACGGGTTCGCGCTAATGGTTTTGGATAAGGTTGTCCGTACCAGCCTTCGACCACTTGCGGACCTGATACGCCGATACCAAGAATCAGCCGCCCATTAGACAGGTAATCAAGGGAAACTGCATGCATCGCGGCACTGGTTGGTGTCCGTGCGGAAATCTGCATGATCGACGTACCGAGGTTGATGCGAGACGTATGTGCACCGATCCAGGCGAGGGGAGTAAAACAATCAGCGCCGTAAATCTCCGGACACCAGATGGTGTCATAGCCTAAAGTTTCCGCTTCCTGTGCGAGTTCAATAATTTTCGCACCACCTGGTGCACCTAACGGACCAACGCCTAATCCCAGTTTCATTTTTTATCCTGCCTTAATTAGAAAAATACAGCATACACCCGAAGATTCCGGCTGGGCAATCTCGATCTGGCTAGCCCGACTTCCGGTTTGGTTTTTAGAACAAAGCACTTCCCGGAATATTTACCGGGCATTGATAAAGGCCCTTTGAAGAGGTCATGTACATAACGTCCAGATTCGTACCGCCCCAGGTAAAATTTGCACAGAAACCGGCTGTTTCTATCACACCCAGGTGCTGGCCATCATCCCGGTGATAAACATGGACACCCCCAGGCCCACCAGCATACAAATGCCCTTCAGAATCTATCTTGAGCCCGTCCGGCGCTGGTGATTGGGTAAAAACTTCGCCACCAGTGAGCGAAGCTCCTTCCATCTGAAACTGACGTATATGTTGCTGTTGGGTATCTGCGACGAAGAGTACTGATTCATCAAGACCGAAACAGAGGCCGTTTGGGGTAACAAAATCCTTGCTGAGTAAAGTCAGTTCAAGTGATACAGGATCCAGTTGGTAGACTCCCTGAAAGTCCAGTTCCTGTTCGCGTTCTATGCCATGTATTCCACGACGACCATAGGCAGGATCGGTAAAAAAAATCATTCCATCACTGCGGACAATAATATCGTTGGGTGAGTTAAGTTCCATGCCTTCGTAATGACTGGCCAACACTTCCATTGAACCGCCATCGTCACGTCTGACCTGACTGGTGGCATGCTCACAGCTGAGTATTCGACCCATTTTGTCGTAAGTATTACCGTTAGCCATATTGGTGGGTTCACGATAGACCGAGAGCCCGGCTGACTCACTCCACCGATAGATTTTGCTTTCGGGGATATCGCTGAATGTAAGATGATGATCAACAGGATGCCAGATGGGCCCTTCGGTAAAGTTGAAGGAGGTGTTGATAGCCTCTACCTCCCGGGCGGTATCCACTATCTCTTGAACACGTTTATCCAGAACCTTGATGGTCATTGGTGATCTCCTGCCATGTGATGGAGATATCAGTTTACCCTCTATAGTGGTGTCAGCCCATAGGAGGCAATGCCAGATATTGGCAGTGAGCGCACGGGGATACTTGTGCCAGGGTGAATCTACTGCGACCAAAACAGTCGCGATTCTCTTCGGAACCTGACCAACAGGAATTCGGGCGACTTCCTTCAGGGTTTCAACGTCGATCACATAGGTCGTATTGTCACCGGCAGCCGCTACATAGGCCGTACGACTGTCCGGTGTAAACGTAATCCATGGGACTCTTCTTCTGTCCAGAAATAAGTCCCGGCAGACAAGGGTATGATGTCGAAACCGCTGTAGGACTTGCCTGCGTGGCAATCAGCGCACGTTGCTGTTGCGCTTGGCTTCACCTCTTCGCCTATCGCGCTCGCCGCATAGCTGATCCACGCACAGAACAGGGTGGTTAATCTAAGCCCCTGCTTGAAGGCTCTGGCATCAGATCTCCTCGACTCGCTCCGGATGACCGGACCATTGCCAGGCTCTGGATGGCCGTGACAAACCCAACATCATGCCGCCTAGTGTCGCAGGGTGCAGCCAAAGCCCGTCCGCTGGTTTATCATCACTTCGATTTTCCGGCCGGTCTATCGTAATTGCCTCACCTCTCTCCTTGACTCTGCGTTCAATGGTAAGAATGTCAGCAGTCTCCGCATAGGCCATATACAAACAGGCCCCGATCTTACTGAAAAATCTACCCATGGTCTTAGCCGGGTCAAGGGGTGTGATGACCTCAAAACGATGTAAAAGATCTTTCCGGAACAACGTCAGTGTGCCCGAGTAGCCGAATTGAGGGGAATCAATGGTGACGAATTCCTGCGCATCGAGCTGAAATACGTCGGAAAATTTTGCGGTTTCCTGTTTCGAATTCTTGGCCAACAAGGTCGCCTCATAGAAAAAATCTATATCGCCGACCTTGCTCCGTTCCTCATGTTTACTAACAACGACTCTTAAACCTTTAATGTTAATATCTTCGCCGTCAATGAATAATTGACCCCCTTCGTGAACAATGTTGCTATATCGAGAGGAAAGACTGGATTGCACCTCACCCACATCCAGGCAAGACGCCCCGGCGCCGAACATGTGAGCACCGCGAGCTGCGATTGCATCTGCGACGAGACCGGCACCATCGGCTGCCAGTACTTCAACGATCCCGGTACCCAATCGAAGGGTGGTTCTGGATGCTGCGAGGTGTTTGATACTGTCAGTGCTGAGTATCTCGGCCCCCAGGACAGATTGCCATCGCTCCACTACCGACGGCACTTCGGGGACAGCGAGTTGAATTCGATCGATTTCTAACAACATAGTTTACTTGCTCCTGCTGGCGATTCGCTAGCATAATACTTTGCTATTGCGATGGGTGAACAAAATGGGAGGTCTGACAGGATGAGTTCGAAAGGAATGATCGTCGCACCGCAACCTGAGGCGGTGGAAGCAGGCGCGCGCGTGCTGAAGAAGGGTGGCAATGCGGTTGACGCAGCCATGGCTTGTGCACTCGTACAAGGTGTCGTGGACCCGCAGATGGCCGGTATCGCCGGTTTTGGAAGCCTCCAGTTGTATTTGCCCGGGGAGGGTGAACACTATTGCATCGACTTTCATGGTCGTTCACCGGCCGCTGTGAAAGCGGACATGTGGGAGGGCCTGATCGAGGCAGAAGCCCCGGACGGATTCGGATTCGTGTTGAAAAATAATGTTAATGATCTGGGGTATCAGTCCATCACCGTTCCCGGCAGCCTTAAAGCCTACTACGAGGCACAAACCAGGCACGGCGTGATGGAGTGGGCAGATGTGGTGGCACCAGCCATTGCCTGGGCAGATAAGGGATTTACGGTACGGCCCCAGGTCTATGAGTTCTGGAGTCGTGACGATAGCTCGGGGCGGGTCCGGGTGCGTGATCGACTGGCTTACACGGCATCCGGCCGCAAGCTGTATTTTTCTGCAGATGGCGATCTTAAGCGCCCCGGACAGATTGTCAGTAATCCCGACATGGCGGCAACGCTTCGAGAAATTGCACGGGATGGTGCTGATGTCTTTTATCAGGGCACAATCGGGGCGTGTATCGCCGAAGATATGGCAGCTAACGGAGGTTTGCTGACACTTGAGGATTTGCGGCAATACAGCACGGTCAAAGTAGATCCCCTGTGGGGCGAATACCGGGGCCAGCGCTATGCCACCAACAACCCACCCGGGGGCGGAATTATGCTGGTGGAAATGCTTAACGTACTGGAGAATTTTGATCTCGGGGCGATGGGCCACAATACGAGAGAATATATTCGGGTTGTCACGGAAGTAATGAAACGGGCCACGTCAGACAAGGACAACCATGTGGGAGATCCTGCTTTCTTTGACGTGCCGGTGGCTCACCTGACAGATAAAAACTACGCCGCAGAAATGGCCAGTGCGATTCGATCCGGTAAAAAGGCGAGTGTTGAGCGTTTTCAGGCTGCGAAAGAGAGTGCCAATACAACCCATGTAGCCGTGGTGGATTCCATGGGTAACGCAGTGTCCATGACGCATTCCCTGGGCATGCCTTCAGGCGTGATAACTGAAGGACTTGGGTTCATGTACAACGGCTGTATGGCCGTGTTTGATCCGAGACCGGGTCGCGCCGATTCCCTTGCACCAGGCAAAAGTCGTTTTTCTTCCTTGTGTCCGACCATCGTATTCAATGGGGATACCCCACATATTGTGATTGGTGCACCAGGTGGTACTCAAATTGCCATGGGTGTTCTGCAAAGTATCCTCAACGTCCTCGATTTCAAAATGGATATGCAGCAGGCAGTTTCAGCGCCGCGTTTTTCAGCGACTTCCAATGTAATCGATGTAGCGAATCGTATTCCAGCATACATCACTGACGAACTGGTATCCCTTGGCTATGAAGTCCGCAGGAGTTATCTCAGTTTTGCATTTGCCATGGTTCATGGCATCCAGATTCGGGACGGGGCAATGAACGGTGGCGCTGACCCTGCCGGGGATGGGATGTCGCTCTCGGTATAAAAATGGCTTTCAGCATCACTGAAAAGACAAAACAACCCGAACCAGCTTGCCTTCTCGCATTTCCTCAAAACCCTGGTTGATTTCTGAAAAAGACCGCACCTTGTCAACCAATGGTTCGAACTGCAATTGTCCACTTTCACCCAGCGAGGCGATTTTTTGAAAATCCACTGCGGGATTAGCGGAACCGTAGATTGACCCGGTTAACACCTTTTCCCTTAACAGCATGATAGCGGGAATCGACAACATTTCTGTAAATGCAGGTAAGCCAACGACTATTGCTCGCCCACCCTGTCTGATCATATAAAAACAATCCTGCATGGTACTGGTATGACCCACACATTCAATGGCGCAATCCACACCACCATTGGTAGCCGCAATTATTTTTTTGACCACCTCCCCGGGCTCGAGTGCCTCTGTCGCGCCAACCCCTAGCGCTGCTGCTCGTCTTTCAGGTATTGGGTCAACGGCCAGGATGCGGGCCGCTCCAGCAATGCGCGCACCCTGAATAGCTGCCAGGCCCACACCACCACATCCCAGCACGGCAACGGTTTCTCCCCAACGTATTGCCGCTGTATTCACCGCTGCACCAAAACCCGTAGTTACCCCACAGCCTATCAGGCAACTGTGGGCAGCAGACAATGTGCTTTTGACCGGTACGGCCATGGCCTCGGGAACGACGATATGTTCACAGAATGCCCCCAGCCCCATAAAACGATCGAGACCCTCATCGCCTTGCTTAAGAGGCCCCTTGCGCTCTGTGGACATACTGATACCAAGGCACAAGTGCACCTTGCCTTGCCTGCATGCTGGACAGTGTCCACAAGCGGGAGTCCATGAAAGAATGACGAAATCACCTTCCTTTACCGAATTCACTCCTTCACCAACGGCCTCAATTTCACCGGCAGCCTCGTGACCTAGAACGGCCGGGAACTCAATCGTCTCTTTTCCTTCCAGGGCGCTTAAGTCACTTCGGCAGATACCGCATGCATGGACCTTGATCCGGACTTCCCCCATGCCGGGGTCGGCCAGATCAACCTCTTCGATTGAAAATTCAGCGTTACTTGATCGTGCTATTGCAGCCTGGGTTTTCATGAATGTTGCTTCGCTATCTTGAGAAGAGGTTGGGTTGGCTTTCTATGAATCTGGCCTTCATGCTCCTGCTGCCCTTTGAGTTGGCGATATCGCTGGCCACCTGCAGAGATCGTTCAATCAACTGATCCGCTGCAACAATTTCACTCACCAGTCCTGCAGCCAATGCCTGTTCTGCATCTATCTTACGACCTGTCAGGCACAGGTCTCTGGCGAGGGATTCGGGGAGGAGGGTCTTTAACAGGTCAAATGCTGCGGGAATACCCATTTTCACCTGTGGTTGACCAAACAGTGCGTCGGTCGAGGCGAGCCTCATATCACACATCATTGCCAGGTCCATGCCGCCTGCCATTGCCTGTCCTCCAACAGCAGCGATGAGGGGTGTGGTGGTATTATAAACGCTATGGTGGTAACCCGTGGCATGGGCGAAAATTTCCTGCATGTTACCGGTTTGAAACTCCTCGAGGTCAAAACCTGCGCAAAATGTGCTGCCGTTACCGGTGATTACAATTGCTTTGATGCTGTCATCGGCTTCAAGCTCTTTGAGACACTGGACTATTTCATCTCTGAGGGTTCTGGACAGCGCATTGCGCTTTTCAGGTCGGTTTAGTGTAACAATTGCGATGTCGTCCTTCCTGTCGCAAAGTAGAGTTTCGTAGCTCATGTTGTGTGTCTCTGATAGGCACCGGAATGACGGCGCCATTGCTGGAATTGATTGTAGCTGTTTTTGACAAGTTTCGTCTCGGCGTTGTCTGCACTGTGCGATCAGGGGCTGTAACATGGTTGCCGTTTGAGATTGTACCTGTTGAAAAATCTATTGTAGTGTAGGGAGTATTTCATATAAGTAAAAGTTGTTTTATACAGAGTTGTCGGGTGAAGTCCTGACATAGTTTGTGAATGTAATGGAGTTACGAGGATGATTCTAGGAGTTTCGGAAGCTCCTGTTTCAGGCGATCACACTCCGGCTGCGCTTGCTCATAGATGAATTTTGCCTTGTTGAATTCCAGGACTCTTACATCGGTAATCAGCGGTTCAATATAGAGATCCGGCGGGTGTGATTTCTGTTTCAAGTCGGATATTGCCTTTGAGGAAATTTGAAATGTGTTGAATATGGCTTCGATAAAAGTTGGCATGGAGGCTTCTTTCGGCATGCGCACACCCAGCACATCGATGCCGACCACAATGTCACATTCATCATGTATCAGATCGAATGGAACCGGGTTAACACTGCCCCCATCCACCAGGATGGTGTTATCTATGACCACAGGCTCGAATATTCCTGGCAGGCAGAAGCTGGCCATCAGTGCCGGGATAATAGGGCCGGAATCAAACACAACTTCCTTGCGCTGATAAAAATCTGCGGCGACCACTTTTGTAGGTATCGGCAGTTCTTCGAGGTTCACGACGTTCAACAGGGATTCGAGTTCTGCCACGAGTGCATCGACATGAAGGAAGTGGCTGCGTTTGAGTTGCAAGCTGAAAAACTCGAGCCAGCCGAAAGTTCTTTTTGCCTGACGGGCTTCGCTGATACTCCCGGGCATAGCCAGCCAGGAATCTACTGCCTGACGAATATCCCTGCCGGAGAGCCCTGCGGCATACAAAGTACCAATGATCGCACCGATGCTGGTGCCGGAGATTGCATGGACATCGACATTCAATTCGTCGATGGCTTCGAGGATCGCGATATGTGCCAGGCCCCTGGCGCCCCCACTACCCAGTGCTAGTCCCAATGATTTTTGCAAACTGTTCTATTCCTTTGAGTTGAATTAGATCATGGGTTCGATCGGTCCGAAAAATGCCTTTACTAATCTGGTTTTAAGCGTTTTTAGACTAACGCCCTGTTCGGGAAACATGCCAACTGAATCGTAGTGTTGCTGAAAATCGGGATGGTTGAAAGCCAGCTTGATGCCACCGGGTTTCAGCTGGTAGCTGGTTGTGTACGTAAAGGGCCAGATATTCGCGAATGGAATTTGTGCAAACAGATTCTCGAACAACTCGTTAAAGTATTTCAGTACCGGCTGCTTCTGCCGCACACCGATAGTCCAGCTGTTCTGTGGCGCAATATCCTTCATAATCAGGCCGTGTACGTGTGATGAAAACTTCTCGTCACTGATTAGCAGACCAGCTTCCGTGTTAAGCATCACTGAACGTGGGTCCAAATTGAACGAACCAATAAAGGTCTTTTTCTTATCAAACATAAAGGTTTTGGAATGAATACACATATGGTGTTTGTCATTCTTTTGTACACCTTTCACGTGTTCCGACATGGTAGACTCGTCAGTAGGTCGAGGCTTTAACTCGAATATCTGCCAGGAGAGTTTTTTTACATAGGCCTTTTTGTTCTTGTAGGAAAAAGCGTAGGCGTAGTAGTGGTCCGCTGCGGCCAGGCTGTTTGTGGAGATCATTGTTATCAGGGTTGGTTTTTTCTCCCCTACATCCTTGAACAAACGCTGACCTTCCTTACTTAATACTAGGTAGGGCGATTGAATAACGATTGACTCGTTTGCTGACCGTATGAGGTCGGTTAACACCCTGGTGGTGTTAGCACTGTCCTCCAGGCTGGCAACTTTGCCGGGCTGATCTGCAACAAACTGAACCTGGTCCAACCGAAAACCATAATCCACTATCCTGGATCGAAAGGCATCATGATCCTGTGTAAGGCGAGTTAGATCTTTGAACATAGAGGGTATGACATATCCATCTTCCAGATCCAGGCGTGGGTAGTTGTTGGCTCTGATACTGTGCTGCAAATCATGCATTTCTTTACTTGGAAAAGTGAGTTCAAAATCCCAGTAGCTTTCAAAAGATCTTTGCATATCAGAAACAGCAGGGCCGAGGATTAATACATCCCTGTCCTTGAAAGTTCGTTCAGAATCACGATCAAAATAGTCATTGCCACAGTTCCTCCCGCCGGTGATGCCAAATTGACCATCGACAACGATAATCTTGTTGTGCATACGCTGATTGGATTGTCTGAAATTAAACCCCAACCCCGCGATAAGCTCGATCATGCTGGTTCTGAGGTTTTTTGACAGCGGGTTGTACTGTTTGAGCAGGAGATTTGGATGAAGGGTCGCAAGATATGCGACATAATCCGGTTTTGAACGTAACGTCAAATCGTCAAATAGTAATCTGACCGTGACACCACGCGATGCGGCGAGAAACAACTCGTGGAAAATGAAACTGCCACATTCGTCTTCAGACCAGATGAATGTCTGGATATCTATCGAGACCCTGGCGTTTCTGATCAGGAAGATTCGCGCCAATAAGGCATCGTCGCCAGTTTCCAACAGGTAGGCATAGTGAACCCTTTGCTCGATAGAGTCTTTCAAGTGCTTACTAAAAGGCGATGTTGTATCCATTCCCTGAATTATGCTACCAGTCGCTCGCTGTTTTGCAAGAAATGAACTCGAGCACTTCGAAGTCCTTCAATCGGGACTAAGGGCGAATAGAATTCTGGAACGCATCATCGTGTTCACAGGAGGAACATAAGCGGAAGAAAAGGGATATCAAGAGATGCATACAGGATGTACACATCTCCTACGGTTCACTAGAACAACCAGCCAACCTGCAGGCGCCAGAAGTCAAATTCGATATCAGCGGCGTCACCTTTTTCATCGACATAGTATCGGTTCAATCCACCCTTTAAAAACATACGGTTGCTGAATTCATATCTAAGACCACCACCAAAACCGTATGAAAAGCTCGTTTCTTCATAAGTTGAATAGAAACTTCGACACACATAACCCCACCAGGGATCCCACCAGCATCCGGTCGTTGGTGGTCCATCTGCCACGTTCGAATCAACATAAGTCCAGCCGATGCCGCCCTCGAGATAAGGTGTGAATGGACCGTCGACAACATTCCAGATGCCATTCAATTGTCCGTTGAAAACTGTCATTTCATGCTTGATTTCTACAAACCCATCGGAATCCGTGTTGTAGACTGCTTTATATTTTGGCTTGATATAGGACATATCAAAGTTGATAGCGAAGTTATTGCTGAAGTTGTAGCCAATACCACCACTGATGCCAAATTCGCTCTCAACGTCGAAGGACGATCCGTTGTCTCCACTCGAGCTGTTGGAATCATTACCGATCAGTTGAATTGTGCCTTCCCACTTACCCGCGCGTACGGTACTTGCCGCGTCGGCAAGTGAAAAAACAAAAATTAAACTCGATACGGCCAGGTAAATCGAAACGTGATGTTTCGCCAATCTTACTTTTCGCACAAAATCTCCTTGTTTAAACTGGTACTTATGGTGTGACCCCGGAGGGGTCGAATTTATGGCTCCGTACTTTAACTGACGAAGGCTGTTGGCGGCAATGGCTTTTACTTCCGCCTTCGAAGAGATTACCATCAGCTAAACACAGAACAGAGGGTGGTAAATTATGTCGGATCAGAAACTGTCAACTCCACTACTGGATGGAATCAGGGAAAATGCGTCATTGACAGTGGCGGTAGGCATTATTCTCCTCGTCATTGGTACATTCGCGCTTGTATCACCTTTTGTTGCCGGGCTGACCATTTCCATCATGGTGGGTGTACTACTTGCAATCGGTGGTGTCAGTAAGTGTGTCCTGGCATTTAAGACAGGCGTTTTTGGCAGGGGCCTGTTAATGTTTGTGCTAGGTTCTCTCATGACCATAACGGGCCTGTATATGGTTGTCCAGCCAGCCGCTGGTCTGATTTCACTGACCCTGATCCTGGTTATTTACCTGGTTGTGACCGGGGTGTTTGAGTTGATTATTGCATTGCAGGTGCGGCCCGAAGCGGGTTGGGGCTGGCTCATGTTTAATGCGGCGGTAACCTTGGTGCTCGGCATAATGCTCTGGCATCAATTCCCACTATCAGGTGTCTGGGCAATTGGTGTGCTGTTCGGCATAAAGATGATATTCAGTGGCTGGGCGCTGGTATATCTGGGTAGAAGCGTGAAGCGGGTTGCTGATGCGGTTGAATCTTCAGAATAGGTTTTGGAGTTGATCTAACGACAGCGTGTGACAGGCAGTTTCCCAAGGTCCTTGTTTATCATTTGGACAGCTTCCGGAACTGCTATGCCATCTGGTAAATAGTTCTAGATAATGTCGTTTAAACAGCAGCTCCTGTTCTTTCTCTCACTATTCTTGATCTGTCAATTTCCGCTCTTGTTGGCCGATATCAGTGAATTCAGAGACGATGATATCATCGAAGAGCAGACTGATGACACGCCCGAGATAGAAACCGAAGGCAGCATCGATGCCATCATTGACCAGAGTATACGAGGCAGGCTGGGCTGGGTCTGATCTGGAGATGTCCGGCCGATTATTACGTATTTAAAAGTGGAAGACTCCTCAGGGTCAGAGTTTAACGAAAACGACACTGGTATCAGGGCCAGAGTAGATGTAACCCGAAGGCTATCTGAAAAAGTTCGCCTGGGTGTGGGGGTGGCGGGTCGCTGCCACGTCAGCGATTGTAATCTCGAATTCGTACATCAACCGGAAATGCCAGAGCCCACCGGTCTTACCAGGGCGCAGGTGACCTTCGATGAATTATATATCCACTGGTTCCGTGAAGGTACAAATCGTTTTGATATAATTATGGGCAGATTGCAGACCCGATTTGTATTGCGCGGCGGAGTGTACGCAAAATCCCTGGACCGAAACGACAGCAATAACACGAGGGTCACGTGGACGGATGGAATACATGCGACCTTGAAGGGAAGCAAGGGCTGGCGTTCAGGTTTTGTGTTACAAAGAAATAGCTGTGATGGCACTGGCAGTATTCGCCACGGGCCACTGGATTTTGGTGACGCCGGTGCATCAAGTTCATACTTCCTGGGATTTGAGAATACTCGCAGGTGGGGATATGTTGTTCAGCGAAGTCTCGACATTTCCTACTTGCCAAAGAGTCTATTGAAAGACAACGCAGCCGATAAGCGCAGGGTTGACTACTGGGGTATTGTTGGCCGTTTGGCGGTTGGCTGGCCGCAAGAATCTGAAGGTTTCCGGTTTCGCGGCGGTTTGGAAGTCGGTTACGCGCCGGAGACACCAACCAACGCGGGTGTTGGTCTGGGCGGGATTGGTGACACCGAAGGCTTTGCCTGGAATGTTGTGCTGGATGCGATGGATTTTTTGCCCGGCCATAGTTTCGGCATCAACTACGGCCGAACCGGGAAGGGCTGGTTGCTGTCACCCCAGTATTTTCCCGACTCGGTTCTGTTTGAACTACGGCACCATTGGAAATCTGTTCGCGAACCAATGGTGGAAACCAGAGTGAGATGGCAGGAAGCTCAACACCGATTTACGGATGCCATGCAGAGGGGATCCGAATTCGACTTTTATATACGAGCGACCTGGGAGTTTGGAAGAGCTGACACCCGTGGTTTATAGATTGAATCATTGTTGTGGTTACGTTTTTGTTTGGATTTCCGGATCTATGAAACCTGGATTGAGCCAAGGACAATGGCTGTAATGGCAACATCGTGTACTAGGGGTGCTGTTTTCCAGGACCAGTTCTTTGGACAGAAAGCCAGTGAATGGTGGCAGCCCCGCCATCGAACCGCTAAGAATCAGGGCTGCCCAGAAGAGCCCCGCCTTGAAAAGCGCATGGGCAAACAAGTACAGGATTCCGGCGCGTATTGCCAGGTCGGTCCCAAGCCCGAGGGTCAATGTGATCAGTCCAAGCTGTGAAACCGTTGACCAGGCCATGAGGAGTTTGACGTCATCGTGGCCGAGCGCTCGATAACTGCCCCAGATGCATGTGGCACCGCCGATAGGAACAAGAGGCGCCGTCCACAATGGCGTTTCACCGCAAACAGGAAACAGATAGACGAGAAGAATAAGACCTGCCTTCACCATTGTAAATAAATCCTATGAGCATCGGTAGTGCACCTGACACCGTAATAATCAGGGCCTGCTGCGCTGCGGCAAATGTATCGCTCCGTTTGTCAGCATCCGTATTGATCAGGAAGAAAGAGCATAAACCGATGAGTTCCCAGAACATGAAGAGTACGAACAAGTTGTCAGCCAGGATCAGGCCCAGCATCGAAGCTTCGAACAGGCCAAGTGTGGCGACCGCGTAGCGGCCCTTCGTTGTCGAACCAAAGTAGGCACCAGCGAACTGCATGATAAGTACACCGACGAAAGCGACCAGAGCTGCAACTGCCAGAGTCCCGTCGTTCAGACGCCAGGACAGGACGATGTCGAGCTCCGGTACCCATTGCCACAACCGGTTCGATCAAGCAGGAGCCAGATGGTGAGTGCCAGGGATAGTCCAGAAGCGCTTGCACCGACGAGACCGGCGCGTCCGCTCAAACCACGCACGGCAAAAAGAACCACCGCTGAAAGCACCAGCATCAGGAAGACACCAGTGGCTAACCAGGTCTGCAGTATCATTTCCTGGGAATTCCGCTTCGAGGCGCTAGACCATCAAAGTTCAAAATTGATAGCTCGCGCCAATAAGGAAAACTTGCGTGGTGTAAGTGGGGCTCTCATAGCCATAGTTAAGGGTGCCAAAATAGGTATTCCCTGGTTCGTTGAAATCATCCTTCCAGACCCAGCTTTCACTATCGTAGTCTTCATATATGTAAGTGACGTTGATGATCGGTTTGTTGGCCAGAAAGATGTCAGCGTTGATGGTAATACTGTTGATAATGGTATCGAGGTTGGGAAAAGGTCCGGACACGTTTGTTGGATCTATGGTCTTGTAATCACCATCTCCTTTTTGATAGCGGTAGTCAACACTCAGATCAACCACACCCGAGAGATTATCAGCCCTCACAGTAATACCAAAAATGTCACTTTTATCTTCGATACTGTAATGCCATTCCGTCGTGGAATTGCTTAAATTACCAAAACCGGACTGCTCAACTTCAAAACTCTCGACACCAGCATAGAAGTTAAGAGAATAGTCTCGGTTGGGTGCGTAGTTAACATCGACGGTAGCTCTGGAGGTATCTGTAGTATCCAGGCTTGCCCAGGCAATAGCATCTAGTCGTCCTCAATGCTGCTGAGGTTGAAGCTGGCGCTGAGGCTCTGAGTGAATGAATAGGCTAGCAGTAAATCGATTTTATCCTGGGTTCGATCTACCAGGTATGGAGACAAGGCGACACCACCGGTGTCGAGGACCGCGGCCAGTTCCCGGGCTGTATCCCGGTCAACTTCACGGTCACTGTAGCTGTACTTCAGGCTGCCATAAAAACCGGACAGAGTTGGTGTACGGAGTTCAGCCCAGGTCGTAAATTCCTCACTGTTGTCAGACAGTTTCGCCGCCTGCTCGGTTAAGCGCCCCGTACCCCTCGGTGACTTGTGGACCTCGTATTGGTAATCCTTGAAGACGATACCACCACGCAATCGCCAGCGGGCAGGCAGTCGGTATCCCGCGTTGATATCGAGCTTGTGTTTATCCCATTCATAGACCTTGTTGTTCTTGTCACTGGGAAAATCCTCGTACTACGGTGTGTCATTGCTGCGGCTTTCCAGTCGGTACTTTGCATCGATGTAGAATTTGCGGGTTATGCGATTGCGATATCCTAACTGGAAATTCAATGTATCGAATTTTGCATCGAGTGAATTGGTCGAGTAGGTGCCGCTGTTAATCCCGTAGTTACTGAATTTGTCATCCTGCTTGCCTTCTGAGTATGAGAGATAAGCCGTGGCGCGACTAGTGCCATTGATGGTGTAGCCCCCGGTGGCGTTTACCTGGTAAAAACTGTTGCCAGGTTCTGCTGCGGTACCCAGAACAAGGTCGTTGTCATTTTCAAAATCGGAAAAGTAAGTGCCTAATCGAAGCTGTACCTTTTCATGTTGGTAGATCAGGGCGGCATCGAATTCGTTGTGGTTGAAATCCAGTTGCTGGGGAACAATCAAGCCACCGCTGACCGGGCGTGGGCGGGTGCCATCTTTCTTTTGTGACCTGAAGTCCGTTGTTAATTCCCAACTTGGGGTGAAAAACTTATCAAAGCCAATACTGGCTGTCTTGCGTTTGCTGCTGGTCGTTTTTCTGCGTGGCTCTGCCAGTGTATTGAGGGCCTTGTCATAAATCGTCAGGCCGTTGTCGTGTTAAACTTTTTTTAACTGGTCATACCCGGCTCGCAATCGATAGTTGCCCTGCTTTGCGTACTCACCTTTGACAAAGAAGGTATCCAGACCTAGGTTATGAACATTCAGATCCCAGTACTGTTCCGGCGCATTGTCGTCGCGGGATTTCCAGTCAAGGTTGAGAACCAGGTTACTATGATCTTCGTTCAGACCATTGTACTCGCCAAACTTTCCATTGGGGTTATCGACATAAACGAAATCCAGACTGATGGGGCTCAGGTTTGAGTCTTCGTCAGATGCCGCCATTATCTGTGGGCCGGTGCCGCCCGCTATTGTAGCTGCAATGGCAATCAGCAATTTATTCAATTTGTTCATTTCCGACTCCGATCATCAAGAGTGATTGAGGCGCGCTTTACTGTCGCATCGAGCGTGCACCCGGGAAATTTGAGCCGTGTATATTGCTGTGGCAGTTGACACAGGAGCCACCAACGACCCGGCTCTGTCGATTACCGGATCCTCCCGGCAAATCCTCAAAATCGTAAGCTTCCCTGGCGTGACTATGGTCCGAGTGGCATTGCTGACAGAGAAACGGCGGCCTGACTGACAATAGGTTTTCGTGATTAGAGCCGTGGGGTGTATGGCAATTAACGCAATTATCCTGCACGGGTTCGTGTTCATTCACGAAGGGTCCACGTTTTTCTGTGTGGCAGAGGAAACAGGTTTCGTTTACTGATTGCTTCACTAGCATCGAGGGACCATTGGATCCATGAGGATTGTGACAGCTGGTACAAGTCACGGCGCCTTCACGAATTGGGTGACGGTATGGTTTGTTTATTTGCAGTTTTTCGGTCAGGTGACAGGTAAAGCAGACATCGGTCTGTGTCAGGGGATTCAGAACGGTGTCTGTGTGGCTGTGCACCTGATGGCAGGAAGCACAACCCATCTCCTCGGCCGCATGGGTACTGCTGATCCAGTTTACGTGATCACCCTGATGACAGCCCAGGCATTGCGCACTCTGTTGCTCGGCCGTGTGTTTCGAATTATCCCCAAAGCGGATATTGGCGACTTTTTGTGGAAACTGTGTATGTTCTTTGCTGGGCCCGTGGCAAGCTTCGCAGGCTCGTTGGGCACCAGGGCTGCGCAGGTCATTCTCCACAAAATGGTGGTTCCCCAGAACTGCTCTGACTTTGCCGTTATCGTGGCATTGCAGACAGGTTTCTGCACCGCCGCCTGATTCTGTCAGCACAACCTGATCCTCTGGGTAGGCTGACTGACAGAGCATCAGCGCGACTAGCATTAACAAACCCAAACTGCTGTTCTTCATCCCGGTTCCTTTTTAGACGGGTCGCTGCGTAAGCGAGAGGAAATTTCGCCGACAAGGGCTAATGGGTTACTTCCTGCTGTTGCTTAATGTCCTCGATCCAACTTGGTACGCCGTGGGCAACCCCCCGGTGGCAGTTTAGACAGGGCAGTTTCTTTTCAATCATGGTCGCGTGAAAGGATTGAGCCTTTGGCGACTGTTTAGCCAGGGTCTGCTCATCCTGCTTGTGACAATTAACACACAGTTGAGTATCTAATTTGGCGTGTGGGTTGTGGCAGTCAATGCAGCCAACCCTGCCGTTCTCGATTAAATGCAACCCCCTGATATGTTGCTGGGTTCGTTTATCCTTATGACAGTTTACACAGGCAAGGCCTGACCTGGTGTCATCCAGCAGTGGGTCTTTTTCTTTGTGGAGTGTGTGGCAATTGGCACAACTCAGTTCTCCCTGTTCGTGTACTCCGCCGTCCCAGTCTTTCCTCTGTTCATCCAGGTGACACTTCAGACAGACCTGGTTTTGTTCCCGCTTGCTGTTAGGCGAGTAGTCGCCAAAACGAAAGTTCTGAACCTGTAGTGGAAAGTTGGCGTGGGCGGCACTGGGTCCATGACAAGCTTCACACTGCTCTTGAGCTGCAGGAGTGTCGGGGTTGCTGGGATCAGCGTGTTTGGTCAGGAACATTTGTTTGACAGGATCACTTTGATGGCAGCTGATACAGGTTTTATGTTTACCTTCGGTAAAACCTTCCAACGCAAGTTGGTCTGCAGCCATCGCAGCGGTCGTTAACAGCAGGGTGCTGGTAATTGACAAAAATCGAATCAACATGGCTATGGCTCCGGATTAACCGCAAGGGTGTTAACAATGTAATTTCTCTCGTCAACCTGACTACTCGCCCGTTCCCGCAATTCCCGGGGTAACTTGTGGGCGATACCCTTGTGGCAGTCTATGCAGGTCTTGCCTTCGGAAAACGCGTCCCGATGAAATTCAGCGGCTTTCTGGTGCTGCTGGTCAAAGGCCATTTTCTCTACCGTGTGGCAGTTGCGACATTCCCTGGAATCGTTGCCTTTCATTTCTCGCCAGACATTATTCGCCAATCGAAGCCGATGATTTTCGAATTTTTCCGGAGTGTCGAGGGTGCCGAGTATGTGATGGTAGACTTCGAGAGAGGCCTTGGCTTTCCTTATCATCTTTGGGATAAATGGCAGTGGAACATGACAGTCGGAACACGCAGCCCTGACGCCACTGTGATTCAGGTCATGACTGGTGCCGACAAATTCTTTGGCAACATTGTCTGTCATTTCATGACAGGAGTCGGTACAGAAACCTTCGGTGTTGGTCATCTCCATGGTGGTTTCAAAACCTACAGAGAACACCACACCAGAAATTACACCGATTGCCAAAAGCGCGCCGAGGGACCAACCAGTACTGGGTGAACTTAACAGGCTCCATAGTCGCTTGAGCATCGATATACATCCTTGCTGATTGATAGTATCTTACTAAAAATCAGGTGCCATCCTCCCAGTTTCCTGACTTTCCTGCATCTATAGAATCACTTACTAAGTAACCCTGTCCACCTGGATTCTTGGTGTTGATTAGCCGACAAAGTCAGCTGATCAGCTGATCAGATAATCTGATATCTGACTTTCTTCACCGATATCAGCATAGTCGCCATCCGTGCGGGCTTTCCTGAATTCCTTCCAGTTGACGGTGCGATACCGTGGTTTTTCGCTTGAACGCAATGGCGCGCAGTCGCAAGTGTAGACAGGGTTATAGAAAAAAGGTGCACTAAAACGTTCTTCGAAGCCATTGGCCATAACCCGATGTAGTGCGGCTTTGTATCGGTCGTTCGACCAGACCTGTAACAGATCGCCGATATTGACGATGAGGGCATCTGATTCCGGAATAATGGTATACCATTGATTTCCCGACTTTATCTGTAATCCGGAAACTGCGTCCTGAATTAATACAGTCAACGCACCTGCATCAGTATGGTGGGAAACTCCCAGGTGGCCATGCTGTGGATTATCGAGGCTGGAATCAGCCGGATTATCGCAAAGCGGATAATAATTGAGACGGACGAAGCTGCTATTGGTCGGCTCGAAGAAATGGCTTAGCTGGTCGCTGTCTTGTATGAGCGTCCCGACTATCTGTTTTAACAGGGTTGCGCTTACCGTTTCGCAGGACCTGAACCAATCCAGCATTATCTGTTTGAAGCCTTTAATATCTCCGGGCCATTGTGAAATGGTCGGGTAATCCCCGTCGTTCTGATCGATCCCAAAATCGAATACCTGCTTCCAGTCCTGTTTGTTCTTCGTGAGTTCGCGATCATAATAGCCCCAGGGATTCTCAGATGTCCGTAGGAGCGCCTGTTTTTTATCGAAATGTAATGCAAAAAACTGTTTGGTGGCGGAAATAAATGCCTCGCATTGAGTTGGATCAATACCATGGTTGACGACCTGAAAGAAGCCAAATTCTTCACAGGCATAAACAAGCTCTTTATTTTTGCTGTCAACAGATCCAAACTTTGAGAAATCGATCACTGGGATGTCTATAGGCATTACGCTTTGGCCTTAACCAGGGTTTAATTCATTGCCTGAACCCAATCGTCCGGGTTCAGTTCACGCAGTCTTGTGGCTGTTTCTGTATCAGCCAGATTCGAAATAACTTCTGCGTCATTGTTAACCCGCCCAGTATAGGATTCCGGGGTCTGGCATGCCAGCAGGATTGCGGCTTCAACATAACTGTCAGGCGGAGGAAGCCTGGGTGAATCCCCCAATCCGGTGCCGCGCGGCACCTGTGCAAAGAGAAAGCCCGGCGTTTCAATGGCACTCACCGGTTTTAGCGCGTTCACGGTGATTCCCTGCGGTTTTAATTCCTGGGCCAACCCTTCTGTCATAGCTTCCAGTGCACGTTTAGTGCCGCCGTACGGGGTACCCCCAAGGGTTGCGGCAGATGATATGTTTATGATATTGCCCTGCTGTTGCTCGATCATTGTTGGCAACACTGCTCTTATGCAGTTGAACGGTCCGTGCACGTTGACATTGTAAATGAGGTTCCAGTGTTTCTCTTGAATATCTGAGTTGTTGCCAGGCGGTTGGATGGCGGCATTGTTCATCAGGATATCGATGCGACCCCAATGCTCCAGTACTTTTGAAACCATCGTGGTGATAGATTCCCGGTTGGCGATGTTACAAACAACCGGAAACGCTTCGCCACCTGCATCGTTAATCATCTCTGCGGTATGGTATATCGTGCCCGGCAGCTTCTTGTCTATTTCTTCCTCAGTGCGAGCGGCAATAACAACCATCGCTCCTTCCATTGCGAAGCCTCGGGCGCAGTACTGCCCCAGACCTCTGCTGGCCCCGGTGATAATGGCAACCTGTCCCTTCAGCCTTCCTGTCATGTGTCCTCCTGGTCTTAGTGGATTTCTTTGTCACAGATCCAGTCAGCCTGCGATATGAGTCCGCGCGACTGGGTTTGCGGATTTGGGTTTCAGCCAATGGTCGAACACAAACACAGCCATTACTGCCCATAATGTCGCCAGCATAAACATAATAATACGTTCGATAAATTTTGCACCCGCAGCGTCCCCGGCAGCACCGTCGGCAACGGCTGGCCCAATAATAATGATGAGTGTGGTAAAGCCATAACTCCAGGTATCCGCGGAAGGTGCCAGGGCAGGACCGCGAAAAATCCGGGGTGCGAATATCAGCCCTGCCAACAGCATCAGCAACACGTAGATTGGCAATACAGGCCATACTTTCAGGACGGACCAAATTGCAATTCCACCTATTCCGCCAATCAGCGTGGATAGTAATAGTGATCTGCCAGCATGGCGGCTCATATCACCGGTTGCCTGCTGGCCAAGCTGTGCAATCTTAATCAGCGCTGCTGCATACCCGGCTGTGGCACTGGTAAGCAGAAGGAAAGCCAGCGGTGGAAAGACCACCAGGGTTGCACGAAGCGCCGATCTTGCCGCGTTAGCTGGCTCGATCGCAGCGGGTTGTGGAGAAACGGGCGATGTATCCGTGAGCGGGTCTGGCATTATCGCATGACCGAGCCAGATGAACGGCAGCGCCATGCAGAGAGCCTGGACGAACGCAATGCTCAACTGGATCGCCAGGTCAATGGATTCCGACCCAACCAGGGGTATCACTGAAAATCCTAATGTAAAAAAAGTTGCAACAAGAGGTGAACCGCCATTGACCACATAGTAGAAAGATCCGAACAATCCCAGAATCATAATCAGTATCGCGGCGCCAGCCTGGTATTCGAGGATCGGCAACAACACGATACCTATTCCCAGTGATATCACCATAAGTACGACGAACTTTATTCCGCCGATCAGACCGGGTGCAGGTCCCGGTAACATCAATAACATCGATACGAACAATGGAGGCAGAAACGGCGCGGGAAATTTGAGTATCGTCACAACCGCCAGGCACAGGGTTGTGAATACGGCCATGCGGATTCCCCGGATGGCGGCAATGTCCTGCACTCCAGATTGCTGATGCTGGTCAATAGGCATAGGAAAACAGGCTGACCAGCCGGATATAGAACTTGCCGATGGTATTTAGTATGAATCCATCGCTGGTGTAGACGATGACATCAGCTTGTGACCCGACCCGGCTACCAACCGGGCTCGCTTTCACGTCTTCGTCTAAATCAACAATAACAGGGAATCGTTGGGCATCCCGCAGCCAGTTTCGATCATTATCCACGGTCGGCAAGGCGCCGAGGGTCTGGTTGCCGGTCGACACGCCCCAGCCGATATTGCGGACTGTGCCTGTAAAGATCTTACCGGGCTGGACGTCCAGGACAACCTCCACCGGATCACCCGGTTTTATATTGCCCAGATTGTTCTCGGTAAAATCTGCCGCAATCCACAGATCGTGAATTGCGATAAAGGTCATTAATGGTTGACCGGTAGCGGCGAAGTTCCCCACATCCACCGCCAGATCCGTCACCAGACCACGATCCGGTGCGAATACTGTAGTACGTTCGAGATTGACGCGTGCCTGGCGAAGTGCAGCTTGCGCCGATAACAATCGAGCATTCTCCTCGTCTCGTTCGCCAAGTTGACGGGTCGCCTTGTCGAGATTTGCCAGCGCGTTGAACACGCCGCTTTTTGCCTGTTCGTATGTGGATTCAGCAGATTCCAGTCGTCGTACAGAGATCGCACCGGGATCTTCTTCGAAGATACGTTGCATTCGACTGAAGTCCAACTCGGCGCGCCTGGCGTTTGCCTGGGATGCAGCGACCTGGGCTGCTGCGGCATCAACAGCAGCCGCCTGGCCGCCAACATCCTGTCGAGCCTGTCGCTCATCGGCTTCGGCTTTAATAACGGCGAGCTCGTAATTGCGCGGGTCGACCTTTAACAGGTGTGCGCCCTCGTCCACATAATCGTTGTTGCCAACATCAACAGAAACGACGCGGCCGGCGACTTCTGCGGCAATCGGGATGACAAATGTCTGGACCCGGGCTTGTGAGGTAAATGGGGTAAGCCGATCGGCTGAAAGGTACCAAACCAGCAACGCGACAATGATTGCTGCGACGATAAGAGTCCAGCGTCGAACCGGATCAGGTGTATCGTCAGGCGTTTGGGTTGTTTCAGTTTCTTCTTCGTCGGTCATCGCTACAATCTCATTACCAGTCCGGTGCCCGGACTGCTTTGGGTTTTTCTGGTGGTTCGGTTGCCGCCGGATCCAGTAATTGACCCCAATCGGTGCGCTCCTGCATGGTCCGTTGGGTCTCGGTGTCGACAAACGGCTGATTCTCACGCACTTGCCAGCCGCCGCCCAGGGCTTTATATATTGAAATAAGATTCAGTGCGATGGAGCCTAGATTTGCAGCCTGACGCTGCTGTTGAACTACCAATCGCTGTTGTGCATCCAATACGCGTTGATAACCGGAAAAACCTTCCTTGTAGCGTAGCATTGACAGAACTTCTGACCGTTCTGCTGCACCGACTGCCTCGACCAGCAAGTAGCGTTCGTCCAGGCTTTTCACATAGGCAATCATGCTGTCCTCAACCTCCTGGGCGGCACGAAGAACTGTGTTTTGATAGTTCACCAGTAGTTGCTGCAGGCGTGCATCCTGTACGCGGATATTATTTTTAATGCGGCCATAGTTGAAAAGGTTCCAGCTGAAGCTCGGTCCCGCGGCATATTGAAGGCTGTCGCCCGAGAACAATGCGCTGAATCCGGTATCACCGGAGCGTGTCGTATCGGTGGCAGTTGCAGCCGAGAGACCGACAGTACCTGACAGTACAAAACTGGGATACAAGTCCGCCGTGGCGACACCGACAAGTGCCGTCTGGGCCATTGCCTGCAATTCTGCCTGCCGGATGTCGGGGCGTCGCCGCAGGAGATCCGCGGGTACACCAATTGCAAAATCTGGTGGGTTCGCCGGGACCTTGCTGGTCGATCCCAATATGCCGGACAGGCTATTTACCGGCCGGCCGAGGAGTGTGCTCATGGCGTTTTTCGATTGGCGAATTGCAACTTCCAGACCAGGCACAGTCGACTGGGTTCCGCGCAACAAAGCCAGCGCTTGTTGCACGTCCAGTTCCGCCTCCTTGCCATTTCGATAGTTAACTTCGGTAATCGTGTAACTGCGTTGCTGCAGTTCGACATTGTCCAGCGCAATCCGAAGTTGCAATTCGCTGGTGCGTATTGCCACGTAGGTCGAGGCAACCTGCGAGAACAGGATCATCAGGGCGTCGTCATAGCTGGCGATGGACGCGGCCAGATTTGCATCGGCGGATTCAATCCCGCGTTGAAACCGCCCCCAAAAGTCTATTTCCCATCCGATTCCGACGCCCGTTTCCAATTGGCCGAACCGCAGGTCACCACCTCCGCCGGTATTCGCGTTGCTCTTACTCGCGCGAATTGCGGTGGCAGCACCAAAGAAAGCCTGATTCTGTGGGTACCGATTGCCGACTGCGATGCCCAGTTGGGCTCGCGCTTCCAATACGCGTAGACCGGCTACCTGCAGGTTGTAGTTTTTGTGATAAGCGATTTCGATTAACTGGTTCAGAACCGGGTCATTGAATACGGTCCACCACTCGACGATGTCTGCAGGGTCGGTTTTAGCGCCTTGTGTCTCCCAGGTCTCTGAAATCGCTACCGGGGGCTCCTGATATTCCGGACCAACCTGGGTGCATGCTGCCGTGGACAGAATCACAACCAGAACAAACAGATTCGCCGTTCGGTTATGCAACTTTGGAATGTCGAATTCCTCCTTTCGCGATAACTGCTGGCGATTGAACGCTGGCGGGAAAGAGATCAGCAAAGTCCATCCTTGTACAGTGAGATGCGAAAGACAATATCTGATATTCAAATAGCTGGCAACACAATACTGCGGCATGAAATTATCGCCTTGTTAGTGCTTATCCATAAATAGGTAAATTTCGACTTCAGCGCACTACTTTGCGCATATTGAGTCTATTTTGATAGTACAAACGTGACTGGAAAAGCACACATATTCACTTGTGG
>DUAT01000153.1:90865-179804 GCA_012960755.1 Gammaproteobacteria bacterium
TTCTTTCTGGCTTAATCCCGTAATCAGCGCATTCAACATAAGGAGTTCGAATGACTCGAATAATTTCCGTGTTTAGTTTTATGTTCGCGTACTGCCCTGACTAACGTTCTCAAGTTAATTTGATCTCGCGAAATAAAAATAATGTCGGGAAAACGAAAGTGATTGTAACCCTGGTGCTGGTGTTTGAAGTGGTAGGTATTCTATCCGCTGTACATGCCGTGATGAGCGTAAGAACGCCGCAAGAGTCGATCGCCTGGGCGGTTTCACTGGTGTCGCTGCCTTACATTTCAGTGCCTGCCTACTGGGTGTTTGGCCGAAACAAATTCCAGGATTATGTGCTTGCACGTCAACATGAACTGGAGCAGTTAGCTGAAGTGGTTTCCGAGGCCAGAATCAACATGAAAGATGTTGAACTGGCTGAGGACAAGGATACCGGGTTACTGACCAGTGCGGAGAAGATGGCCCGAATCCCGATGACCCATGGCAACAAGGTAGACCTGCTGATCGATGGGCAGGCTACTTTTGATTCGATATTTGAAGGCATTTCGTCGGCGACAGACTATGTGCTGATTCAATTCTATATCGTGCGCGACGACGAGTTGGGGCTTGAATTAAAGCGACATTTGATCACAAAGGCGCAGAGCGGCGTACGCGTTTTGTTTCTCTACGACGAAGTGGGCAGTCTCGGACTATCTGCCGCCTACCGACAAGAACTCCGTGATGCCGGGGTCGAGATATTCCCCTTCCACAGTCGGCGTGGCTCCGGTAACAGGTTCCAGTTAAATTTTCGTAACCATCGAAAAACCGTTATTGTCGACGGTCGCGTAGCCTGGATTGGCGGCCACAATGTCGGCGATGAGTACATGGGGCGAGATGCCTCATTTGGGCACTGGCGTGACACTCATATGCGCATTGAAGGACCCGCTGTTATCGGCGCACAATTCGCCTTTGTCGAAGACTGGCGCTGGGCCACCGATGCGGTGCCAGGTGGGATTAACTGGAACCCACAACGAGTGCCGGATCATGATGCCCAGGTGCTGGTCATTGCCAGTGGACCTGCGGATCCGATGGAAACTGCCTCTCTCATGTATACACAGGCTATTAATGCTGCGACGAAACGAATCTGGATCGCAAGCCCCTATTTTGTACCTGACGATTCTATTGTACAGGCTTTGCAGCTGGCTGGTTTGCGGGGGGTTGACGTTCGGATTCTCATTCCGGAAAAATCTGATAATCTGCTCGTTACCCTTGCGGCTTATTCCTTCTTCACCGAGATAAAGGCAGCCGGTGTTAAGTTCTATCGGTACCAGCATGGTTTTCTGCACCAGAAGGTCATGCTCATCGATGCCGATGTAGCAACCGTCGGTACAGCTAATTTCGACAACCGGTCATTTAGATTGAATTTTGAAATTACTTCCCTGGTTGCCGATACCGACTTTGTGCTTGCCGTGGAACAGATGTTCGAGGCTGACTTTGCCGAGTCCCGGCGTATGGAGCGCGATGAATACGACAACAAACCGTATTGGTTCAAACTGGCAGTGCGGTCAGCAAGATTAGCAGCGCCTATTTTGTGATCCAGCCCACTACATGGGGGATATCCGCAAACCGAACACGCTAGTCAGCGTCTACTTTGTTCCAATAAGATTCGACATCAACAACTTTGCCTGAGTCCAGTGCCTCATCGATCGCAAAACAGGTGACGGCGGCCGTGAGGCCGTCCTCCAGGGTTGTAGAGTTGAATGCTGCAGAATTGGGTCTACCAGTCATGCTATGAGCCATGGTTTCGACCAGCTCCAAAGCGAGTACACTATCACCGCCGCCATGCAATCCACTTTCAGCAGTGGAATAGTCTTGTGATTGTTCGCCGAACCCGATCCTGCGAACCTCGATAGATCCGGGAAGAACGTCAGCTCTTAGCGTGCCATGGGTTCCACAGATGTACATCCTGCGTTCAGGTAATCCGGTGTTGCAATTGATATGCAAACTTGCTCTTACACCATTTTCGTACTCGATGATGGCAACCTGGTTGTCTACGATATTCTTGTCAGATGTAAACGGGTTCAGCGTCGAGCCGTCGAGCCAGGTCATATAACCTTGACGTCCGCTGCGAGTTTTGCCCACCCTGGACAGTGCATCTTCGTTTTGCGGCAGGAAAAAGTTCAATCCACCGAATGAAGCAACGCGGCAAGCACGGTCGCCAACCATCCAGTTGGCGATGTCCACATCGTGACAGCACTTCTCGAGCAAATGGGTTCCGGCGTTTTCCCGTCGCCGACGCCAGTCTCCCATGATGAATCCTCCATGATTGAAATCGAGGGTTTCGTTAAACTCAAAGCTGACGATGTCGCCGATGATACCTTCCGACAGGAGTTGCTTGATCCGTCGGTAATGAGGTGAGTAACGAAGGTTAAATCCAATAACAAATTCTTTGCCTGATTTTCGCCAGGCGTCCCGGATGGAAATACAATCTTCCAGGTTTGTCGCCAGGGGTTTTTGACAAAATACATGTTTCCCCGCTTCGAAAGCAGCGATGACTTGCGCCGCATGAAATTTATTCCAGGAGGCGATCATTACCCAGTCAATATCTTCCTGTTGTAACAGTTCAGATTCAGAATCTGCTTGCCTGAACTGATCGCCAAATAATTTACGGGTTTCCAGGATGGCTGACGGATCCGGGTCGAAAACCGATCGAATGGCCAGATATTCATGGCCATTGTGTACAAGTTCCGCGACGGCGCGACCCATATTTCCACTGCCAATGAGACCGATACCGATAGCTTCAGGCATTGCAGGTTCCCCGTTGTAATTCGAAATCATATTATCAGACATATCGATCGAGGCTGATTTGTTTTAAGTCACTGCTCCGGAATCAGTCTTGATCCAGATCATTATTGTTCAGGCTTTATTGTGAGAAAAAGGTCCTGGTCTCGGGGTTACCCAGGACACAACCCGAAAAACTCTAATCAGGTTTGTGGATTGAAGAAACCAGTTATAGTTGCTGATGAAAATATAGCGTTGGCAGGGGAGTACTTCTCTCGCATCGCCGATGTTGAAACCTTTAAAGGCAGATTGCTGAATGCGAGTCATATCAGGCACGCCGATGCGCTCCTGGTTCGTTCAGTCACGCAAGTGAACGAAGCGTTATTGTCGGGAAGCAAGGTGAAGTTTGTAGGTACGGCGACAGCGGGTGTTGACCATCTTGATTGTGACTACCTGTCAAGTCATGGGATCCCATGGGCTAGTGCAGCTGGCAGTAACGCGACCTCAGTAGTGGAATACGTCATCAGTGCACTATGTACGCTACCGGGCCTGCTTGAGTTGTTATTGGACGGAGGTCGGGTCGGAATTGTTGGTATGGGGAATGTTGGCGGGCAACTCTACCGGCGATTGAATGCGCTTGGCATATCCTGTCGGGCATACGACCCCCTCATTCCTGATGACAGCTTCCCGATACTGACCAGTTTGGAACAAGTCTTGCGTTCTGATGCCATTTGCCTGCATATGCCACTGACTTGCGAGGGTGACTTCCCAACGAGACATATGATCGGCACTCAACAACTCAAGAAGCTTGGGCCAGATATCGTACTTCTCAATGCCGGTAGAGGGGAGGTAATAGATAACCAGGCGTTGCATCGGCAACTGGCGCAGGGACATGGAATTCAGCTCGTGATGGATGTGTGGCAAAATGAGCCAGATATCGATTTGACCTTACTTCATAAATCTGCGCTATCAACTCCCCATATTGCCGGCTACAGCATTGATGGCAAGCTAAAAAGTACCGAAATTATATACTGCGCCTACTGCCGGTTAAACGGATTCCCCCCGGGACCGCGTGCTGAGCGCGGCGAACAAGGTGGATCCAGGATACAGGGGCTGGCTGAAGCTTGTGTTGCTATTAATCCTGATTTACATGGCGCTGAATTAATTCGTGCAGCTGTATTAAGTTGTTATGATATTTCAACGGACGACAGACGAATGCGAGAGGCAGTTTTGCAAGGTGGCAAAGCAGCATCACTAGCCTTTGATCAATTGCGAAAGTCCTACCCGCCGAGAAGGGAGTTTTCAGCATTTCGAATTGCAAATCTTGCCGGGTTAGACAACGAACAAAGAGTTACCATGTCTGGCCTGGGGTTCGGGCAAAACTTTGCACGGCTTGGAAATGGACCAGTTTAGATCAATCAAACGAGAGACAACAGATCCATGAAGAACAAGATTATGAAAGTACGGGCCCGGACGAAAACCATGGTCTTTGTTACGGCGGTACTTATGCTCGGTGCTGGCCTAACCGGCTATGCGCAACAGGATAAACCACTTTTGACTGTTCAGGAGATAATGACAGGCATTGTCGAACCCGGCACGAATGTGATCTGGGGCGCACAAGAGGCGCCAACAGTGACACAGTGGCGATTGCTGCAGAATGCGGCCATCTCGATCATTGCATCAGGTGAGTTGTTGGCTCAGGGCGGGGCGGGACTAAATGATAACAAATGGGCAGACGAAGTCGACTGGCAACGATATAACAGGGAACTGGTTTCCGCGGCTCGGGATGCAGTCATGGCGATAGAGAGAAAAGATATCGAGGCGTTGCTCGAAATCGGTAATGACAGACTTTATCCTCCGTGTGAGAATTGTCATCGACAATATATGAAGCGATAAACCAGATTTCCTCCTTCCGCAACGAAGCCCGGGTGATCAAAAACATCGCTTTACTTGATCAGGGTCATAGCCGGGTTGGGAGGAAAATATAATATGCATCGTCATGAACTTTACAGAAACAGACGATGCAATCAAATTCAGGACTAGAGTACAGGAATTTCTTGATGACAAGCTGACGCCTGATTTAAGGAGAGCGTCCCGCCTGACCGCTGGTACCTACACCGAAATGAGCGCCTGCCTTGCCTGGCACAGAATTCTCGCAGAAAAAGGCTGGATTGCACCGGCTTGGCCGAAAGACCAGGGTGGTACGGGCTGGAATGACCTGCAGCGACATATTTTTGGCGTCGAGTGCTTTAAGGCGGGTGCGCCATTATTGTTCAATATGGGGATTCGCCATATTGGGCCGGTGTTAATGGCCCATGGAACGCAGAGTCAGAGAGATACCTACCTACCAAGGATACTGTCCGGTGATGATATCTGGTGTCAGGGATACTCCGAACCCGCCGCAGGTTCTGACCTTGCCGCACTAAAGCTCCGTGCCGAACGCCATGGGGATCAGTACATTATTAACGGCACTAAGTTGTGGACCACAGGAGCCCACTTTGCCCAGATGATATTCTGCCTGGTCAGAACTTCGAACGAAGGAAGGAAACAAGCTGGTATCACATTTCTTGTGATGCCGATGGATACTCCCGGCATCAGCATAAGGCCAATTATCTCCCTGAATGGTCAGCATGAATGTAACCAGGTATTTTTTGATGGTGTGCGAGTGCCCGTCACCAATCGAGTGGGCGAAGAAAACGACGGCTGGCGAGTCGCCAAGGTACTCATGCAATTTGCGCGATCCAATAACATCAATATGGCCTGGGTAAGGGAGGCTCTGCAACGCGTTAAGGAAGCTGCAAGTATTGAATCCGATGGACGTCAGGGGCGCCTGGTTGATGATTGCTATTTTCTAGACAAGCTTAGTTGTACTGAAATAAAACTGATGGGAGTAGAATCGCTTGAACGCCGTCTGCTGTGTGAGATGAACAAGAACGAAACCCCGGGATTTATGTCGTCCATGCTGAAATCCAGAGCCTCGGAGCTTATCCAGGAGGTCAGCGAGTTAATGCTCGAAGCCGTTGCCTGGTACGGGTTTCCGTTTCAGACGGAAGCATTGAACCCCTATTGCAAGTCCCGGTTTGTAGGGCCTGAATATGCATTACCCGCCGTTAGTTTGTACCTGAATCAGCGGTCCACAACCATTGCATCAGGCAGTAGTGAAATACAAAAGGATGTGCTGGCGAAGCGTGTACTTGGTTTGTGAAGTGCGAGACATCTGACTCAGGTAACGTCTGCCACCAGGACGGGCGCGCCGGGCGAACGCAGGGCTTCATACCGGGGTGCCGGTCCCAGATCAAAATTTTCTCGCAGCAGCGCCAGGGGTTGCGCTAACAGCAGTTCCCACTCCTGGTTAACCAGCCATTTACATCGTCGCCCGCGCCAGAAAGCCTGACGAATCAATTTCCCCAGTACCGAATTCCAGCCGGCATTTCGAAGTGAACGGAAAACCATATATCCGATGCCGGTGTTCATTGTTTGAGCAAATGTAAAAGCAAGCACGGCCATTTCTCCCCTCATGTCACGCCCATAGCCTGTCATAACATGGAAAATGTCATGTAATTCCCGTGATCGGCGAGCGAACAACAATCTGTCACCGGCTGTGCGGGTGGCGGCATCAGGATTATCAGAAGCGGCTTCACTGGCACCCTTTAGTCCCTGTGCGCTAATCTCTTCCGTTGTGTAGAAACTCCAGATGGCATGGCCAAGGGAGTTTTCGGGCATGTTTTTCAAAGAATCCTGGTCTGAGAGCAGATCGTAGAGCGCTCGTTTCTGCCGCAGAATGCGTACGCCTTCAGTAGTTTGTACGAAGCGTTTGAAGAGGCGTTCACCGGAATTACCTGCCATCGCATTAATAGCCCTGATTGCCTGTTCTGTGTCGTCGGGATCAGCGTTAAGTGCTGCCAAGGCGCGGCGTGCTTCTCGAAGATGAAAAGTCATAGAACTCCCCCTGCGGATTAATTCCTGATGGGAATAGTAACTGCTGCGTGATCGGGGAAAATTGATCCATGTCAGAGAACTAAAAAAAATCCCGGCTTAACTTTCGCTGTAGATGCGGATTAGCCCCGTGCGCAGATAGTGCTATCGACGGGTTGTTAAGCGAATAGAATTTACGTATTTTGTACCTGCTGGCGTTGCAAAAGTTGCAGTTACAAGCAGTCACAGATGAGACGATGAGTGCAACTTATGCAATGACAGGTTGCAACAATTGCAACTCTGGCAGCAGTAATTGCTATCACATTAGCCATCAACGTAAAAATGGCACTTAAGGGGAGTAACGATGGTCTGGCAACCGGAAATTGACGAAATCAAACAACGAGTTGCGATGGCCGAGAAAATGGGTGGTGAAGTCGGTGTCGATGTTCAGCATGGCCGAGGAAAACTGACCATCAGGGAACGTATCGAACGCTTAACCGATACAGGCTCCTTTCAGGAGATTGGCCGTTTGGCCGGTGCCGCGACCTATGATGGAGATAAACTGGTCGATGTCAGGCCGTCCAATATGCTGATCGGCTTGTGTGATTTAAATGGCCGCAAGGTTGTTCTGAATGGTAGCGACTTTACTGTCAGGGGAGGGGCAGCAGATGCAGCGATTGGTAACAAGGGAGGGCATGCACAGAATATGGCCAGGGACTGGCGGTTGCCTTATCTCAGGTTGTTGGATGCCACCGGCGGCAGCGTAAAGACATTTGAGCAGATTGGTCGAACCTATATTCCTACCAACCCGGTCACACCCGGGGTCGAAAAGTTGCTCTGCGAAGTCCCTGTCGTCTCTGCGGCACTTGGGTCTGTGGCAGGTCTGCCTGCGGTGGATGCCTGCCTGTCTCATTTTAGTTTGATGGTCAAGGGCATCAGTCAGGTTTTCCCGGGGGGCCCGCCGGTTGTCAAGGCTGCGTTGGGGATCGACATTTCCAAGGAGGATCTGGGGGATGAGCGAACCCAGATCTTCGCCAGTGGTGCAATTGATAATCTGGCAGACAGTGAAGAAGACGCTTTCAGTATGATCAGACAGTTTCTAGGTTACTTGCCCGACAATGTATGGCAGATGCCTCCCCGTGTCGAAACCGGGGACGAACCGGATCGTCGTGAAGAAGCCCTGCTTTCAGTTATTCCTCGTAATAAAAGACAAATTTACGACCCATACAATGTTCTGACGGCAGTCCTGGACAAAGATTCTTTTTTCGAGATAGGTGAGCATTATGGACGATCCCGTATTATTGGCCTGGCGCGGGTTAACGGTTATCCCACAGGGGTAATGATTAACAATCCGAAGAGACTCGGAGGGTCGATGGACGTGGCTGCTGGCACCAAGGTCATTCGTTTTTTACAGCTATGCGATACATTTCATTTACCCATGGTTTATTTTGCGGATGAGCCGGGTTTTATGGCGGGCCCCGAACAACAGAAACAAGGTATCGTTCGCGCTGGTGCCAAGATGGTGTGCGCGACGCTGCGAACCCAGATGCCCTGGATCTCCGTCATTATCCGACAATTATATGGTGTCGCGGGTCAATGCCATGACCGACCCTCCGGCATGTTCAAGCGGGTCGCATGGCCATCGGCACACTGGGGTTCCATGCATATTTCAGGAGGGGTGTCTGCGGCCTATCGACGAGTGATTGCTGAAGCTGATGATCCGAAAGCAAAACAAAAAGAGATAGAAGACCGCCTTGATGCACTCGCCTCACCCTTTAAAACGGCCGAGGCTTTCAATATCGAGGAGATCATGGATCCTCGAGATACCAGACCCATGTTGTGTGAGTTTATGACAATGGCTCAACCCATCATTGAAATGCAATTGGGTCCCACATCAACACCTTACATGCCATAAAAAGTATGCCATAAAATATATGCCATAAGATGCCAAGGAGGTACACAATGTCAGAGACATTTAGAGAAGAGGTTCGAGCCTGGTTGGAAGAAAACTGCCCGCAAAGCATGCGAACACCCATGGTTGAGGGTGAAATGGTGGACGGAGGGTCGAAACTGCGCAGCACGAACCCCGATTCTTACCTGTGGCTTGATCGCATGGCAGAAAAAGGCTGGACAGTACCAAACTGGCCAGTTGAATATGGAGGCGCTGGCTTGAACAAGGACGAGTTTATTGTCCTGTTGGAAGAAATGACCCGTATCAATGCTCGTACTCCCTTGTCCGGGATGGGCGTTATCATGATCGGTCCGACATTGCTCGAATATGGTAACGAGGAGCAAAAGGCACGACACCTGCCTAAAATAGCCAATGGCGAAATTCGCTGGTGCCAGGGTTACAGTGAACCCGGGTCAGGGTCTGACCTGGCCAGTCTGCAAACCAGGGCTGAAGACAAAGGAGATCATTTCCTGGTTAATGGCCAGAAGATTTGGACCTCCGGTGCTAATCATGCCGACTGGATCTTTTGCCTGACCAGAACTGATCCCAAGGTGCCGAAACATGAGGGCATCAGTTTTATGTTGTTTTCAATGGATTCACCCGGCGTGAGCGTAAAACCCATCAAGTTGATCAGTGGCTCTTCGCCTTTTTGTGAAACCTTTTTTGACGATGTGCAGGTACCCAAAGATGATCTGGTACATCAGATGAATCGTGGCTGGACAGTCGCAAAACGTCTGCTGCAGCATGAACGTTCAGGAATTCACACCCTCGCCGCGGCAACAACAGGGCGAGACAGGCAACAAACGGGTTTAAGTTTAAAACAGGCAGCAATCGAGTATATAGGACTGAGTGATGGTAAATTGAGTGACCGGCAGCTCCGGGATGAGATTATTCGAAACAGAATGAATAGCCGGGCTTTTTCGCTTACCCAGAATCGTACTGTGGCTGAGTCCGAGGGCGGTACACCCGGTGCAGCTACCTCCATATTCAAGTTGTTTGGTGCAGACCTTGCGAAGGAACAATTGGAGTTGCAATTAAAAGTCAGGGGAAGTCAGGCTCTGGGCTGGGAGGGAGAGAGTTTCACTGATGACGAAAAAGCCGTTACTCGAGGCTGGTTGGGATCCAAGGCCGCGTCAATCGCCGGAGGTTCGAACGAGGTGCAGTTAAATATTATTGCGAAGCGGGTGCTTGCGTTACCTGACTAAAACAAAATAGAACGGGAGGTTACATCATGATCACAGGAATGCCACGTATTGCCATTGCAGTTCACGATTTCGGCGCCACGGTTGAGTTGTTCAGAGACAAATTGGGGATGCCGGTCATTGATATGTCCGACAGCAGTGTGCAAAACCTGGGTGCAAAACTGGCAATGTGCACCCCGGCAGGCGGCAGCAATATCGAACTCATGTCTCCGGGAGATCCTGCGACACCGCTTAGCCAGAGCCTTGAGAGATTTCTCGATCGTCGTGGCGAGGGGCTGTTTGCGTTGATGCTCGAAGCACCTGACCCAAATGCCGAGGCAACTGACTTAATCGAGCGGGGTCTTAACGTCCTGCCGCTTATGGCAGGTGCAGGAGGGCGCGATGTTCACCCGAAATCAACTCACGGTGTGCTCATCAGGGTTTATCCAGAGAACTCTTTCGGCGGCAGTCAAGCCGATGATGCAGATCTTTCTGCAGGCTTGAGTGGAATTGCACGGGTTATTATTGCGGTCAAAAATCTAGATGACGCGATGGATGTCTACGGGAGACAGTTCAACATGGTAATTGAGGAACCCTTTCTTGATTCGGAGCGCGGTGTATGCTCATCGCTTTGCCGACCTCCAGCCGGGGGCACGATCGAACTGGTATCCGTCGAAAACGGTACCCGGCCATTTGCCAATTCGATCCAGAATTTTCTAGATTCGAATTCCGAAGGTATGTACGCGCTGGTTCTACAGACCGATGGCTCGTCAACAATTAACGAGACGCTGGCAGCACGCGGAATGAGCACGAGTGCGAGTAATAGTTCACCGAATAACCTGGAACTGGACTCTGCTTCCACACTGGGTGTCAGATTTATATTGGAACCTGCCCGGGTCTAGCTTCAGCTATTGTTTTTTTGGCTCTATGCTTGCTTTCCAATATTCGGTTGCTTTCTCTTTTGCCAGTTCGAAAATTTGTTCACTGGTCATCGATACTTCGGGGTCCTTGCGCATCAGAAGGGGCAGGATATCGTTGATGGATGAAACGGCATAGATTGAAAAGTTACCATTAGTTATCGACTCGACGATATCTTCGCGAATCATTAGTTCGCCAATATTGCTCTCAGGGATGATGACGCTTTGTGTACAGCCTGGGTCCTGGGCCTGGCAGGTATCATAAAAACCTTCTACTTTTTCCGTCACGGCGCCGATAGGCAGGACGTTTCCATGCTGGTCAATTGCACCTGTCATCGCGAATGACTGGTCTATGGGTAAATTGGTCAAGGCACTGAGCAAACAGCAGAATTCGGCAGCAGACGCAGAGTCCCCATCGATGCCGCCATAGGTTTGCTCAAAAGCAATAGAAGCTGAAAATGCCAGGGGGTGTACGAGGTTCAGGGTGCGGCGAATGAGCCCTTTGAGTATGAGAAAACCCTTGGTGTGTATATTGCCCGACAATTCAGATTCGCGTTCGATGTTAATGGCGCCGTCTTTGCCGGGGCCAATTGAGGCGGTAATTCTAGTGGGAAAACCAAAGGTCAGTAATCCCTCGGAGGTCACGGCAAGTCCGTTGATCTGGCCAACCACCTGCCCGCTGAATTCTATTTTTATTGTTTTATTGGTAATGAACCGTCTGAATCTTCTAGCAGGAATGTCTGCGCGTTTACGTGACCTGCTAATACTGTTGGTAACATCCACAGCCTCTACTAACGGATTGTCACCTTTTTTTGCAAGAAAAGCCGCTTCTCGTGCAATATCGGCAATGCGGCCAAATCTACTGGTTAACTGATCTTTTTGTGCACAGATACGTGAACCGTGTTCTATCAGTTTCGCCACAGCTTGTGCAGAAAAATGCTTAAGTTTATCCCTTTCGGTAAGTCTTGCGATGACGTTCGCATAGGCATTAAACCCATCGGAATTTCGGGTAAATGTATCGGCAAAATCGGCCAGTACCTTAAACAGGGACGAAAATCTTGGTTCATATCGATTCATAAGGTAATAGGTTTCAGGGTCACCGACCAGCACTACTTTAATGTTAACCGGTATGGGCTTTGGCCGGAGTCTCGGTCCGTTCCAGATGCCGAATAAATCGTTTGACGTCATTTCGAACAGGCCTGTTTTCAGTGTTCTGAGTAGTGCAGACCATGCGCCGGGCTCGCTCAGAATATCCTGCGCTTCCAGTATCAGAAAGCCGCCATCTGCTTCAAAAAGTGCTCCGGGTTTAATCATCAAGTGGTCAGACCTTGCGAATACACCATTGGTACTGAACTCCTGGTCGATTCTGCCTATCAAATTCGAAAGGTTAGGGTTGGTGACGCTAACAACGGGCCGGTCGCCACCGGGATTCTTGGATCTGATAAGGTTTACCCGATATTGCTGAGCGAAATTTTCCGTGTGTGCAGGTGAGGGTATTTTAACATCAATAAGATCCTCGTTGATTTCGTCTAGAAACTCATGGATCTGTGGCGAATCAAACTGGTTTTTTAGTATGGTGATACGGGAGCCGACGAACTTTTTTGCTTCTGCCAGCAAAATTTCCTGGAGGGATTCGCTGTGTTTTATTTGTACACTGTTGATCTCGTGACCCAGGTCTGAAAATTTTCGTTCAAACTCTGTTAACTTGCCCTCGATTGCCTTGAATTCTTCGTCCGATATCTTGTTGTTGTGCCGCAGTTGCTGGAGTTCTTCGAATGAAACCGGTTTTCCTGAGATAACTGGCAGAATTGTGGGCAGCATGTTCTGGTCGATCTGTATTGGCATGACCGTGAGCCCGGCGTCGTGTAACTCTTTATCAAACGGGCTGCCTATTTTTCTGATTTCTTCCTGGACTTCCTGGTTAAGGGTTCTTTGTTTTGCTTTTACAATATCTTAATTTAGATACTCCGGAAGATCCGCCTGGGCGAAATCGGAAAACCGGTCCATTGAACGGCGAAAGGATTTGCCTGATCCGGCTTTGAGTTCCAGTAGTTTAGGTTGATCCGGTGCTGCAAAATTATAAACATAACACTGATCAGGTAAATCAAAAGTACCCGTTGGAGTCTCTTCAATCATCTGGTGGATAAGTGACATGCGGCCAAAACCAGAGAGCCCTCGGGCGAATACATTATTACCGTGAATTCTGGTCTCCAGACCATATTGCAATGCATCGACAGCATCGTCCTGGCCAAGAACGCCAGGTTCTGGAGTCAGTTCGTCCGTGCTACTGAATCCCAGCAGTTGTGGGTTACAGATCCAACGGGCATGCTCTGGTGTGAGTTTCAGGGCGGCCATTAAGATAGACTAGTCGTTCAGTCGATCTTTGATTCGATCATAAGCGGAAGAGAGTTCTTCCATCACTACTTTCGCTGATTTTTTCAGTTCATCGGTGGTTTCTTTGGTTTCCTGTTGAAAATGATGCAGGTTATTTTCGGCAGTATCCCATTTGTGTTCGAGCTCCGCCCGCTTCCTGAGAGGATCCTGCCGTGGTCTTATTATTGCGATACTTTCGAGTAGATTTCAATCATCAAAAACATCGCTGTCGTGGCGAATCCAAACCTGGGCAACCATACTGAATATACTGCTACGTTGCCAGGGTTCGGAAGACGAACTTTGATTCTTAGAAGCGCCAGGTTTACCAGGGCAAACACCGTGAGCACCAGATAGCTGGTGAACTGTGCGAGGGTTACCAGAGGAAACGCCAGGGCGAACAATAATATAAGAATTACCACACCAAGTGTGCTGTTGATCGGTGTGCTTGTTGCGGGGTGAATTGTAGCGAGCGGGGCAGGTAACCAATTTCTACTGGCCATGCCATAAGACAGTCGCGATGCCATGATAATTTGAATTAAACATCCATTGACGACGGCGAATAAACCGATCACTGTAATCAAAACCGGAGGCTCGCCAGTCGCCTCCGTGTACAGCAGAGCCAGGGGAGCAGTTGAGGATGTCAATTGTTCCTGCGTAAGCACATTCACTGCCACCCAGGAGATAGCGGCATAGAGCAAACTGGACACCACCACGCAAATCAGGATTGCTCTTGGCATGTTTCGCTGGGGTTCTTTCACTTCCTCCGCGATGTTAACCATGTCTTCAAATCCAATATAAGCATAAAAAGCCAGGAAGGCACCCGAGAAAACACCCGTCCATGAGACCGATTCGGTTGACTGTATTTCGACGCTCAGGGCGCCTGATCGCTGGGTTAAATAATCAGCACCGACAACCATAATGAGAATCAAACCGGCTACTTCAATAATTGTTAACAAGGCCGCGACCTTCGTTGATTCGTTGATGCCCCAGGCGGCCAGGGCACCGAGTGAAACAATCAGGGTCACCACGATAACGGGGGCTGGAATGTCGATAAACACCTGCAGATAACCAGCGAAGCCATGAGCAATTGCCGCAGAAGAGACGATGCCCGCTAACATGATCAATAGCCCAACAATGCGGGAGAGGTTTACATTGTGAAATCCTTCCTGAATATAAACGGCTTCGCCAGCGCTCACCGGATAACGAGCCGATAGTTCGGCATAGGTGAATGCAGAGATAGCAGCAACAATTGAGGCGATAAAAAATGCCAGGGGTGCAAGATAGCCTGCCTCACCGGCGACTTTACCTATCAGCACATAAATACCGGCGCCAAGAATATTACCCAGACCAAAAAAGGTCACCAGGGGGAGCGATAAGGTTCGCTTCAAAGTGTTTTCAGCTGGTTGCATAAGTTTTGATTTAGTCGTTGGTTGGCTGAATCCGGATTATCCGGTTAACCTGTATCAGCAGGCTTGGCAAAATAGTTAGATTAGCCAGTAACGCGAGTAACATGGCTAGTGCTGTTAATGTACCAAAATATACCGTGGGCATGAAATTTGAAAAGGCCAGAACTGAAAAACCAACGATAATGATCATCGATGTAAAATACATTGCCCGGCCAATTGTCAGGTGCGCACGTTCTACAGAAGCAGCGATATCCTGATCCAGGGCCATTTCTTTTCTGAAACGGTGCAGGTAGTGAATGGCATCATCAACGCCGATACCTATGCTGATAGAAGCAATTGTGATGGTCATCATATCCATGGGTATACCCGCGTAACCCATAAAGGCAATGACTGCCGCTGCTGCAATAAGATTGGGGATTAACGCAATCGTTGCCAGCAGGATGGAGCGGAGCAATAGCGAAAACATAAGAAATGTTGCCAGTACGACATAAACCAGGGTACGTAACTGGGATTCGGCCAATTGTTTTAGCATATCGTTGAACAACACCATCATGCCGGTGACCACGACATCCTCAGGTTTCAAGTTGAGCGTATCGTGGGCAAATTCCTCAATATTTTTGATCATCAGGTCTTTCGACAATATTTGTCCGGTTTCTCGAATTCTTGCACTGATTCGCGTGATACCCAGTTCCGGTATTGCATAGGGCACGACGAGCTGGTTTCGAACAGAGTCAGGTAACTCGCCCATAAGGTAGGCAAGTTCAATTGAATTCAGAGGTTCTCCACCAGTAAATTCACGGCTGATCTTTTCCAGTGTTGAGAGAGAAATAACCTTGCCAACACTCGCTTGCTGTTGCACCTGATCATGCAGCCGGGCAATGGTCTTTATCCGGTCGGTTGTGTACCAGTATCGTTCCGGGTAAGACTCGGTCTCCTCGAAGAAGTCATCTTCCTCATCGTTGCTGTACTCGAAAGGTTCGAATCTCAGGTAAACATCAAATGGTAAGGTTCCGCCAAGGTGTTTATCAATGTAGGCCATCCCCTTATAAATATCTGTATCCTCGTCAAAGTAGTCGATAAATCGATTTTCAAAGGACACAAGGGTCAGTCCGTAGACGGAGACGATAAAAAGCAGAAAGGAAAAAAATAGAACCTTACCGGGTTCCTGTCTCGCAAATCTACTGAGTAGTATTGTTAGTTCAACAGGTTTGCTGACGGTTTTACTCAGTGGAGCTTTACCAAGCGTGAGTAACACGGCGGGAAAAACCGCATAGGTAACAAAGAATGAAACGATGATGCCCAGGCACATCATCCAGCCAAAGTCTTCCACCGGCACAATACGACTGCCAAACATTGAACCGAAGGCAAGTAATGTCGTTAACGCCGTATACAAACAGGGGGTGAATTTACTTTGCATGGTTTGCATGATCAGCTCGTCGTGGTGTATTCCGGGTTGCGTGGAAAGCAACTCTCGATAGCGAACAATAAGATGTATAGAAAAAGAAATGCAGATAATCGCCAACAGGGATATAAAATTCGATGACACGACGGTCACGGATTTATGCATAAATCCCAGCGCACCCATGGTAAAGAGGATCGATATAGAACTAATCAACACTGGCAATACAACCCAGCGAATCCGCCTGAAGAAGTAATACAGCAACAAAATAATACAGGAAAATACCAGTGACCCGAATAGCATCAGATCAGACTTGACGTAGCGAATCATGTCAGCGGCAACCATTGGAACACCGCTGATAAACACATCGACTCGTGGATTGTATTGCTCAAGGCTTAAACGAACCTGGCTGATCAGATCTTCGCGACGTTTGACGTAGTCCCGTCTGACGTTCATGAGTCGAGCTTCAATTAATACAAACTCGTCCTGAGACAGCCCGCCTGTCACCAGATCAGCACGGGCCTTATCGCGTTGCTTGTAAAGCTGTTCCAGTTCCAGGTCGCGTTCAAGGTCAATCCGAATCACCGAAGAATCACCATCAGATGAAATAAGGAAATTGTTAAAGAGGGGGCTGGTAGTCAGTTCCTTCCTCGCCAGTGTTCTGTCTACTGTGTTGTCAACTCCATTGTCAGTGCCAGTGCCTGGGCTCCTGAGGGTTTTGTAGCTTGTCGACATCGTTTCGAGGGAGATTGGGGGGCTCTTGATAAGCGGTGCATCGAGGATCGAGAAGATACTCTTGACGCCAGCCAGGGAATCAAGCTGTGTCTGTAACACGAGTAATTCTGACAGTGACTGGTCACTGAAAAGATCCAGGCCATCCTTGCGGGAATAGGTGACCGCCAGAAATTCATCACCACCAAAGTATTCAGTCATTTCCAGGTACTTTGCGAGTTTTGGGTCTCCCTGGACCACAAGGGTGTCGGCAGAGGCGTCAAAAGTGAAATTTTGCAACTGCCAGGCAGCGACTGCTGAAAGACAGAAGATCGCCGTTAGTATGAGTCTGGGAAAGCTGATTATGTCGCGGTAAATTTGAACTAAGGACATTTAAAGAACCTAGATTTCGACTGAGTCTTCAAGCCCTGGTGTTGATGCTGGCCAGCCCATCTGTTCTTCAATGGCTTGTTCCAGGGCGCGAGATGCCTGTTTTTCTCCGTGGGTGATGAAACACTTTTTAGGTGCTGCAGGAATTTTCCTTAACCAGTGGAAAATCTCATCTCGGTCAGCATGAGCTGAGATAAAGTCAAGATTCTCGATGTCAGCTTCTACGGGATAAAATTGACCTTGAATTTTAACACTTTGTTCTCCGGCAACCAGTCGCGCACCGCGGGTACCACTGGCTTGATAGCCGGGAAATACGATGGTGTTCCTGTCACTGTCGAGCATTCGTTTCAAGTGATAAAGAACTCTTCCGCCCGTCGCCATCCCACTTGCAGAGATGATAATACTCGGGCCTTCTACATGGTTGAGTGCCATGGATTGTTCGACAGTTTTCAGAAAGTGAATATTGCTAAACATATTCTGGCATTCAGACAACGACAGCTTATGCAAAGTATGATGTTTGTAGAATATTTCGGTAGCCTGAATCGCCATGGGGCTGTCGAGGTAGACAGGTGTATGGGGAATACTCCGTTCTTTCCGTAATTCGTGTAACACATGCAATACAGCTTGTGATCGGCCAACGGCAAAAGCCGGGATTAACACACTACCACCCCGACTAATGGTTTCCCGCACAATATCCTTTAGCCTTTCCTTGATGTCACCAGAAAAGTGGGTGCGATCCCCGTACGTGGACTCGAGTACCAGGTAGTCACAATAAGCCGGGGCATCCGGAGGCCTCATCAACAGGTCATGAGGACGACCGAGATCACCGCTGAATAATATATGTTTACCGTCGACCACCAGGTCGATAAATGCAGATCCCAGTATATGTCCATTGGCATGGAAGCTGGCGGTGACACTGCCGTATTTAATCTCTTTCTTGAAATCCACGGGTTCAAACAGCAACAGGGCTCTTTTTGCATCACCGGAGTCAAATAACGGTACGGCGGGGTGGTACCTGCTGATCCCCTGATTGTTCATATAAACAGCTTCCTCCTCCTGGAGTTTTGCTGCATCCAAAAGCAACACTTCGCACAGATCCCTCGTCGCTTCGGTACAGTAAACGGGTCCGGTATAACCTTTAGCCACCAAAACTGGTAGATAACCGCTGTGGTCCAGATGTGCATGGGTGAGAAACACAGCGTCAAGATCTCGCAGTGCATCCGGCAGGGGATCCCGGTTCCGTAACCGAAGCTCTTTTTTACCCTGGAACAGGCCACAGTCGACCAGAACTCGCTGCTGGCTCCCTTCAACCAGGTATTTTGACCCTGTGACAGTTCCCGCAGCACCATAGAAGCTGATGCGTACCCTTTTTGCCTTCGACATCAGTTCAGCCCATCGAGATTAATGTATGGCAATTATTGTCAGCCATCACCTTTTATTCACCTTTTTATAGCGCATTTAGTGTGGCAGGGATCGTGCAGGAATAGTACATAACTAGCCCGGATAAGTTAGCAGAAATGTGACTTTTTGCTATTGAACAGTTCTGTTCTGTCCCAATAAAGCTATCAGGTTCGAAAATTCTTTTTGGAGATTGTTATGAGTAAGATTATTGGTATCGATCTGGGAACAACAAATTCCTGTGTAGCCGTATTGGAAGGTGGTATTGCGAAAGTGATCGAAAACGCCGAGGGAGGGCGCACAACACCATCCGTGGTCGGTTATACGGCTGAGCAGGAAATTCTGGTAGGCCAGGCTGCCAAACGCCAGGCTGTGGCCAATCCGCAGAACACTTTGTTTGCTATCAAACGCCTGATTGGTAGGCGTTATCAGGACGATGTCGTACAGCGCGATATCAAGATGGTACCTTATGAAATCGTAAAGGCTGATAACAATGACGCCTGGGTATCGGTGAAGGGTGAAAAGATCTCACCCCAGGAAATATCAGCAAAGATCCTCACAAAGATGAAAAAAACCGCTGAAGACTACCTGGGTGAAAAAGTGACTGAAGCCGTGGTCACGGTGCCTGCGTATTTTGATGATTCACAACGTCAGGCGACGAAAGATGCCGGACGTATTGCAGGTCTGGAAATAAAACGCATTATTAACGAGCCAACCGCTGCGGCTTTGGCTTATGGCATGGATAAGAAACGGGGCGATCAGAAGCTGGCGGTCTATGACCTCGGCGGCGGAACGTTTGATATCTCGATCATCGAGATCGCCGAGATTGATGGCGAACATCAGTTTGAGGTACTGGCGACCAATGGAGATACCTTCCTTGGTGGTGAGGATTTTGATCTCCGTTTGATTGACTTCCTGGTTGGAGAATTCAAGAAGGATCAAGGGGTCGATTTGACGGGCGATCCTCTGGCAATCCAGCGCCTGAAGGAAGCCGCCGAGAAGGCCAAAATCGAACTGTCTTCCTGTCAGCAAACCGACATTAATCTGCCCTATATTACTGCGAACTCGTCTGGACCTGTGCATATGAACATCAAGTTGACCAGGGCCAAACTTGAATCACTGGTCGACAGTTTGATTCAGCGCACGATTGAGCCTTGCAAAACGGCGCTTTCTGACGCCCACCTGAGCCCAGGTGACATTGACCAGGTTATTATGGTCGGTGGACAGACTCGTATGCCGAAAGTGCAGGAACAGGTCCGGCAGCTTTTCGGTGTGGAACCCAGTCGGGATATTAATCCGGATGAGGCGGTCGCAATGGGTGCCGCAATACAGGGCGCCGTGCTTGCGGGTGATGTTGACGATGTACTGTTACTGGATGTCGCGCCATTGTCTCTGGGTATCGAAACGATGGGTGGAATTGTAACCAAATTGATCGAGAAGAACACGACGGTACCTTGCCGGGCAGAGGAGGTATTCTCTACTGCGGAGGACAGCCAGACCGTTGTGACTGTGCATGTACTGCAGGGTGAACGACAACGCGTGGCAGATAACAAATCCCTGGGTCGGTTTAATCTCGAAGGTATACCCGCCGGGCCGCGTAATCAGGCGCAAATCGAAGTCATATTCGACATCGACGCTAACGGTATTCTTAATGTGTCCGCGAAAGACAAAGCCACGGGCAAACAACAATCTATCGTGATCAAGGCCAGCAGCGGCCTGACTGACGAAGAGGTGCAACGCGCTCTTGATGATGCCAAACAGCATGCAGCGGAAGACAATAGTTTTCATGAGCTGGTTGTCGAGCGAAACAAGGCTGATGGACTGATTCACGCGTCAAAAAGTTCGATGGATGCCATGGGCGAACAGTTGTCACAGGGCGACCGTGACGCGGTTGAGAGTTGTATCAGTATTCTGGAACAAGCGTTGCAGAGTGATGACAAGAACGCCATACAAGCAGGGAGTTCTTCACTGAGCGCTGCAACTGCGAGGATGTCTGAGCGACAGGCGCAGACCGCAACAGACCAGGGCGCAGATATCGGTCCGGAATCGCGACAACCGCAGGACGATGTTGTTGACGCTGAGTTCGAGGACATATCAAAGGCCAGCTGATACTACTTTGAGTAGGATTGCTGGGCGAGGAGTTATTCAATAGCCTGCGAAGGAGGCAGATACTGTGCAGTTTAGAGACTACTACGAAATAATGGGTGTTAACCGCGAGGCAACCCAGGACGAAGTCAAGCGCGCTTATCGTAAACTGGCTCGAAAGTATCATCCTGATGTTAGCAAAGAAGTTGATGCCGAAGAGAAATTCAAGCAGCTCAGTGAGGCTTATGAGGTTTTAAAAGACCCGGAAAAGCGCGCTGCCTACGATCAGCTGGGTGCAAACTGGAAAGCTGGTCAGGAATTTCGCCCACCGCCTGACTGGGATGAAGGCTTTGAATTCAGCGGTGGCGGTTTTACCGGTGGAGACGCTTCTGCTTTCAGTGAATTTTTCTCGAGTCTGTTTGGCGAAGGCTTCAACCCCACAGGTGGGCAAGGTAGACAATATACTTCTGCCCATGGTCGGGGTGAAGACCACCATGCCAGGGTTCTGATCGATATTGAGGATGCCTATCATGGTGCGACGCGACAAATTTCCCTGCGCAGCCCGCAAATTGATGATCAGGGACATGTTGTTACCCGTGATCGAACGCTCAGTGTAAAAATACCCGAAGGAATCAGGCAAGGCCAGCGCATTCGATTAGCCGGGCAGGGTTCGCCTGGTTTTGGTAGCGGTGACGCAGGGGATCTGTATCTGGAGGTAGAATTTAACCCGCATCAGATTTATCGCGTTGACGGTAGGGATGTGACGATTGACCTGCCCGTGGCTCCCTGGGAGGCCGTATTAGGCGCCAGGGTGAAAGTCCCGACACCTGAGGGTCGGGTTGAGCTTACAGTGCCGCCGGGCTCAGCTGCTGGCAAGAGACTACGCCTGAAGGGCCGTGGCATTCCGGGGCGTCCTGCAGGAGATCTGTACGTGGTGCTGCAAGTCGCATTACCTCCTGCGGAGGACGATGCAGCGAAGGCGATGTACGAAAAAATGGCCGACGAAATGAAGTTTAATCCACGCGCAGGTTTGGGGGTATAAGCCGATGGTAAAAGAAATTCTCATCGGCGTGATATTAGCTGACGAGTTGACGATGACGCTCGCGGAGTTAAGTCGTTTATGTTCAGTCGATGCGGATTGGATTATCCAGTTGGTTGACGAAGGAATATTAGAAGCAGACGGTAGCAACACCATCTATTGGCGGTTCTCATGTCTAAGTTTGTTCAGGGCTCGCCGGGTGCAGAGATTGCAACGGGACCTGGGGATTAATCTCAGTGGAGTAGCCCTGGTGTTAACTCTGCAGGATGAAATTGAGCGCCTGCGTCGGTTGGTGCCGCCAGTCTTCTAGTGAACCACTACCGGTTACAAAATATAGTGTACATGTGGGTGATGCGTTAAAGCAGTATCCCAGGTTTGAAGCACCATGGTGATACCAATACGGGCGCCGGGATGTTTCGGGCCTGCTGTGATAATGAGCAGCGTCTGCGCCGCCGCTCAAGAACGGTGGACTAGGGGGTAGGAGTATATGCCGATCCCCTATACGCTATCTGATATCCCTGCGCAGGATCCTGCAGAGCTTGCGCATAAAGTGCATAGAGTTGGCGCGTGACGTTCCCCAACTTTCCATTGCCGACCGGTCGCCCATCAAGCGTGACCACAGACACCGGGCCGCTCATCGTGCCGAGCAGCAACACCTCGTCAGCGCTTGTTACTTCGCTGCTGGTAATATCGGACTCTTCTGCAGGGATGCCATGCCTCTCACATAGTTCGAGGATGACTTTGCGAGTAACACCAGATGGACTGCAGCGAACAAACGGCGTGTACAGTTTCCCCCGCTTGATAATTGCCATATGCGACGCTGCGGCTTCTGCCACATAACCCTGATCGTCATACATTAGGGCCGAGGTGGCACCTGCCTGCTTGGCTTCGTACAGTGCCCGCGACGAGGCGTTCTGGTTATTATCATGACTCCGTTGATCGACCATGTGTGGGCCCGGGCGCAGGAAGCTCGAAGTTATCAAACTGATACCGTCCTGAGCATACACCGCATCGCGATACTCAGGCATCACTATTATTTTAGGTTCACTCGGCGTGCCATCCCAGTTGATAACCGCGTCGACATCCATGCTGGCTGTGATCTGGTCTCCCGCAGTAACAGATATGCGAATATGTACGCCATCAAACATATCATTGGCCGCCAACGTTTCACGAATTGCCCGGACGATTTCCTCATCACTCGGATACAAAGGGAAATGATTGAGCTCTGCGCTATGACGAATCTTATTGAGGTGATCCTGGAATCTGAAGAGACGACCCTGTACCAGTCGCGGTGCACTCCAGACGAGTTTGCCATGTAGTAGACCCGAGTCGAACAAAGGTATGGCCGCCTCATACTGTGTGACAAGTCGACCCGCAACGTAATGACGGACATGCCTGTTTCTTGGATCAGGTGATGTCATGCGATACCTATTGAATTCTGTATTTTGCGATACGCTCGTATGTAGGCATACAGCGTTCAACCACAGCAGCAAGACCGGGAGGCACCTCAACTTCTTGCGGCATGTAACTGCCTAAAGACGTCGTTTGGTAGACCTTCTGGTACCAGGCATCTGCCCAGGCGCCATCGTACTGGTGTTTTCCCGCCTTCCATTTAATATCACACGCTGAGTCAAACTGCATGCCGACGGCCTCACAAAATCGCCCAAGAATACGTTTGGGATCCATCAGCAGGTCATTGGCGTCGATGACCAATGGTTGGCCACCTTCGATGTCGCAAGCGTGTTCGTAAATACGCTCAAGCTGCGGGATACCGACGAGCCGAGCGCCTTCCTCTACATCCTGCTCAAGATTCCTGAATTTCGCCATAGAAGTAATAACCTCGGTGGGATTACGAATCAGGAAGCAATTGCGTACGTCACTCATCCAGCTCAGATCAACCTCCGGTAACATGTGAATGGCCATATGTTTTTGATAGTAGAATTCGGCTGCCTTAGGAAATGGGCCACGCACAAGATCTATGACTTTGTGCCAGTCCGTTTCGTGGACGGACATGGTTTCTGCGAAGCCGGGGTCGTCGATTTTGTTGAGCACCTTTAGCCAGTATGGATAAAACGGCTCATCGAAGACCGCACATCCCAGAGCTTCGAACACGCGCATGACCATTGTTGAACGTGCACGCGGTGGCGACCACATCGCAATACGTCGCGATTGTAAACTATCCTGCATAAAATACTCTGACCTGCCAAGGTTGACCGAAGAGTTTACCTCGTAGAACGGATCAAGCCCACCTGTGGTGATGCTGCACACAGGTTTCAGTCATCTCTTAATGTACCTGGAGTTGAGCAGATCCTCAGGCACTATGACCCTCGTGTCATGGAAATACTGTCCAAATGGTTGCATGCTTAACACTGCCCGTTTTGACTCTCTAACACTTTTAACCTTTTAAAGATGCGTGTAAATCTGGAAACGCTTGATCAAGAGTGGGCCGGGAATTTAGTTCTGGCTTTATGCACTTGAGGATGCGTCTTTTTGCCAGCGACTCATCCAGGAATTGTCAATTTCAGTACCAGGGTCAGATTCGGTGCTATGTCGATTCATCACTTCCAAATTTTGCCACAGTTGAACAAAAGTGGGGTCGTCAGAGGTGCGCATTGGTATACACCGTTTGTTACCAACTCCTGCGGGCAACGCCGGGTCCTGCCAGCGAAAATCGAGGCTCCAGCGAATGATGTCAGAATAATTCTCGGTAGACCTATGAGGAACTAGCTGATTGAGTAGCAGTAGAGACCCTCTTTTCATCTCGCAGGTAACCACTTCGCCCTTCGGTAGGTCCTGTTCTTCAATCAGTAAATACCAAGAGTGTTTGTGTCCGGTTTCATGTTCCATTCGGTGCTTATATTCTTCCTTATGAACTCCGGGAATTACCTGGAGACAGCCGTTTTCATGATTGGTGTTGACCAGAGGGATCCAAGCGGTAGGTTGGAGGGTCTGTCGTGACTCTGGTGAAAGGTAAGCGCAGTCTTGGTGCCAAGGCACTGTAGCTAACGGGTTCAATGGTGTCTTACTCCTTACGTTCCAGACCGGATGGCCAACAATATTCGGTCCGATGAATGTTTCAACTAAGTCGAGTAGTTTCTTTGAACTCCATAGCTTTGCGATTTCCAAACTCAGGATTCCCTGGATGTGAAGTTTCGCGCTTGTACCTGGGCAATCATTTTCTAAAGCCGTAAGACGAGTCAGGAAATCTTTGTCCCGATGTAAGTTCTTGAGTTTGCCGCGACTCTTTAGCTTGAGTGCCAGGGTGTCAACCAGCAAATCGACGTCTGCTTCCACAGCACGTAGTTCTGCTTCAGAGAAAAAGTCGGTTAAAATTAGATAACCGTTTTCCTGATACTGATCAACTTGAGTCTGGTTTAGCATTCGTTTCCTCGTGTAAGCAAGCGGGTGGATATGTTAATGCAAGCTCCAGGCTTTCTTCTCGCAACCCAGTTTTGGGATAGTGGAAACATAAATATGGTTGAGAGCGGCTAGTACTACGAATGGCGTGAAGCTGCTTGAATTCCTTTCGGATCAATATTTGCGAGGGATAAACGTGAAATGTTCACTGGTTGCCATTCTTAACCGCTAGCGACAGGTACTACTTTCTCGCCAAATTCGCTTAAACGATCGAGGCCTCCCGGCCCCGCAAAAATGAAGGCCGGTATCATGATCCGTCCTACCCCGAGTTCTGCCATCTGCTCCACACCGGCTACCGGATCGGTCACTTGGACCCCGAACATGGCATTGATCTCGATGCTGTTCGGATCCCGGTCAGCCTGCTCTGCCGCTTTGTGAAGACGCCCAATTAACTTACCCAGGCGTTCGATGTCACCTTCGCCGGGAAAATAGCCATCCGCAATGCGAACCGCTCTCTGGATTGCGGCCTCAGAATCTCCACCTACAAGTACCGGTATGGAACCATTGACCGGGCGCGGGCTGCAGGTGGCAGGTTCAAAGTCAACGAACTCACCATGAAATTCGGCATGGGGCGCTGCCCAGAGCGCCCGCATTGCTTCGATATACTCATCATTTCGTGCGCCACGGCGTTCCCATGGGACGCCGAGGGCTTCGAACTCTTCTTTCATCCATCCGACACCGAGCCCCAGTTCCACGCGCCCACCGGATAGTTGATCGAGGGTTGCCAGTTCCTTGGCGAGCACCAGCGGATTGCGCTGAGGGACTATCAGGATACAGGTCCCCAGTCGCAGTGTCGGTGCAACGGCTGCAACATATGCCAGCCAGATAAGTGGATCCGGGATTGGCGTATCTGGTTCAGCCGGTATCTTGCCATCGGCCGTGTAGGGATATCTGGAACCGATAGAATCCGGCAGGAGGACATGTTCGCCACCCCAGACGGATTCAAAACCTGCGGATTCGGCCCGTCGGCAAATTTCGAGGGCCGACTCACCATCAATACCAATGCTGCTTGCGAAGGCAAGTCCTACTTTCATTAGATCACCGTTTTGTTTGTCTACAAGCGGCTATGGTACATGAACCTGGGGGTACTTGAGAGCGGAAAAATCAAATTTATCATCCTGCAAAACAGATATTGGCAACCTCAGGATAACGAGCAACAAAGTGGACTTTTAAACCTGCTTTCAGGTAATCAGGCATTTCGTCATAATCCCGTTCGTTGTCCATGGGTAAAATCAGTTCCCTGACACCCGCGCGTCTCGCGGCAATGACTTTTTCCTTGATACCACCCACTGGAAGTACCCTGCCTGTGAGCGTGAGCTCTCCGGTCATGGCAATGTCGCGACGGATTCTTTTTTTCTTTGCAATGGATAACAAAGCGGTCGCCATAGTAACACCGGCGCTGGGACCATCTTTGGGGGTAGCGCCTTCCGGAACATGCAGGTGAATAAATGCATCATCAAAAAAATGAGTCTGACCATCGAGACTGTCCAGGTTAGAAGCGACATAACTGTAGGCGATTTGTGCGGACTCCATCATGACGTCCCCCAGCTGACCTGTCTGTTTGAATCCACGACTGCCATCGTGAATTTGAGACGCTTCAATCACCAGCGTGGTTCCACCCATGGCTGTCCAGGCGAGTCCATTTATTACACCAACACCTTGTTGCAGTTGTTGCTTCTTGAACAATGGAGCGCCGAGATATCCCTCGATATCTGATTTGCCAACAGAAATTTTCTGGCTGCTGTCATCCAGTAATGACACCACCGACTGACGGACGATTCGTCCGAGCTGTTTATCCAAAGTGCGGACACCGGCTTCCCTGGCATAACCGTCGATGACCTTTCGCAAAGCAGCGTCGGTAATTTTCAGCTTCGCAGAAGGCACGCCGGTTTTCTTCAGCTGGCGTTTCCACAAATGGCGCCTGCCGATCTGTAGTTTTTCCTTCGTTATGTATCCTGCAAGTCGAATAATCTCAAGCCGATCGAGCAATGGTGGGGGGATCGTGTCCAGTTGATTCGCAGTACATATAAACAGTACCTTTGAGAGATCCACTCTCAGGTCGAGATAATGGTCAAGAAACTCGTTGTTCTGCTCGGGGTCCAGTACTTCCAGCAATGCCGAGGAGGGATCACCCTGGTACGATGCGCCGATCTTATCGACTTCATCCAGCATGATTACCGGGTTCGAGACTTTTACCTCTTTTAACACCTGAATCAGTTTGCCGGGCATGGCGCCTATATAAGTACGCCTGTGCCCCTTGATCTCTGCCTCATCACGCATACCACCCAGGCTGAAACGATAAAATGGTCTCCCTAAACTGCGGGCGATTGATTTACCAATACTGGTCTTGCCGACGCCCGGTGGACCCACGAACAGTAGAATTGAGCCTGCAATTTCACCGCGGTATGCACCCACCGCCAGAAACTCAATAATCCTTTGCTTGACTTCATCGAGACCTACATGATCTTCATCCAGCACCTCCCTTGCGTGATTCAGGTCGAGTTGGTCTTTCGATGTCACGCCCCAGGGTATGGAGGTTATCCAATCGAGATAGTTGCGGGTAACCCCATATTCTGCCGATGCGGGTTCAAGTACTTCCAGCTTCTGGGATTCCTCATCGACCCGAGCCTGAACATGTTCCGGCACAGAAAGATCTTTCAGCCGTTTGGAGAACTTCTCGACATCGAGCTGCCTGTCGTCTTTGGAGATTCCCAGCTCCTGTTGAATGGCTTTAAGTTGCTGCCGAAGAAAAAACTCTTTTTGCTGTTCGCTGACCTGTTGCTGCATCTGGTCCGTAATCTTTGCCTGCAGTCTTGCCACTTCCAGTTCCTTACCGATCAGCAGCAACACTTTCTCCATCCTTTCCCCTAGCGGGATGGTCTCCAGGATTTCCTGAAGTTCGGCGGGTTCCGAGGATGTAATAGCAGCGGCGAAATCAGCCAGGGGTGAAGGTTCGTTCGGGTTGAAATTGTTCAGGTACTGCTTGAGTTCCTCGCTGTACAGGGGGTTCAGCGTCATCAATTCCTTGATAATGTTAATGATAGACATAGCATAGGCGCGCAGCTGGCTTTCATCTTCCTGGGAAGGTTCAAAATATTCGACGCGAACCACATAGGGCGGTGTGCGCTTCAGCCATTCACGGATTCGGAATCGCCTGATCCCCTGGGCGACAAATTGTAATTTATCCTTCATCTCGTGCACGCTGTGGATACGTGCAACACAACCAATATCGCTAATATTCCCGGGACCGGGTATTCCATCGGTTGCCGATGGCGCATAACTCAAAGCAACAAGTTTGTGGGCACTCTCTGCGACCGTTTTAATACCCTGCGCCCAAGGATCCACATCTACCACGACTGGCTGCACAAGCACCGGGAAATAGGGCCGCGAAGCCAGGGGGATGAGCTGTAGAGTGTCGGGAAGCACATCTTCCGGGCGTGCCAGCAGCTTGCCCTGCTGATCAAGATGATTCCTTGGATTGTCGTCGTTGTGGTTGTCCATTGGCTGCCTGCCTATGTGGAACGATGTGTTAATAGTAAGGGTAAAAATCGTTAATTCAAGTCACCTGGGCGGTGGTTCTTGCGGCCCAATAACCTTAAGGTCCATCAGCAGCCCTCAGTTCAAAAGTGATTCGTCAACAGAATCGAAAATCAACTTTAACGACAATTGCGGACTTGGCATCACATCTTTTCCTTGGGGAGCAATGGCAAAACTGGCCTTGAAACAGGATAGTTTTGTTAGTACTGTGAAACGGCAATAGAGCACAAATTTTGTGTCTGTCGATCCTGCAGATTTTTGATATACAAGGAGTGAGAAATGTCTCATTATAAAAGAGTCCTTCTGGCTGTCGACTTTCAAAGTGACAATCTTGAAATTATTGAGAAAGTCCAACAGGTTACCCGGGACAATAATGCCGAACTACTACTGGTTCATGTCAATGAGCCCATCAATCCAGCGTTTATGGCTGACGGGATGTCGAACTGGGGCGGACAGGTGGCATCGCTCGAGACCGATATCCGTCGTGAATCAACAAAGAAGCTAAAAGACTTGAGTGACCGACTGGGCGTTAGCGCCGACCTGAGTTTTTTCTGTGAAGGAAGGCCTGCAAACAGCATCCACGAAGTAGTTGATGAAAATGAGGTCGACCTTGTCGTCCTTGGCACTCATGGCCAGCATGGCCTGCAGCTTTTACTAGGGTCAACAGCCAACGCGGTGTTGCATGGGGCGAATTGCGACGTACTGGCAGTTCGTGTTAAAAAAGAGGCGTAACCAGCTTGTCTACGATTGACTAATATCAACCTGGTGGCCTACACCGGCAATGCTTCGACAGCGCTATTGCAATCTTTTAGTGACCTGGTGAGTTTCCCAAAAAAGAACAAATAAGGCGGTAAGAGTGATTAGATTTAAAAAGATTCTGTTTTTTGCTGATAGTTCACCGGGGGAGAATAGTGCCCTAAATAGAGCGCTGTTGCTCGCCGAAAACAACGGGGCCAGCGTGACGGTAATGGATGTTGTCGCTGAAATCGGAACTAACGATACTGATCCGGGAGTGAAAAGAGCGATAAAAAAAATCCAGGACAATTTGATACGGGCACGCAAGGATGTGCTTGATCAGATGGTAAAGAAGGCAACGAAAAATCTAAAAAGGCCCATTGTCAGAACCGTGGCGATTCCAGGTGAAGATATAGCGGTAATCAATCTTGTTAATGAGAAAAAGTTTGATCTTATCGTAAAATCCGCTAACAAAAAGACAGCCTTGGGGGCAATTTTTGGCCACATTGACATCCGGCTCATGAGGAAATGCCCCTGCCCGGTGTGGATTATCAAGCCTTCCAGAAGGCGCAAATTTCGATCAATTCTTGCGGCGGTTGATCCCGTGCCATCGCAGGAGTCTTCCTCGTTGAACAAATCGATTCTTGATATTGCAGGCTCCCTGGCGGAGCAGGAAGACGCAGAACTCCATGTTTTACATGCATGGGAATTGTCGAGCGAGTCCTCGATTCGCGGTAGCCTGGAAAAGGAGCGTTTTAAGGAGTTGGAGCGATCCATCAAGGAAGACAGCGAGCGCAAGCTGGAAAAATTACTCGATGACTTTTCACACCTTAAGATGCAGGATCATCTTGTTAAAGGGAAGCCTGATGAGGTCGTAAACTCATTCGTCAAGAAACATGATATCGACCTGTTGGTGATGGGAACAGTTGCAAGAACCGGCATACCGGGGTTCTTTATCGGTAACACAGCAGAGAAGGTACTCAACTCGGTAGATTGCTCGGTGCTGACGTTGAAACCCGAGGGATTCACGGCCAGCTAACAGCTTTTGACCGAGCAGCGTAAGGTTGTATCGCGTGGTATGGATATCAACAAACCGCTAACAATCTGGTTGGATTCTGATACATTAATCAGGCAAAACATAATTAGCTTTTTCAACTTGACCTCCTGCACAAAGGAGTTGGATGTCAGTGAAGACGAAAGTAGCAATCATCGGTGCTGGCCCTTCAGGACTCCTGCTGGGTCAGTTGCTACATAAACAGGGCATTGAGAATGTCGTTCTGGAACGCGTGACCCCTGATTATGTATTGGGAAGGATTCGCGCCGGTGTGCTGGAAACGGGTTTTGCCAGGTTAATGCGGGAGGCGGGTATTGGCGATCGCATGGATACTGAAGGCGAAGTTCATGATGGCGTGGAGATCGTAGTTAATGATCGTCGACACCGAATAGATCTAAAAGGGCTCACTGGAGGTAATACGGTCATTGTCTACGGCCAGACTGAATTGACCAGAGATCTGATGGAGGCACGCACCAGGTCAAAACAGCGAACCTATTACGAAGTGAGTAACGTTCAGCCCCAGGATGCGTTGACTAACAAGCCTTATGTCACATTTGAGCACGACGGCGCCCGACACAGACTCGACTGTGATTATATTGCTGGTTGTGATGGCTTCCATGGCGTATCCAGAAAAAGTATCCCTGATGACTGCATCACCGAACATGAGAAACTCTACCCCGGAGGCTGGCTCGGTCTCTTGTCCGAAACACCGCCGGTTAATCCCGAGTTGGTTTATATCAAACATGCCCGTGGATTCGCACTGTGTAGCCTTCGATCACAGACTCGAAGCCGGTACTATCTACAGGTAGGGAAAGATGATGTGGTTGAAGCCTGGAGTGACGAGAGATTCTGGGATGAACTCAAACGCCGCCTACCTGAAGAATTATCCGCGAAACTGGTTACCGGGCCTTCCATTGAGAAAAGCATTGCGCCCATGCGCAGCTTCGTAGCAGAACCCATGCAGTATGGAAATTTGTTTCTATTGGGAGATGCCGCGCATATCGTACCACCGACCGGGGCGAAAGGATTAAATACCGCCGGTGGTGATGTACACGTACTCTATAAAATTTTGAGCCTTGTTTATGGGGAAGGAAGAACGGATCTACTCGAGAAATATTCTGATATCTGTTTGCGGCGCGTCTGGAACGGTCAGCGCTTTTCCTGGTGGATGAGCAATATGCTGCATGATTTTAAAGACACCTCTGCGTTTGAACTGAACTTGCATACCTCTGATATTGAGTATCACCTGCAGTCTGATGCAGGCAGGAAGGTTATCGCTGAACAGTACGTGGGATTACCGTTCGAGAAGATTGAATAGTTGTCGTTAGATAGGGAAGGTCTGATTGAGTGTTAACAGAATTTAATCAGAGATTCCATTGGTGAGAACTGTCAAGGAGAAGAACCGCATGAACTGGAAAAAACACGATTACGACGATATACCTGGCACCTACGTGTTCGACGGTAAAACCTCCCATTCGGCCTACAGCCTGAACAAGATGCTGTTTTCCTTCAATCATGAAGAAAACCGGCGGGCGTTCGATGAAGACCCTGCGACCTACGCGGACAAGTTTGGCGTTTCAGGGGAACAGAAACAGGCTCTGCTGGATAATGACTATCTAAGCCTGCTGCGATCAGGTGCGAACATTTACTATTTTGCGAAGCTGGCTATCCCAAAAGGGGTTTCCATCCAGGATGCGGGTGCGGCATTTCAAGGTATCTCGACTGAAGATTTCAAAGCGAATCTTGAGAAAAAAGCCGAAGGATTAAAAGACAAGCTGGAAAAGGCGGGAGGTTACTGGCATGGCTAGAATAGTAGGCGGCGTGACCACATCGCATATTCCCGCTATTGGCAATGCAATGTCAGCCGGTCTTCAAAGTGAGCCTTACTGGAAGCGTTTCTTTGACGGCTATGAACCTGTAAAGGCCTGGCTGGACAAGATGGACCCGGATATTGTGATTGTGGTTTACAACGATCACGGTTTGAACTTCTTCCTGGACAATGTGCCAACGTTTGCACTGGGTTGCGCGGATCATTACGAGAACGCCGACGAAGGTTGGGGCCTGCAGACCCAGTCCCGCTTTGAAGGAGATGCACAGTTTTCATGGCACCTGGCAGAGTCGATCATTAACCAGGATTTTGACCTGGCAACCTGTCAGCAGATGCTGGTTGACCATGGTTTTATTGTTCCCATGTCGCTGATGTGGGGACATTTACCGCAGTGGCCTGTCAAGGCAATACCATTGGCGGTAAATATTGTGCAACACCCGCTGACCAGCGCCCGGCGTTGTCTCGCTCTTGGCCACGCACTGGGTAAGGCGGTCGAATCCTATCCGGAAGATCACAAGGTGGTGATCTTTGGTACCGGTGGCATGTCACATCAGTTGCAGGGAGAAAGGGCTGGTCTTATCAATGTGGATTTCGATTTGAAATGCATGGAGAGCATCATCAGTGATCCGCAATGGTTAGCGGGGCTAAGTAATTCAGAGATCATCAGGATTGCCGGGTCAGAAGGCATAGAGGTGATCATGTGGCTTGTTATGCGCGGTGCCTTGAAGGACAAGGTCAACGTTGTGCAGAAACATTATCATGCACCTATCTCAAACACCGGCGCGGGCGTGCTGGTGCTTGAGAACCCATACTAAACCAGGTCGTTAGATTCATCATGATCCATGACGTCAACGAAGTTATCCAGCAAGGTGTGATGTCGCGCTACCAGAAAGTGGCCATTACGATTTGCCTGGCAATCAATATGCTTGATGGATTTGACGTGCTGGTGATGGCGTTTACGGCGTCCTCGGTGGCCAGCGAATGGGGATTACAGAGTTCGGAACTGGGAATCCTGTTCAGTGCCGGGTTACTGGGGATGTCCCTTGGGTCTTTGTTCGTGGCTCCGAGGGCTGACAGATTCGGGCGGCGATCGGTGGTTTTATCCTGTCTGGTAGTCATTAGCGTGGGCATGTTCCTGTCTGCGGTTTCACAATCCATGGTTCAGCTCGCATTGTTAAGGTTGATTACGGGATTGGGTATTGGCGGCTTGCTTGCCAGCCTGAATGTCATCGTTGCCGAGTACTCGTCGATCAAATGGCGTGATTTTGCGGTGAGTTTTTTACAAACGGGTTACCCGATCGGCGCAGTGATCGGTGGCAGTATCGCGGCCTTTCTCATCGGGGAATATGGCTGGAGATCAGTTTTTTTGTTCGGTGCCATCCTGTCATCATTACTTATCCCCCTGACGTTTCAAAAGCTGCCGGAATCCCTCGCGTTTCTGCTGACCAAACGTCCACAGAATGCGCTGGAGAAGGTCAACAGGTTGCTCGGGCATATGGGTCATGAGGCGGTTAAAATTCTGCCACCGGTTCCAGCGGATGCAAAGCTGCAATTGACGGGAGTTCGTGACTTGGTTTCCGGTGACTTGCGGAGATCCAGCCTGATGATATGGCTGGCGTTTTTCATGTTGATGTTGAGTTTCTATTTTGTATTAAGCTGGACCCCAAAGTTGCTGACTGAAGCCGGTCTTTCAGCAGGCGAGGGAATCTCCGCTGGTGTGTTGCTCAACCTTGGCGGTATTGTGGGAGGCTTGATACTTGGCTACCTCACCACGAAATTACCGTTAAGATTTCTTATTGGCACCTACATGATTGTGACTGCAGTTTTCATGGCATTATTCAGTATCTATGCATCGAATATGTCGCTGGCACTGATGTTGTGCGTGGCGATAGGCTTCTTCCTGTTTGGCTCAATGATAGGGCTCTATGCCCTGGTGCCGGGTTTGTATCCGGTATCGATACGAACTACCGGTATGGGTTGGGCGATCGGGATAGGGCGAGGCGGGGCTGTTTTGTCGCCATTGGCTGCAGGGGTCCTGTTAGACTATCAGTGGCAAAGTAATACGCTGTTTTTGATCTTTGCGATACCCCTGGTCATTGCAATGGTTGCAGTAAGTGCTGCGAATAGTGCTGTGAACAGTGCAGCGAGAAATAATTAAGGAAGCGTTCATGTCTACAGTTATCACAGAGTTCAGTCGTGTCCCAGAGAACATCGTGCATCAATATCTGAACCTGGGTGTAGCGACGGTGCACGAAGCACAAGGGCGCAAGGGGCTTTTGTCATCGAAATTGCGCCCGATCTATCGACCCGCGCATATCGCCGGTACCGCAATTACCTGCGAGGTAGCACCAGGGGATAACTGGATGATTCACGTTGCGGTGGAACAATGCCGGCCAGGTGATGTATTGGTGGTATCACCCACCAGCCCGTGCGGAGATGGTTATTTTGGTGACTTGTTAGCAACCTCACTGGTAGCTCATGGTGTTATGGGATTGATCATCGATGCCGGTGTGCGTGACATCGCGACATTGACCCGAATGCAATTTCCGGTCTGGTCGAGCGCTGTCAGCGCGACCGGTACCGTCAAAGAGAGTCTGGCGAATGTGAACTCACCCATGGTCTGCGCTGGCGCGCTTGTTTATCCCGGTGATGTAATCGTAGCGGATGACGATGGTGTTGTGGTTGTCAGGCGGGAAGAAGCTGGCCCGGTTCTTGAAAAATCCAGAGCTCGAGAAGCGAACGAGGAAGAGAAGCGGAAGCAATTCGAGAATGGCGAGCTGGGTCTTGATATCTACAACATGCGTGAACGATTAGCGGCAAAGGGGCTTAAATATATTAAGTAGGGATCGGACTAGGTGATGCAAACTGCAATTCCAACGGTATTAATGCGTGGTGGTACTTCTAAAGGGCTCTACTTCCTTGGTCGAGACTTGCCTTTAAATATCACTGAAAGAGATCGCATACTGCTGGCGGCACTGGGTTCACCCGATGACCGGCAGATTGATGGTGTTGGCGGCGCGCATCCACTGACGAGCAAGGTTGCGATCGTCACTCCGTCGGAAGCACCTGAGGCAGATGTGGACTATCTTTTCCTGCAGGTTGTCGTGGACCGCGCAGAAGTCTCTGATGGTCAGAACTGCGGTAATATTCTTGCAGGTGTGGGACCTTTTGCAATAGAAAATAACCTCGTTCCCGCCAGTGATGGTGAAACGGAGGTACGCATTCGACTGGTAAATTCCGGTGGGCTGGCGATTGCGCGGGTAAAGACCCCGAATAAGGTTGTTACTTACCAGGGTGATTCGAGTATTGATGGTGTGCCGGGTACGGCGGCACCGGTTATGCTGGACTTTCTCGATGTCGCAGGGTCGACCTGCGGGTCCTTATTGCCAACGGGTAACATTGTTGATGAGATTGATGGTATCAGGATGACTTGTATCGACAACGGGATGCCGGTTGTTGTTATGTCAGCCGCTGACTTTGGTAAATCAGGTTATGAGACTCCGGTGGAACTTGAATCTGACAAGGACCTCAAGGCGCGGGTTGAATCGATCCGACTAAAAGTCGGGCACCTGATGAACCTGGGTGATGTGCAACAGAAAACGATGCCGAAGATGACATTAGTATCGGCCCCAAAGAGAGGTGGCACGATTTGCACGCGAAGTTTTATTCCTCACCGCGTCCACGAGGCTGTGGGGGTACTGGGAGCCGCCAGCGTTGCGGTCGCCTGCCTTATTCCTGGATCCCTGGCAAGTGAACAGGCAACGGCATCCACTGATGCTGATTCGTCAACCGTGGCGGTAGAACACCCCACAGGTTCATTCTCGATTGAAGTTGAGGTGTCGGGACAAGGGGACCAGATGGTGGTTCATCGTTCTGCGTTGTTGCGCACAGCGCGTAAATTAATGCAGGGGCAGGTATTTGTACCAGCACCAGCACTGGATGGGTAATGATGGGGCAACAAAAACGATGATTATTGATTGTCATGGCCATTACACGACTGCGCCAGGGCCGCATCAGGAGTTCCGGCAAGAGCAACTCGCCCATTTTGAAGATCCATCTTTACCGGTTCCCCGGGGATCAGACATCACCGATGACCAGATCCGGGAAAGTATCGAAAATAACCAACTGAAACTACAGCGCGAGCGTGGTGCAGATTTAACCATCTTCTCCCCCCGCGCGTCTGCAATGGCACATCATCTTGGTAACGCTCAAGTCTCCAGGGATTGGTCCCGACGTTGTAATGACCTTATTGCCAGGGTTGTCGAACTCTATCCGAATAACTTTGCTGGTGTCTGCCAATTACCCCAGTCGCCCGGTATTCCTATAGCAGATTCAGTTGCAGAACTGGAGCGGTGTGTGAATGAACTGGGTTTTATTGGCTGTAATCTGAATCCCGATCCATCCGGTGGTCACTGGACAGCAAAGCCCCTGACCGACGGGGAATGGTATCCGCTGTATGAAAAAATGGTGGAACTCGATGTGCCTGCCATGGTTCATGTTTCTGGCTCCTGTAATGAAAACTTTCATGCCACTGGGGCGCACTATATCAACGCAGATACGACGGCGTTCATGCAGTTTATCCAGGGTGATCTGTTCAGGGATTTTCCAGGGTTGCGATTTATTATTCCCCATGGTGGTGGCGCCGTGCCTTATCACTGGGGGCGATATCGCGGCCTGGCTGATATGTTAGGAAAACCTTTGCTGTCGACCCATGTGATGAGAAATGTATATTTTGACACCTGTGTATACCATCAGCCGGGAATTGATCTGCTGGTTGACGTGATTGATGTCGATAACATCCTGTTTGGTTCAGAAATGGTTGGCGCCGTGCGTGGGATTGATCCGGAAACGGGTAACTACTTCGATGACACGAAACGCTATATCGATGCACTCGATCTTAGCGATCTTGACAAGCGTAAAATATTCGAGGGCAACGCCAGGCGCGTTTATCCACGATTAGACAGGATTCTGAGTGAGAGGGGCAAGTAGTGGTTAACAAACCAGCGTTTCAAATGGATGATGACTGGCTTGTATTTCACCCGAGTCCGTCAGTGCCCAAATTCAAACCACCGGCTGGCGCCGTCGATGCGCACTGCCATGTTTTTGGACCTGGTGATCAGTTTCCATTTTCACCTCAGCGTAAATATACGCCTTGCGACGCCTCGAAGGAAAAGCTGTGGGCATTACGCGATCACCTCGGGTTCTCGCGCAATGTCATCGTTCAGGCAACCTGCCACGGTGCCGATAACAGGGCCCTGATAGATGCGCTCGAACATTCCGATGGTGGTGCAAGAGGTGTCGCCACGGTAACAAGAGATATCAGTGATGCGGAACTGGAGGCACTGCACACCGCAGGTGTTCGCGGAGTGCGATTCAACTTCGTCAAACGTCTGGTAGATGCTCTGCCACACGATTCGCTATTGGAAATTGCAGAACGTATTCAGCCTTTTGGCTGGCATATCGTTATCTACTTTGAAGCAGCCGAGCTTCCTCAGTTATTCGACTTCTTCGCTGCTTTGCCTACAACCGTCGTCGTTGATCATATGGGCAGACCTGATGTTGCACTGGGAGCCCGCTCGAAGGAATTCGATCTCTTCATGCGCCTGATGGCTGAGAACTCAAATTATTGGAGCAAAGTCACCTGTCCGGATCGATTGTCGATGCAAGGGCCGCCCAACTACAGCGACGTTGTACCGTTTGGGCATCGAGTGGTTGAAGCATTCCCCGATAGAGTTCTGTGGGGCACGGATTGGCCACATCCGAACTTGAAATCCCATATGCCGGATGATGGAGATCTTGTTAACTTCATCCCCGGGATTGCGCCGACGGTTGAGTTGCAGAACCAGTTACTGGTTGAGAATCCACGTCGCCTGTATTGGCCGGAGGAAATTGAGTGAACATAATACTTGCCGGACCGGGGGCGTTTGGTATCAAACATCTGCAGGGTCATAAGAACATAGAAGGTGTGAATGTCGTTGCTTTGGTAGGGGAGAAGCCCGGGCAGACCCGGGAGATTGCAGATCAGTATGATATTGAGCATGTGTTTACAGACCTTGCGGATGCATTGCGTCTGCCTGATGTCGATGCCGCCATCCTCTGTACACCTACTCCGATCCATGCAGCGCAGGCCATCCAATGTATGAAAGCCGGGAAGCATGTTCAAGTTGAAATACCGTTGGCGGATTCCTGGGCTGACGCCGAGGAAGTGTTTCGGGTGCAGCAGGAAACGGGTCTTATCTGCATGGTAGGGCACACGCGCCGGTTCAATCCATCTCATCAGTGGCTTCATCACAAAATTCAAAGTGGTGAAATCCGTATCCAGCAGATGGATGTACAGACTTACTTCTTTCGCCGCAAGAACATTAATGCCGCGGGGGAACCTCGTTTCTGGACCGATAATCTGCTCTGGCATCACGCCGCGCACAGTGTCGATCTGTTCCAGTACCAGACAGATGACAGGGTTGTTGCGGTGAATGGCGTCCAGGGCCCGAAACATCCGGAACTTGGTATTGCCATGGATATGTCCATACAAATGAGAACAGCAGGCGGCGCCTTGCTGACACTTTCATTGTCCTTTAACAATGACGGGCCGCTGGGTACATTCTTTCGCTATATCTGTGACAACGGGACGTATATTGCCCGTTACGATGATCTCGTTGATGGCAAAGAAGTACCGATAGATGTTTCCCAGGTAGATGTGTCCATGAATGGTATCGAACTTCAGGATCGTGAGTTTTTTGCGGCCATCAGTGAAGCCAGGGAACCGAATTCATCCGTGGCTAAGGTACTTGAATGTTACCGTGTTCTGAATGAGATCGAACTACAATTCGCTTAGTCAGACGCGAGATGATGCCAGTATTTCTCCCGCAGGCTCAGTTTGCGGATCTTACCCGTGGCCGTCATCGGCATTTCGTCGATGATAATCATGTCGTCGGGCATCCACCACTTGGCAATCTTTCCCGTGAGATGATTGACCATTTCTTCTTTTTCAAGCGATCTACCTTCTTTTAACGTCACCATCAACAAAGGCCGCTCATCCCATTTCTTGTGGTAGGCAGCCACAACAGCAGCCATACTGACGGAAGGATGACGGGTAACGATATCTTCGATGTCGATTGAACTGATCCATTCACCTCCGGATTTAATAACATCCTTTGAACGATCCGTTATTTTCATAAAACCAAAGCGATCAATATGGCCCACGTCGCCGGTGGGGAAATAGCCCTCATCGTCCAACATTTCTCCCCCATCGCCATGCAGGTAACCATTGGCGATCCAGGGACCTTTCACCCAGATGTCACCGGAGGTTTGTCCATCGTGCGGTGCGCGGCTGCCGTCTTCGAGTACGATCTTCATTTTTACGCCATAAGGCAGTCGTCCCTGTTTGAGTAATTGACTGTCCTGATCTTCTTCGGACAAGACCGACATCGCAGGATTGGTTCTTGAAATAGTGCCCATAGGACTGGTTTCAGTCATGCCCCAGATCTGGACTGCACTGACGCCTTTTGCACGGAATCTGTCTCGCATCGACGTTGGCAGTGCAGTGCCGCCAATGAGTAATCGTTGCAGTTTACCCAGGTCGAGGTTTTCTGCCTCGGCATGTTCAAGCACCATGGTCCAGATAGTGGGTACACCACAACCCGTGGTAACCTGCTCATCCCGTATCAATTGCAGCAGATTAGGTCCATCCAGATGACGGCCCGGCAGGATAAATTTCGCACCGACCATGCAGGCGCCATAGGGCAACCCCCAGCTTTGGGCGTGATACAGGGGCGCAACCGGCATGACACAGTCATGGGCCGACAAGCAAAGATTGTCTGGCTGTGCGATAGCCATTGAATGTAGTACGGTTGACCGGTGAGCATAGAGTACACCCTTCGGGTTACCGGTTGTTCCGGAGGTATAACAGAGCCCGGAAGCTGAACGCTCGTCGAATTCGGGCCAGTCAATCGTCGTCGGTTCGTTAGCGATCAATTCTTCGTAATAGAGTACGGTACCGAGTTTTTCAGGTTCATTGATACAACCCCGTTCACCCAGGATAATGAATTTCTCGATGTCAGGAATCTGGTCCACAATCTCTTCCACCAGAGCGACAAAATCCTGGTCAACAATCAGTATTCGGTCATTGGCATGGTTAATGATGTAAACAATTTGTTCCTTAAACAGCCTGGGGTTTATAGTATGGCAAACTGCGCCGAGGCCCGGGATGGCGTAAAAGCACTCCATATGCCAGTGATGATTCCAGGCCAGAGTACCGATTACATCACCGTATTTTACACCGAGATTTTGAAGGGCATTGGCGGCCTGTCTCGCCCTTAGTGCAAGCTCATGATAGGTGTAACGAAACAGGCTGCCGTCGAGCATCCGGGCGACCACTTCTGTTTCCGGGTGATTCGTCGCGGCATGTTCCAACAAGGTAGGAATGGTGAGGCTGCTATCTTGCATCAGGCCCGGGTTAAAATTATCCATGGGCGGTTCCTGCTCGGATACATGAGTGCTTAATTAAACATACTTCATGCCTCAGGACAAACCGCCAAGAGCTTTAAGGGAGTGTCGAAGATTAAGACGTGTTTGATTGATTCAGCTGACAGGTTCGAGTATCTGCAGATCCAGGTACGTTTTGATTTTTTTAAACATGTTGTTACGCAGATTTTTCACTTCATTTGTTAAATGATGATTGGCACCCGGCAGATATTCGGTTATGACGTTTGGGAAATGAGCTTCGATCTGCTTTATATTATATTTCCAGTCGAGAGTAACATCTTCATCGCCCTGGATAATCAGCGGCTTTACGATTTCCGTTGGCAGTGAAGGAAACTCATCCATCCAGTGCTGCATAGCAGTTTGCCATTCAATGGGCTGACGTTTTGATTGTAGCGGGTCTTTTGTACCAACAAAGCGATTAAACTGCCTGTTGCCAGTGTTGGGAACAATCCGTCGCTTGATACTTTTTACGAATAATTTTGAGATCCTGTACCAGATTTTCCCCTTGAACCAGCCCTGGGGTCTGAGGAATGGCGCCAGGAAGATCATTTTTGCAAACGGCCGCTTATTGTGTTTCCACATCATATTCATGACCGCGGTTGCTCCGATATCCTGAGCAATACAAAAAAATGGTTTTTGCTGTGTTTTAGAGCAAAGTGATACCAGCGTTTTTAACACGGCACCATACTGATCAAAGCTTTCGATACTGGCCTGCTCGCCGCTGGATAGGCCATGCCCCGGTAAGTCTATTGCGACAACATTGTAGTGTTCTTTTAAACACCATTGGATGAGTTGACCGTACAGACCGACATGATCGAAGTAACCGTGAAAAATGAACACGGTTCCTCTTGCCTCAGGGGCATTCCAATAGTGGGTCACAACTTTAAAACCAGCGGCGCGGATAATTCCGATGCGATGCTCAACGTCGAGTTTTTTCGCGAAATCAATGGAATAAAACTTGAGGTATTTTGTTAAATCCGGTTTGGTGACCACCGGGTCTTTGTCAGTCCTGAACGTCAGTGGCTGTAGTGTTGAGTGGAGCTCATGAAGGTAACCCATACAGTTCTTATCACGACTTATAGAATTGAAATATTTCAGGATTGAGTTGTCGCAGGATACCGATTTGAACGACTAAATAACACTGACTAACGTTGGTTTTGAGACACTGTTCACAGAAGTATTAAAATGTCACTAGTAGCCAGCTCTTACAACCTCTCTTATGACTTCCCTTACAATCTGGTGGCACGTACAAATGAATCCAGGGCGGTTCCCCTGCGTTCTTTACTGTGGCCGGGGTCGTTCTCAACCGGGCGTTTTGTGACCCTGGCGATCTCGATTTGAAAATCCCCAAGTGAATTTTTGATTTCAGCCACACCAGGCACTTGATCAGGATCCTGTGGGCCACCAACACCGTCCTTAATGTTACTTGGATCATGGGCGATGTAAATCAATGTGCCACCGTGCTTGACCGAACCGATGACATTCGTGAGCCATTTTTGTCGTTCCTGAACATCGGTATGCAGATAAAGGATTGCTACCAGGTCGTAAGCGTCTTCAGGTGGCTGCCAGACAGAAACGTCTTCAACAATCCAGTTCACTCTGACGCCGCGTTTTCTGGCGATCTGTTTTCCCTTGTCAATCCCGGTTTCAGAAAAATCCACCGCCGTGACATCCCAACCCTTTTCCGCCAGCCAGATTGCGTTACGTCCTTCACCACAGGCAATGTCCAGGGCCCGGCCTGGCTCCAGTGATGCGACCTCCGTAGAAAACAACCGGTTCGGTTCCGCAGACCAGACCAGTGCCCTGTTAGCGTAACGTTCATTCCATCGTTGCCGTTTTGACATCAGTTTTTCATCCAGGGCATCCACTTATGGTGACTGTTGCCACATCCTCCTTTAATTTTCCAGGTGCCGCAAGGACGTGCCAACAGGAATCTCCAGCCTCGTTTTGACCTGGATCATTGTTTAGACCTGCAACATCACGCATTGTCGGCGCATACCCTGTCAGATAATTAATTAACCAGAGACCCGACTATGAACCAAGCTCAAAAAACCGAACATTTTGATGTACTCGTAGTAGGAGCGGGGATCTCCGGAGTGGGCGCGGCATATCATCTGAAGGAACAGTGCCCGGACCAGAGCTTCCTTGTTCTTGAAGGTCTGGAAAGTTTCGGTGGCACCTGGCTCATGCATCGTTATCCAGGTATCCGCTCCGACAGCGATCTTTATACATTTGGATACAGGTTCAAACCCTGGACAGGTCCACCTATTGCTACCGCGGGAGAAATTCTCAATTACATGGGTGAAGTCATCGAAGAGCAGGATCTGGCCCAGCACATTCGATATCATCACCATATCACCTCGGCAAACTGGTCCAGCAAAGACAAAACCTGGACCCTTGAAGGTATCCGCAAGGATACGGGTGATGAGGTTCAGTTCACCGCGGGTTTCCTCTGGATGTGTCAGGGTTACTATGAGCATGCGAAAGGCTATACGCCGGAATGGCAAGGTATGGATGATTTCAAGGGTGAAATCGTTCATCCCCAGACCTGGCCGGAGGACCTGGATTACAAAGATAAACGCGTCATCATGATTGGCTCAGGTGCCACCACGGCGACTGTCGCACCGGCAATTGCGGCCGATTGCAGTCATGTCACGATACTGCAACGGTCACCAACGTATTTTGTACCCGGGCGCAATGAACACGAGCTTGCGGATCATCTACGTGAGCTGGACATCAAAGAAGAGTGGATTCACGAGATTGTCCGCCGGGAAATTCTACATCTTCAGTCTGAATTCACACGGCGCGCCTTCGAGGAACCGGAAGTCGTCAAGCAGGAATTACTCGAAGGCGTGCGGGCATATTTGGGACCCGACTATGATGTAGATAAGCACTTCACTCCCCGTTACCGACCCTGGCGGCAGCGTATTGCGTTTGTGCCGGATGGTGATATTTTCGAGGGGATTAAGGCTGGCAAAGCTTCCATGGTGACCGACGAAATCGAAAAATTTACTGAGAAGGGTATTCTCACAAAGTCCGGTCAGGAGTTGCAGGCCGATATCATAATCACGGCGACTGGTTTCAATCTGAGCGTCCTGGGAGGGATTAATTTTTCCATCGACGACAAGCCTCTCGACTTCGCCGATACAGTGACCTACCGCGGCATGATGTTCACCGGTGTACCGAACATGGTATGGATCTTTGGTTACTTCCGCGCCAGCTGGACTCTGCGTGTTGATATTATCGGTGATTTCGTCTGCCGTCTGCTTAACCGCATGAAATGTCGGGGTGTGAAATCCGTTGTTCCCCTGCTCCGACCTGAGGATGAGGGCATGCCACTGCTGTCCTGGATGGACCCGGAAAACTTCAATCCCGGCTACCTGATGCGTTCCATGCATCTGCTACCAAAAAGAGGGAATAAACCGGAATGGCAGCATACGCAGGATTATTGGGTCGAGAAGGACGAGTTACCAAAAATTGATCTGGAAGATCCCATCTTTGCCTATAAATAGCCGCTTATAAATAGGCGCTTACAAGTAGGCAGTTAAAAAATGTTTAAAGAACCGACTACTCAGGCCGGTTTGATCATATTGGCATAACCGGCAATAAACGGTGACAGACTCACATCATCCACTTCAACGTTGATGATTGAAGGTCTTCCGGTGGCGGCCGCTCTTTTTATAGCAGGTAGAATTGCTTCCGGGTCGGTCACCTTCTCACCGTATCCGCCCCACATTTCTGCCATCTTCTCGTAAGCGACCATATGGGGGAATTCCACGTTGCACTGGCCCTGGGCTTCGATCTCTTTGGGTCGAACATATTTCTCCGCCATGCTGATCATACCCCAGGCAGAATTATTGGAAATAACGCATACCACGGGTATACCTAATCGTGCCATGGTCTCCATTTCCATTGGGTAGAAACCGAAACTTCCGTCTCCCGTATACCACAGGACCGGTTTTGCGTTTGCTGCCCAGGCACCGATCACCAGACCGGGCCCGGTACCTATGGTTCCGTTAGCACCAGACGCATGGATTTGACCGGGACGGGTTGCTGTTAATGTCGCCCCCATCCAGACTGAAGCTTCACCACCGTCATTGACAATCGTCCAGTCCTGGGCCTCCTGCTCCAGGAATCTGGCTGTTTCACCGGCACAACGAGCAGGGTGAGCCGGACTTTTCTTGTCGCTGAAGGGCGCAGGCAGTTTTGCGGTACCGCGCTGCTGCGGTGGTCCTGTCCAGGAGTCATCTGCTTTGGGATTACGTTTGGTCTGGATTGACTCAAGGATTTGATTAGTCACCGGACCCGCGCCGCCAACGATAGCGACATCAGCGCGGAGGTTGAAGCCAATCTGTTTCATGTCAGTGTGAACTTGAATAACCTTTGCATCCTTCGCAATACCGGCACCAGAGCCGATTCTGAAATCAAATTTACAACCCAGCGCAAGCACAACATCAGCGGCACCCGTGGCGTTGAAGTTTAGTGCTGAATTTTCAGCTTCACTGCCGAATATACCGCGGCAGGAACTGCCAGCAATTCCCACAGGCATCTTCAAAAAGTCAGCCAGCTCCGAGATTGCTTTAGCATCGTCACCCAGCGCCCATCGCGCAGCATCATCAATAAGCACGGCAGGGCGTTCCGCATTGGCGAGTAACGCCGCTGCTTCGTCGATTAGTTGTGGATCTCCCAGGGGAATAGACCTGGCCATGTAGTTCGAGGGGAAACTGACCTTGTCCTGGTCTACCTGCGCAAATACGAGATCCGTTGGAATTTCCAGGTAAACAGGACCAGGGGTTGAATCCATTGCCTGGCGAAATGCCATGGAAACATATTCAGGTATGCGGCGTGTACTGGTTAACTTTTTCGCCCATTTGGAACAGGATTCCATCAGCGTCAAGGTGTCCATATCCTGTAAATCACCGGCATCCCGTTTATTCATGGCAACTGCGCCACCGATCTGCAGTACTGGAATATTCAAGGATGCTGCCTCCATCATTCCCGCTGCCGTATTACCGACTCCAGGGCCAGCCGTTGTGATAACAGCAGCGACCTTGCCCGATGCCCGGGTATAGGCAATCGCAGCGTACATCGCAGAACATTCATGGCGCACGTCAATTATCTTGATTCCGACTTTTCTCATGCCATAGAAAATTGGCATGATATGCCCGCCGCATAAAACAAAAGCGTTTTCAACGCCTTCATTCGCCAGCGCCCTGCCAACAAGTTCTCCACCGTCAATCATCGCCATGGTCTGCTCCTAAAGTTGATTGTTTCGTCGGTCGAAAAATTAGAGCATGGCTGCGCCCTTATCTTGCTGATATGGATCAACAATTATTTGTTTAATCTCAGTTGGCTAGACATACCCCCTCCGCAGCAGAAAGCGCACACCCGGCCAGGTAATCCGAACGGACTATATCCGAGCAGTGCGTCCTTCGTTATTTCTACTTTTGTAGCGGCACAGTTAGTGAGCTTAAGCAATACTAATTTGAAATTGAGATATTGTCAGATCAAGGCTAACTCGATTGAAGTTGTACTTTTATTTTGTCAGCAACCCGGAAAGCATTTGCGTAAATAGTCCAGGTAGGTGTAACACTGCCGCCATTGGGCATGAAGCTTCCATCGGTAACAAACACGTTTTCGGTACCGTGAACACGGCAATCCGGATCCAGTGCTGAAACTTTTGGGTCATTTCCAAACCGCAATCCCCCGGCAATCAGATTGGGCGTGGGTGAACTGGAGGCACTGCCATAATATTTCTGTGCCCCCATCTGCTTCATCACCTGCACACCTTTATCGACTATATATTCCGAGACCTTGAAGTCATGCGGGTGATAGCCGACCCTGACTTTCGCAACCGGTGAGCCCCATTTATCTTTTTCAATCCGGTGCAGTGAAACATGGCAATTGTCTGTTGGAAGCCAGTCACAGAATACCTCGAATTTAAAATCCCTTGATTGAATGAAGTGTGATTTCAATCGCTGCTTATAGGTACTTCCCCAGATTAGATCCCCTTGTGAATCCCACTTGAGTTCGTTCGCATCTGCGGTAGGAGTGGGCGGGTCAAACACGAAATCAATGGTGCCGCCCTTGACTCGCCGTCCAAACACACTGGTATCGTTGATAAAATACCAGTCCTGAAGCGCCCTGTTAAAAAACGGGCCTCTGACTTTTAGACCGGCGGCTTGTTTCGGACTGAAGCGAGTTGAATCGAAAATACCGTGACCAGTTCCACCGGAGCAACAGTGCAGGTTTTTTCCTATCTGGTTGTAGCGATTCCCAATGCCCGTCGGATGTTTGTTACCCGTCGAGCTGAGTAACAGGCGACTGGATTCGATCGAGTAGCAGGCGATGCTGACGATACTGGCGTGTACTCTCTGGCTCTGGCCCTGGGCATCAAAATAGTCCACTGAAGAGGCATTGCCCTTGTTATCAGTGTTTATTCGGTAGGCTTTGGCACTGGTCACCAGGTCGCAGTTTCCGGTTGCCAGAGTTTGTGCCAACAGCGCAGCACGGGCGCTCCCCTTCGCACCTGAACTGCAACCATAGCTACCACAGTATCCGGAATACTCGCAGCTGTTTCGTCCCTTGTAAGGTCGCGAAAGGATTGCGCGTGCCATGGGAAGTGGATGGAAACCCAGCTCAGACGTGGCGTTGTCAAACCATTGAGATATTGGGTGCTCCAGGGTCGGAGGGAAGGGGTAGTCCGGTGTTGAGCGTGGTTCAAGATTAGGGTGGTTAACCACCTTACCGGAGATACCAATGAGTTTCTCCACTTTGGCGTAATAGGGTTCCATTGCTTCGTAATTGATAGGCCAGTCGACAATGTTGGCGCCCTCAATCGGTCCGAATTCAGACAGCAGTCGAAAGTCCTCCGGCTTCAATCGATGAAAGTAACCACTCATGAAGTTGGTTGCACCACCCACCAGATTGCCGCCCCAGAACCGGCTGGTATTTTTTTCGCTCCAGCTATCGCTGGCAGGTTCAACAATTACATGGCGTTCATCCCTGATATGGGAGCGAAAACTGCCTCGACGCGACAGCATCTCGTCTTTTTTGAAATCGGATTCGTTATATAAGCGACCCTTTTCCAGCATGACCACCTTGTATCCAGCCAGTGCCAGTTCATAGGCGATGGGTCCGGCACCGGCTCCGCTGCCGATAACGCAGACATCGTATTCGATTGCTAATTCCGGTTTGTTCCTCATTTCTGTCCTGTATGTGTCAGAACAGCTCAGGGCTGTTATTTAGGAGCCGCTCAGGGCTGTTATCTAGGAGCCGCTCAGGGCTGTTCAAAATCCATAAACCTTTTACCCGGTATCGGTCGGGGGAAACCCGGCTGATGTCCAAGCCAGGTCCAGCCGATGGAATTTGGGTTACCGCCGTAGACCGGGTCTAACATCAGTGACTCCGTCAGGTAATACAACAGTAACGAGAGCCAGTTTTCTCCCGTTCTCGACTTTGATATCTGTTGCATGACTTCGCCTTGTTGATCAGTCGTTAAACTGGGAAATTCTTTACCCTGGTCTTGCACTGACAGGTCGGTCAGCCAGCCTACGCCTTTACTGATAAATTCGGGGTCACCATCCTCTATATTGTCGGGGTCTTGCATTGCCCACTGCAGGTAGGTCAGGGCGTTTAGATCCCGCGCACATGGACCATCGCCGTCATCGGGAAACAATTGCATCTGCACGGCATCGAGCACTCTTTGTTCGGTCTCGCTGAACGTTAGATCGAGGGGGTCAGATGGGTTGTGTTTGTTGCCTGGGCCTGGGGTTTGCGCGAACAACTGTTTGGCTGGTAAAGACGCCAGCAGTAACAGTGCCCTGCTGGTTTTTAAAAATTCACGCCGGTTCAGTCCGCTGGCCAGGGGGCCTTTGTATTTTCCAGGCTTCATCTACCCATGATCCTGACCCCAATCAAAAACAACTCTGGCCATGCAGGCAGTGAGTTTTTTTGCAGTCGGTATATGTAGAAACTCATTGGGACCATGCGCGTTTGAATGCGGACCCAACAGTCCCGTGACAACAAACTGTGCTTCAGGAAGTTTAACAGCCAGAAACTCCATAAAAGGAATACTACCGCCGCATCCCATTGAGATTGCCGGTGCCCCAAAAAAGGCAGTTGAAGCTGCTTGTAACGACGCCTCCAGACTTTCGAAGGTTTCCGGCGCATGCCAACCTGGATTGGGTGTGTCCAGATCGAAAGTAACCGTTGTCCCGTAAGGTGCGTCCCGGGTCAACAGTTCTGTTAATTCACCCGCAACCTTGTTTGCATCCGTTGTTGGTGGTATGCGCAAGGCAAACTTTGCCGCGGTGTAGGGTCTCAGAACATTCCCTGCGTCCTTAATATCCGGGACTCCGTCCATGCCGGTTATTTCCAAAGAAGCAAGCCAGGTGTTGTTGAGCACAAGTTCTGTTGCATCGCGAGATACTGGTCCGCTTTTCCCGGCATAGGTGTACATGGTCTTGAACTCGTCTTCCAGCACTTTTCCCGCAACTATGGCTTGTTGCCTGCGGGAATCTGGAATCTGCTCGTTCAGGAAAGAAGGCAGTATGGCGCCTGACTGCTCGTTTTCAACCCGGGACAGGAGCTGCCTGAGTAATCTGAAACTGGATCCGACGACACCGCCCGCCGCACCTGAGTGCGCACCTTGCTCAAGTACCTGTACTCTCAACTCACCGAGCAGCATGCCCCGCAGAGAGGTGGTTATCCAGAGTTGGTCATAGTTACCGCAGGTGGAGTCGAGCGCGATAACGAGCCCGGGCGTACCCATTCTTTCTGACAGTGACTCCATATAATAAGGCAGATCCGGGCTGCCACTTTCTTCGGATGCTTCGATAAGTATTACCAGCCTGGGTGCAGGGAGGTTCTGGGACTGGAGTGCCTTGATCACCGCGATGGCGGAATAAATGGCATAACCATCATCAGCGCCTCCACGGCCATAAAGTTTGTCTTCTCTTCTGACTGGCTTCCAGGGTTCAAGACCGTCAAGCCAGCCGTTAAATTCCGGCTGTTTGTCCAGATGACCATAAATCAGGATGGTTTCGTCGATTTCTCCGGGATAATCTAACAATAACGTGGGTGTTCGGCCCTTCAGTTTGTGGAGTTCCATGGTCAACCCATCGACCTGTTGTGATTCAATCCAGGCCATCACATGATCCATGGCTTTGGCCATGTGGCCATTATGTTCCCAGTCAGCATCAAACATGGGCGACTTGTTCGGAATCTTAATATATTCGCCCAGGCTTTCAATGATGTCTTGTTCCCAGAAATTATTGACAAATTCCTGCAGCGCGGCATTCTTCACTAAGTAATTCTCTTGCTGTCGTCGTTATCGTGGCTATCATTCAAATTTGATTCTGATCCGGGATCACGAGTCTGGTCTTCGAACTCACCTTCAATTGTCGTTCCTTGTTCGTGCCACTGGGACTGTGAAAACGAGCCAGAAAAATTGCCTTGGCTGAATTGACCGTTGCTGGAGATGTTTAAGTACTTCATCAATCCTTTGTTGATCAGCCACTGGGCGATAGGCTTACGGAGAAAGGGCAGTAGGCAGACAAAACCAATGGCATCGGTGACAAATCCGGGAGTGAGTAACAATGCACCACCGATCAGGAGCATGATGCCCTCCAGCAATTCTCGCCCGGGAATCTCACCCCGGCCTAATTTTTCCTGAACCTGATTAAGCGTTGCCATACCCTCAAGACGAAGTAACCATATCCCCAGGGTCGCTGTCAGCACCACGAGTGCCACGGTCGGAATTGCTCCAATGATGCCGCCCACCTGGATCAGGACAACCATTTCCAGAATAGGGATACTGATAAAAAGAAATAGCAAGAAGCGCATGATAAGTATCGCAGGTGAGTTTGGAGTATTGTATCTAACCGCCAATCATTGTTCTAACACGTTCTTGTGGGCGAAACACTGCCACAGGACAAGTACCGTGTAACGATAGTGTGATAGATTAGATGACCGGATTATCTAAAGGATCCATGGTTTTTGTTCATACCTAGCACAACAGGGCAACTGGAAGCGGAGTTTGACAGTTTTGATACAGATTCCAGCCTTGGGTCCAGCCCGGATATTGCGATTTTGTGTCATCCCCATCCCCAATACGGCGGCAGTATGCACGACAATGTCGTTTCCATGCTGGCCACAGGGTTCCAGTCAAAAGGCGCCAGTACACTGAGATTCAATTTCAGGGGAGTGGGCGCAAGCGAAGGGGAGTACGGAGGCGGAAATGGCGAGGCAGAGGACGTACAGGCGGTAATTGATTGGTGTAAAGCAACCCATCCCAATGCAGGCTACTATCTCTGTGGATATTCTTTTGGGGCAATGATGGCATTGACCGTACTGCATGATTCCAGCACGGATTCAAAACTTCTCGGTTCCATTCTGGTTGCGCCGCCTGTTCAGATGCTGTCACCGGCTCGCCAGGGTACGAGTCCGGATATCCAGTGCCCGTTGCTGGTCATTCTCGGGAGCGAGGATACGATCGCTACGCAAAGTCCTGTGATAGAAATGTTCGGTTCTGAAAAGGTGGAAATGCTGGAAGAGGCGGATCACTTTTTCAATGGCCAGCTCGATAACATTGTTAACCTCACCAGGGGATTTGTGGATGGAACTTAAAACAGTTCTTGTTGATATCGAAGATCAGATTGCATTGATCACACTAAACAGACCCCATCGAATGAATGCCTGGACCGGCCGGATGCATACGGAATATCGCTGGGTATTGGATCAATTGGAGAATGACGATAGTGTCCGGGTGATCATCGTCACCGGCTCCGGTCGTGCGTTCTGTGTCGGTGCAGATTCGAAAGCGCTGGAGGGTCACGTGGAAAGAGGCGGTTATGATGCCGGTACCCCCGACAAGCTCGCTGAACCTGGATACGGCGTCAGGCCAGAGTTTGATGCTTCTTTTGCCTATCATTTTGGCTTGTCGAAACCCGTTATTGCGGCCATTAATGGCCCGGCGGCCGGGGTAGGACTGGTTCTGGCCTGTTTTGCAGATATCAGATTTGCGGTTCCGGGGGTGAAACTCACGACGGCCCACGGCAAGCTCAATCTCCCCGCGGAGTACGGCTTGTCCTGGTTGCTGCCAAGAATTATTGGTCTGGCACGAGCAAATGACCTGTTATTCACAAGCCGTATATTCATGACAGAAGAAGCCGAGCAGCTTGGCCTGGTGAATCGCATTGTGGAAAATAAAGATCTATTGCCCGAGGTGATGGCGTACGCAAAGCAGATGAAAGATACAGTATCACCTGCTTCGCTGACGGTATCCAAACGACAGGTTTATACGGACCTGCACCGTGATGTTGCTCAATCGGTTCAGGAAAGTGAGATTCTGCTCAACGAAATGATGCAGCAGAAAGATTATGTCGAGGGCGTTAATGCATTTTTAGAGAAACGCACACCCAGGTGGCTAGGAGAGTAGTCGTTGAATACTTTGAATATTGAAACTGACAGTTCAACTGAGGTGCCATATTATTTGCCTCTTGAAGATGAGGTGGAAATTTTTCTCTCGGCCTACGAGCAGAAGCTGCCTGTGTTACTGAAAGGCCCGACAGGTTGCGGTAAAACTCGTTTTATTGAGTATATGGCCCATCGGTTGTTTCGCGGTGACCGCAGCGATGCGGAACGTCGGTCTGTCGATGAGCCCCTGCAAACTGTGGCGTGCCATGAGGATCTGAGCGCTACGGATCTGGTAGGCAGGTTCCTGCTTCAGGGAGATGAGACCGTCTGGCAAGATGGACCACTATCCCGTTCCGTGAAAGACGGCACTATTTGCTATCTGGATGAAATCGTTGAGGCTCGCAAGGACTCCACAGTGTTGATTCACAGCCTGACAGACCATCGTCGAATTTTACCGGTAGAGAAACAAGGATTGATCCTGGATGCACATCCCAACTTTCTGCTGGTGATTTCCTATAACCCTGGTTACCAGAATGTGCTCAAAGATCTGAAACCAAGTACCCGGCAACGATTTATAGCCATCGATTTCGATTACCCCGGTGAAGCTGATGAAGCCAGTATCATCGCCCACGAAAGCGGCGTCGATGACGAAAAGGCTCTGGATCTTGCTCGGCTGGGCTCCCGGGTTCGGAATCTGAAACACCACGGCTTTGATGAGGGCGTGAGTACCCGGTTACTAGTGTACGCCGGTCAGTTGATGATAAAGGGTATAGCGCCACTTCGCGCCAGCGAAGTGGCAATTTGCAAAGCCGTGACCGATGACGAAGATGTCCAGGGCGCGATAGCGGAACTGGTTAAAACAATTTTTCCGGCGTGAAAACCACCCATCAGATTGAGCTGGAACTCACCCGATTAAACAAGCAATCCGGGATCATCTTTCCGGTGGTCAAATCTGATCTCGCAACCCGGCTGGATGAAGAATCCCTGCTGATCTGGGCCAATATTTGTCTTGATATTGCCGATACCGGTTGGCATGCCTGGGAGACTGCGAATTTGTACATGCGAATGAGCCCCAGGCTGATGGATATCGCTGGAAAAGAGCGGTTGTGTCAGATTGGCGAGTATGGGCTGGACTTGTGTGGTCATTCCTTTGAGCCCAGTACGCGATACTTTCAAGGCATCGAAGCAACGTTGGATTCACCTATTCCCAGGCAACTGGAGCTTATTGAAAACACAGGTAAGGTGATAAGCGAAAGGTTCCAGCAGGCCTTCAATCTGGTTGCTGACTACTTCACAACAGTATTTCTTGTCGCCCGATCCCAGGATGTAGAAAGCTTTACCAGCTGGATTTCGATTGCAACTGATATGACCCGGCTGGGTCGCAACGAGGCCAGAGAACTACTCTCAGTCTCACAAAAGTACCCGCAGATCAATTGGATGTTTGCGGCTAAACTCTATCAGGCCTCGGTTCGCAATGGCCAGGAATATGCATCGAGTTACGGTCAAATGATGCACCGCCTGGTGGGGGTGGAGACAGAATTTGATCGGTTGATATTTGACTACACCATCAAGAATCTGCCAATCAAGGGCTGGCTGACAGCGCTGGAGGAGATGATTCCGGAACTCTCAGCAATCGAAGTGAAAATTCTGATTCACCTGCTCAGTGATATCCAACATCCCGAGTTGGCAGAAGCACTGGTCAAAAGCTGCCGTCAATTGCCGCTGGATAATCTGCCGGTGATGAAAAGCTGGCTTTCACAGGGTTTGGAACTGGCACCACTGAACTTTGAAGCCTGCATCGCATTCATTCGAATTGAGTCTGCCAAATCTGTTGAGCTACTCGAAACCTTACGGGGACAGGTGAGATTTTCAGATGAGCAGCGCACGCTGCAGTTGTATTCCGAGGCCCTGGTTGGCAAACGACTCCGGCTGGAATCCAATGTAACCCAGGATGAAGACTTCCGAAATTTACCATCCTCTGACGGTAGTTGTATCTTTTTACCCGAAGTCGTCAGCTACTATCCCCGTCGGGATGAAAATTTCAGATGGTTAAAGGTGGCGCTGTCCCATCAGTTGGGGTGTTATGAATTTGGCACCTTTGATTTTTGTTTTAATGATTCTCATATCCCCTTCGCCGATTTTTTTAGAACTTTCGAAGAACCGCATCTAGCGGCACAGATATTTCGAATCCTGGAAGATGGGCGGGTAGACTGGCTGGTGCAGCGGCACTATAAAGGTATTGCAAGTGATATTGCTGTACAAAAACTCGATGCAATCGAGTCGAGAAAGGTCACCGCTGTAGATCCGAGAAAGCAGTTGTTGGAGGCCTTACAACAATATACCCTCGATGGATCAGGTTTTGAATTTGTCGCCGGTACTTGCCAATCGGAATTGCCACATCTCTTGGATATTGCGATGACATTAAAGCAGTCCACAGCCTCCGTCTTCGATACGATGGACGCTGTTACGGCGTGCTACGAGGTACTTAGCCAGTTCAGGCGGTTTCTCCAGGACATTGACCCGGTTGCGTACCGGGGCATGATGTCACTCGACAAGGTCAGGATGAACCTGGAACTGGCACTGATCGAGGAAGCTGATATCGAGTTTTCGGAAGATGATGAAGATGGCATGTCGATGACCGGCCTGGCCAGTCCTGATGATATTGATGTTGACGAGCTGACGAAAGGAGATGTCCAGGAGGCGATGGCAATCATTATCACAGACCCGGATGTCGTGGTTGCTGAAGATATTGACCATGTGGAAGAGCCAGGTGGTCGCAAGGAGTTTGAAAAACTCAAGGAAGAAAGACGCGGACCTATTCCGGAAACTGCGTACAAGTATGACGAGTGGGATCATTCCATTGATGATTATCGAAAACGCTGGTGCACTCTGTATGAGATTCGCCAGCTCGAAGTAGATGATGACTTTGTACCTGATACTTTGAACGAATATCGAAGCCTGGCAAACAGGGTTCGAAAACAGCTCAATATGCTGCGACCGGAATTGCTGCGTAAGGTCAAAGGGATGCTCGATGGAGAAGAACTTGATCTGGAGCGGACTATTGAAGCTATTGTTGATCGAAAATCCGGGGCAAGCCCCAGTGAGAATATCTATATCCAGCGGCAGAGAAAAGATCGTGACGTTTCAGCATTATTTTTACTGGACATGAGTGCATCAACAGATGACGCCATTGTTGATCCTAATGCCGAACCGGTTACACCCGATTACGATGACGACGAATTCATGCATGGTTACTTCGACCAGGGAGAACTGACGGCTGACACAAGGCATAAGATTATCGACCTGGAGAAAGAATCGGTCGTATTGATGGCAGAAGCATTGCAGGGATTGGGGGACTCCTATTCCGTCTGCGGTTTCTCCGGCTACGGCAAAGACCGCATCGAATATTTCGTTTGCAAGGACTTTGATGAACCTTACAACCATAAGGTAAAGGGGCGAATAGGTGGTATTAAACCCTGCCGAAGTACCCGCATGGGTCCAGCCATCAGGCATGCGACAAAAATGCTGGCAGCCACAGAAAGCAGGGTCAAGGCACTTATTATTATCTCGGATGGGTACCCCCAGGACTTTGATTATGGGGCTGACCGGAGTAGCAAAGACTATGGCATCAAAGATACTACCAAGGCACTATCCGAGGCGAACCAGAAAGGGGTACAGAGTTTTTGTTTAACCGTCGATCCGTCCGGGCATGACTATTTGAGAGAAATGTGTCCGGATCAGCAATATATGGTCATGCAGGATATCACCCAGTTACCCAACGAATTGTCGAAAATATACAGGGGTTTAACGACTTGATCGTTGGCAACAGGTTGCTAACAGGTTGCCAATCCTTCCAAATGACATGAATCCTCGTACAATGAAAAATGCAATTCTGAGGTAGACCCAGGCTGGCGCGCAATGGCTGTGCTAGTCAGGGAAGAAAAGACCAAGAGGGACTATGTGATGACAGAAACCTACATAACATTTTCAGTGTTCGCTTTGTTTGCGTTTGCCTACAGCCTGATTGCGGGAAGGCTCGAAAAAACGATAATTAGTGGCCCGATTGTTTTCACGTTTTGTGGTTACCTCCTCGGACCCCAGGTCTTTGGCGTATTTGAGTATCAATATAACGCAGAGAGCTTAAGGCTTATTGCGGAGCTGACTCTGGGGGTCATTTTATTTGTCGATGCCTCCCTTGCGGACCTTGGTGTACTGCGAAAAAGTTCTGCCATACCAAAACGGATGTTGCTGATTGGTTTGCCGCTTGTACTCTTGTTGGGCTATGGCGTTGGTGAACTTATTTTTACGCAGATGAGCTGGGTCTATGTCGCGCTTCTAGCGACCATGCTCGCTCCCACCGATGCAGCACTCGGCAAGCCGGTAATCGCCAACGAAACTGTACCAGCGAATATAAGACAGGGCCTTAACTTCGAAAGTGGGTTAAACGATGGTATCTGTGTGCCAATTCTATTGGTTTTCCTGGCGATCGCCACAGGTGAGGCAGGAGAGAGCAGGCCGATTGCACTTGTATTGTCACTGGTTGCCCAGGAAATTGGGATCGGTGCGCTGGTGGGTGTCGGATTAACCTTGCTTGGTGGCTCGCTAATGCGGATTTGCCATGAAAGGGGATGGATCACCAGTATCTGGATGCAGCTTTTAATTCCGAGCCTCGCTATCGCGTGTTTTACCCTGGCTCAGGCGTTGCACGGTAGTGGTTTTATCGCAAGTTTCATTGGTGGTTTGGTTTTGAATCGTATGGGTTCAAGCAAAATTCACGAGCTTACTTTACCAGCAGAGGGTGTCGGTGAAATGTTGGCGATGTTAACCTGGCTGTTCTTTGGTATTGCCGTTGTGGGTCAGTTCGCATCCTCAATGAGTTGGGAGATATTGTTGTATGCAATCCTCAGTCTTACGTTGATTCGTATCCTGCCAATATTTGTTTCACTGACCGGACTGGGCCTGGACTGGCAAACAAAACTGTTTCTTGGCTGGTTCGGACCACGAGGGCTTGCGAGTATTGTCTTCGTCATCATCTTCGTTCAGGCATCACTGCCTGGGGTCGAAGTCATTGTGATGACAGTTTCGGCGACCGTGGTGATGAGTGTGTTGGCACATGGCGTGACGGCAAATCCGCTGGCGAGGATTTACGTCAACAGGAAAACAAAGATTTAAACACTAAAACCCTCATCCGTTAGTGGCATGGTTCTTACCCTGTGGCCCGTGGCGGCGAATATCGCGTTGGCGACCGCAGGTGCAAGGGGAGGCAACGCCGGTTCACCCAGACCTGTAGGACTGTAATCACTCTGGATAAAGTGAATGTCGACCTTCGGTGCATCGGGAATTCTCAGCACCTGGTAATCATGTAAATTCGACTGTTCAATTCGACCGTTTTCCATCGTAATCTTCTGGCCCATCATGGTGCTAAAACCGTCAATCACTGCGCCTTCCACCTGGGATGTCGCGCCGCTCATATTGATAATGGGACCCACGTCAACGGCAACGGTGACGTTGTGTACGGTGAGTTTTTTATTCCTGTCGACGCTAACCTCTGCCACCTCGGCGACATGGGCAGCATGGCTGAAGTGAAAAGCCAAACCCAGGCCATATCCCCTGGGCATTTTCCGGCCCCAGTTTGACTCCGCGGCGGCAAGTTTAATGACGTCCGCTGCACGTCCGGTATTGAGTGAACGGATATTACCCTGTTCAAACCATCGAGGTTTACCCATGATTTCCAGTAAGACATCAAGATGATCCCGGCCAGCCTCGTGAGCCAGTTCATGAATAAAACTTTGAATTACAAATGCAGTTGTATTCGCCCCTGGTGCTCGCCAGGGGCCACAGGGCGTTTCAATATCAAACATGGTTTTACTGGCACGCGTATGCTTGAGATTAAGCATGGGAAATTCAGTTGCCCTGAATCCGGACCCGCTGATGCGTCCTCCACCCTTGTATGTCATACCAATAAAGTGATCGTCGAATGCAACGACTTCGCCTTTTCTGTTAACGGATCCTTTGACAGCTTGAAATCCGCCCACCCGGTAAAAATCGTGCTGCAGATCATCTTCCCGGGTCCAGGTGAGTTTCACGGGTGCACCCACGTGCCGGGACATTTCAATAACTTCGCAAATGTATTCGCTATAAACCCTGCGACCGAAGCTGCCCCCCAGGCGCATCTGGTGAATTTTCACCTGGCCCTGTTCCAGCCCGAACATTGACTTGGCAATGGGGTAGGCGCGGGTCGGTGCCTGGGTAGGGATCCAAAGTTCCAGCGTGTGCTGCTTGCCATTTTTACCGGCCTGATAGTTGGCTGAACAGTTCATCGGTTCCAGGCATAAGTGGGATACAAAAGGATACTGATAGAAGGCGCTGATTGTTTTGTTATCCGGGTTTAAAAACGCCTTATCAACATCGCCATTGTCTGTGATGAGATCCTCGCCCTGTTTGTCTTTAATCTGGTTCGCCGACCTCACCATTTCCGTCCAGCTGTCTTTTGAGGCGCCGGATTCATCCCATTTGACCTTGAGTTTCCGTTTCGCATTGAAAACGGCCCAGGTCGATGTGCCTACAATCGCAACCCCGGACGACAATTCCCGGACATTGCCATTGCCCTCGACGATAAATGCATCTTTGATTCCCGACATTTTTTTTATCTCGTCAAGATTTGCGCTTAGCGCCAGGCCACCAAATGCAGGACATTTCTGGTAAGCGCCGTACAGCATTTCCGGGACTCTGACGTCGATGCCGAACAATGCCAGACCGGTGACAATGTCGAGATTGTCCACACCGGTGACTGATGTACCGATGATGGTGTAGTCTGCCTTGTCCTTGAACACCAGTGAATCCGGGTCCGGCACTGCCTGTTTCACCGCCAGGGCTGCCAGATCACCGAACGAAAGTGAACGGCTCGAAAACAGATGAGAGATGGTACTGTCCTGGGCGTGTAGCTCTTCTCGCGGCAGTTCCATGGCGATAGATGCGGCGCCAATAAACATTTCGCGAGCCGAAGCACCCATGGTACGCATCTGGTCAAAAGTCCTGGGTATTGTTGTTGACCCACCTGCTCCGTGTCGGCCGAATCGGGATTCGTCAACCTCGGATTGCAAAACCTCGACATCCTCCCACTTTGCACCCATTTCTTCCGCAATCACCATGGGTAGTGCTGTTTTGATACCTTGACCCATTTCCGGATTAGAGGAATAGATGACAATACGCCCATCTGAGGATACCTTGATAAAAGCATTGAGTTCGACGGAACCAACAAGGCTGCCCAACTCTTCGGCCGATCCAGGGTTGGCCGGTAAAATTGACGCAAGCAGCAGGCTGCCGCCGGTGATGCCGGTCAGCTTCAGAAATGATCGCCGGTTCAGATTTTGGACAGAGAATTTTCCGAGCAATTCAGGATTTTTCCTGGACTGATTTGCTAACTGGATCCGTATGGCGCGAACCAGGTCGATATCCTCGTCATGTGTTTCGTTTGTCGCGTCAGCAGGAGTTTGATTCATGTCTTTCATACTAGTGTAGTGTCCTCCGTGAGATCTGGGGCCCGGGTCGAAGACGCCATTGCATCGTGATATTTAACGGCGGTGTGAATTGCGGTACGAATTCTGTTGTAAGTGCCGCATCGGCAGTAATTGCCTGCCATCGCAGCGTCGATATCATCATCGGTCGGATTTTGATTTTGCTTCAGCAATGCTGCAGCTGACATGATTTGACCTGCCTGGCAGTAGCCACACTGAGCCACGTCAACATCAATCCAGGCTTGTTGTAGCGGATCCAACTGCATGCCATCTGCCAAACCTTCAATGGTGCGAATCTGTTGGTTCGCTACGTCAGACACTCTGGTGGTACAAGATCGAACGGGTTGATCGTTGACATGTACCGTACAGGCACCACATTGAGCGATACCACAACCAAATTTGGTACCTACCAGTCCAAGTTCGTCCCTGAGAGCCCACAACAGCGGCATTTCTGCATCAACGTTCAACTTGATGGCTTTACCATTCACATTCAGTTTATAGTTTGGCATAAGATTCCTGCGCCAGCGCGGATTGCGGTGGGGTTGTGGTCGGATTGTGCTCGATCATGTGGCTTGAGTGTACTCGCAGGAGGATTATTAAGGCAAACTGCAGGTCTGATGCTAAGATTGGGCCAAGAGCTCTCATGGGCCGAGCTCTCATGGGGTCGAGTCTCTCAATTAGAAGAGAAGTAGATGTAGATGAATGAACCGCAAACGAAATTAACCTATCACCATGGTGATTTGCGGCAGACCCTGATCGATACTGCTATTAAACACCTGAGGGAGTCGGGGGCAGACACGTTGAGTTTACGTGCATTAGCCCGACAGGTTGGTGTTTCACAAACCGCCCCTTACCGCCACTTTGATTCGAAAAATGCGCTGTTCGCAGCAATAGCTGTTTTTGGCCTGCAGCAATTGAAAATTGAATTACGGCGAGCCCGGGATCGACATCGTGGCGACCACGCGGCGTCAATTCTGCATGTAGGACTCGCTTATATTCATTGGGCAACTCAGAATCCGGAAAAATATCTGCTGTTGTTTGATTCATCGCTGGTCGAGTTTGGCAAATACCCTGATCTTCTCGAGGCAAGCAACGAGGCGTTTGCGGTGCTGATGCAAACCATCGAACGTGGCAAGCAAGCAGATCTATTGATTGATCGACCAACCCATCAATTAGCTGGTGCTTTTTGGGCGAGTGTCCATGGCGCATCAAGTTTGCTGATTTCAAAGACGGGTAAACAAACCCGCGAAGAAGAACACGATGCGATTATTGCCATTAAACAGTTGGCTAAAGATCCTCGTTCAACTCTGGAGTTTTTTTTGAATTCCATTCGGAAACCTTCATAACACTGGGAGAACCCGTCCACTCCTAGATTACAATCCTGGACCAGCCACCCCGGCGCCAGAAATAGGTAAAAATCAACACGTGCCCGGCGCGATATCCGAACTGGTGCACACACCAGATCCCGATAAGCCCAAATCCCAGATAAGGTCCAAGCAGGTAGGCACCGGGTACCAGTAAACCCCACTGGGTAACCAGGTTTACCCAGGTTACTTTTTTAACATCGCCTGCCCCGTTTAGCATCGTCGCTAGCATATATCCGATACCGTTGATGGAAATCATCAGTCCCAGGATTCGAGTTGGCCAGATGGCGAGTTCGCGGGTCGTGTCGTCACGAATCCAGATGGATAGAACCTCGTCAGGTATCAGCCAGAAAGGTATCCCCAGAATGAACATGCCCACCACGCCAATTTTAATGACATCCCAGGCCCAGGCTGTTGCTTCAGGGATGTTTTTCCTGCCCAGTGCCTGCCCGACCAGTGTCGCCCCTGCTGTGCCCAGCCCCCAGGCCGGTAAACCCACCAGATTGATAAAATTGATGAGAACGCTATAGCAGGCCAGCTCCATAGTACCTACCATGCCGACAATACTGTAGGTGATTGTTAGCGCCAGTGTGTCCAATAGTTGTTGAAAGCCTGCGGGAATCGCCAGTCGAAGAATGTTGACGGTTTCAGAAATTTGAGGAAGCCTTCGTAAATAGCCAAATGGCTTGCCGTATCTGATCCCCAGGTAGAGAAACAAAGCGGAACCCACTACAGAAGCCAGGGCGGTGGCGAATCCGGCCCCTTCTGCGCCCATCTCCGGTGCGCCGAAATTACCGAAAATAAACAGATAGTTAAACACCACGTTTGAGATATGCATAGTAACAAGCGAGGGCACGTAGATTCGGGATAAACCGATCCCATTCCAGAATCCGGTGTTGGCAGCGATGAAACCGACGAACACTGCCTGCAGGATGAGCCAGCGTATGTAGTCTGTGCCTATGCTAATGACCTCTGGGTCACCATTGACTAAGGGAAACAGATAAGGAGCAAGAAAATACAATAGTGTAGACAGGACGGGTGCTGAGATAAGGATCAGGAGAAGGGCACCACTTAAATATGGACCACAGGCATCCGCGTGGCCTTCACCCCAGCGCCTTGATACAGTGGCCTGGACGGCGATGGAAAAACCGTAAAATAACCCAAGGTAAATAAACGCAGCAAACGAGCTGAGACCCACGGCACCCAGGGCAGCATTTCCCAGGGTACTGACCATCGCCGTATCAATTAATCCCAGCAGTACATTTGAGACCATACCTCCCATAATCGGTAATCCGATTACGGCGATTTTTTTGGCCCGGTTTGCGGTGAGCATTGGATTGTTTTTCTGGTTTTGGTGGGTCGCGTGCAAAAGGGATGGATAGTATCAACATCGTGAATGGTGTGCATGATTGTGAGTTGGTAGCACTCAGGCTAGCATTGCCTGTTGGGACGTCTATTTTGAATTGAAGGATTTAGCCGTGAGAGCGTGTAAAGAAAATTACCTTGAGATCAATGACACAGAGTTATGCTGGTTTGAATGGGGAGAGAAAGATCCGGCAGAGGAAACCATTTTTTTGATTCATGCCACAGGATTCCACGCCCGATGCTGGGATCAAACTATTAAGTATCTGGGTGACGAGCACATAATCGCCATTGACCTGCGTGGACATGGCCGGAGTAAAAACAAGGGACCGTTCGGCTGGGACCAGTTTGGTGCCGATGTCACCGCTCTTGTTAACAGCCTTGATCTGAACGAGGTGGTGGGTGTTGGACATTCAATGGGTGGACACGCCTTGAGCCAGACCATGGCTCACGAACCGGGCAGGTTTAAACGCGCTGTCTTAGTTGACCCGGTTATAATGGACCCGGAGTTCTATGTTCAGGCCGGGTCGCCACATGAGAATTTTATCATTGAAGGGGGCGGCCATCCTGTCGCGCGGAGGAGGAATCAGTTCGCCGATGCGCAAGCGATGTTCGACAATTTTGAGGGCAGAGGAAGTTACAGCACCTGGCTAAAGGAATCACTGCAGGATTATTGTGAATATGGCTTAGTTCCTGACCCGCAAGGCCTTGGATTCAACCTGGCATGCCCACCAGAGGTAGAAGCCGCCATTTACATGGGTAACTCATCTGTGGATATTCATGAACTGGTCGAAAAAATAACCATACCTGTTACAGTGCTAAGAGCACAGCAGCGCGAAAGTGAGAGTACAGAACTTGATTTCAGCAAATCCCCGACGTGGACTGGGCTGGCCGACCTGTTTGGTAATGGTCGGGATGTCTACTTACCGCAGTTGACGCATTTTATGCCCAATCAGAATCCACAATTGGTGGCAGAGTTCATTTTAGGAAAGCGATAAACGCTACTTTGGTGTTAGACAAAAACGGTATCAAACAACAAAAATCAGAATATGGGTGAATTATGAACCCTCTCTTGGCGGTAACCATGGGTGATCCTGCAGGCGTGGGTGCTGAAATAGCGGTAAAAACGCTCAGTCGACCTGATGTATATTCCCGCGCCCAACCTTTTGTCATTGGCAACGCGGCCTGTCTGAAGCTGGCTATGCAGCAGACGGGCATTGAGACCCCGATCGTCATTCGCTCATCCGTGAAAGAGGTGACGCCTGTATCCGATGTGATACAGGTAGTCGAGCCGATTGAATTCGATGCTGACCATCTGGAGATGGGGCGGGTCTGTGACGCTTGTGGCCATGCTGCAGTTGCGTTCTTCGAGTCATCGGTGAATATGGCATTGGCGGGTGAAATACAGGGTGTTGTTACCTGTCCCATCAATAAAGAAGCTGTGCATGCCGCCGGGTATCATGGTGATATTGGTCACCAGGAAATATTGGGTCGAATGACCGGGGCAGAATTAACAGCAACCTTGTTGATGACCACGGGCCTTAAGGTTGCACATTTGTCTACACATAAGTCCCTCGCCGATGCCGTGAGATATGTGAAAACACCTATACTCGTTGAGAAACTGTTGTTGACTGCTCGGCATCTGCGTCGATGGTCCGGCAAGGAACCGCGTATTGCTGTGGCTGCCTTGAACCCTCATGGGAGTGAAGGCGGCATGTTAGGTAGTGAGGAACATGATGAGATTGCACCCGCAGTTGAAAAGGCCCGTGAACTGGGATTGGATGTCGTTGGGCCCTATCCTGCGGATTCTGTTTTCTATCGGGCGGTTAATGGTGAGTTTGATGCTGTGATGGCCCTCTACCATGACCAGGGGCATATCGCGATCAAGATGCACAACTTCGAGGATAGCATCACCGCGACAATGGGGATTCCTTTCATTCGTACCTCAGTGGATCATGGTACCGCATTTGATATTGCCGGTAGCAACAGGGCAAACGAGGGTGGCCTGGGGAAAGCGCTGGATGCAGCGATCAACATGATGAGTGGCACGTTGGTGTAGGTACGATGCGGCAGTCACTTCGACCCGGCAGCACAATTTTGTAAGTCCAAAAATAAAAGGTAAACTTTCGTCCCCAGGGTTTTGATATTGCCTGATAATTCGTGAGGACCGGGGCGAATGACATTTTTTGTTGGTACCAGTGGCTTCAGCTACAAACAATGGAAGGGCGTATTTTATCCTCAAGGTCTGAAGGACAACGAGATGTTGTCATATTATGCTTCTCAACTCGGAGCGGTTGAGATCAACAACACCTTCTACCGTATGCCGAAACGGGTCGTATTGCAGAATTGGTCAAGTGAGACACCAGAGACTTTTCGGTTTGTCATCAAGGCTTCTCGTCGCATAACCCATCAGAAAAGACTCAAAGAGACAGACGAAACGATGCAATACCTGATCAAAAAATACTGCGGTTCTAGGCGATAAGCTTGGTGCGCTGCTGTTCCAGTTGCCTCCGAATATGAGATGCAATATTGAGCGGCTTAAATCATTCCTGTCCCTGATTCCCGGTACCGTACCTGCTGCTATCGAATTTCGCCATGAGTCCTGGTTCGATGAGCAGGTGTTTGCATGCCTGCGTAACCAGAATGTTGCGCTTGTGCATTCTCAGAGTGAAGATTCGACGTTACCTTTCGTGGCAACTGCTGATTGGGGATACTTTCGACTAAGAAATCCCGGTTACGACAAACGTGGTTTGCGTAAATGGGTAAAAACAGCGCTTGAAGCCGGTTTTGTACACTGTCATGCGTACTTTAAACATGAGGATGAAGGCGCTGGGCCCAAATTGGCGATAGAATTCCAGGCTCTGGCATCGACCAGCCTGGATATGACCGGCTGAACGACGATTCGGATCCGATTTGTCTCTCGTTTTTTGCCCGAAGCCTGCATAGGCAACATTAAGGTTCTCGTATCAATCTGATCATTGAGCGCGTTAGGTATTTTTTTGCCTGGACTAATTTGATAGTGTACGGCTTAGAAATATTTCGGACTATCATCCAATCAACATTTGCTAATAAAGCAATGGAGGACTGTCATGGGGGCATTGGACGAGTTTCGTCTCGATACGAGAGCGTGGCTGGGGGCAAACTGCCCGGCCAGCATGAAGGAACCCGCTACAGAAGATCAGTTTATCGGCGGGGGTAAGAAACAGCAGTACAAGAATCCTGATGCTAAATTGTGGCTTGACCGCATGGCAGACAAGGGCTGGACGGCGCCCATGTGGCCCCAGGAATACGGTGGCGCGGATTTGTCGAAAGCACAGTTCCTGGTACTGCAGGATGAAATGATTGCCATCAATGCCCGAAGCCCCATTGGTGGTATGGGGTTCAGCATGATTGGTCCGACACTATTGGATTACGGCACTGAAGAGCAGAAGAAAGAACATTTACCCAAAATAGCCAATGGAGAGATACGCTGGTGCCAGGGTTATAGCGAACCGGGAGCCGGGTCGGACCTTGCCAGTCTGCAGACAAAATGCGAAGACAAGGGTGATTACTTCCAGGTTAACGGGCAGAAAATCTGGACATCCGGTGCTCAGTTTGCCGATTGGATATTTACACTGGTGCGTACAGATCCCCAGGCACCGAAGCATGAGGGAATCAGCTTCGTATTGATTGATATGGACCAAGCTGGTGTGTCGGTGAAACCCATAAAATTGATCAGCGGTAATTCGCCTTTTTGTGAAACGTTTTTTGATGATGCCCTGGTGCAGAAGAACGACCTGGTTGGGCAGCTCAATCGGGGCTGGACAGTGGGTAAACGACTGCTACAGCACGAACGGAGTTCCATCTCGGGTATGAATTCCGGCGGTCGACGAGGCCGATACGACGGGATGCGTGAGTTGTCGGCTATTGCCACGGAATACGTAGGTCTTGTGGATGGTAAACTGGCAGACGGAACATTGAGAGGTTCCATCGTTCAGAATGATATGGATCACCGGGTATATGGTCTTACCCAGCAACGAGCCATGGCAGAAAATGACAAGGGTGAGACCGCGACTTATGCCACATCGATGTTTAAGTACTACGGTTCGGAAATTGGCAAGGAGCGATTGGAACTGCAGCTGAAGGTAATGGGTACTCAATCCATGGGTTGGGAGGGCGAGACATTCAGCGGTGAAGAGCAGGTACTGACACGAACCTGGCTGAGATCCAAGGCAAGTTCGATTGCCGGTGGCAGTTCAGAGGTTCAAATGAATATTATTGCCAAGCGAGTACTTGGCTTGCCAGATTGATATAATTAAAACTGCCGGGTCCAACCTGGCGTAAACACCAGATTTTTGAAAGCACGACTAGGAGCAACTCAGATGCCATTGGTACTTAACGAAGAACAAAATATGCTGAAGGATGCAGCGAAAGATTTCTGCACGAATAACACACCTATCACACAATTGCGCACATTACGGGATGACAAAAGCGACAGTGGCTTCGATTCCGCGACCTGGCAACAGATGGTGGAACTGGGTTGGGCGGGTATCACAATCCCTGAAGACTTTGGTGGTCTCGGATTTGGTTATCTTGGCATGGGCGTCGTGATGGAGGAGTGCGGTCGAACGCTCGCTGCCTCACCTTTGTTTGCCACTGCTGCCCTGGGAGCGACCGCTATCCTTCATGGTGGTTCGGATGAGCTTAAAAGCGAACTTCTGCCCCAGGTGGCAGGCGGCGAGCTTTTACTCACTCTCGCGTTGGAAGAGTCTCCCCACCACAATCCATACGGCGTCAGTACCGCGGCTGAGAAATCCGGCGGTGGTTATACCGTCACCGGCAGCAAGAAATTTGTGCTGGACGGCCATGTGGCGAACAAAATCGTGGTTGTAGCCAGAACATCCGGCAAAAGCGGAGATCGAGATGGCATATCGCTGGTGCTGGTGGATAGCAACTCACCTGCCGTCAAGATCACGCGCACAATCATGGCAGATAGCCGCAATGCCTCGAACATAGAATTTGAAGGCGCGGAAGGGATTCTGCTTGGCGAGGCAGGTCAGGGTGCTGATGTATTGGACCGTGTGCTGGACACAGGCCGTATTTTACTTTCCGCAGAAATGTTAGGTGGTATTCAGGAGTGTTTTGAACGCACCATTGAATATTTGAAGGTTCGTGAGCAATTCGGTGTGCCTATTGGTTCATTCCAGGGATTAAAACACCGGGCAGCACAAATGTTCTGTGAAGTGGAACTGTCAAAATCCGTGGTTCTCGAAGCATTGTCCGCCCTGGACGATGATTCCGATCAAATTGCAGAGCTGGCCAGCCTGACAAAAGCCCGTTTGAACGATACCTACAATCTGGTCAGCAGCGAAGGCGTGCAAATGCATGGCGGTATTGGCATGACCGATGAGTACGAAATTGGTTTCTTTATGAAGCGATCCAGGGTCTGTGAACATGCACTTGGAAACAGTGCGTTTCATCGTGATAGATATGGGGTAACACAAGGGTACTAATAACTTCCACTCAACACTCACAACTGCTGCGTTGTGATCTGAGTCGAAATCAGGTTATTCGGATTCGGCGACCGATCATTTCTTCGATGTGAATTTGAGTTTTCCAGTTCCAAAATAAGCAAGCCCAGCAGAGCTGGGCTTGTGGATACGCGTTATCCGATGTGTACTTCACGACTCCGAGACTCCCTTAGAGTTTTCAGACCTCGGCGTCTTTCGTACGCTGGCAGATTTAAGTGTCCGCCTTATGTGCGGAATGTCTCCATTCCTAAATACAATATTACTCCTATTATCCGCACATGTTAAAGAACAAATGCTTATGAAAAGTGGTGTTTATGTTCCTAACTGGTTTTACGGAATGTCTGGAAATACTGGACAACGAGTGTAGTGTCCGGTAGCAAACCAACATTAAGCAAATCACTCAATGGCCAGGTGGTGGCGGGCTAGGTAAGCTTGGTGCGATCCCTTGATCTGCTGATAGTCGATACAGCCTAACGGCTTCCTCGTAGTCTCTTCTGACTCCGTCGCCGTGTAACAAAAAAGTGAGCACCACTTAAAGCACGTTTTGTATAGGACACCACACTAGGCGCTTTTGAGTTTCCCTGGCTGGTTCATTGAGCAATTGAAGAAATCGCAGAGCACCGGGCGAAATCGATCCATATCGACCAGAAAAGAATCGTGTCCCTGAATTGACGGTAAGACGAATAATTGAACCTCTCGCTTACCATCCTCCAATTCTTCAGCCAGTTCTTTTTGTTGTTCGATGGGAAACAATACATCTGTTTCTACGCCTATTATCAACACCCTTTTTGCCCCCACCCTTGCTAATCCGTTAGGCAGTGAGCCGCCATGATCGGCGATATCAAACATATCCATCGCCCGGGACAGATGAAGGTAGCAGTTTGCATCGAAGGTGCCGGTAAACTTGCTTGCGTGAGCCTGCAGATAAGATTCCACTTCAAACGTAATACCAAAGGAGTCACCGGCTTTTCTTTCTTCGGCGACCAGCTCCCGACCAAATCTCTGTTGAAATTCTTTTGGGCTGCGATAGGTCAACATGCCGAGTTTTCGCGCCATTTGCATCCCGTCAACAGGCCCTTGCCCGACTGGATAGTTACCATCTTGCCAGAGTGGATCGTTTCGAATCATTTCCCTTTGCAGGGATCTCAGGGAAATGGAGTAAGGCATAGCTCTCGCAGCAGATGAAATACTCACTAGTGACTTTGCGGCATCTGGGAATAGCACGGTATAGGCTAACGCGGTCATGCCTCCCATCGAAGCCCCAACGACCGCGTGAAGCTGTTTGATATTCAATGATCGAACCACTTCGTGACCTGCTCGTGCAATATCCTCCAGGGTCAGCACGGGGAATGTTAAGGCATAGGGTTTTTGGGTTTCCGGGTTAATGCTCGCGGGACCTGTTGAACCGAAACAGCTGCCCAGGGAATTAACACAAACCAGCAGGTACTTTGACGTATCTAGAGGTTTTCCTGGTCCGATCATTTGTTCCCACCAACCAGCGGAGGGGTCAAGATCAGATGAGGCGGCGTGTGCCGAAGGTGAAAGACCGGTGAACAGCAGAACTGCATTGTCCTTCTGGTAATTAAGTTCTCCCCAGGTTTCGTATGCCACGGTCGGCTTCTGTAACTGGCCATGTTGCATACGAAATGTGCTGTCGATAAGGTGATGTTGTCTGGCGCTGGTCATAATCGGTTCTGGTCTTTTTTGCAGATAGTATCTTACCCAAACTGTGCGCTGAGTAAAAATGCTTATCGGTGAGTGTTCGCACTGACAACGGGCTTGCAGAACTTCTGTTTACTCAGAGGCTCCCTAAGTATTTGTTTTATATAACTGATATTGCGGTAGAGTACAGTTTTGGGCATGGGGTTCACTTTCGTCCATGAATTCTCTCCTTTGATCTATACCAACTGGGTTGCAGGCAGGTAGTTTGTTAGCCTTATACAAAGATTATCAAGTAGTAGTCGTTTATTTTGCGATTGGATCGAGTTCTTACCAAATTATTAGTGGGGTCAATATGCGTAATCTTAATCGCATCGGTGTCACTGACCTTCCTCTCATAGTAGCCTTGCGCCACACAGGCGGTATGTGGGGCTAACACGCGGCAAATTGTCCTCCACAGTCGCAAAAATCAACGTTGATCAAGACGAAATAGAAGCGAATAGTCCTGCGTCCAACACTTGCAGGCACGGGTCGAGGAATATTGCGTTGCACAATAGGTTGTGGTGTCGGTCGGTATCCGCTCGCAGACTGACCCTAATTTCGTTAATCTCTCCCCTCTGATGGAAAAAGCAGAAATACAAAAAGCAGTTTCGAATCGAGACTTCGGTAGAATCCTTGCGGGATACTGTTTTCTATGACAAGTATTGAGCTAAAAACCAGCAAGATACTGGCGAGCGTCGAAGGCGGCGTTGGTTGGCTTACCTTCAATCAGCCTGAAAAACGCAATGCCGTATCGCTGGAAATGTGGCGGGGTATCGGGGATGCACTGGAAGTCTTTCAGGAAGATGATGGTGTGCTGGTGGTCGTCATGTCGGGTGCCGGTGGTCGGGCATTCGCATCCGGGGCTGACATTTCGGAGTTTGATCAGCGCAGGGCCAATGCCACTCAACGAAAACAGTATGCTGAAATCTCGGAGCGTGGTCACTACTGGCTCGGTCATTTTAACAAACCATTGATTGCGATGATCCATGGTTTTTGTATTGGGGGTGGTTTAGCCATAGCCCTTAATGCGGATGTAAGATTTGCCACTCCCGGTTCAAAGTTTGGTGTCCCGGCGGCTCGATTGGGTCTGGGGTATGAGTATCCGGGGTTGGCGAAACTCGCACGGCTGGTTGGACCATCTTCAGCACGTGATATTATGTTCACCGCTCGATTTCTTGAGACCGACGAAGCACTCAAAATTGGCCTGGTGAACTTCGTTGTGTCTGAACAGGAGATTGAAGCCAGGGTTAAGGATTATGTTGACCTGATAGCAAAGAATGCGCCCCTGACGGTCAAGGCAGCAAAGGCAGCCGTCAATGCATTCGAAAAGTATTCAGTTCTGGAAGCCGCCAAGGAAATTGCACCTATGGTCGATGCCTGTTTTGACAGTGAGGACTACAAGGAAGGGCGGCAGGCATTCGCTGAGAAGCGCCCCCCAAACTTTAGGGGAAGGTAGTGAGCTTTCTTATCAGGGTTAACAGCGACGCATGACAGATACCTTCAACCTGATTTTTTTTCCCACCATCCGAGGTGATGCGAAGAAAGAGGAAGTCAAAGCCAATCTCGTATCCACGCTGAAAGTGGACTCAAACAAGGTTGAGGCCTGGTTTACATCGGGAAAACCTACGCTTCTATTGAAAAACGTGGTTCATGATGTTGCGGACCGGTATATGCAAGCAATCATCAAGTGTGGTGGCAGTTGTAATTTGCAGCCCAGTTCCGAGAATTCTTCTGTTTTGTCTCTAACACCCAAGCCAAAGAATATCGAGTTCTTTATCTGTCCCTCCTGTGATTATGGTGAAGAAATACCGCTCGGTACGACTCAGGACGAATGCCCGGAATGCGGTCTTATCATTGAAAGTTATGAAACCCGCAAGGTGAACGAGAAAGAAAGAGACGAAATTCGACGCAGGTTAATTCGAGATGCGAGAATCGTGGAAGAAGATGTAAACGAAGAAAGTCGCAAATACGAAGAACTGGCACGCGTCCGCAGACTTGAAAACGAAATCATGGTCGATCTGGGCATGAGGCCTGCAGGCAAACTGTGGCAGTACTTTACCTATCACCCAGTTGTAGTCTTTAGCGTAATATACGTTTTACTGTTTGCTACATCCGCTATCATTTTGCTGTTTGGCGTTCGTTATTTGGCTACCGAGAAAGAGCGGGCTTTTTTGGCAGGAGAACCGTCGATGCAGATTCAGGACCTTGCACGCGTAACTGCTGCTGCGGTCGTCTTGAAGCAAAACGAAAACCAGATGGTTTTGCAGGAATTTGCAGAGACCACGCAAAGATTGCGGGGTAGACCGGGGAATCAAGAAGAGGTCCTCTTGACTGCAACGCAAATGATGCGGGGGGCAAGCCCGGCGTCTTTCCTTCAATCCGCAGAAACAGACAGAATACGACTGAGTATGACGCCTGCCGGGCCCGGCGAAAAACTATCCAATGTTAATCTCGATACTCTCGGTGGCGTCAGGGGAATTTCAGGGATCGAATATTTTACTCCGGATCAGTTATTGATGGTTTCCGCAAAAGCTGAGCAGCACGGCGCCGAATCTGTTCTCAGCATGCTAGGTAAAAAACCGGTTGTTTCGAGTGTAGATGACATGCGTGGGCAATTGGAAACCCTGGACGGGTCGACGGTGATAAATCTCATCAAGAAGCTGTCTGCAGACTATGAATGGGACAGGTTTCTGTTGGGCTATGTCGGAGTTTACACACAGGCAGGGTTGTTTGAAGATGCTTCAATACTGTCTGAAAGCATACAGAACCCGCTGACGAAAATAGCTGCCCTGGGAGAAATTATGGTGGGTCAGGTGAGCCGGGACCAGGATGTGAATCTTGATCTGGGTCATGCTCGCGTTGGGTTAGAGATGGAAAAAATCTCCGATCCGGAGACAGTCGCACGATTGTGGTCATTATTAGGTAAAAAGCTTGTATCTGAAGGTGCGAGAAATGAGCCCAAAAACACAATGGTCCGAATGGAAAAACTGGTTACCGATACCAGTGACCTCTATGCAAAATCTGTTATTGCAGCCAGATATGCGGTGATGCGACTGTCTTTTTTCGACAATACAGGTGCAAGAAAGTACTTTTCTGTCGCTACCGACAGTGCCGGTCGGGTAACTGACACTGCCATGCGGATTTCAGCGTTCGTAAAGATTGCGCAACGCTATTACGATGCCAGGAATCTTACCCTGGCCAGTGAAATTCTTTACGAGGCTCAAATACTTGCCGCAACTCAGTTGAAAACTACCAAACGCTCGGTCCTGCTCGGTGAGATTGCCTATGCCCAATGTTATATCGGGGATGTGTCCGGCGCATTGTTATCGGTGGACAATGCCAGTACGGGCCATGCCCGTGATCAATTGAGAGGAAAACTGGTTGAAACCTTGATCAGCCAGGATAAGGTCTATGTAGCCCGGGAAATACTTAGCCATGTTACTGATAATGTTGAAGCCAGTCGGTTGACGCTTCGTTTAGTCAGTCATCTTTTTCACAACGAAAACCGAAGCGACGCGATGGCTCTGCTGGATCAATCAGCCCCTCGGGTTCAAATGATTCGGCAACCACATTTAAAAGCGTTGCTGCTGAGCCAGTATGCAAGAATGTATATTCGCCTGGATCAGACCGGTGTTGCAGAACAGTATTTCAGCGTCGCAACCAGTCTTTCCAGCCGGTTATCTGGGCGTACTGCTGCAGTGGTCACCGGCATGGTTGCTTATAATCAGGCGAAGGCGTTACAGACCAGGAAAAGTAGAGGGACCTTGAATGGGATAAGAATATCGGTAATCGGAGATCCCTTTTCGAGTGAAATCGAGTCGACTGAGAAAATAATCAGAATGTTCCAGCTGGAATAATTCTTATACGACACTCCGCCAGAGACTAAAAATAGTATTTTAGGTTGACGAAGATAGAATCGGGGTTGCTGCCATACTCAGAGCCCAATTCTGGCAGGCCTCTGCTACCAATGATTAAGTCGTCACCGGAAAAATGATAGTAACCGAGTCCAAGATAGAGATTGTCCGATAATCCATAGTCAAGATTTGTGTTCAAAAAGAATGAGTTGTCGTTAAGATTGACAATCGATTGCATTGATACACTTAGCAGTGCTGATATCTGCCAGCTAATGAAAGGCATTATATAGTTACGCCCTAACAGGAATACTCCGCCAGCCCGGTAGGCGACATCGAATTGCTGACTTGTATATTCAGCAGGGTCTCTGGAACCAGCACCGTTATAATGATATTCAATCATTCCAAACACAGTTGAGCTGAAAGCGTAATCAAGACCGATCGACGCGCGTGTGTAATTGTTTTCTCCAGAGACGTATGCCGCTTCAAACCAGAATCCAAAATTGCCGAGTGCAGATTGAATCCCGGCACCTGCCAGGTTCTGTTCACTGAAACGCATAATGGTAAATTGCAGGTCACTTGTCGATACATTGGTTAGCAGTTGCAGAAATGCAGCAGAGTTGTCGGGTTTGCCATCTTCCCCAAGAACGATTCCCAGATCGAATTCGCTCAGTTGTCCAATTGGTTTCTGGAACCGAATGGCATCGATACCGATTCGATACTCGGTATTCAGGGTCCGTACATCAAATGGCAGAAAAACATCGGTTGGATTGATAACCCTTGCTGAGCCAAAGGTGATCGCCTGTCTGCCGATTGTCAGATCCCCAGCCGCGAATTGAAACTGTATATTGATCCTGTCAAGGTTTTGAGGAGCGATATTTTTCCTGTCATCAGGGCCAATAGTTTCGGGAATATCCGTGAGTCGGTAGGATTGTTTTTCTTGTGTAAGGGCGTCGGAGACGCGCTGAAGCTGCGAATTGGAGTCAAGGCCTACTTCATAGTGCAATTGCCAGACCTGGTTGCCTTTAAAAGCATCAAACATAAATCGGCCAAAATTCTGCATTCTGTACAAGCGGTCAAACTGGAACAGATCGTTGTCAATTTCATCCTGAATGACGCTATAGTTTTTTAAGTAGCCAGAGAAGTCATTGGCATTGGTTTCAACAGTTAAAGTAATCAGGATGCAGAATACCAGTAAGGCGTGAGCGCGACGTTTGAACCTCCCCATCTGGCCATGCATTGTTAGTGCCTATCCATAAATGATTATGTGTGCTTTTCCAGTCACGTTTTGTGCTATTAAAATAGACTCAATATGCGTAAAGTACGGTGCTGAAGTCGAAATTTAACCATTTGTGGATAAGCACTAGTTAGCAGCATAAATCTATTTTGTTTCGTCTTTTTCTACTTGTCCATCCTGGATATGTATAAGCCGGCTGGCTCGCGCCATGATTTTTTCGTCGTGGGTTGAAAATACGAAAGTCATATTGTGTTCTTCATTAAGCTCTCGCATGACATCCAACAATGCGATACCTGTTTTGGAGTCCAGGTTCGCAGTGGGCTCGTCAGCGAGGATAATATCAGGATGTGATGCCATGGCTCTTGCGATGGCAACGCGCTGTTGCTGGCCACCAGAAAGCTTATTGGGACGTCTGCCGCCCAGACCTGCCAGTCCCACCTGTTCGAGCATCTGGTTCACACGTTGTTTCCTTTCTGCGGCACTGACTCCCTGGAGCAACATGATGTACTCAATGTTTTCTTCCGCGGACAGAACCGGGATCAGATTGTAAGACTGAAAAATAAACCCAATATGGTCCCTTCGAAAATCAGATAACTCGGCCCCTGACATTTGCGCGATGTTCGTACCCGACAATTCCACTACGCCGGAGGTTGGATTGTCCAGGCCCCCGATCATGTGCAGCAATGTGGTTTTACCTGAACCAGATGGGCCGATAATGGCCGTAAACTCACCCGGCTCAATGTCGATAGAAATCCGATCCACCGCTTTTACCATGGTTTCTTCATCGTCGCCGAAGTAACGACAGACTTCTCTGGTGGTGATTACTGGTGTAGCTGTTGTATCTGCTGGTGTATTTGTTGTAACTGCTGTCATTAACTTACTCCTAGAGACTTCTCTGTAGTGCTTCGGTCGGAATGATCCTGGCGGCAAACCTGGCGGGATAAATAGCAGCGGCGATTGTGAGCAGGGTGACGTAGAAAGGAAATTGGATGAATTGAACCCGGTTGAATTCGGTGAGTATGTTGTTGCTTATTGCGATCCCCTCGAATTCAATTTCACCCATTGGGATGCCGTTGACCGCTGTCCAACTGCCAATTCCGTACCCTAAAAGCATGCCGAAGATGCAGCTTATGATCGCTAACAGCAGGGCCTCACATAAAATAAGCCTGCTCAGGGAAGCAGGTCGGGTACCAATTGCCTTAATCACTCCAAATTCGTAGATGCGTTCGTAGATGGACATAAACATGGAATTAATGACACCCAGAGATGCCAGCAGGAACAGCACCATGCCGACGATCAACGAAGCAAAGCCCGACATCTCAATCATCAGTGCGATCTGCGTATTCAGATCCAGCCAGCCCATGGTTTCCAATTTGGCATCGTTCAACTTTTTGAAGATTGCGGTATCAGGGTTTTTGGCTAGCGCCGGATCAACGAATTTTATGGCGAATTCGTGACTCTGATCCTGTGTAAGACCTAATACCTTTCGAGCTTCGTCGATGTTAAGAAACACGACATTTTCATCCAGCTCCCGCATGCCAAATTCCAGAATACCGGAAACACGGAATAGCGCCTGGGTCATCTCCCCGGTGAGTACTTCGGACAGCGTAATAACAATCCGGTCCCCTAATTCGACTTCCAACAACTCCGCCATGGACTGACCCAGTAACAATTCGCCTCTCTTTCCAGTTAGGTACTGACCATGTATTAACGCTAGTTTGACCTTGCTGATATGTTGCTCACGGTCTGCGTCAACGCCATAGAACATGCCTCCGGTAACATTGTAGCTGGATGAAATCATACCTCCGGAAATCACCCTGGAGGTATAATGATCAACAGCCCGATCCTGTTCGAGTGCCTTTGCCACTTCAGCTGAATTTTCGATAAACAGATCGACATCAAAATCCTCACGGTAACCTACGCGATGAACCTGGGCTTCGCCGCTGATCGTGCCAGTCACATTTTCTACCATGAGTGTCAGCATGCCGCGCATCACTGCGTCTGTCAGGATCAGTGCGGCTAAACTGAATCCTATGAGCATGATTGTCAGCACCGATCGACGGGTGTTACGGAATAAATTGCGAAACGCCAGTTTCATCGTTAAAGGCATTTTAGTGGCTCCCCATGGCTTCGGTGGGTAATATTCTTGCGGCTCTCAAACCGGTTGGGATACTGATGAGCAGGGCAAAAATGAATATTGTTATCGCCGGTAGTGAAAACACGATGAAAGACATTTCGCCTTGCATATGACTCATGGAAATGCCGCCAACATCGAGAGGTTCCGGCAGTTCAAAGCCAACAAACGTAAGCCAGCCTGTGACTGGAATAGAAATGACTAAACCAATTGAGATACTGATGATTGAGAGAAGGCTGGTTTCCAGTGTAATGAGCCATGCAATGGTTCGTGGTCTTGTGCCGACTGCCTTGAGAACACCAAATTCGCGGGTACGCTCCAGAACTGACATCAATACAGTATTCAGAACGCCAATAAATACGATAAAGACAATGATGGTCATCATGAAATTGGCTCCCTCCTTATCCGCGATCATTGATTTGTAGAAGGTTGATTCAACGATCTGCCAGGGCTCGACCGTTAGATCAGGAATTTGTTCCTGAATTGAGGCTGACATTGATCTGGCTTTGGTGTCGTCCTTCAAGAGAATTGAAACCTCGTGGACCCGACCATACATACCCAGGAAATCCTGCGCAGACTTGAGCGGCAGAAAAACAGATCCCTTGTCGTGGGAGTCTTTGTTACCGATGATTGCCGCCACGATGAACAGATCGTTGGCGATGGAACCATCTGCGCCCTGGCTGAGCAGGATTATCTCGTCGCCAATGGTGATGTCCAGGTTGTTACTCACTCCGGCTCCAATCATGGCTGAGTGATAACCCTCAGGACTTACACCGCTATCGAAGTACTCACCCTCAGCAACCTTATCGGCGAGGCGACTGGTCGTTTTCTCTCTCTCAAGGTCAACACCGATCACTTGAACGGGTGAATTATCGGTTTCTGAATAGGCCAGAGCCGGAGCATGAACCCTGAAAGTATGGCCGTGGATCCTGTCATTCGCATCCAATAGTGCACTGAGTTGCGCAGGATGATCGATCGTTGTGTAAATCTTCGGTCTTTTCCGGTAGTTGCCCTTGTGTATCTGGATATGTCCGGTATGGTCTTGCGTAAAAAAATTAACAGCGTTGTTGTAACTGCCTTCCTCCACAGAAATAATCAGAGCATAGAGCACAAACCCACCAGACATACTGAGTACAGTAAGCAGTGAACGCCGTCGCTGGCGGAATATATTTCTGAAGGCGAGTTTTAATATCAACATGATCTGTTAGTGGCTTCCCATGGCTGCGGTTGGTGATATCCTCGCAGCTCTTATACCGGGCGGAATGCTGACGATCAGGGCGAAAATAAGGATTAGAACCATCGGGGCGACAAAAACAAAAGTTGACATTTCACCGGTCATAAAGCTGATTGGAATTCCCCCCAGGTCCCGGGGCTCTGCCAGTTCAATACCGACGAATGCAAACCAGGCGATCAGCGGTAGCGACAGGATAAACCCCAGGGCAACGCTGAGCAGTGAAAGAATGCAGGTTTCCAGGGTAATTAATGAAACTATTGAAACAGGTTTGCTGCCGATTGCTTTTAAGACACCGAATTCCCGCGTCCGCTCCATCACTGACATAACGACCGTGTTCAGAACGCCAATAAAGACAATGAAAATCACAATTCCGAGAGTAAATTGATTGCTGCGCATCTTCGTTTGCATGGACTTAAAGAAGGATTCCTCAACAACCTGCCAGGGTGAGACGGTGAGTTCCGGCAGTTTCTTCTGTAGTAAGGTGGCGGTTTGTTGATTCTTGCTGTCATTCTTTACGAGCAGCGCGACCTCGTGAACTCTGCCGGGCATACTAAGAAACTGCTGCGCCGCAACCAGGGGTAAGAAGACCGTCGTTCTATCTGGCGAAATTCTCGTGCCGACCACGGCGTTGACGATATAAATATCGTTGGCGACTGATCCGTCCGCGCCCTGGGAAATCAGTACGAGTTCATCACCTGGACCGGTTTTCAGGGTTTCAGCAACGCCAGCCCCAATCATAGCCTTGTAATAGCCATTGGCGTCAGGCTTGCTGTCAAAATAGTGTCCCTTTGATATTTTTTGCTCCAGTCGACTCGTTGTTCTTTCCCTTTCAATATCAACACCGATTACCTGCACTGGTGTATTTCCCGTATCAGAATAGGACAAGGCAGGTGCAAACACCCGCAACGTGTGGCTTGTGATTTCGTCTTCGGCGTCGAGGGTTCTGCTCAGGTTTTCCGGGTCATCAATAGTCTTATGGACTTTTGGGCGATGAAGATAGTTCTCTTTATGAATTTGGATATGCCCGGTATGGTCCAGCGTAAATATGTCTACTGCGTTCTTAAAGCTGCCGTTGGTGAGTGAGATAGACAGGGCACACAGAATGTAGCCACCGGACATGCTGAGAGCGGTCAATAAGGATCTTCGGCGTTGGCGGAATATATTCCTGAATGCGAGCTTAAGTAACAACACTAGTCGTCCTTCATGGTGAAATTACCATGTTCAGCGAGTCGGGAAGCGTTCGGCCGCAAGGCGCGTCTCGAAAGGGAATGGCGGCCCCGCCACTGCGCCTTGTCTTGAATCATTTGGGTCGCTCTGAACATGTCAATTTCACCATGAAGGACTATTAGAACCGGCTCTTGAGGTTACGCAGTGTGAAAATTGATTCATCTACTTCCGGCGAGTCAAATTCCAACTCATTATAAACAATGACTGTCTTGTTGCCTTTTTTGTTGAGGGGAATCATTTCCAGAATGGAAGGTATAAATTTGCCGGAAAAATTCTTCATTTCCCTGAACTCCATTTTTCGAATGAGCTTGTCATTGTCGTCATAGAATTTCTGTGAAACCGGTACCATGTGTTCGATATTAATGGTGTATTCAATCTTGCCCCAGACAGTGACGGTTTGTTCCTTGGGGATCAAGGTTATCTGGTATTCTTCGGCAGTTTCTTTCAGTTCCAGTTCGTATTCATCGGTTAACGTTGTCTGTTTTACCAGGTCGTCGTTAGTGAAATCACTACCCATCCAGGAACCCATCATCATGGAAGGGGGAATTTTGATCACCTTGTTGATTTTTGGAAAGTAGTTCCACATCTCCATATCCAGTTTCAGGGTCGCGATGCCCCGATCCTTTTTTGGAGAGAGTATTCGAATAAACGAATTCTCTGTTCCCATTGAACTCGATTCCATTTTCATTGTGCGTTCATATTGGGGGGTTTTGACGATCATCGTCATGGTCGCGCTGCTGGACTTCCCCTGATAGAGGGCTTCCATTTCGTCGATGATCTTGATGGCACGATCATCCGCCAGGGCTGTGTTCTGCAGACTGAGTACCAGTATAAAACACATGACAGACTGCAAGCTCATTGCTTGCAGCCTTGGATAGCTGATCAATTGAGTGAACCCGGTTATCATGCAATGTCTCTCTTGTGATGTCTGTCTTGTTTACAATCTGGGAACTTGAGTACTTTCGCTAGGAGGATGACACAAATTCTGTTCTGGTTCACAGTTTATTCAACGTGTTTCCAGCTTTTGCAGCAGCAGGGCAATCTGCAGTTCGAGCCTTTTCACATCCCGGTGTAACGTATTGTTGTTCAGGGATATCCATAGAAAGAGATAAATAGTCATTAGACCCATCATGCATATGATGGCCAATGAAGCAAAAGCGATGAGTGCCATCGTGGACTCTTGTTGAAAGAACAGGTAAACCGATCCCACCATCATGATGGCTATCGGTATCAGCTTTATTGCCGCCAGAGTTAAGATAGCTTTGTGTTGGCCTTGAAATGTTGAAATGAAACCCTCGATCATCGACGGATCATCCGTGATCTCAATAGAATCCGTAGTACCCTTTAAGGCGTCTTTAATTATCTTATCCATGTCATTCATCATTTTGATCCTCTTGTTGTTGCAGGGAATTTTTGAACGCCTGCCTTGCATGATGCAGTCTTGATTTAACCGTGCCGTCTGGCACTTCCAGCAGTTCAGATATTTCTGTCAACGCCATATCGTGTAAGTAGTGAAGCGCCAGCACAGTCCGGTGCGCCTCACTGAGGGATTGAAGTAGGGTGGCGATCTGCTGCTGGTCTTCGAAACCATCCAGGTCGCGACTTTTTTCCTCCGGGATCGGCTCACAGTTCATCTCCGACTCGCTTCGCTTCTTGCTGAGTCGTAATAAATCTATAGATTTTCGATGCACAATCCTTAGCGCCCAATATCGAAACCTCGCCGGGTCACGCAGTTTCCGGATGCTGCGAATGATGGCGATCCAGGATTCCTGCACAGCTTCCCTGGCCAGGTCATCATTCCGGTAAACATTGTTTCGGCACACAATGCTGGCAAATTTTAACAAGGGAAGCTGCCAGTGCTGCACGAGTATTTCCAAAGCCATCAGTTCTCCATCCTGGCATCGAAGGACCAGGAGTTCGTCATATATCTTGTCTGCTTTTGCTTTGTTGGTCACTACTAATAAAGACGGTGATGGTTGGCTTGAGGTTCAATACAAGGCAAAAAAAATTTCGCCCTGGAATCAAGCAGCATCATATAGCGTAAACAAACAAAACGTCACCTAATCAGAGATTTCCGAAGGGGATATTATTGGTTTCCATCTGTTATCCTGTCACGATGACAGCGACGCGAGAGTTTCCGAAATTTCGATTTGAGGACATTACCCGTGATGACTTTCCCGCGCTCGTTACCTTAAATGATTCCTGTGTACCCTACGTAAATTCGATTGGTCTGATTGACCTGGAGAACTTCAGTGATCAGGCGCGTTGTTTTTTTAAAGTATGTGATCAGGACGCCAATCTGGCAGGTTTTGTGATTGCCCTGCGACCAGGGGAGTCATATCAAAGTGTAAACTACCGCTGGTTTGTTGATAAATACGATTCCTTCCTCTACATCGATCGTATTATGGTGCATCTGTCTTTTCGGCGAAAAGGGATTGCGACCCTGATTTACGAACGACTGGAGTCAATAGCGCGGGATAGTCTAGTCCCCAGGTTGTGCTGTGAGGTTAACCTGGTTCCTCCGAACCCTGAGTCACTGCGATTGCATCGGGAAATAGGTTTTGAGTCCGTTGGGACCCAGGCCACTGAGCGAGGCTCGAAAGAAGTTGTCCTGCTGGTCAAACCACTGAACCTGACCGAATAACCCGGTCGTCAGTTTTATCCCAACATTTAAACCCAACGTCAGTATTCTGCATCTAAGTAAGACAGGCAGGGCAGGAATTCAGGTGATTGTGCGATGGATCGGGAGAAAACAGATGGTTATATTCCTGCAGGGATTGAGCATATGATTATTTATTTCAAGGTTTGGCTGATATCCGTCACTTAAGTCATTGAAAAATCAGTGTTTGATCCCATCTATTTGATGTAAGACGCGTGTTTACCTGCTGGCGTAAAAAGGGTCACATATTCTTAATTTGAATCTTAGATATTCTAGTTCAGGGAATTATCATTTTTATTGGAATATATAAACTGTAATCAGTCAAGAACAGCTATCGAGGAAGGAATCATGATTTGCCTTGGGGAAGAGACTTCAAGACTCAGGTTATTTAACTGGGTTACCGTACTACTGATCACCAGTTGGGTATTGGTTGTTGCGGTTGTCGTTGAAACTACTGAAGTAAACTCCATGGAAGGGGAAGTGTCTGCCCAGGTCTTCATCGAAAATTTGCTGAACTAGCCGATTTCTGCACTAGCTAAGCTAGTTCCTGTCCCTGCGGTTAGCATCCTCCAATCCGTGAACAGTCTTTTAACTGTTCAGCAAAATAATCGATGAAACACCGAACCTTCGACGGCAGGTGCCGGCCTGGCGGATATACGGCATAGATGTCCAAAGGACCTGGCTGGTACTCGTCCATTACGCAAACCAGCTCACCAGACGCAATGGCATCGCCTACCAGCCAGCGTGGCATCCTGGAAATACCGATTCCACATAACAGAGCTGTTCTGAGCGCTTCAGTGTTATTGGTCGTGAGAGAGCCTTCGGCCCGGACGAAGAACGGCTCCCCCTGGTCCTGGAATTCGGTCTCTCGTCTCGCACCGGCATCGGAATAGGTGACGTAATTGTGTTCCCGTAAATCCCGCGGATGATGGGGTATGCCATTGTTTTTCAGGTATTCCGGTGAGGCCACAGTCACGATCGGGCTGGCACACAGCTTCTTCGCGATCAAGGTAGAATCAGCCAGAGTGCCCATTCTGAATGCGACATCGACACCTTCTTCCACCAGGTCCACCAATCGGTCGTTGAGCCTTATATCGACATTGATATCCGGGTATTGCCGAAAAAAATCCTTGAGTCTTGGGACAATGTGCAGGCGTCCGAATGCGACCACCGTGCTTACCCGGACGAGTCCTTTGGGCAGGGTCTGCAATTGTCCCACAACCTGTTCTGCCTCTTCGACATCTTGCAGGATGGCGACGCAGCGTTCGTAATAGTCCGTCCCGGTTTCCGTAAGACGTAAGCTACGGGTACTGCGATTTAGCAGCTTGGCCCCCAGCCAGGACTCCAGTTCCGCAATATTCTTACTGATTGTTGGCTGGGTACTGTTCATCTCTTTGGCGACGTTTGAGAAACTGCCGGTTTCTACCACTCGCACGAACATATTCATAGCTGTGAGTCTGTCCACGGTACCTATTCCCAACGCGAATAAAGCGTATGATTTATTGATCTGTTAACAAAGTGTGATGAATATAATATATTAGTGTCGGGATTAGAACGGACCACACAGGTAATCCAGGTGGATTGCCGAGGTAATCACTATCATCAATGACTAAACAGTCTTTTCTCGACAAACTGGCAGAACTTCGAGCCGCTCATTGCGAGGATATGCCGACGCCTGAAATGGCTGTGTTAACTCGTGCTACGGCGACACTCAGACGTAGCGGTATTCTGCAGGATTGCCTGCAGACGGGTGAAACTGCGCCGGATTTCACCTTTATCGATGCAGATAACGAACATCAACGTCTTTATGGATTATTGAAGACCGGTCCTGTGGTCCTGAATTTTTTCCGGGGTTTATGGTGTATGTACTGTAAAACTGAGCTCGAAGCCTACACTTTGATTCGAGATGAAATGCAGGCAATGGGGTGCCACTACCTGGCGATTTCACCACAAAAAACCACCAACGAGGATGTAGCGGATGAACATTATCAGGTCCTGTATGATCGAAACAGCCTGATTGCGAGTAGATTCAAGATTACCTATTCCCTGGGTATGGATGAGATCAAGTTGTTCCGAAGCTGGGGATTGAAATTGGACGAGGTTAACCAGTCGGAAGATTGGTCATTGCCAATCCCGGCTACCTATATTATTGCGCGAGATAGGACCGTCGCTTATCAGTTTTCAGATGTTGATTTCAGGAGCCGCTGTTGTCCGGACGCACTAGTCGCGGAACTACAGCTTTTGTAGGGCGCTACGGTTTCCTGAACAATAGAGTAAAACGGTCCGTGTTCCCGGTGACTGTTTTCCTCCCCACCTCATACCTGAGTTCATCATCGGGTCGATAATGCAAATTTGAATAGTCGACAAACTCGAAGCCAACAGCCTCTATTTCCTTGATCACTGCAACCGGGTCCAGTCGGCGCCAGACTTCATCCTGGTCTTTCTGCATATGCCGTCTTGTATGATCAATCACGCCATACAGTCCTTTACGCTTAAGTGCCTCGAAAACCGCTTTATTCATATTCTTTCGCCCTTCGGCATCGAAGTTATGCAGGTTGCGGAACGTCAGTGCGAGGTCTACTTTCTTCACCCCAAAGCTGAATTCGGGCACACTGACACGGCGATTTCCCGGTGTGCGAACAAAGTTCTTAGCATCAAACGGAATGAGTTCAACAGCAGAAAAACCAGCATCGTCCTTGAGCAGTTCGTACACGCGTTCTGCGCCTATGGCGATGTAGAGTTTGCCGTCTTCTGCCAGTGTAGGTGCGAGCAGTTTAGTGTACCAGCCGCCACCGGGCAGTAATTCGAGGACGGTCATATCGTCCCGGAACTGGAAGAACTTGAGTGTTTCAACCGGTAGCCTGTTTCGATCCCTGGCAGTATCATCGCCCCTGGCTTCGTTTTCCATCGCAGCCTTGACCTTGGTTTCAGTCGCCAGAAAATCTTCGGCCAGGGCTGCGTTAACGGACAAACACGTGAGCAGCAGGGTTAGTGATAACTTCATTGTTTTTTCCTTATGACAAAGCCGCCTATAGTAACGCGATTTAGCGCAGTATTTGGAAAAAGTGTGTCCTGGGAAATACAGCGGTGATGTATTTTCACTAAGAAACTGGAATGTAAGGTTGAATTGAGCCCTGGCTTGGAAAATAATGAATCAAGCGATGTGATGTCCAGTTGCCGTGGTTAACGCATACTGAACCACATGGGACGAGATTGAACTGGAGTAAGTCTGTGTTTTTTTTATTTGGTGAACGGATTCACAGCGATTCGAAAAATATTGGTAAAAAAGACTGTGGCGTTTGCGGCAAACAGCAGCCTTTTAGCCAGGTGGTTGAAACCAGGTATTTCTGCCTTTTTGGTATCAGGTTGTTGCCGATTGACAAGTCGGCAAACTATCTGCTCTGCACTCAGTGTAATAATGCGTTTCCGCTCGAATTAGAAGAATCGACTCGGGGAGGTCCTGCTCAACAACCTACTCATCTGGCTTTAATTAAAAGAGTGCTGGTGTATATCCAATTGGGTTATGCCATGCATACCCGTCGTGACGTTGTTCAGGACATCTGTATCAAGGTAACCGGGTTTGAGTTTCAAGCCGAAGAAATTAGCCAGCAAATGCAGGATCTGGATTCGGGTAATGTTGATTTGTTTGACTCGCTCAGATCATCAGCCAGCAGTCTTAATTTGCAGGGAAAGCAGCAGGTTATAGAAGCTGCATTTCTGATTACCTATGCCTGTTGTGAGATCCAATATGAAGACAGGCTGCGAATTAATCTGATAGGTAATGCTATGGATGTGTCCATTGAGTTCATAAGCTCAGTCATCGAGCACGTCCATTCCCAGGGCTGCTATGGAGTAAGGCGCATCTTGCCGAGCCAACAGCGCATCAGTTAGGAGGCTGACCGAGAATAGAAACCGTAGCGAAGGGAAGCTTCACAATTGCCGCGTCAGCTTCGTCTGCGTTTGTAGCTGCCCTAATGCTGGTCGTGGTCAATTATTGACAACTATTGATCATTTCAGGACACTGTATCTTCAGCAACCTGCGAACTAGATAAATCTTCGGGTTCTGTGCCCAACAACCAGGTTGGGTATTTTCGTACTCATGGTGAATAGCTGATGTTTCATAACTACAGTCTCGATAAGAGGGCAATTCCCATTGGTACCGTTGCGTCGATGGTGCGATCCATATCCGCGCAGGGCTTATCTGCAGAAAAAATTCTTGCGGATACGGGCATTTCAGAATCTGATTTGGAGAATTCAGAGCAACGGGTGTCGTATCGACAACGGATTCATCAAATCAACAATGTGATTGAGCTGATTGATGATCCCGGCTTCTGGCTCGAGGAGGAAACCGAGGTGTCTATTTCAAGTTACGGTTTGCTTGGTTATGCCATGATGAGCAGTGCGACCTTGGAGCAGGCAGTGCAGATCGCGGTGAAGTATCACAAAATGGCCGGGGCGATGTTTCAATTGGGCTTCAAGAGAGAAGGAGCGCAGGCGGTTCTGAGACTGAACCATCTGCTCACCGGCGGCCTCGCGGGAAACTACCTTGTGGAAGAGCTTTTCTTGAGTATCACTCCCCTGATATCCCTCCTGACCGGCAGACCATTCCGGCCCAGTAAGATCCTGTTAAATTATGCACCGATAACACAGGTAGCGCGATACAGGAAGGCTTTTCGATGCGATATCGAGTTTCAGCAGCAATACTGTGAATATCAGTTTGACGCGAGTTACCTTGACAAGAGACTGGCCTCTGCAGATTCCGATACAGCGAAGAGTTGCGAGGAGGCTTGCCGAAATCTGCTGACTCAGATGGAAATTGAAGAAGACCTGGTGTCAAAGATCTGTCATCTGTTGTTAGGAACACCTGGGGAGTTCCCCAAGTTGGATGTCATCGCTAATAATCTCTCCCTGGGGACAAGAACACTACGTCGCAGGCTGAAGGGACTGGGAACGAGTTATCAAAGAGTTCTCGATGATGTCAAGAAGGAATTGGCGATTGAATATTTGCGCACAACGAACCTTTCGGTTCAGGAAATTTCGGACCTGCTTGGATATTCAGAAGTCACAAACTTTCGTCGGGCTTTTGTCAAGTGGGTGAACCTTTCACCCTATCAATACAGAATACAGATTGTGAACCAGTCGTGACTACACGGTGCGACTCGCATGCCTGTGCCGCCAGACCAGAATCATGGGTCACTTGCTGTCGACTCCTTGTTTCCCTGTGTTAGAGATAAAAAGTCTGGACGTTGAATTTAAAGTTTTGTGACATTCATCGAAGATCGGCCCGGGAGATTTCTGTTATGATCCTGAGCTTGTCAAGCAAGACTCAGGGAACAAACGTGAAAACAAAGATACTAATGGTGGCTTTTCTACTGGCGGTGACATCTGCCGCGGAAGCGGATTTCCTGGGGATATATGGGGGAGTTGGCTACTGGGATTCAGAGTCTAGCGGTCAAATCATCGGTCAGACCATTGATCTGCAAGATGATCTGAATCTTTCCAACGGTGGTGGCTATCATTTGTGGATTGCGTTCGAACATCCTGTTCCAGTGCTACCGAATATCAAAATTGCCCATACAAACATAGAAGATAGTGGCGATGGTACCCTCACCAAGGATTTTGAATTTCAGGGTATCATGTATACCGTGGACCAGGATGTGCACACTGAGATCGATCTGACTCATACCGATTTGACTTTGTATTATGAATTGATAGATATCGCCATGGACCTGGATATTGGTGTTACTGCCAGGTGGCTTGATGCCGAAGTGAATGTCCAGGGTGTCAGCGATTCCGTGGATATCGTTCTCCCGGCGCTTTATGTCAGTGCCAAGGTTGGCTTGCCCTTTACCGGAACATACTTTGGCGGTGATGTTAACTATATTGGTTACGGTGGTGACAAGTTACTGGATTATACGGTCAAGGTCGGGTGGGAGACAGAGAACTTCATTCTCCCTGAATTCGGGATCGAACTCGGCTACCGGAGTTATGGCGCCGAAATCGATTCATTTGATTTTGATATCGAAGCCGATGGTGTGTTCCTCAACCTGACGGCACATTTCTAACCTTATTCATGCCGGTGTCTGCCTTAAATGGCAGTCACTGCAGCCTTGTTGGAAATTGAAATACCACGTCGACCCTGGCGAATCGCATGTCGGTCATGGCCGTTTGTGCAGTAGCCTATACTAACCCCGGAAATCGGATCACCCCAGGCGAGTTGACCACCAGCGCCGCCGTGGCCAAATGCCATTGGCGAATTTGTATGTCCGAATCCTCTGAGATTGCGTTTTTCGTCACCGGATACCGATACGCCGAGGGCGCGATTTACGGGTGTTCCGGTCATCAAGTCCTTGAGGTTGCCGGTGAGAACCCGGGTTGCAGATTCAATGGTTCCGGGTTGCCAGATCTGTTCACCTTCCAACGATTGCCCGCCATTGATAAGTGCCTGGTAGAAGAGGGCTATTTCGGCAGCGGACATAATCCCTCCGCCTCCAGGAACCGGGACCTGTCTGATATCGCTGTTGTTGAAGGACGTTAAGACGTCTTCGGTGACCTCAGTCACCGGTGGCTCAGGTACTCCCAGCGCCGCATAGTCTGCTGCGGTCATCGCTTCGCCAACATGCTTCACTTCTGCGACCCGATGATGATGTTCTTCCGGGGTCCCGACCCACAAATCTTCGAGTCCCAGGGGTTCGCTAATACGCTGTCTGATAAATGAGGCATAGGTTTGGCCGGACAATCTTTCGATAATCTCCGCAATAATCCACATGGATGAGGTTGGATGGTATTCGAATCGGCTACCAGGCGCCCAGTTGAGCTTCCAGTCTGAAAATCGTTGTACTCGGGCTTCCTTGTCGAGCCACAGGGTGGGTCTGAAAGGCGCGTGGGGAAACCCGGCAGTATGGGTAAACAATTGTTCAATGGTGATCTCTGATTTGCCGTTCTCACCAAACTCGGGAATCAGGTCAATAACTTTCTTGCTGACATCCAGCTTTCCTTCCTGGATAAGCAACCAGGCGGCAGCAGAGGTGATACCCTTGGTGGCAGAAAATATGCAGTACAGCGCGTCATCGGGTGCATCACCATAGGTTTCAAAGGCAGCGAGTTTGCCGTGTCGGGCGATGGCAACCTGCACGGAAGGCAAC
>DUAT01000153.1:179898-232137 GCA_012960755.1 Gammaproteobacteria bacterium
TCGACCATTAGAGAATTATCCTCATCATTTCGTTGTTCTTCGCAGTTCTTGTCTGGAAATAGAATTGTGAGTGCTATTTCCTTCGGTGTATGATTGATTCGTGAACTAACAATACTAAGTAGTTGCGTGAATTGCCTTAAGTACTTGAGTTTCTAGGCAGGAAACAGCTAGATCTTGTCTGGAAATAGAATTGTGAGTGCTATTTCCTTCGGTATATGATTGATTTACCAACCAACAATCTAAGTAGTTCCATGAATTGTCCCAAATACTTGAGTTTCTGGACAAGGACAGGACACTACACTTTATACTAATAAAAATAAGAGCCGGAATGAATTGGTTTCTATCCGAAAGTCGATATTTACGCTTTACTTCGTTCACCGTCTATTACATTGCTCAGGGTTTGCCGATTGGTCTTATTGGCATCGCGATGCCCGCCTGGCTTGCCGAACAGGGTGTAGGAGTCGGGGAAATTGCATCGTTTGTGGCTATATCGGGTCTCCCCTGGGCGTTTAAGCTAATCGCCGGGCCGATTATGGATCGGTACACGTTCCTGCCCATGGGAAGAAGGCGCCCCTGGATCGTTGCGGCACAATTGGGCCTGATCGTGGCCATACTATCAATGGCACTGGTGCCGGACCCGGCCGAGAATGTCGTATTGTTAACCTGGGTTGCATTTTCCGTTAACTGTTTTTCTGCCGTCCAGGATGTTGCCGTTGATGGTATGGCAATTGATGTCTTACCCGCGGATGAACGAGGTCGAGCCAATTCCTTTATGGCCTTTGGGCAGGTGGCAGGTTACTCCGTATCCGGAGCATTAAGTGCAACCATGTTGATTGCCGTTGGCGTTACCGGTGCGGTGATGGTGTTGTCCGTGGGGCTCGGTTTGATATTTATCTGGGGTCTGCTGGTCCGGGAAAGAACCGGCGAGAAGATACTCCCCTGGACGCCAGGGGAGGCATCGAGTCGATCCCTGGAGCTGCAGTCGAGAGACTGGATAAGCATTCTGAAGAACCTGAACAAGGTGTTTTTCTTAAAAACCAGTTTGCTGTTGATTCTGGTGACATTCGGTTACCGTTTCGCGGACGGATTTATCCAGGTGGCCGCACCGGTCATTGCGGTACGGGATCTGGGCTACGAGAGCACGGATTTTTCATATTGGTTTGCCATTTTGAGTGTGATCGCGGCGTTGTTTGGTTTGCTTCTGGGGCCTGTGATTGACAGAACCGGTGCGAAGAGAATCTTTTCCATCGCTCTGATTGGCCTGGGAATCACCCACCTGGTGACCGGTGGCTCGGTCTCGTTGTGGACAGTGACGTATTTCCCGCTTGCTATCCTTGCCCTCGTGGCTCTTTTTTCACAGGCCATCTTCATCAGCTTTATAGCACTACATATGACGGTTTGCTGGGGAAAGGTATCCGCCACCCAGTTTGCAATCTATATGGCGTGGGCGAATCTAGCGAGGTCTATCGGCGCTGGAGTTTATGGTGAAATAGAGTCGGAACTGGCCATGGGCCAGGAATTCTATATCATGGGTATTTGTATGTTGCTGGCCGCGTTCGTCCTGTCGATGGTAAAGATTAAAAAACATAAGGAACAGCTGGACAACATTGACCAGATGAGTCTCGAAGGAGGGACTTAATGCCAGACCCCGTCCGGTACATGCAACGAACCCGGGAGTACTATTTCGCCCAGGGATTCGACAAGGCGTATAAATGGGCGCAGCACGACGACATTCCCTGGCAGCCCTTGCAGAAGCCGTTGAGTCAGTCAACGGTTGCGTTTATTACCACCGCTGTCCCGGACGGAACCATCGCCAAGTTGTCCCGGTCTGCGACGTCACTCAGTATCGGGGAATTGCCAATCGAATTCCGTACCGATGAACTGTCATGGGACAAGGAAGCAACCCATATGGATGACGTGAATTCATTTATTCCCATGCAAGCCATGAGAACCCTGGCAGAGGAGGGCATCATTGGTCAGCTCGCTCCCAGGTTCCATTTTGTCCCCACCGATTACAGCCAGCGAAACACCAATGAAATCGATGCGCCAAAAATTCTCGAGGCCTGCCTGCAAGACGAAGTCGATGTAGCTATACTCGTTCCATTGTGACCCGTTTGTCATCAGTCCGTCAGTTTGACGGCTAGAGCCCTGGAGGCGAACGGCATCGCAACGGTTGTTATCGGTTCTGCCCTGGATATCGTTGAGCATTGCGGTGTACCCCGTTATTTGCATAACGATATCCCCCTGGGTAATCCGTTGGGTCATCCCTATAATACAGATGAACAGCTGGATACCGTTCGTCAGGCGTTGTCGTTGTTGTCCAGTTCAGCTGAACCAGTGGTCAGGAAAACCGCGATGAAATGGCACAATGGTGAATCCTGGCGAGGCAACTACCTGAAAGTGGATGATTCGAATCGCGAAGCGCTAAAGCTGGCGGGTGTTGAGAATCGTCGCCGCCGACGTGAACAAATTGAAAAAGGTGAAAAGCGTTAAGTCCGCTTGTTTGGCACAAGTCGTGTTGGCGGTTACTATGGGAGATTGGCCAGACGTGGAGTGAGAGTAATGACAGAAGATAGAAAAATCCTGAGTGAAAAAATGAGAAGTGGTGACCTGAGCGTATCCAATGCAGAAGTGCTGAAAGCATTCGCCATTGATCCTGATTACGACCCCTATTCGGTGCCTCTCGATGAAATGGACCCAGGTCATCCGTCACTATTCGAACATGACACCTTATGGTCTCATTTTGAGCGCCTGAGGTCAGAAGATCCTGTGCACTATACTGAGGAAAGCATGTTTGGGCCCTATTGGTCCATCACCCGGTACAGGGATGTCATGCACATAGACACCAACCACAAGGTGTTTTCTTCAAAGCAGAAGCTGGGCGGAATCGCGCTGGGTGGCGTTGCCCGTGATGATGAATATGCCCTCCCCATGTTTATCCAGGAAGACCCTCCCAAGCATGATGCGCAGCGAAAAGTTGTTACTCCGATGTTCCTGCCAAAAAATCTTGCAGAACTTGAGCCCCTGATTCGGGAACGTGCTGGAGAGATCCTCGATAACCTGCCTGTTAATGAGGAGTTTAACTTCGTCAAGGAAGTATCTGTTGAGCTTACAGGTCAGATGCTGGCCACTTTGTTCGATGTGCCGCAGGAAGACCGCCTGAAACTCATTTACTGGTCCGATACGGTTTCAAATATTGGCAATCCGGAGTTCTTTGATACGCCGGAGCAGGGCTTCCAGGAGTTATTTAATTGTCTGGCCTACTTCACCGAATTTTATGAGGAGCGAAAAAAGCAACCCCTTAAATTCGACCTGATTTCCATGCTGGGGCATGATGAATCAACCCGGGACATGTCTCCTCAGGAATTGCTTGGCAACATTCTCTTGCTGATTGTCGGTGGCAATGACACCACCCGTAATTCCATAACCGGTGGCGTTCTCGCGCTAAACCAAAATCCGGGGGAATATGAGAAGCTTATGCAGAATCCCGGACTGATTCCGAAGATGGTGCCGGAGATTATTCGTTGGCAGTCACCCGTTGCCCACATGGCACGAACGGCGCTTGAAGATTATGAGTTCGAAGGCAAACAAATCAAGAAAGGCGACAAGGTGGTTATGTGGTACATCTCCGGCAATCGCGATGAGGGTGCCATACAGAATGCGAATCAGTTCATCATCGACCGGGAAAATCCTAGGCAGCATACGGCTTTTGGATATGGTGTCCATCGTTGTGTTGGTAACCGATTGGCTGAAATGCAGTTAAGAGTCGTATGGGAAGAGATGATGAAGCGCTTTTCAAAAATAGAGGTAGTGGGGGACCCGGTTCTCCTGCCGTCCAGTTTTATTCATGGTATTCGCGAGTTGCCAGTCATGGTGAGGGACAACTAATCTTGATCTGACATCAATTTTGCGAACGATGTTCCGTCGAAAAAGTCTGTTCGGGTTGTTCGACCGGGTGTACGCTTTCCGCACCGGCGTGAACCCATCCCTGGGGCCTGACTTTCGGCCGTCCTGGCCTCGAGTCTGCTGAAAGCATACACCCGGCCGAACAACCCTGAATTTTCATGTTTCGTGAGGCGATGGCAAAATGCTTTGAGTTAATGTCAGATCAAGGTTAGCTAAAGCTGTCCGATTTTCTGGACCAGTAAGTATTGGCAGGCGGGTCTGGATAGGACTTGACTACATTTGTTGTTTCGCCAGCATCGGCACATAGGTCCGTCTGTTCCAGGTATACCCAACCAGGCCCATAATCAGATTGGACAGACATGCCGCCCCAAATATTCCCATCGCCCCCCAATACAATTGTCCAAAGTAAGCCAGGGGCACATAGATGGCGAACATTCGCACGACAGACATGGTGGTTGACGACAGGGGTTTACCCAGGGAATTAAATGTTGCGCTGGCCATCATCAACACCCCCCAGGCACCGTAGCTGATCGGTACGATCATAAGGTACATGCGAGTATATTTAATAACGGCGTCATCGTCTTCAAAGTAACGACTGACTGAATCTCCGAACAGTGCGAAAAGAACGGCAATTAGTAATCCCCATGATATTGACCAGAGAAAGGCGTACTTCATTGCCCGATTCGCCCGATCACGCCGGTTTGCGCCCCAGTTCTGGCCGACAAAGGGTCCAATGCTGGCGGACAGGGCAAACAGGGGGATGATAGACAGGGCTTCCAGCCTGGAAGCAATACCGAACCCGGCAACGGCCTCTTTGCCGAATCCAGCGAGCATGGTGATGATAATGGCAGTCGAAACAGGACCAATCAGGTTGGTTGCCGTTGCTGGTATACCGACAGATAAAATCTGTTTCCAGGAATTCATTAGATTCTGGAAAGTGGTAGGTGCCAGCACAATCAGGTGTTTGCGATAGATCAGCACATAGAATGTGAGAACACAGAGCACGAAACGGGAGATCAGCATGGCCCAGGCTGCGCCCTGAATCCCAAGTTTTGGAAAGCCGAATAATCCCAGAATCAGTATCGGATCAATGATCATCTGCATCACTGCACCCGCGACCATTATCGTACCTGAAATACGCGCATCCCCTGTTGCCCTCAACGCGTTGGCGCCCATGGATGGCAATGTGAAAAAGATCAGCCCCAGATACCAGATAGTCATATAGTCCTGAATAAGCGGTAACGTGGTTTGATCAGCTCCCATGAGGGTGAATAAAATAGTGAGGCTCGATAATCCCAACAGGGTTATTACGAACATCAGTAACGCCATCAGGGTGACGCCATCTGTGGCTAATCGGGTGACCTGTGAATGATCGCCCGCACCCACGGTTCGGGCAAGGACAGACGAAAGACCGATGGACAGGCCAAGCCCGACCGATGTCAGTGCGCCGACGACGGGAAACGTGAAGCTATAGGCCGCCAGTTCATTGGTGCCTAACAGCCCCAACAGATAAGTCTCGAATACAGCCGCGACAAGGCTCGATGAGATACCCAGGATCATGGGTACGGTCAGATTGAGCAAACCCCGGCTAACTGACCCCTGTGTAAGTATCGCTGTGACCATGTTTGTGCAAACAGCCGCTCAGGTTGCTTCGGCGAAGGAGAGTGGCTCTACCTTGAAGTTCACCAGTGTGTAAACATAGGAAATAACCGGGCTCGCTAGATTGAACACACAAAATAGAAAATAGTCACTGGTAGCGACGCCAAGGGTTGCTGCCATAAATGCCCCACAGGTATTCCATGGCACCAGTACCGAGGTCACGGTGCCGTAATCTTCCAGCACCCGGGAGAGGTTTTTCGATGCCAGTTGCATTTCGCTGAACTTGTCAGCGTACATTCTTGAAGGCAGCACGATGGCGAGATATTGGTCCGAGGTAATCAGATTGGCGGCAAGAGATGTCATTCCTGCCCTGCGCATTAAGGCGCCACCGGAATGGACCCCCAGGATCAGGTATTGCACCAGAACCGCAAGAGAGCCGGAGCGTTCCAGCATGCCACCGAAAAACATGGCTGCCAGAATCAGCCAGACCGTGTTCAACATACTTTCCATACCGCCGCGGGATAACAGGTTATCAAGCACTTCGTGGTCCGAGGCAGAACTGAAGCCGTTTGCTGCGACCAGCCATATGCTCTTTACAATCTCAGTCGAACCATCGCCGGTAACAAACAGATGTGGCTGTGTTACCGCGCCGACAATCGCAGCAGTGATGGAACCCAGTAGCAGGGAGACAAATGCGGGTTGCCTGAATGCAGCCAGGCCGAGAGTAACGGCCAACGGCAGCATCAACCAGGGTGTCAGCCGGTAAGTGTTAGCGATTGCTGTGGAGATTGACTCAATACGGGAGTGGTCGATCTCGGCAGATGCTGACAATGAAAAAACGGTAAAAACGACCAGGGCAACGAGCATGGCAGGAATTGTCGTCCACATAAGAAACTTGATATGTTCGAACAACTCCGTCTCGGTAACCGCCGCCGCAAGATTTGTGGTGTCGGACAGCGGCGATAACTTGTCGCCGAAATATGCGCCGGAGATCACAGCACCCGCGGTGATTTCCAGCGAAAGATTTGAGGCACTGGCGATACCGATCAATGCAACGCCCACTGTGCCCGCCGTTGTCCAGGAACTGCCGATGGAAATGGCTACGATGGAGCACAGGATCACCGATGCAACGTAGAAAATTTCTGGTACCAGGATTTGCAGACCGTAATAAACAAGATAAGGAATGGTGCCGGACAACATCCAGAGACCAATTAACGTACCCACCATGAGCAGGATAAAAACAGCGGGGAGGGCGCGTTTGATCGAATCCGCCACACCCTGTTCAAGAGAACTCCATCGATGTCCATTCAGTACCCCGACGAGTCCGGCTAAAACACCGGCGAGAATAAGGGCTATTTGCCCGGGGCCACTTGTGGTTAAATCACCGAACAGGTAGATCGAAGCGCTCAACATCAGAATCAAGGCTATCAGCGGCAACAGGGCGATGGGCAAACGAGGCAGAGTGACTTCCGGTTGACTGTTACTCATGAGTTAACACAGTTGTTTAAACCGACAGTATACCTTGAAGCACTACTGGTTTTCGTTTGATATGGTCATTCTGCCTGTCGTTGATACGGTCATATCACCACTGATCTGGCCAGCAAAAATCACCAGCTCGACGCCTTCTGCGGTCTCGTCAAACTGGTGGTGAAATTCAAGGGGCAACTGACTGTTACCCTTGAGCTCCAGCTCATGTTTAAAGATCGAGTCGGTCGAGGCAGACTCCTTCAATTCTACCCGGACATAGGTTCGGCTATCCGGTGTACCTGTCGAATTCAACCTTAGTTCAATGTTAACCTCATCGCCAGGTTTCGTACTCAGGCTCTGGCCTCCCAGCAGAAGTCGTAATCCTGGTTGCTGCAGATCGATCTGAGACGTTAAATCCACTTCTCTTCGGGTGCTGTTGACCAGGCTGAAATTATTCCAGGAGATGAGTTCACGCATCAGGATCTGATCCGCTGATGAGAGGGTGTCACGTACCGGTTCTTCCATCACCCTGTCGAAAATTGACCCGTTGATGGCCTGTTGACTGCAAAGGTCCAGGTTCTCGGTGCAGCGGATGATATTTTTACCCTCTTCGAGCAATGCAAATTGACGCAGATAGGTATTGGCAAACAGAATCATGTTGCCCGATTCATAATCCCGGAACAGGCTGCGGCCCTTAAATCGGGACCGGCTTTCCAGCCCCAGGTAGTCCAGCACCGATATGGCGATGTCGGTCTGGTTGTAGAGTCGGGATATGGACCGTGGCGTCGCTGGTACGCTGACTATGGCAAATCCCCAGGCCTGGGATAGGAAAGGTTGTCTGGCAGATGTCTGCCCAACGGATTCATCGGAGGTGATGATGACCAGGGTGTTTTCGAGAACACCGGTTGTTTGCAGAAAATTCCAAAATTCTCCCAGGTGTTTATCCATGGATTCCGCTGCGGTGTTGAAGCTAACTGTTGATCCTGGTTCCATGTCCGGAATGCTATAGGGATGATGAGTACCCACGGTGAGCAGCGTCAGCATCCAGGGTGTCTGCTGGGTCTGGATAACCGTTCTTGCCTCCTTGAACAACGTCATGTCATCGATACCCCAGGTTCCCCGGACTCGCTCCGACCCATAGTCCTGATCGTCGAGATTTAACCTAAACCCTGCACGAGGCATAAACTCTGATTTATACATATAAGTCAGAGGCGCACTTTGCATGTAGGTCGTATCGTAACCGGCCTCATGCAGCACCTGTGGCAGGCAGGGAGGGCCGCCGGTTCGTGCGTACTGGACCATCTTCGGCAATGAACTGGTTAACTTTGGCTGGTCTCCACAGAGGATTGCATATTGGCCACGGTTCGTTTGGCGCTGGGTGTTGACAAACTGTGAGTAGTAAAGGGAGTTTCCAGCTATGAGGCTTAACTGGGTTAATTTTGGAATCTTTGGGTCCTGGTCAGTGCCATTCTTCGCCGGGTTGATCATATGTCCTGAGATTCCTTCCAGTAGTATAAGCAGAACATTAGTGGGGGTCTTCGGAAACGCAAGAATAGGCTTGCCTTCAAGCTGGTTTCGCATCACCAGTTGCAAGGGCAGTCGCGAAACCGCGTCGTTGTTTTTTACATCATCCTGGTTAAGCAGCCAGTAGAAGTTTTCCTCGACAAAATTATAGCCACGCCATCCGTCAATAAGCCGTGACTGACCTTGTGATATCAGTATAACAACGGAGGCTGCAACCAGCAGAATACCATAAGGTTTGCTGCTGTATTCGCGGTACCGCCGGAGCAAATAAGCGGACGAAAATGCCAGTAAAAATAAAGCCGCAAGCAGAACCGGGTTCGTTGGGTTCATCAAGGAACTCTCGATAAAAACAATGTCCGCTGCCTGGGAAACATGCAATACCGACATATTCGAACCGTTGGCGAGAATATGTTCGTAATTCCAATAGATAAGATAGTTAATGCCAGGCAATAGCACGAACAGCAGGTAACCCCGATGGCGATGATTGATAAGGGAGACTACGATCGTAAAGACGCCCGCAACAGCAATATCTGAAAGCACGCCAAGGAAGATCACCGGGTTTGATGGGAAAAACTGTTCTGTATAGAACCGGATACTAACCATGGGTAACAATAGCAACCAGAAGCTGGGCTGGTGGAATGAGGAGGTCAGCCAACGCAGGTACAAAGCTATTCTCATTCGTATCTACTCATTTTATTGTCGCGGCTGACACTGAAGCTTCCGCCAATCTGTGCGATCCAACGCATACTCAACATCATCGCCGTCCCAGATATCGGTTGCATCGTGGATGGCTGTGTCTGCCATCGCAATATCGACTTTAAATGTCTTCACAAATCTGAGACCTAATTTATCCATGACCCGGCGCGAGGCCTGATTTTTTTCATAGGCTGTGGCAATTACCCGCTCCAGGCTCAGTTCAGTAAAACCCAGATTTATTAAGGCTTGCGCGGCTTCCGTTGCATAGCCTTGGCCCCAGGTTTCGAGAAGAAATCGATACCCGATGCTGGCAGTTGCCGGGTCGTCCTGTTGTGGTCGCAGGCAAACCCATCCGAGGAAAGCCGACGAGTGAATGTCGACTACTGCCCAGAACCCCAGCCCCTGTCGATCCATATCATACTGAACGAATGTAGCCAGGACGCGATCCTCGATCATATCCAGCGAAACGGGAAGACCGCCGTTGATGTAACGCATCACCTCAGGATCGTTGTCCAACTGGTGAAGGTATCGGGCATCATCCCGGGTAAATTTGCGCAGGCATAGTCGCCGGGTTTTTAACAGACTTTCCATAATGGTTAGATATTTTGGTTTTTTACAAAACTCAACGATAACTGGCTGACGATATCTTCTACAACCGCTGGAGTAGATTTGTTCGTCGCGATCTTGATATTACCCATGGGCTTGTAGATATGGAATCGTTTGTTGATCAGATCAACCTGATGTTCTGCGGAAGTCCTGTTGTGGGATTTACGAAGCTGTCGTTTTAAGGTTTCTGTTACACACTCCTCAAGGTTGAATGAGGGCAGTAAAAGAACTGTCGATCCGTCACCGAGAATTTCACGATGAATTTGCTGAATACGCGGATGGAATGTCGAGTCATAAGTCATAAAACCTGAAGAGAGGGCGATGACTCCGGATGGGTACCTGTCGAGCATATCCAGGTAGAGCTCGATATTGGTTCGAACGTAATATTCATAACCCTGTTCATCGACATCAGCGTCTATACTTCGTGTCTTGAGGTACATTTTGTCCAAGTCGACAAATGGCAACTTGAGCTTTCTCGCCAGCGGCGGCCCGGTTGTAGATTTTCCTGCGCCCCCAGGGCCAATCAGATGCACCCGCATAATCAGTTAGTCAGCAACACGAGCACAAGGCTCAGGACTGGCACCGAAATCGCGGTAGACAATACGACGACGGTAGCGGTTGACGCAACGATGACCTGATAGCGATTGGCGAACAGGTAAGGGTTAATACCCGTCGGGCAAGCCGCAAGCACAACGGCTACTGCGGTCCAGGTTGGCTCAAGATGGAAAATGTGAGTGCAGGCCAACCACACCAGCAATGGGTGCGCCAGGTTTTTTATGCTGAGCGCCGTGGCGATCCTTAGTATTTCCCCGGATATTTTGTAACGACTGATGCTGGCACCAATTGAAAAGACGGCGCAAGGCAGCGCAGCACCACCGAGAAAGGCAGCCGTTTTGTCGATTACACCGGGTAGGGATATGTTAAGCAGGTTGGTGATTAAACCAAGTACGATCCCCAATACAATCTGGTTGCTGGCAAGCACCTTGACGGTTTGCATTGGCAGCGCCTGAAGCTTGTCCGTATTTCCCCGGCCTGACTCTGCAAAAAAGGTTGTGGTTAAAAACAGGATGGCGGCATTGGTGGATACGATAATAAACAGGGGTATGGTGGCAGCTTCACCCAGGCTTGCAAGTACGAGAGGAATACCCAGCAGGACGACATTGGAATACACACCGGACATAGCGAAAATGCTTGCCTCGGTGCCATCCAATCCAAGCAGTCGGCCTGCTGCGAGGCAAAATGCGAATAACATCAGGGTCATAGCATAATAGGCAAAAATGAAATTCCAGGGAATCTGTTCCGGTAACTCAGCGGTTGCGATGCTGTGAAACAACATGATCGGAATGGCGATGGTAAAGACGAAGCTCGACAAACCTTCGATTCCGGCCTCAGTTATCCATTTGGCCCTGCCTGACAGGTAGCCAAAAAAAACCAGACCAAATACTGGCAGTATAATATCAAGAACAGTGCTCAAGTGCTGAGATCGAACCCTACTCGAATTCTCTCAACCAATCGTTGAACGTCGCTTTTCTTTTCTCCCGAAAGGCACTGACACCTTCCCTGCTATCCGGGTGATGGTCCGAGATTGCTGTCTTGGAGGCAATTTCTTCGCAGGATTGTTCAAAACTCAGTTCAGCTGCCTGGTAGACCGACTGCTTTAACAACCGCATCGAGACCTGGGGCCCATTGCATAATTCCAGCGCCATCTCTTCAGCCCGCTGCCTGAGTTGGTCACCGGGCACTACCTCGTTGACGAGCCCCAACGACATGGCTTCGTCGGCAGAGACGATACGCTTGCGCATGACGAAATCCATGGTTTTCGCAAGCCCCATGTGCTGTACCAGCAGGAATTGCCCTCCTTCGTCGGGAAGTAGTCCGAATCGTAAGGTAGCGCTGCCGAGCCTGGCCTCCGACGCCGCTATTTTGAAATCACAAGCCAGGGCCAGAGACAACCCGGTTTGAATCGCGACCCCATTGATGGCGGCGATGGATAACTTGTCGAGTTTTCTAATGGTCAGATTAAGTGCTTGTGAAATGTGTTTCAAACCATTGTAAGTGCCAATGGGGTTATCGTGCCCGGGTGGTATGGGTGGCATCAGGGCATTCGTGGGTTGAGAAGCAGAAGTATAAGCGTTCAGGTCATCCCCGGCACAGAATCCACGACCCTGGCCAATAAAAACGATGGTCCTGACTGCATTGTCCATTTGCGCCTGTGTCAGTGTCTCCATCAGATCACGCTTTTTTCGTGCGCTCATGCCGTTAAGCTTTTCCGGCTCATTGAACTCGATCCAGGCGATACCCGGTTTTTGTAACGTCACCTCAAATCCAGTGAATTGTCCTGTATCCATAGCGGAACTCCAGTGATAAACAAAGTGAGCTGAATCATTGGGAAAATAAAGTCGGCTGTCAAATAAATTGGTGAAGTAATTCTGTGTTGCTTGTGACACGATACGAGTGCTTAAATTCAATGGATGACACGGCGCAAGCTATGCTGGACCACATTAGCACTTACGCAAAAGACTATGTTTCCACAAGGAAGTTTTATGAGGCTGCATTTACGCCACTGGGTTATACCGTACAGGCCGAATTTGTTGTGGAATGGGATGCAGATTTTCCGACCCGTCGCTGTTGTGCTTTTGGCGAAGATGGCAAGGCATCCTATTGGATTATCGAGACTAAGGAGACAGTATCGCCAAGGCATATTGCATTCGCAGCCAAATCACGAGCGGAAGTCGATGAGTTTTACAAGCTCGGTCTCGCTAATGGCGGTGAAGACAATGGTGAACCGGGTCTAAGACCGGTCTATCACGAACACTACTATGGAGCGTTTCTGTTGGACCCGGATGGTAACAACACTGAGGCAGTCTGTCATTTGCCTGAATAACAACTCGCATTCCAAAGGAAATTCAGCTTATGAGCTTGTTTAACAGCAGAGCCAGTAAGATTGGAGACAGGCTGAAGTCGTTAGGTCAGACCGTAACCGTCGCAGAATCTTCCACCGGCGGTTTGATTGCAGCAAATTTGCTGTCCGTCCCGGGGGCTTCACAGTACTTTGTTGGCAGCAGTGTGGTATACACGTTGCAGTCGCGCCGCGCATTTCTCGAACTCGATAGAGCGCTGGTGAAGGAGCTAAAACCCCTCACAGAAGAGATGGTGGTTGAGTTCGCCAGGGCTGCGAGGCGAAAATTGGATGCAACCTGGGCGATTGCTGAGCTTGGTGCAGCCGGACCAGCGGGTACACCCTATGGACATGGTCCGGGTGTCAGCGTTATCGGTATTGTCGGTCCAACCACAACCCATCGCGTCATCGAAACTCACAGTGATGACAGGGAGGCGAACATGCTGGTGTTTACTGAGGCTGCCTTAGTACTCTTCGAAGAAGCTTTAGCGACCCAGTAGAAACAAACTCGAGGACCCCACTGGTTTAAAAAGCAACAAGCCAAACTTTAGTACAGCAAAATTGCGATGACCGGCAGAAACAAAAAGGAAGAAAATCATGCCATATCCGGAAAATGAAAAGCTGCACAATTGGCTGGATCGGGAAACACCGGAAACGGTGATTGAGCCAGAATTACCAATTATCGATCCCCATCATCATCTGTGGGATATTCGCAGCTTTGATATCGAACCCCATGCCAGCTTTCAGGAGAAGGTCTATCTTTGCGAGGAAATCAGCAACGATATTAGATTCGGGGGGCACAATATCACTCACACGGTTTTTGCCCAGTGTGGTGCCTTCTATCGGGTGGACGGCCCCGAACCAATGCAGTGTGTTGGCGAGACAGAGTTTGTACAAGGCATAGTCGCGATGAGCCGATCCGGTTTGTACGGTTCAACCCGGCTCTGCGCTGGAATCTTCGGTACTGCTGATCTTCGGCCAGGTAAGGCTGTCGAGGAGGTGCTGCAGACGCATCTTGCGGCATCATCGAATTTTCGAGGTATTCGAAGTGCTTATCCAGGAGATCTGAATCCGGAATTTATGCAGGGTTATGCGGTACTCGGCAAGCTTAACCTGAGCTATGACCATTATTCGCCCGATGTCGAACGCTTACCGGTTTTAGCAAAGCTTGCCAAAGCGTTTCCCGATGTGCCGGTCATCGTTAACCACCTGGGTGGCAAGATAGACCCTGATGCAGGGCCGGATGCATTCGCGAACTGGCGATCCTGCATCGACGCGATTGCCAGTTGCCCTAACGCATTTATGAAGGTTGGTGGTGCGCAACAAAGAGTCGGTTCATGGGAGCCACCATTTCATATGAACCATCGTTCCGAACCGATCAGTTCAGAACAACTCTGTGACTTACTCTATCCATTTTATAGATACGCAATCGAAGCTTTCGGACCCGACCGGTGTATGTTTGAGAGTAATTTCCCAGTGGATAAAGAGTGTGTGTCCTATCGTACCCTTTGGAACGCATTCAAGCGCATTGCAGCCAGGGCTGGTTTGAGTGAGTCAGAGAAAGCGGCTATGTTTAGCGGCACAGCGGCCCGGGTTTATCGCTTGGATGAGTTGCCCAGGTAAATCCTGCCTACATCATGGAATGATCGGATTCGCCACCCAATAATAAACGGCCAGCGCCTTCCCATGTTTTTGTTTGTCCCACGACATGCTGGCAGGCTGTTTGAAGATCGCGCTGGTGCCGGTCAAAAGGGCTTTTCTTAGCGTAGATTGCACTGCCGCCGATCGTGTCGTAAATCAGCGTTACGACCTGACGGCAGGCCTGAAAAGCGTTGACACGCGACAACCAGACGTCAGCTCGTTCCTCTTCTGTCAGCGGTTGGCCGGATTCCAATTTCTGCCACTGTTTTTCCAGTGACGAGAACACGTAACTACGCGCAGACCCCAATATTGATTGTGCCTGGGCGATTGCAGATTGAACCCTGGGCATGTCTCGATACAGCTGACCCGTCAGGCGATCCCCTTTTTCGGCCAGCATGGTGCGGGCAAGATCAATGGTTTCCCGGGCGACACCCAGTGGGACACCCGACATTTTACGGAGCAGGTGATCGGGACGGACCCAAATCGTGCCTTCCCGCCTTGCGGGTTCAAAGAAGCTGAAGGATCTCTCTTCCGGAACGAAAACATTCTCGCAACGATAGTCATTCGAACCTGTGCCGCGTAATCCTGTGGTGTACCAGGTATCCTGAATTTCATAATCCGTCGGACGCGCGAACATGATTCGCCATCGAGGGATACCCTGGTCGTTTAATACTGGTTTGCCATTTTCAAACACGGTACAACCTGCCACCAGCCAGTCGCAGTGCCCTGAACCGCTGCCGAACATCCATTGGCCGCTCATGTTGTAGCCACCGTCCACTCGATGTGCCTGGCCTACCGGGTAAACCCAACCGGATGTTGCCATGTCCAGTTGTGGATACATTTGCCGCCCGACCGCATCATCAAGGTAGCCGGAATAGATCCCCGAGTCACACCAAATAAAGGAACACCAGCCCACCGAAGCATCTGCCATGGAGAGCGCTTCGATAACTTCTACCTGCTCCATCGAGGTCATTTCCGGGCCTCCCCAGATCCTCGGCATATTCATCCGCATGATTCCCGCATCACGTATCTCCTGCACAATGTCTGCGGGTAAACTTCGGATCCGGTCGTACTCGGAGGCGAGGTCCTTTTCGCGGATTCGCCCAGCGAGCACACGGGCATTATCCAGAATATCACTGGCTGAGAGGGTATCCTTGGACTTGATACTAGCCATCTTTTTTAAATGATTGTTGTTTTGTTTACACAGACAGCGAAGATTCGTTGGATTCGGACGCTTGAAATCCAGTAGCTCTGTTGTCTGCGAAGGTTGGAGCCAATTCAGTTGCGTTGTCGCCGGAAATTCGGGTACCTCTCAGTACCCTCGGAAAGTTTGCATCGTAAGGTCTGGCACGATGCATTAAGCAACGATTGTCCCATACAACCGTATCACCCACCTGCCAGGTATGCTTGTACACCCTGGGTGGCTGACAGGCATCTTCCAGCAACTCACGGAGCAGCGTTTCGGATTCCTCTTCACTCATCCCCACAATACCGTAAGCATGTCGCCCGGTGTAGATTGATTTTCGCCCGGTCTCTGGATGCAATTTAACCATTGGTCGCAGGGGCGCACCCTTGTTATGGAAGCCGTACATGTTATCCGTTTCGTGACTGAAACCAGCTTTCGCCTGGGAGTAATAAAGTGAGTGGCAGGCTGAAAGACCTGCCAGTTTCTGCTGGGTTTGCTCGTCCAGTGAATCCCACGCTGCACGCATATCAGCAAATTCAGTTTCACCATCTTCAGGTGCAACGACCAGCGCAGACAGCATGGCTACTTTGGAGGCTAATGGCATATAAGTACTGTCGGTATGCCAGCCCTCATTTCCACGTAGTATCTGATAATGTTGCTCGTCCGGTTTGGCCAGGGATCCATCGGCCTTCTGGTTCGAAATGTGAATATTCGGCCCTGTTTGTCTCGGTGCGAGCTTTTCCGCCTCGCCGAACCAACTGGCGAATCTACCCTGTTCCTCGTCATCCAGGTGCTGGGCGGGAAACACCAATACCCCGTATTTCAGAAAGGCATCGTGAATCTCATGCCAGGTTTTCTCATCGAGACTGGCAAGTTTGACGTCGGTAACAATTGCCCCCAGTGTTGCATCTACAGGGTTGATGGTGATCGTCATCTATATGCTCCATGGCTCGCATTTAGTCCATTGTAATGCTTGTGGACCCGGAAAGTTAAGCACTAACGATCCGATACCGATCCAAGCCATTCGATAATGTTTATTGTTACCTCGTCCCGATTGGTTTCATTCAACATTTCGTGCCGTCCTCCAGCGTATATGAGACGTTCGATTTTCCTTATGCCAGCTTCGCGCCACTTTGATTCCAGATAGTCGATGCCTTTCAAACCGTTGTTGACAGGATCAGCATCGCCAGCGAGCAGCAATACCGGCAGGTCGCTGCGAATATTGCGTAGACGGTCCAGGTCAACCCGACGTGGGTCAGTCCTGTCCATGCCGTTGATAATTGTCTGGCCTTCGAATCCGCAGAGTGGGTCGTTGATGTACTTGTCAACCTCATTCTGGTCACGGGATAACCAGTCATAGTCTGTGCGAGCTGGTTCGAAGATCTTGTTGAACGGCGGAATCTCAGCACCCGGATCCCTGAGGGTTGAACCTGACAGGATCAGGGCGGCTATCCTGTTGGAGCCCATTGGGGCGAATTGTTGTGCTGCGGCAGCACCCATACTGTGGCCAAACAGCACAATGGATGAATTGGGAATCGTCTCACCTGCAAGATCAACCAGCTGCCCGATATCTTCCACCAGGGCTTCCCATCCGCCACTGCCAAAATCCCCAAACCCCTTTGGACCCAGGGTCTTACCATGGGCGCGATGGTCCATGGCCCAGACATCGTAACCGGCGGAATTGAGTGCAATGGCAAACCGGTCATAGCGCAGTGCGTGTTCTGCCAATCCATGGGATATCACCACGACACCTTTGCAGTCTGCGCAGGGCCAGCGAAACGCCCTGATTGTCCAGTGATCACTGTTGGATTGGTATTCGATTTGCTGCATCGGTGACTCTAATGTTTGAAAAAATGGTGCCGTAGAAACGGGGCTGGCTGCCGGTAATCTCTGCGTCGACTATTTTTGGAAAATGGTGACACCAGGATCAGTGATTCCACCAGGGGCGGTCAGAAAAAGAACGCATGTCTATTTCGTGTGACCAGGTTGACCTGTGCTGCTGGGCGAGGTGGAAATACGTGTCTGCAATCCTGGTGGGCAGCATTAACCCGTCATGTTCCTGCCCCCGGGTCTCACGCAGTTCCTGGAATCGCTCCGGACCCAGCATTTTACCCAGCGTATCGGGTGCGTCCACGGCGCCATCAATCAGGATGTGAGCGACATGGATACCTTTCGGACCAAATTCGGCATTCAGCGTCTGACAAAGCATTCGCCGCCCGCCCATGGCTGCTGCGTGCGAATGTTGACCGCTGTTGCCACGCACGGCCGCGGTCGCCGATGTCACCAGGATCGTTCCTTTACCACGCTCCTCCATCAGGGGGCACACGGCGGAAGCGATGCGAAACAGTCCAAAGGTTGCAAGACGCCAGCCCATCTCAAATGCCTTGTAGCTGGTATTTACGAGTGACCTGTCGCCAATCTGGGCTCCCAGGTTAAAAACAACAGCTTCGATCGGACCAATATCTTTCTCTACCGCCGCGACACGTTCCTCGATGCTGTCTGGTTCGACTGCATTGAGTATATAACCGGAGGCCTCACCACCCTCACTTTCAATATCTGCCAGCATCTTTTTTAGTCCTTCCTCATCACTACGGCGACACAGGACCGAATGATATCCCTCCAGGGCGAACCGCTTTCCCACATTACCGCCGATACCTGCACCGGCACCAAGTACTAAGCAAACAGGTTTCATTTCATATTCTCCTATAAGCATTCAGTCCATCTTTTAAATCCAGTGACTTACTGCTTCAAAGCGGGGCCACGCTTGGCTTTGATCTGTTTTGGTTTCAGTTTTCTTCCGTCGGCAGAATGTACCGCCATCCGCTGGATGGGTTTGCCGGTCTGCCGGTCGACGAATACCAGGCGTTTACCAGCGGCATGGGGTTTGTATTTGTCACCCCAGTGGGTGAGTGACAACAACACAGGTTGCAGGTCCCAGCCCTTTTCGGTCAGGTGATACTCCGAGCGGCCCTTCTCAATCGGTACCTTTTCCAGGATTCCCTCGTCAGTCAATCTGTTCAGTCTGGTTGCCAGCACGTTGCGAGCGATGCCCAGGCTTTTCTGAAAGTCATCAAACCGTCGCAATCCAAACGCGGCGTCGCGGATAATCAACAGACTCCATCTCTCACCCACGATCTCCAGTGACTGGGCCAGAGAGCAGTTCATATTTTCAAACGAGGTATGTTTCATGTTTTTTCTAGGGAACCTCTGATTAAGGTCGGTATGCCGCATCACTAATGTTGGCGTCAGGGTTGAATTCCAAAAAGTTGTTAATGTACAGCATATCAACAACTTTTCTCCATTCATCCCTTCCTTGCCCTGACGAAAATATATACTTAATCAGAGGTTCCCTAGTTGTTGAAACAGGATTGAACTCAAGTTGCATCAAGAAACTTAAATTAACATTTAGAGTTGTATCAAGCAACTTAATAAGTTAATTTTTCAGCAAGAGGGACTGCTGGTCTCTTAGCACTTAACTATCCTGGCTGGATAAATGGGAGTATGAAATGTCGAACAACGAGGTTGCCTTAATCATCGGTGGTGGTCCAGGAATCAGCGCCAGCTGTGCCCGGCTTTTTTGTGAACAGGGAATGAAGGTAGCGGTTGCTGCCCGCAATCCGGACAAGTCCGTGCTCAGGGCATTGCAGGAAGAGTATGGCGTAGGATTATATCAATGCGATGCCGCGGAACCGGATTCTGTTTCAGATTTATTTGAATCAGTCTGTAAGGATTTTGGGAGCCCAAAGCTGGTCGTGCACAACATTGACGGTAGATCACGGGATATTTTCCGTAAATCCATTACCGAAGCGGATCCGGCGCTGGTACTGGATGTACTGAAAAACTCCACGTTCAGCGCATTCCTGGTGGGTCAGCAGGCAGCAAAAAATATGCTGCAGGAAAAAGCTGATGCTGCTGGTCTGCGTGGCACAATCATATTTACTAATGCCAGTGCTGCAGTGAAGGGCTATCCAAAGAGTGGCGCGTTTGCGGCGGCGTCCCATGGTAAATCAGGTCTGGCACAAAGTATGGCCCGGGAGTTAATGCCGGAGGGCATCCACGTTGCCCACGTACCGATTGATGCGGCGATTGGCTGGACCCAGGAAGATGGCACACGCGCTCATCGCCTGGCAGGAACAAGTGTCGACGATAATATGGCGGACCCTGACCGTATCGCAGAGACTTATTTACAACTTCACCGCCAACACCGTTCTACCTGGGCCTTCGAGGTAATTTTGAGACCATGGGTAGAGAACTGGTAGGCTAGTCATTTGCTGGTAAGACCTTCACGGACTACCGTCTTCACGGGCACTGCAACGGCCCTTTCATTACTGGGTGATCAGGCGCTTTACGCGCTCCTGCCGCTTTATTTTGAGACCATTGGTCTTTTACCCATACAGGTTGGCATTTTATTGTCTGCCAATCGATGGATTCGCCTGTATACAAATCACCTTGCTGAACGGCTCCATAACAAATTCCCGATACATCTGATACTGGCATTCAGCCTGGCGCTGGGGGCACTGCTGACAGCCGTGTATGCGGTGATTTCATCTTTCCTGGTACTGTTGTTGGCGCGATGTCTGTGGGGACTTTGCTGGTCATTTATACGGCATATCAGCGTGATGGGTGTCGCATCAACCAGTCATTCGCAAAACCTCGCCCAGATGATGGGGTATTACAATGGTATTTCCCGCATTGGTGGTATGGCGGGCATTGTTCTTGGCGGTCTGCTTTTTGACATGATCGGCTTTACGCATACGTTGCTGGCATTCTGCCTGATCTCAGTGTTTGCAGTCCCTTTTGCACTGGCATCCGGCGTTGCCACGGTGAGTGCCGGTAGCTCCTCGTGGAATAGAGGTCCAGCAGACCAAACTCACGGGGCTTTACTCGTCTGTGGATTCTGCGTCGGTAGTGTTGGGCCCGGTCTCATCATGTCAACATTGGGTTTTATACTGTTAAGTCGATATGGTCAGGCGGTTGACCTGTTCGGGCTGGTTATCGGTATCGCGACGCTAAACGGTCTGTTGCTCGGCTGTCGCTGGGTGCTTGACACGCTGGGTGCGCCGCTTTACGGCGCGCTGATGGATCGGACAGGAATTCATATCGGCTCACCGCTTTGTTTTTTCGTTGGTTCGCTAACCCTGATTATGCTGACCTTTGGGCAAAGCCTGGCGGGTCTGGCCACTGGCATAATCATTTTTTTTGTTTGTGGTACAGCCCTCGCCACGTCCATTTCGGCAGCCGCGAGTGGCATGGGGTCAAAAGTTTATGCACGGTTCGCGACTGCTGGTGATCTCGGTGCAGCATTTGGGCCCCTCATTGGCTGGACAGCCTACGAATTCCTGGATGCACCTGATCTGGCGTTTATACTCGGAGCCATGCTGTATGGGGTTGGATTGATAGCTTCCCTCAGAGCGTTCAAGCCAACGGATTACGAAGGTAGGAGTAGCGGGCAAAGTACTGATCGAATATAGTCTGTTCGGATTGCCTGCAGATCGAAAACATGAGGAGAAGGATATCGGCACGCTCGAAAAGAAAGTCGCACTAATTACCGGCGCCGGAAGTGGAATCGGCCGTGAATCCGCTCTCCGAATGGCGAACGATGGCGCGAGTGTCATGTGTGCTGACCTGGATGTAAAAAGTGCTGAGAACACTTCAAATATTATTATCCAACAAGGCGGCAAAGCCGCAGTGCAGGAACTGGATGTAGCAGATGAGGCATCGGTCAAGGCTGCGATTCACCATACTGCAGATACGTTCGGTGATCTTGATATTATTTTTAACAACGCCGGTATTGGTGGTGCCGGTCTCGGTTGGGACAAAACCATATCGATAAATCTTTCCGGTGTTTATTATGGCCTCTTTCACGGCGCACCTTTTCTGGCAGCGCGAGGAGGGGGCGTTATTATCAACACTGCGTCGGTTGCAGGACTCGTGGGGTTAACAGGTCCACGTATCGAGCAACTGCCAGACACGGAACTGCAGCCCGGTGCGGGGGCCTACGTTGCGGCAAAGCATGGCGTGATTGGCCTCACCAGGCAGTTCGCCGTGACTTTCGGGGCGCAAGGGGTTCGTGTCAACGCCATTGCACCCGGCTATATTGAAACCCCCATGACCGCTGGCGCTAGAGAGACCCCGGAGGGTCTTGCGTATCTCGAATCCCTGCATCCCATGGGTCGTCTGGGTTTACCCGAAGAGATTGCAGCGGCCGCTGCCTTCCTCGCCAGTGATGATGCCAGTTTTATCACAGGTGTCGTTCTGCCCGTGGATGGCGGCTATACCGCGCGTTAGCCTTCCCATGAACAGAAATCCAGAGGGGCCCGCCGAAAACAGTCAGGCTTGTTTGTTTTAGGCGGTTAGGTCATGATGAACCAATCGCAATTCCAATAGCAGGGACCTGACCATGAGTGAACAATCGATAACAGAAACAGAAAAACCATTCTGGCTGACGGGGAATTTTGCGCCAGTCTATGAAGAATTAACGGAAAATGACCTTAAGGTCACGGGCAACATACCGCCGGAACTCAATGGACGATACTTTCGCAACGGATCCAATCCGCAGTCAGGTGAAACCGCACACTGGTTCCTGGGTAACGGCATGATTCATGGGGTCGAGTTAGCGGATGGTAAAGCGAACTGGTATCGCAATCGTTACGTTCAGACGCCGCTGCTGCAAGACCCGGATGCTGATCCCATGAATTCCCTGGATGATCGTTCAAGATCACTTGCTAATACCCATATTATTGGTCATGCCGGTAAAATATTGGCATTGGAGGAAGGGCATTGGCCGTTTGAACTTACGCCAGATCTCGAGACCGTCGGTGCGTATACCTATGACGGCAAGTTGAAGGGCGGTATGACCGCGCATCCAAAAATCTGCCCGCAAACCGGTGAGTTGCTGTTTTTCTATTATGGAATGACGCCTCCTTATCTCACCTACCACCGGGCGTCAGCTGATGGTCAACTGATCCAGTCGGAAGCGATCGAAGTGAAAGGCGCGACCATGGTTCATGATTTCAATGTAACCAGGAATCACATTATTTTCATGGATCTGCCATTGGTCTGGAATTTCGAGAATTTTTCCGGAGGCTTACCGATTCAATGGAGTGAAGAGTATGGTGCCCGTCTTGGTGTAATGCCCAGGGATGGCTCAAACAAAGATGTGGTCTGGTACGACATCGACCCTTGTTACGTTTATCACCCGATGAATGCCTACGAAGACGGCGATAACATTGTTATTGATGTGTGCCGCCTCGCACACTCCATGAAACCCGGTGCTGCAGATGTCCCCCCGGTGCTCCACAGGTGGGTGATTGATCAGGCTACTGGCAAGGTCAGTGAACAACAGCTGGATGACAGGGCAGTTGATTTCCCCCGGGTGCCCGACAGCGTTGTTGGCCTGCCTTATCGCTACGGCTATACAGCGGAATTTGGCGCGGGTGGCCCAACGGCTTCCTCTTTTGTGAAGTACGACATGAAGACCGGTACCAGTGTCGCACACGAGTTGGAGGCGGGGAGAGCAGGTGGAGAACCGGTATTTGTGCCGGCAGCAGGTGCTACGTCAGAGGATGATGGCTATTTGATCAGCTTCGTCTACGACCAGGCTGAGAACGTGAGTGAACTGGTTATTGTTGATGCGAGCAGCATGGCAAATGAACCTGTGGCGAGAGTACACCTGCCAACACGTGTCCCTGCCGGGTTCCATGGAAGCTGGATAGCGGATCAGTAGTAATGTATCAGGCAGGTTAGTAGGTGGAAGGATCTGGCATCCGAATAACATTGATTGAGGGAAAATATAATGGTCGCAATTAACAACGCAGACCGGGCCGCTTTTTTTGCCGAGGTAGACGAGGCTTGCAAGAAAGCCATCTGGTGTGCGATAGCCACTGTACACAACAATGAGCCGCGCGTGAGGGTGGTACATCCGACCTGGGAAGGTGAAACATTGTGGTTTGCCACTGGGCCAGAATCACCAAAGGCGCAGCAAATCAGGGCTAACCCTTTGGTTGATGTCCAATATCAGGTCGCCCCGCCGGATTTTATCCATGTCATGGTCCGTGGCAGGGCGGAACTGATTTCAGACCCGGCAATCAAGCAGCATGCCTGGGATGCAATTGACTACGATCTCACCCAATTTGGAAATACCGGCCCTGATGACCCGAATTTTTGCCCGGTGAGAATCCGCCCAACGCGGGTCGAATTGTCGGAAATGTTCGGCTCACAGAACAAAAGGGTGTGGCGTGGTTAGACCTGGCAAACCACGTTAGTATAGGTCCAAAAAGGGAGAGATTTTCAAATGTCAGAAACCATAGAACGGGTATTATCCTGCCCTATTAATGAAATCAATCCGATGGATCCTGAAAACCTGCGTTGCCCATACAACATGAATCGCAGGTTAAGGGATGAGGCACCGGTCTATCTGGACACCCAGACGGGTATTTTCTTTATCTCACGCTACGAGGATGTGGTGAAGATGTCGATGGACCACCAGGGCTTCTCCAGCAGAATGCGGCCGGGAACGGCGCGTGATGCAAGAAGTTCGGGGAATCCGGAACTTGAAAGTATCACTAAAAAGGGCTATCCGCAGGTGGAAACCATGCTTACGCAGGATCCGCCCTTACAAAGACGTTATCGGAAGTTTGTTGACGGTGCTTTTTCTCCAGCGAGTTTGAAGTCCCTTGAACCTTTTATTGAAAAAACCGCCAACGAACTGATTGATGCTTTTATCGACGACGAACAATGCGAATTTCTTTCTGCTTTTGGCGTACCGCTACCCCTGACGGTTATTGCATCGCAATTGGGTGTACCGTTGACTGATTTGCACCTGCTGCGAGATTGGACCCGTGCTTTTATCGGCAACCTGAGTCAGCAGCTGGATGAACAGGGGCGAATCAAGTCCGCCAGGAGCATGTTGGAGTTCCAGCAATATTTTGTTGAAAAGATGGATGAACGACGCCGTGATCCACAGCAGGATATTCTCTCAAAAGTTGTTAACGCCAGTATCGATGGGGAGACGCCGCTGGAAAACGCAGAATGTCTGTCAATGCTTTCCCAGATCATGGTGGCCGGTAATGAGACGACATCGGCATCGCTCACCGAAGGGATGTGGCGCCTGATTCAAAACCCTAAACAGTATCAATTGGTAGCTGATGATCCGTCACCTGCCATGATTTCGAACCTGGTGGAAGAGACATTACGGATTTCCAGTCCATCAGCCAACATGTTTAGAAGAACGACAAAAGACATCGAAGTAGGTGATATCACAATCCCGGAAAATTCCGTCTGTTTTGCAAGATTTGCGTCAGCAAATATGGATGCTGAACGTTTTCCGGATCCTGAAAGGTTCGACGTGATGCGGCCCAATTTGAAAGACCATGTAGCATTCGGCAAGGGGGTTCATCATTGCCTCGGCGCCGCTTTGAGCCGCCGTGAAATGAATATTGGCTTTAAGGTTATTTTTCAGCGGATGAAGGATTTTCGTTTAACCGAAAATGCTTCTGAGCCGGAATTTTCACCCAATGCCTTGTTACACGGATTATCCGGGCTGGCATTGTCTTTTAAACGGGCCGACTGATATCAGTTGGCTCGAAAACGGCTTAGTTCAGCCTCGCTTCGATCAACGCAAAACGATCATTGCCAAAATACATATCTACGTCGTTGAGAAAGATAGTAGGAGAGCCGAAGCCGCCACGTTCGATCAGCTCCTCAGTATTGTTTTTGAGTCTGTCCTTGTATTGCTGCAAATTGATCTTTTCAAAGTAGCTGCTTGTTTCCATACCAGCCTCCGCGACGATTGAGGCCAGGACTACATCGTCGGATATATCTTGCAGAGCAGTCCAATAGGTTTTGAACACCAGCCGCGCGTAATCAACCAGACATTTATTTTCCATTGCGACAAAGGCACCACGCATGGCCTTGACGCTGTTGACGGGGAATACTGGCGGCTGCCCAATGGTGATACCGACGTGGTTTGCCCAGTCCTGCAGATCCTTCGCATAGTACGCCTGTTTACTAGGTACAGGATTTGCCCTTGATTCGTAAACTGACGGGTTAACCTGGTTAAACACGCCGCCCACCAGAATAGGCTTATAGCCTACCTCCAGATCGGGATACGCTGCATGTAGTTTTTGCAGTGACTCAAATCCCAGATAGGTCCAGGGGCTGGAGCAGTCGAAGAAAAATTCAAGTTTCATTGGTTGTCCTGTTTACCTGGCAGTCCTTAGCATCTTCGTTAATTGAGCTCGAGATTCCTGCGTCTACTACGGATCTTGCTATGCCCTCTCACGTTATAGTTCCTGGCAAGGTAGTCCAGGATGGGCGCCTCCAAATCGTTGAGCGCGATCAATCCGTGTTCTTTCTGCATCCACCTGATAGTATCGAGCCACGCCTGACGACTCATGCGATTCTGGGTAACCAGTTTTGCAGAATGGCAAATAGTACAGACCGCTCTTACCTGTTCCCAGTTGCTGTCGATTGCCAGGCCAGTGTCAGGATCATTCGGTAATGGCTGCCGGGCATAAACCGGTAATATGATCAATAGCATTGGTACTAACCTAAACCACATAAACAGCTATCCGATGGCAGGCGTTGTTTAGATAACCCTTTGGATTCCAGCCAGGAACAACCATCGGTTGGGATGTTCCGTTTTCGTCCACCGCCTTCGCCCAGATCTCGTGGTAGCCTGGTTTGGCGAACCCGACCATGGCGTCAAAGTGCTGCCAGGCGAATCGGTTGACAGCTTTACCAAGGTGAGCTGATTGCCAGGTCTGTCCAAAGTCAATCGATACCAGCAACTGTTCCACGGTTAATTCACCAGCCCAGGCGTGGCCGTGAATCTTCAAGGGCTGATCAACAGGCTGTCGACCTCCGGTCTGCGGCGAAGTAATCAGTGATTTTACCGGCATCGACTGAATGATCTCCATATCCGCGTCAGCAACCTTTGTGCCGGGTGCCACCGGATTGCGAGGTACGCGGTATGAAGCGCCTCCCATTTTTGGTCCATCGTGAACCTTGTTTCGAATTGAGATCCGATTCACCCATTTGCCGGAAGTTGATCCTGGCCAGCCGCCAAACATGAGTCTTAATGGAAAACCGTGCATGGCAGGTAAGGGTTGGTTGTTCATACCAAAGACGATCATGGACTCGGGTTGCAGTGCCTTCGCAATGGGTACGCCACGAGAAATAGGCAGCTTTCCCGGTGTTCGGCTCAGGTGGGTATCCGCAGGATAATACGCCACATAAACAGCATCATTCCTGATGCCGACACGTTCAAGCACATCCTTCAGTCTAATCCCTTGCCAACTCGGACAACCCACTGCGCCCAGGGTCCATTGGTTGCCTTTTGCCGGAGGGTCAAATTCATACCGACCATTACCACCGCATTCCAGGGTGAGTTGCAGGTTCACCCGCTCAAAGTCCTGCTTGAGTTGCTGAATACTGAATGTGATGGGTGATACGGCTGATTCACCGCTGATTTCCAGCGTCCAGTTCTCGGCATTCACCTGGGCAGGTGGGATGCCGTTGTTTCGGATAAATAATCTCGAATTGGGGGTAATGTCATCATTGAGCAGGTGAGCGGGGGTTTCTGCATTCACAGGCCGATCATTTAGAACGGTGAGCCCGTCTTTGTCTGCAGTGGATAAGCTGTCTGCCATGGAGGCCTGAGCAAAGTTGGATGAGAGCCCGGAAAAGGCAGTCTCGGCAACCAGAAAGCCTGAGAGCGCTGCCGAGTTTTTAATAAAGGTTCGTCTGGAGCTCATGACAAATCCCTTCGTTCTACTCTGGTGTTAAGTCACTCGCGTCATGCCGTTCCGGAACCCGGGTTTCTTCCGGTCCCCACGCTCGATTAACACGTCGGCCGTGTTTCACTGCCGGGCGTTCCTCAATTTCAGTTGCCCAGCGGACGACATTTTTATATGACGCCACATCCAGGAATTCCGTGGAATCATAAATATTGTGCAATACCAGGGCGCCGTACCAGGGATAAGTTGCAATGTCGGCTATGTTGTATTCATCACCACATAAATAACGGCGGTCGGCGAGGTTCTGGTCCAACACATCGAGTTGGCGTTTGACCTCCATGGCATATCGGTTGATCGGGTACTCATATTTCTCTGGCGCGTATGCATAGAAGTGACCAAAGCCACCGCCGAGGAATGGGGCGCTGCCCATCTGCCACATCAGCCAGGAAAGACATTCTGCGCGGTTGGATGGATCTTCAGGGTAAAGTTCATCGAATTTCTCAGCCAGGTAAATAAGGATTGCACCTGATTCGAAAATCCGGGTTGGCGGGCTCGTGCTGTGGTCGAGCAGGGCTGGGATTTTGGAGTTGGGATTAATAGCGACAAAGTCACTTCCGAACTGGTCACCATCACCGATGTTGACCAGGTAGGCATCGTATTCAGCACCTTCGTGTCCCAGTGCCAGGAGTTCTTCCAGCATCACGGTCACCTTGACGCCGTTGGGCGTTGCCAGGGAATAAAGCTGCAAGGGGTGTTTACCCACGGGCAGGGTTTTGTCCTTAATCGCACCTGCGATGGGTCGGTTGATGTTTGCAAATTTGCCGCCGCTCTCTGAATCCCAGGTCCAGACCTTAGGAGGTATGTACGCCGCCATACTTAAAATTCCTGATCAAAGAAAGTAAGTATATACAAAACCGAGGATCAACTTCATCGTAATCATAGACGGTAAAGTTGTATGGTTATGCTGCTTGCCTTTCAGTGGAATCTATCAGCGCAATTTCTCGGCAATCGCCGCATATTGATCCAGTAGCGGCAGCACAACATCCGCGCCTTCCGGAGGCAAGCCAAACACCAGGTGCGAATAACCCTCCTCGAGTTTGTTCAGGATGAATGGTTCATCCGGGGGTACGCCAAACATACCCAGGGTCAGGTCGCTCATCGCTCGCCCGCGATTGGTCATTGCTGATTCTACATCGGGCAGCATACCTTCCGAGAGTCCGGCTACCGGTAACCAGCCATCACAGTACTCGGCGATTCGATCATAACTCCATTTTGATGTCGCTCCCATCCAGATAGGCGGACCGTTGGGTTGGATGGGTTTGGGGTGCGACCAGACTGCATCAAAATTGACATATTCACCGTGAAACTCGGCATTTTCTTCCGTCCAGAGCTGCCTTAAGGCCAGTACTTTCTCTCTGACGACTTTCCAACGCTTGCTATATTCAATGCCGTGATTCTCCATCTCCTCGGCATTCCAACCGGCACCAATACCGAGAATAAGCCGACCGTTTGACAGCCGATCCAACGAGGCAGTTTCTTTAGCAAGGGCAATGACATCCCGCTCGACGATAAGACAAATCCCCGTGCCCAGTTTAATCCGTGATGTGACGGCGGCACAGGTGGCAAGCGCGACAAATGGGTCATAGGTATGAATATATTCTTTGGGCAGGTCTCCGCCCATCGGATAGGCCGTTCGACGACTCGCAGGGATGTGGGTATGCTCGGGGAAAAAAATTGAGTCAAGATTTCGTTCTTCGATCGCTTTCGCAAGTTCTGTGGGTTGAATGGCATAATCAGTCGGGAACATCAGCGCGCCAAATTCAGTCACTTTGCTTTCCTGTATTGTTATTTGTTTATACGGATACTATCAGTCCTTGAAGGACTACTAGCCTTTGTTTTGACATTAATTCTAAAAGTTTTTCCATCGCCTCACGAACTTGAAGACGCAGGGTTGTTCGCCGCCGCCGCCGAACAACCCGAACAGACTTCTTCGATGCGACATGGCCGCGTTAACTTCACAACAAGTGGAATCTGCGGTTTTATCCTTTGTGTTCATTTTGTCGTCTATTATTCGCAGTTTCTGAAGCTAAAGTTCTTAGAATAATGTCAGATCAAGGCTAGTATCAGGCCTGGCTTGCAGATACACGAACCCCTCTGCGCTCGATACGCTCGCGGATGCGTATTTGGCGTTTCTCGGTCAGTGGGTAGTGCCAGATGAAAGGCAGTGCAGCAAATTTAATCAGTGCCGGAATGATGGAGTAGGATAAGGTCAGCACGATCAATGAAAGACTTGAGTTACCTTCGGCAGTGCGTGCCAGGTCCGGGTCAGCAGTTGCATCGAACCCGAATAGGCCAACAATAAGCAGTGCCAGTGCGCCACCCGCGGCAACCCCACCCTTGAGCAACATACCCCAGACCGAGAAATAAAGCCCGGCGCGCTGCTCACCGGTTCGGGCTGAATCGATATCCACCGCATCTGCTGCCATCGCCGCTGGTAGCGCCAGCATCGCACCCTCCGTGCATCCCTTCATCACCATGATAAACAGGAACAGGGCGAATTGTCCTTCCGGTATAAATGGTATGAAGGAGGCCCAGACGCTGTACCAGATCACCACGACAATAAATGCACGGTGCTTACCGATCTTCCTGGCAAGGGCTGTCCATACAAACAGGCCGATAACGGAAGCCAGGTAATAGACCAGCAGATAAACGGAGTACCACTCACCGGCATTGATGACGTGTTTGACGAAGAAAAATGACAGACCACCTGTCATGGCACCACCAATTGCGCTGACGGTGTAGCAGACTATCAGGCGCATGAAGGGCCCATTTCGACGGATCACTTTGATACTGGCCCACAGGGACGGTTTGCGCCGGGGAATGACAATCTGGTCGGGTTCACTGACAAACACGGTGGTGATAATAACCGTGATGGGTAGTGTGACCAGGATAAAAATTGCCACCCAAACCAGAATAGTGCCAGGATTGCCAGCCCTGGCGGACATGACCGCGCCAAGCTCTGTGGAGAAATCAGCCAACAGCTTTTCAGCAGAATTATCCTGCATGCCCAGATAGATCAAAATGCCCGCAGCCAAAGGCAATGCCGTCGTAATCACCACGCCGAGGTAGTGAAACTGCTCGCGACGAGCCGTAATCTTTGTGCGTTCGTTGTAGTCAGTGGTGAGTTCTGCGCCCCAGGCGAAATAAGGCAATTGTACGATCGTAAACGCGAGATAAATCATCACGACCCAAAAACCGAAGTAAAACACGCTGGGATTTTCCCCAGGGATGAACAGCATGTACGTGGATAACATCAGAAATGGTGTACCGGCAATGATCCACGGTTTGCGTCGGCCAATCGGCGTTCGGTATTTATCGGATAGGAAACCGATTAATGGGTCCGTTACAACGTCAGAGAGGCGCGCAACAAAGATGATACCAGCCATGGTAATCAGGCTGATGCCAAGCTCCGCGTAATGCGGTTGGACATACACCCCCACGGGTAGCAGGGCAACGGAAACGGGCAGATATAAAACAGCGTAACTCACGATGCGCCATTCAGACAGCCAGGTTTGAAGCTGTTTCATTCTATGACTGTATCATGTTGTGTGTCCGGCGGGGTTTGGCATAAGATGATCGAAGTTACCCCCTGACCGTGACGCGGCATAGGTCTGGATAATCGGCGTGAGTTCTGCCGGGCTGGCACCGTGCAATATGACCCCATCACATCCCAGGTCAAACTGCGCGTTGATTTTGTCGACACAATTCTCGGCAGAACCGGTCGCTGCAGCGGCTAACCAGTCTTGTGGGATGAGTTCAGCAACACGCTCCAGTTCCGATGTGGTAGCCAGACCGTCCAGGGCACCGCGGAAATTCCTGACAAATTCATCCTGCCGAAATCGATGTAACACATCGGGATCCCAATCGTTCGTTTTTACCATCAGGTCACCATAAGCCTGGAGGTAGGTTGCCATTCTGCCAACGAGTTTTTTTATTCGAACGGGTTCTGGCAAATGATCACCGATGGTTGCGAAACAGGACCATACCCTGACCGCAGCGGGGTCCCTGCCAGCTTCTTCGGCTGCGCGTTTCACCGCCTGTACGCATCGTTGCGTTGTCTCATCGGTAAAAAATGTATGCAGAACAACGGCATCAAACGCACGGCCGCCCAGGGCCAGGGAATTTGGCCCAAAGGCAGTAAAGGTCATTGGTATATGTTCGTCATACTCTGATCCCATCGACAGGTAAGGATATTGACCACAGGGCCCGGAATGATTAGCGACAACCTCACCCCGCCAAAGTCTCCGCATCAAACCAACAAAGTCCTCAATGGCGGTGGTTTTGATTTGCGGCAATCCGTATGCATCGAACATAGGGGCAATACCGCGACCTAATCCGAGTGAAAACCGGCCCCCTGTCAACTTGTGCATTGTCATGGCATAGGCAGCGGTCACCATGGGATGACGGGTATTATGGTTTGTCGCCGCTGTAGCAATACCCAGGGTATTGGATATGGCGCCCGCCGCGCCGGACAAGGTGGCGGCTTCCTTGATATTGAATCGCTCCGAAATGAACATGGATCCAAAACCGAGTGCCTCGCCCGCTTGTGTCTCATCGATTATGTCTCGAGGAGACCTGGGTGCCCCTGCCAGTGCATAAAAAGCCAGTTCGTTCATTTGTTCGATGGCGGACATGACGATTACCTGCCAGGAAAGTTTTGCCGGAACTGCCACAAAAACAGATTCCAACGATGAAAGTCAAATTGCTTGCGTTAATACAAGGAGGTACCAGGTCGTTTAGCAACCAGCGGTGTAACGAATGCGGAATGGCAGATTATTCTTCGGTGTACCTGATTTCCATACGTTCAACCAGTATCAGGGTCACAGCCAGGGCAACGACGGACAAACCGAGTATTCCGAGAATCGACACCCCCAGACCTGGTGGTGATACGATGATCGCCAGCGGACCTTCATCCTGTGGCATTGGCAACAGGCCTTTAAGATAGTGGATGACGCTGAATAATTTTAACGCCGGTGGGAGTACAAAATGCAATACCTCCCACCCCGTTATAAATGCAACCGGCAGCAGTGGATTGCGGAACAGCAAACCAGTTGTCATAAATACAGCACCGTAGCCAGTACACCCGAGTAAGGTAACACCAAGGTAGGTCGACAGTTGCGTCAGAGCAATACCACTTGATACATCCAGGACGAAGCGGGTGGCACCATAGGGCGGGTAGATTAACAGGTAGCAGACAATGGTGACGCTGCCGAACAAGACGGCCGAGGAAATTAAAGCCGCCAGATACTTGCCAGTGACCAAAATGACTCGGCGTACGGGTGCCAGTAGGTAATAGTGAATACTACGGTCGAGGAGCTCACCCCGAAACAAGGCCGTGAACATGATCGCGCTGCCGAGAAACACGACTGCGCCGAGGATCAGACTGGAGTAAACAAAGGCATACGCACGACGCGCCAGCTCGATGTTGCCATCCCCAAACTCGTTGTCGTAATTCAGATTAAACAAAATCATCAGAACGATTGGGATCATTGCCAGCCCACAAACGATCAGCGCCTGTTTTGAGAACAGGGATTTTTTGACTTCAATTCGAATGATTGAGGACAATTGTCCCAACCACAGTGATATGCCAGGTTTATTGAGTTCAATGTTCATGTCGCCACCTGCTCCTGGTCAATGAGCTGCCGGTACACAGCCTCGACTGTCTCGTCTGCCGGGCTGATGGCTTCAATGGTCCAGCGCTCACTCAGCACCGATTGGTTAAATGCGAGGAAGAATGCGTCAGCGTCGGTCGAACGTACAAACAGGCCTCGCGTGTCTTGATGTAACTGGACTTCTATGACGTGATCAAAGCGGAAAAGCCGTGACGCAATATCCGCAGCGCTACTGCTGCGGATAAAGATCTGCATGGGCTCACCTGTTTAACCCTTAATACCTTCGACATCACCCTCAGCCACCAGGTACCCACTATTGAGCAACACCACGCGATCAGAGATGAGATCCACCTCATGAAGAATATGACTGGAAATGATGAGACTTGCCCCGGCGTCTGCCAGTTCTCGGAACAGGGCGATAACCTGGGCGCGGGCCATCGGGTCAAGACCATTAAGCGGTTCGTCCAGTATCAGGACTTTGGGTCGATGACAGATCGCCTGGGCGAGCTTGATACGTTGCCGCATCCCCTTACTGTAGGCCGCGATCGGTCTGTGGGCTGCATCGAGCAGATCTACCCTTTGTAGTGCGTCCTGGGTCAACATGTCAGTTGCCGCATTCGAATAACCGTGGATTTCCAGGATACTTTGAACGAATCGATGGCCTGTCATTCCGGCCGGAAAGGAATCGTACTGGGTGCAGTATCCGAGCTGACGATAAAATATTTCCGGCTTTGACACTGTGAGCCCCAAAACCTCAATCCTGCCGCGGTTGGGGCGCATCAGGCCTGCAATCAGATTCATCATGGTTGATTTGCCAGAGCCATTGGGTCCTACGAGGCCAGTGATGCCTGGCCCTCTTCGTCTGGCACGCAATACATCGAGGCTGGAATTGATCGCTGCGCGACAGAGATAACGCTCTGGCGCACTGCCAAGATTTTGGTTCCTGGATTGTTTCAGGAGGCGTAGGAAGACGGACTGGAGCACATCCTCGGCATCCTGGATGCTACCGGATACTCGGTAAGCAGCCAGAAATACACGTTCGTGATGTTCACGATAGAGCACCTCAAGTAAAGGCATGCCCCTGGTTGTTGTGAAGGTGTGCTCGTCCGGCAATGTAATGGCTTGATCTCCCATACAATAAAGACGTTACTGCAGGGGTTATATTAACAACGAATTGTAATTTATTTTTAAGAACTGCCATGGGCGCTGTTACTGCGTGTATCTGCTACTTCCTGAAACGCAACATCTTGCCACTACCGGCGCGGGTATGTTGTCCGTCCTGTAACGCGATTCTGCCGTTAACCATGACGAGGTTAATACCTGCGGGTTCCTGTTTGGGGTCGTCGTATGTGGCTGTATCGATGATTGATTCAGGGTCAAACATGACCAGATCTGCAAAGTACCCCGGCTTCACCTGACCCCGATCTGTCATCCCAAAGGTTTCTGCAGACAGTGAAGTCATTCGTCGAACTGCTTCAGGCAAAGAGAGGATACCTCGCTCTCGAACGTAATGTCCCAGCACCCGTGGAAAAGTGCCGAACAAACGTGGATGAGGCTGACCGTTGAGATCAGGGATACCGTCTGAACCTACCATCATGTCTTTGTGTGCAAGGTTTGTCTCTACATCCGCCTCATCAATAATAAAGTGAATGCAAAGCGTTCGATCTCCTTTTGGCGCGGTGAGTATTTTGTGGATGATCTGCGTAACATCTGCATTCTCTGCCGTTGCAATGTCTACCGCCATTTTACCTTCGTAATCCCGGAAGGCAGGGCAACTCGCGATACGAATCACTTCCGCCAGATCGCGATTGATATTGTCGAGATTAAAATACTCAATCATACGGCCACTGCCTGCAGTATAGGGGTAGACATCCAGCGTGATCCGCTGACCTTTGGCGAGCGCAGCATCGACCTTGTCCAGGCTCTGGCGGATTTTCCCCCAGTTCGCCCGGCCTGCAGATTTATGGTGGGAAATGTGAACATGGATGTTGCCTTCTGTCCCAATGCGCAGGGTCTCATCCACCGCTTCGAGCAGACCATCACCTTCATTGCGCATATGGGTTGTGTAGAGCGCGTTATAAGGATTAGCCAGTGCTGCAAGTTCGATGACCTCTTCCGTTTCACTCCAGCGTCCCGGCCGATAGATCAGGCCCGTCGAAAAACCGCAGGCACCCTGGTCGAATGCGGTTCGAACATGGTCTTTCATTTTTGTCATCTCAGCAGAGGTTGGACTGCGTTTTTCGTAGCCGAGTGCGAGAGTTCTGACAGTATTGTGGCCCACCAGCATCATGTTGTTTATGGCCGGGTTTCCCTTTGCGACAGCTTCAAAGTAACCATCCAGATCGGTAAACTCACCTGCAACACCCGCGAGGATGCCTCCGCTCGCACGGGCGGAATCCAGGTTAGGGTCGGCGGGGATGGCACTGAAGCCGCAATTTCCGGCAACCACAGTGGTGACTCCCTGGGCTAATTTGAACGCCATCCCGGGATGGCGAAAAAATGCGCCATCGTCGTGGGAGTGGGTGTCGATAAATCCTGGCGACACATGTAAACCGTTAGCGTTTATTTCCTGTTTCGCTGGCCCGACGTCACCGACCTGGGTAATACGATCTCCTTCGATACCAATATCGGCTTCCATGGCGGGGTTGCCGGTGCCGTCAAGGACCAGTGCATTTCTGATTGCGATATCTGTCATTGCCTTTCCCTTTCCTATCTGTAAGAGGGCTAGAGTCCGTAGGTGGCTGGTTGGGTTCTGATCCATTCGCCAATTTTCTCGCCGATCATAATACAGGTGAGGTTAGTATTGGCTCTTGGGACGAAAGGCATAATGGATGCGTCGGCGACAACCAGATTGTCTACCTGGCGCGCACAACCGAATTGATCCACTACCGCCATGGGATCGTTGCCCATTTTTACCGTACCACAGGGGTGAAATCCGCTGCCGGAGAATTTTCTGCACAGATTGGCAAGGTCTTCATCGGAACCCGGGCGATGTGGGTTCGGGAAGGTAACGGACTTGATCATATCTGCCAGGGGATTCTGCTGTGTAAATGCCAGGGCATCCTTGTAACAGATTACGAGTCTTGAAACGTCCTTGTCGTGTTCGCAAAATCGGTTGTCGATAACCGGGAAGTCGTGGGGATCCGAAGATTTGAGTCTTAACTCACCGCGGCCATATTGGTATTCAAGCACCGCTGCGATCGCAAACCTGGGAACATCATCGTTTGCGCCAGCGAAGCTGAGTTGCTCAATCTGCAGATCATTTCGGGTTTCTGATCCTGCAGCGGTGTAGCGCAGGATCGTCTGGATAATGGGTGCATCGGTTTCGATGATGGCACCGTTCTTAACTTCGGCGACAACCGAAACGGCAGGATGATCACAAAGGTTTTGACCGACCCCTCGAATGTCCTGAAGTACGGGGATACCAAGGGACTCTAACTGTGCCTTCGGCCCGAGACCGGAGCGCATCAAAATAGCGGGTGACATAATCGCCCCGGCAGACAGGACGATGGTTTTCGCACGTAGCACCTCCAGGCTGCCATCGTTATTTTCCACTTCGACACCAACACAGCGATTGTTTTCAATCATGATGCGAGTCACCAGTGAATTAGCCCGGATCGTCAGATTAGGTCTTACCCGGGCAGGCGCCAGGTATCCGATGGCGCAGGAAATACGCAATCTTCCCAGTTTGTTCATCGGTTGGGGACCGGCACCAGATCCATACGGATCGTTACCGTCGGGACAGGCCGGATAATCCAGATGTTCTGCGGCTTGCAGAAACGCCTGATGCTGACGGAGTAACTCGTCCCAGGGATAGCGCCTGATGGTGATTGGCCCGGCGTCACCATGATAAGCAGCCTCGCCAAAGTCCAGATCACGTTCCAATCGGTTGAATGCGGGCAGGACTTTATCCCAACTCCACTCACTGTTACCGAGACTGGCCCATTCATCATAGTCCTCGGGTACTCCGCGCAGGGCGATGGTGGTGTTCACAGCGCTGGAACCACCCATGACCTTGCCACGCGGGAATGGCATCGGCCGGTTTCTGGTGGGTTGATAACTCAATCCCCAGTCGTGATCCCGATAGGAATTGTTGTGGCTGTTGACCAGATCATAGGGTGTATTGGCTAACTCGCTGTAATCTGGCCCGGCTTCGACTAACAGGACGGTGCGATTCGGATCTTCAGAGGCGCGATTGGCGATCACACACCCGGCACTACCGGCACCAACGATTAACAGGTCATGCATAGGGGACAAGTTTTTACTTCGATTATCATTGATTGTTGCATGTTGGGCCAGAGTTCTCAAAGGCAAGCCCATCGCTGAAGCAAGTTTTTTGATTCATGATCGACTTACAGTGGAAATGAATACGCGCCTACAAGAAACTACAAATTGACGAATTGATCGTCAAATTGTAATCCGAACTGTTGTAAAGCTGTACTGGGCAATTACTGATTTTCAATAGTCTGGCGAACGGCGTGTCACCATGGGATGCTGGTACAGCAAGACCCATAGCATCACATTAGCTAATTCCGAAATTACTCCGGAGATGGATTCTTTTGCGTCATCGAACATCGAACAACATGCGGGTGTTCTCGCTAAAAAACAGCGGATTATCTACACCGGAGAAGCCGCAAGCTGAAGCGAGAGTATCCTGATACACCCTATAGCTTCGTCACAGAACGTGGCGGACCCATGACAGATTCTAATGCCAGAAAGATGGTTAAACGTGCTGGAGAAATGCCAAGATTAGATTTCTGATCCACCCGCACATGCTTCGGCATTCTGCTGGTTGCAAATTAGCCAAAGACGGCTAGGACACCAGGGCAATCCAGCATTACATGGGCCATAAGAACATCCAACCTACAGTCAGATATACCGAGTTGTCGCCGCAACGGTTCAAGGATTTTTGGAAGGATTAACGCCGCTTACCTTTCCATTGCTGACACGAGGTAAAGAGGTATGAGGATCCTGAATTTGCCCGCAGTGTACCCGAACCGGACATGCGACCAAACTGTCACTACTGATCTGGCTGTGTAATATTATAATCTTGTAGATACTGCTCAGTATGCGTTACCTTAGAATCCATTAGCTCAAGCATCTCATCAAAGCGCGGATCACCGCGAATTGGGTCCCACAGGTCTGACACCAGCAAGGTTATTAGCAGGATGCTATCGTGATTTTCGATACCCGCCTCAATTTCCCTAAAGGTGTTGTCCATATCTCCCAAGGCAAGATAACCCCCTGCAAGATAAAAGTGGTTTGTTGGGATGTAGTTTCTATCCTCCAGAATGCTCTTTGCTTTTTCAGGCTGGCGGTATATGAGTGATGCCTTGGTGCGTCGTATGGAATGAGATTGATGAACAAATCGTCAAGGAAACTAGACGAGATTTTGCGAGAGTCTTCAAGTGCGATGGCATAGGAGAGTGGAGGAAGGCGCTGGTATTAGAGCCAGATTCTAAAGTACGGTTTGATGCTCTGATTGAAGACATTCTTGCTGATTCCGACGCGTTTCCGCTTAACCAGCTGCTGCCATTTTTGCGTGAAATACACTAACTCCCTCAACACTAAGAAGGCACCTAACAATTTTGGATCGTAAGCAAGGCTCAGTTTACCCAACGTGTTATTTTGTTTATCAATCGAATTATCCATGAAAACAACGCAGATTGATGCCGGTTCACAATGACGGCTTCGGGTACACTCCGGCTAAAACAACAGTTAAAAGCTCATATTCTTTTCTGTCTGCAAACGACAGGTTAGAGGGGTTCAGTAATATCCATATAGGTAACAGGAAATTACTGTTATGTGATCGTTCTGCCCACCAAAATAGAGGTAATAAAACTGTCCCCTGCACAACCGATTCTGTGACAATTTACCGGATCGGCTTTGTAATTCCATCGCTGATTAACCCCAAGATAAACGCTCTTACAGCAAGTAAGATCGGGACACCCAGCAATCTTCAGGGTGTTGACGTTATTGTCGTAGGTAAACAGTTTGTCCCTTACGGCCACGCTCCCCGGGCTTTGAAGCGGCATATACAGGAGAAAGCTCCTCTAGTCTAGCCCGGCTTTGATCAACAGGACGTGCGATTCGGATCTTCAGAGGCGCGAATGGCGATCACACGCCCAACGATTAACCGGTCATGCAGACTAGCCCATGGCATCACATTAGCTGAACTCGGAAATCACTCCGGAGATGGATTCCTTTGCATCGCCAAACAACATACGGGTGTTCTCGCCAAAAAACAGTGGGTTGTCCACACCGGAGAAGCCGGAAGCCATTGAACGTTTCAAGACGAATACCGTTCCGGCCTTGTCGACATTGATGATTGGCATACCATAGATCGGGCTGTCCTCATCTTCCCGGGCAGAAGGGTTAACCACATCATTGGCGCCGATAACAATCGCAACATCCACGTTCTCGATGCGAGGGTTGATCTCGTCCATTTCAACCAGCTGCTCATAGGGAACGTCAGCCTCCGCTAACAGCACATTCATATGTCCTGGCATTCGACCGGCAACCGGATGGACCGCATAACTGACTTCGGCGCCATTTTTTTCAAGAATTTCGCCCAGCTCTTTAACAACATGTTGGGCCTGGGCAACGGCCATACCGTAGCCAGGTACAAAACAAACATTGCTCGCGGCTTCGAGTATGTAGTAGGCGTCTTCAACAGTGAGTGGCTTCACTTCACCTTCAATGGACTTGCCTTGTTTGACAGCGCCAAAGCCGCTGAATAATACGTTCGCCAATGATCGATTCATCGCCTTGCACATGATATTGGTTAAAATAATACCTGCCGCGCCCACCAGTGAACCGGCTACGATCAGGATATTGTTGTTGATGGCGAATCCGGCTGCGCAAGCCGCGATGCCGGAATAACTGTTCAACAGCGAAATCACCACCGGCATATCGGCACCGCCGATGGGAATGACAACCATCACACCCAGCAGCAACGATAAGCCAAGCACCGCCCAGAGCCAGATTGATTCGGGGGTTGGATCAAGCACGAGCATGACGCTGGCATATAACAGAGCGGCGAGCAGCAGGCCGTTGAAGATTCGCTGGCCATTAAACACCACAGCAGCGCTGCCAATGGTTTCACTCAATTTTCCGTAGGCGATCAGACTTCCGGTCACGGTGACGCCGCCGATTAGAATCGCCAGAATAATAGTGACGGCTGTAAATGTACTGACACTGGCGGTGTCAGTCGCAAGGTAGAGTGCGCCCCAGCCGACCAGCAAACTAGCCGCGCCACCGGAGCCGTTAAACAGGGCTACCATTTCCGGCATGCTGGTCATCGCGATCAATCTTGCTGCACTGGCACCAATGATTGTACCGATGACCATACCAAGTGCGATGAACTTAAAATCCACAATGCCCTCGGCAGTTAAACCTGCAACGACAGCGATTAGCATACCGACACTAGAAAGCAGGTTGCCTCGTCGCGCCGAGGCGGGAGAACCGAGCAGCTTCAGTCCAAAGATGAATAAAATCGCCGAAACGATGTAAGCCAGGTTAGCGATAAGTTGAATAAGTTGAATATCCACTACTTCGCACCCCCTTTCTTGCTCTTGAACATGGCGAGCATTCTATCGGTGACAAGATAGCCACCGACCACATTGATCGTCGCCAGTGCAACTGCAGTGGTGCCAAGATAGGTGGCCATCTCGCTGTTTTGCATACCGGCAGACAGAAACGCACCCGCCAGGGTAATACCGGAAATGGCGTTTGCACCCGACATTAACGGTGTGTGCAGAGTCGCGGGCACTTTTGAAATAAGTTCAAAGCCGAGGAAGATCGACAGAACCAGAATAAATGTTAGAAATACAACTTCCACGTGATTCCCTCGCTTAGCTTCTCAGGTTTTTGATAGTTTCGTTGACGATCGCACCATCATGGGTAATGACGCATCCTTGAAGGATGTCATCCGCAAGATCAAGGTTGAATGTCTTGCTCTCTTCATCCCAGTATTCGCTGACCAGGTTGAACAGGTTTGATGAGTACATCTGGCTGGCGTCCTGGGACACTTCTGCCGGAAGATTCGACACGCCAATAATGGATACGCCATTCACATTAACAGTTTCGTCAGGCACTGAGCCTTCAACATTACCACCGGAATCAACAGCCATATCGACGATAACGCCGCCGCGTTTCATTGCGTCGACCATATCCCTGGTCACGATGCGCGGCGCGGGTCGACCAAATAGTTGTGCCGTGGTAATGACGATATCGGACTGGCTTATGACGTCTTTCATACCGAGTCGCTGTAATTCAAGCTGTTCGGCGGTCAGTTCCTTGGCATAGCCGTCTTTAGTCTGGCCGGTTTCACCGAGATCAATGTCGACAAACTTGGCACCGAGGGACTGGACCTGCTCCGCAACCACAGGTCTGGTATCGAATGCCTCGACCCGGGCACCGAGCCGTTTGGCGGTGGCGATGGCTTGCAAACCAGCGACGCCCGCGCCGATGACGAATACTTTTGCCGGGCTCAAGGTGCCTGCCGGGGTCATCATCATCGGTAGAATGCGATCCAGCTTTGATGCTGCCAACAGGACCATGACATAACCGGCAAGATTAGCCTGGGAACTCAAGGCGTCCATTTTCTGTGCCCTGGTGGTTCGGGGGATCATTTCCATGCTGATCGCACTGACTTTTTGTGCGGCTAACGCGTCCACTAATTCATGTTCATTGTAGGGATCAAGATAGCTGACATGAATAGCACCTTGCTTGAGTCGAGACACTTCTTCGAGGGAAGGCTTACGCACCCTCAGCACAATATCACCGCTTCCCATTAGTGCATCGCGGTCATTGTTGACCGTAGCACCAGCCTCGGTGTAGTCAGAATCGGCGAATCCGGCGTGGAGACCGAGACCTGCATGAACGGAAACTTCAAAGCCCGCACGGGTAAGTTTCTTAACGGAGTCGGGTATCAGAGCCACGCGTTTTTCGTTCGCATGGATCTCCGAAGGTACGGCTATTTGCATAACTATCCTCGAGGAATTGGTAATGTACTTTTCATCGCGACAACATCACAACAAGTTTGTAACGCACGGATTTATTATTAATTTGGGTACGGCAAGTCGCGATATTGCTGATCTTGCATAAACGTAGGGCGCAAAGTATCACGATCAAATCACCATTTCTAATAAAATGTAGGAATGGTGATAGATCTATTTCGTAATCCCGGCCCGGATCTGTTGAATTCCAGCTTAGGCTGAAAGTGCGTGGTCTACGACCAGTTCGCTGCCATTGACATAACTCGCATCATCCGAGGCCAGAAAAAGCACTCCGTTGGCGATATCCTTCGGCTTACCCAGTACACCACCTGGTACTGCACCTTCTGCTATCGTGGCTATCTCCGTTCGATTTCCACCATCTGCGGATGGTCCCATTTTGTCCCAGATCGCGGTCTCAATGATGCCAGGGTGAATTGAGTTCACCCGTACATTATTCCCGGCAGCGGCGCATTCTTTCGCAACTGATTTACTCAATAATCTGACACCACCCTTGGTCATGGCATACGCAGCAAGGCCTGGCGAGGCTTTTAAACCCGCGACGGATGACAGGTTGATGATTGAGCCCCCACCCGATGCAGCGATGCTGGGTATACAATGCTTGAGCCCGAGAAAGACCCCATCGAGGTTGACCGCATTTTGTTTGTGAAAATCCTCCAGCGTCATCTCTGTAATGGGTTGCATAATGGCAATACCTGCATTGTTCACCAGGATATTCAATCCACCGAAGTGATCGGTGATCCGGGGCAGCAGATTCTGCCATTCGGATTCCTGGGTGACGTCATGGTGAATGTATATTGCATCGCCGCCTTGTTCTTTGATGGCAGCAACAGTGGCGTTGCCAGCGTCATCAGAGACATCTGAAACAACAATACGGGCGCCTTCTTCGGCCAGTCGTTCTGCACATGCTCTGCCAATCCCCATTGCACCACCTGTAACCAGTGCGACCTTTCCCGATACTCTTCCCATGCTCGATATCCTGAAATGCAAATTTTGTTCACTGTAAAAGTTACCGGTCAGTGTGACGCAGGCGGTAACCTATATCAATCGGGCTTGTGGGCAAGCTGTGTGAATTGATATAAAGACGCGCATATCAAACTGATTTCCAAATAGGATCAACAATGGGCTGGCATAAAGAAGCGCATGAAATTGAACTGCGGCGGGAGCTATCGAAACAGCAGGGTGGCGAGGATGCCGTTTCGATCCATCATGCGAAGGGCAGATTGTCGATCCGAGAGCGGATTGATGAGCTCGTAACACCGTCGTCGTTTGAAGAACATGGAGAAGGCGCCGGTTTCGCCGAGAAAAATGCAGATGGTTCCATCAAGTCATTCTCCCCGGCAAATTATGTGATCGGTTTTGGTGATGTCAATGGGCGGCGTATTGCAATTGGAGGTGAGGATTTCACCCTCAAGGGCGGATCTCCGAATGGCGCAGGATTAAGAAAGAGTGTATACGCCGAGGAACTCGCCGTGCAGTTCCGGGTGCCTTTGGTGCGTTTGCTTGAAGGTGGCGGCGGCAGTGTGGCCGGATCCTCAGGAAGCGGCCAGAGACCGCAAACCGTAGGATCCCCCGTATATGCTGAACCCAGATTCAAGATTATATCGGACGCGATGAATGTTGTGCCTGTCGTATCTGGCGCTATGGGACCTGTTGCCGGATTTCCTGCCGGGAGGCTCGTGGCCTCGCATTTTTCCGTCATGGTGAAGCAGACATCCCAGGTACTGGTGGCAGGCCCGGCTTTGGTTGAACGAGCCCTGGGTGTTTCCATGACCAAGGAGGAACTCGGAGGATGGAAGGTCCACACCCGCAGTGGCATTGTCAACAATGTCGCGGATAGTGAATCCGAGGCGTTCCAGCAGATCAAGCAGTTCCTGGATTTTATGCCCCAGAATGTCTGGCAACTGGCGGAGCGAAAGCATTGTGTTGATGACCCGGACCGTGCTGATGATGCGCTGATTTCAATCGTGCCGAAGGATGGCAGGATTCCATTTGAAATGCGCGACCTGATTCAACATGTGGTTGACCAGGAAAGCTGGTTCGAGATCTCGCCGTTTTACGGTCAGGGTCAGATCACCGGGTTCGCTCGGCTGAGTGGTGCCGTTGTCGGCATCATCGCCAATGACTGCAAACACTTTGCCGGGGCAATGACAGCCACTGGCTCCCAGAAAGCCAAGCGAATGATGGAACTCTGTGACACCTTTCATATACCGATAGTCAATTTCCTTGATGAGCCCGGATTTATGATTGGTCCGGCTGCAGAACAGGAGGCCACCATTAGGTATGGCATGAGTGCAGTGGCAGCAGCCGTTCAGTCCACTGTGCCCTGGGCGACAATTGCTGTTCATAAGTCGTTTGGGGTCGCATCAGCGGCGCACTTTTCACCCAACAATTACAAGCTCGCCTGGCCGTCCTACGAGATGGGTGCGTTGCCTGTAGAGGGTGGTGTTGCCGTTGCTTTCCATAAAGAAATTGCAGCTGCGGAAGACCCGGATGCCAAACGACGCGAACTGGAACAGAAGCTGATGGCCAATCGCAGCCCGTTTCCAATGATGGAAAGCTTCGCCGTGCATGAATTGATTGATCCTCGCCATACCCGGTCAAAACTGTGTCGCTGGGTTGACTGGATCGAGCCATTGCTGGATGAACTGAAAGGGCCTGTTACCTGGGGGATGAGGCCTTAAACTGCTCGAAATCACCCCTGACAGGCCTTGTCCGGATCCTAGCGACTATGGGGCACGATTCCAACCTGCGGCATTTCCGCAAGCCCGACATCACGGGCATGATCTTCGAATGCCGGGTTCTTCCAGAAGAACGCACCAGGTATGGTGGTGGGTATGACAAGCACATAAAACAGCGACCGACCGATGACGTGGGTCACCAACATCACTATACCAACCATCCCCCAGCCCAGATACGCCCACAAGACGGATAAGTCAGCGGCTAATAAACTCACAGTCAGAGCCACATCCATTGCAATCAGCATGTTGCGTAACCAATACGTTTTGCCGAACCTGGTGGTCTGCACGTAGTGCGCCGCCGCACCTTCCTTACCACACCGGGTCATATCGCGGCCGTGACAATACAAACCGATCGCCTCCATAGCGATACCGCAGCAAGCACACGCACCAAAAAAATCCATAGCTGAGGTCGATGCGCCACTGGAAAATACCAGAGACAGCATCGCCAATACTCCTCCGATACTCATCGTGCAGCCAACGAAGGAAGTGGCTACTTGCCAATGATCCCAGAATGGCCGGGCTGGTATTCGGTAGCACTTAACCATGTAGTACAGACCAATGGCACCGCTTGCGATGCCAAGCACAGCGAGACCGTTGGCGGCGGACTCCAGCGGCAACAGTTCCCGGGATATGCTCAACAGCCAGTAAAGCCCTGTGCAGGTAAGGAAGAGCGCAACACCCAGGCCCTCCCGGGCCACTGGTGAATATTTGAGGTTGTTGAAGCCCCGGTAAAACCTCAGTGGTTTGCCGAGATGCACGGTCGACATGAAGAGTGCAAGCGCCACAAGTGCACAGCTCAAGAATGCAACGGTTGCGATGGATCCTTCGATAAGCCCGGTGGCCGAGGCGACAAAAGACAGACTGAAAGCACCAATTCCTGTCTGCGAGAGGAGCGTAAAGGCCACCAGCACATTCTCACGGGAGCTCAATTCCCGCCAATTCCACGCCCATTCTTTACCTTGTTTCTCGTCGGTGACCGGAAGGTATTCTACGCCACCCTCGCGATGATACTTTACCGGGTTTGAGTCTGTGCGCGTCATTACCTCGGGTAAACCTCTGGTCTGCTGAAAGCGAATGTTGGGGTGTGTAATCTCTGGATCCGGGAAGCCCGGGATGGTCGTTTTTGCCTCTTCGCGGTTGGCTGGAATGTTCTCGATGACACCGAAGTCCAGCGCATTGCCCAGGCAGGCTGACACACACGCTGGTTTCAGGCCTACCTCCAGACGGTCTACGCACATGTTGCACTTTGAGACCTGACCTTCAATAGGGTCGAGTTGCGGTGCGTTATAGGGGCAAACCCAGGTACAGTAGCCGCAACCAAAGCAGGTATCAGGATCCTGCAGAACCGCGCCGTATTCGGCGTGTTTGGTGTAGGCGCCGGTGGGACAGCCCTTGAGGCAAACCGGGTCATCACAGTGATTGCACGCCATGGAAATATTCAGGCGTTGGTAGTCCGGATAAGAACCTCCTTCTATATAGCCTACGGATCGAAACGCCAGATGCGCTGGCGTCTCGTTTTTCTCAGCACACGCCGCTTCGCAGGCGTGGCAGCCGATGCAGTTATCTGCTGTGAAGAAGAATCCGTGCTGTTTGTTGCGGTTTGGATTGCAGCCCACCTCCGTGTTGTCATTGATATACAACGGGCGCTCTGCCGGTGCCGATTGGTTCGTCAGATCCAACAAATCGATTTTCTGTCCGTAGCGGTTTTCCGTTTTGTGCTGCGGATCGTACAGCAGCGCATAGCTTTGTTCGTCGTCGCGCCGCTCCCACAAAGTGCTGTCGCCAGGGGCGAGCGATTGTGCTTGTTCAGCCATCGCTAGAAACTCCGCCGTTTTACGTTCAGTTCGGCTGCTTCCTGCTGGTCAATAGGTTCAATTCTGACCGCACACTGCTTGAAGGCGGGCTGTCGTGAATACGGGTCCAGCAAGCCCAGCGTCAATCGGTTTACACAGTCGTGGTAGTGGAATGGGACAAATACCATATCGCGGGGCACGCGGTGAGTCAGCTGCACCATCACAACCGCATCACCCCGCCGTGACACCAGACGCACATAGCTCTGATGCACAATGCCCTGCTCAGAGGCAGCATCGGGGTTAAGCTCCATATACGGTGTTGGACTGAACTTATTGCAGTTGCCAATCTTTCCGGTACGGGTTCTGGTGTGGAAGTGTTCCACCACCCGGCCGCTGTTGAGCCAGAATGGATACTCCACGTCGGGACACTCGTTGTTGTTCCGGAAGTCGACTACAATGAGTTTAGCGCGCCCATCTGCCGTGGGAAATATGCCGTCAGTGTACAAGCGCGGTGTGCCGAACATGCCATTTTCACCTTCCCCATAAGGCCACTGCAGGCCTCTGGCGCGTTCGATCTTGTCCCAGGTCATGCCGGTGATATCGAGTTCCCCTCCAGCATTTTTTGATAGCACGCGCATTTCATCGAAAGCTGCCTCAGGCATATCCGGGAATGTCATTTTGGCGGCATTATCAAAGCGCCTGGCCATCTCGGTGAATATCCAGAAGTCCGGCCTGGAATCTTCATATTGAGGCATGGCATTGCGCGTGAGGTTCACCCGCCGCTCGGTGTTGGTGTGACAGCCCTGCTTTTCCGCCCACACGGCAGCGGGAAAATACAGGTTGGCATAGTCAACGGTTTCAACGTCCGCGTAAACGTCCTGCACAATACAAAAATCGAGCTTCTCCATGGCACGGCGGATACGCGGCTGATTGGCCATGGATGTGAGTGGATTTGTCGCGATGAGCCACAGTCCACGAATGTCACCGGCTTCGATTGCCGGAAAGATATCGGTCTGCTTCAGGCCGACCCTGGGTGGCAGAAAAGTTTCGTCGATACCCCAGAAATCAGCCACCTCAGCACGATGCTCGGGGTTTTCCAGCGACCGATATCCCGGCAAGCCAGAGCAGGAGGACCACTCGCGGGTACCCATGGCGTTACATTGGCCGGTGATCGACAAGCTCGTGCCACCGGGGACGCCGATGTTGCCAGTGACGAGATTCATGTTGTTGATATTGACGACACCATCAGAGCCATGAGTACTCTGATTAATGCCCATGGTCCAGATGGACATCGCCGCCGGTGCCTTGGCGTACAAGCGCGCAACGGTACGAATAAGGTCTTCGTCGACACCGCAGATTTTCTGTGCGGTCTTTGGATCGTAGCCTGCGACCAATGCTTCCAGGTCTTCAATCCCATTCGTGTGCGCTTCGATATAGGTGTGGTCTGCCAGCCCTTCTTTGAGGATGACATGCAGCATGGCACTAATCAGCACGGTGTCGGTTCCAGGGGTCACCGGCAGGTGAAAGTCGGCCCACTGCGCCATCATCGTCACCCGGGGATCGACCACGATTATCGGGAAGCTGCGCTTCTCCAGGGCTTCTTTCAAGCGCCAGAAAATAATCGGATGTTGCTCCGGCAAATTCGAGCCAAAGGCCATGAGACAATCGGTGTGCTCAAAATCATCGTAGCAACCAGGCGGACCGTCCGAGCCAAAGGATCGTTTGTAACCGGAGACCGCTGACGCCATGCACAGTGTCGTATTGCCATCATAGTTGTTTGTGCCGATGCAACCACGCACCAGCTTACCCAACGTATAAAATTCCTCGGTCATAAGCTGGCCAGTGGACACCACCGCAAAAGCATCCCGTCCATATTGGCTTTGTATGGACTTGATGTTCTGCGCGCCCCAATCAAGTGCCCCGTCCCAACCGACAGGCGCGAAGTGGTCTTGCGGCCGAGTGCGCATCAATGGCTGGCTGCCCCGGCCGGGAGAGTCAAACAGATCCTGCTCGAGCAGGCCTTTGATGCACAGCTTGCCGCGGTTCACGTCCGCTCCTGCGTGACCGCGACTGGTCACCAGCTTACCGTTCGCGTCAATGCCGAGTTCGATGGAACACCCCACGGAACAGTAGTTGCACGTGGAGTATTTCCAGTGTTCAACCTTTTTGGTCGGTATTGAAATGGGTTTTCTAGTGCGCCTGCCAAATAGCACGATGGTCCCTGATGCGTGGTTCAAGACATCAGCATTCTGCAAAATCTGGGCCAGCAGAAAATATCGGGTATCAGGCTTGTATCAGACCCGATACGCACTTGAACAGTGCAAACGGTGCTGGCGTTACATTGCTTTGGTGCTGTTTCAAAGTCACACATGTCACAGCAACCGCCACATATAGATGGTCTGGGGCGGTTGTCCCTCCTGGCACCAATTTTGCTCATCCTTGACTTGAATTTTGCTCGAGTCACTTTTTTGAACAAGTCACATACCCAAACGATAAAGATAAACGGCAACAAAAACGGCAAGGTATTCCTGGTTGGTGCCGGTCCCGGCGACCCTGATCTGCTTACCCTCAAGGCACATCGCGTCATCCAGACCGCGGACATCATCTTCTATGACCGGCTGATCAGCCCGGCCATACAGGATCTGTTTCCTGCGCACGCCGCGCTAGCCTATGTTGGTAAAGCCAGGGGCGCACACAGCGTGCCGCAAGACGAACTCCAAGCGTTGCTCATCGCCGCCGCACGGCAAGGTCGCAACGTATGTCGCTTGAAGGGCGGGGACCCCTTTGTATTTGGTCGTGGCGGTGAAGAGATGGCCGCCCTCATGACAGCAGGCATCGATGTCGAGATTGTACCCGGCATCACCGCCGCTTTGGGTTGCGCCGCCTACGCCGGTATTCCTCTCACCCATCGGGATGTATCCCAGGCCGTGACGCTGGTGACAGCATGTGGTGCGGACGGCTTGAACGTGGACTGGCAGGCACTCGCCGGGCTCGGTCATACCATTGTGTTCTACATGGGCCTTGCCGAATGCTCAACCATCCGGTCGAGTTTAGTGGCAGCCGGAAAGCCTGGCCAAACACCCGTTGCCCTCATCGAACGCGGTACGACGGAGGAGCAAAGAACAATCTGCGGCACTCTGGACCAGCTTGCCAGCCTGCCGGGCTGGTATCAGGTCCAATCACCAGCTCTCATCATCGTTGGCGAGGTCGCCGCATTCGCTAACGACTTTCATTGGTTTGGGCGAATTCTGCCCACTGCAGCACAGGAATTGTCCGCATGAGAACAAAATCCCCGCAAAAAGTTGTCGTCGTGGGTAACGGCATGGTCGGTCATCACTATGTAGAGACACTGGCCGGGCTTTCCAAGTCTCAGGACGTAAACATCAACGTTATTGGTGGTGAGTCGCGACCCGCCTATGATCGTGTCCATCTGTCCAGTGTCTTTGAGGACATGTCGCCAGCCGATCTGGGGCTGACAACACACGAGCACTACGCAAAGATTGGTGTAGACGCCCACTTTGGTGACCCGGTGGCGAACATTGATCGGGAAGTTAAACAGGTCACGACATTGGCCGGGGATTCGTACATCTACGACAGGTTAGTTCTGGCAACAGGATCTTTTGCCTTTGTGCCGCCCATTCCAGGTGCCGACCTGCCAGGCTGCCTTGCATATCGCACGCTGGACGACCTCGGTGCCATCAAGGCAGCCGCCCAGAATTCCAGAATCGGGGTCGTCGTAGGTGGCGGCTTGTTGGGACTGGAGTGCGCGAATGCCTTGCGCAACCTGGGTCTGGAAACCCATGTTGTGGAGTTTGCGCCCGGACTCATGGGTGTACAGCTGGACGACGGCGGCAGCACCATGCTGCAACGCAAGATTGAATCACTGGGTGTTTCGATCCACACCAGTATGAACACCCGGAAGATCACTGAGGGAGAGAAAGCCAGGCTGTGCATGGAGTTTGAAGGCGGCGATCGGCTGGAAGCCGATATCATTGTCTTTTCAGCTGGCATTCGACCCTACGACCAACTCGCTCGCGATGCCGGTATAGATGTCGGCGACCGCGGTGGCATCGTTGTCGATGCTCACTGCCGGACCAGTGATTCGGATATCTACGCAATTGGCGAGTGCGCCTTGTTTGGCGGACGGATCTTCGGCCTGGTGGGTCCCGGGTATCGTATGGCTGAGGTCGCCGCCAGTCAGTTCACCGCGGATAAGCTTGTGTTCAGTGGTGCCGACATGTCCACTAAGCTTAAGCTACTTGGTGTCGATGTCGGTGCGATCGGCGACTCCAAAGGTGAGACGGCCGGGTCCAGGACCTACGCCTACCGTGACGAAGCGGCCGATGTATACAAGCGTCTCATCGTTAGCGAAGACGGTACCAGGGCTCTGGGTGCAGTGTTAGTCGGAGACTGTGACGACTACGACATGCTGCTGCAGTACTACCTTAACGAAATCGATCTGCCGGAATCTCCGGAGTCAATGATCCTGCCGCACAGCAGGGGGGGTGTGCCGCTACTCGGCGCGTCGACGTTGCCGATGACGGCGACCATCTGCTCCTGTCATAACGTCTCCAAAGAAGACATTTTTTCCTGCATCGACACCGGCGCACAGAATGTCGTTGATATCAAGGTGGCCACCAAAGCCAGCTCCGGCTGCGGAGGCTGCGCGCCGTTACTCAAAAGCGTTGTCGACGATGAAATGTCGGCCCGCGGTATAGGCGTCAGCAAGGCAATCTGTGAGCACTTCGATTATTCACGCCAGGAGTTGTTCGACGTCGTGCGCGGTAAACAAATCCACACTTTTACGGAACTTGTTTTGCAACACGGCCAGGGGCTCGGCTGTGACATCTGCAAACCCGCTGTCGCGTCCATGCTTGCAGCAATCTGGAACGACCACATTCTCGAAGATGAACACAGGGGGCTACAGGATACTAACGATCTGTATCTGGGGAACATGCAGAAGAACGGCACTTATTCTGTAGTGCCCCGCGTACCCGGCGGCGAAATAACGCCGGACAAACTGATTGTTCTTGGCGAAGTCGCCAAAGAATATGATCTGTACACAAAAATCACCGGTGGGCAGCGCATTGATTTATTTGGTGCCGAGGTCCACCAGCTGCCAGCCATTTGGCGCCGTCTGGTCGACGCCGGGTTTGAGACGGGACATGCGTACGGTAAAGCGATGCGTACGGTTAAATCCTGTGTCGGCAACACTTGGTGCCGCTATGGTGTGCAAGACTCTGTCGGCATGGCCATCTTCATCGAAGAGCGCTACCGCGGCCTGCGTTCCCCACACAAGATCAAGCTGGCCGTGTCCGGCTGCACACGCGAGTGCGCAGAAGCCCAGAGCAAAGACGTTGGTGTGATCGCGACCGAAAACGGCTGGAATCTTTACGTTTGCGGCAATGGTGGTATGCGGCCGCGCCACGGTGACCTGTTCGCCATCGATCTGGATGACAAAACCCTCATCACCTACATCGACCGCGTGCTGATGTTTTATGTGAAAACGGCTGACCGCTTACAGCGCACATCGGTGTGGATGGACAATATGGAAGGAGGCTTAGCTTACCTGCAAGACGTTGTGATAAACGATGCTCTTGGCATTAATGGTGAGCTTGAAGCACAGATGGATGCTGTGGTTGATGCTTATCAGTGCGAATGGAAAACCACCATTGAAAACCCTGAGTCGCGCAAGCGTTTCCGTCAATTCGTAAACAGCAATGCTAGCGACACCAAGATTCAGTTTGTTTCAGA
>DUAT01000154.1 GCA_012960755.1 Gammaproteobacteria bacterium
TGACTTAATTACGATTCCGGTGAAATCATTATGCAAGAACAAGACGCGGTTCCTCCACTCGATCGTTCCCTGGTCGACAAGCACACTTTTAGCAAGCAGGAATTGCTTGAATGTGGCTACGGTAAGCTATTTGGGCCCGGTCGGGCTCATTTGCCCATTGATGAAATGTTGATGTTGGATCGCATCACCGATATCAATGAGACGGGGGGTACGAAAGGCAAGGGAAAAATTCTTGCAGAATTGGATATCAATCCCGATCTTTGGTTCTTCAAGTGTCATTTTGTCGGTGATCCGGTGATGCCAGGCTGTCTTGGTCTGGACGCACTCTGGCAATTAGTCGGTTTTTTCCTCGCATGGAAAGGTAACTGGGGAGTTGGGCGAGCGCTGGGCTGTGGCAAAGTCGCTTTTCGAGGCCAGGTCTTGCCGACGGTGCAGAAGGTCCAGTATGACATTGATATCACGAGGGTGCGTGAAGGTAAAAGTGTACTCGGTATAGCGGATGCTCAAGTTATTGCAGATGGTGAGCCAATCTATACCGCGAAAGGCATTAAAGTCGGTTTGTTTTCTTCACTCGACGATTTTTAGAGGCAGAGTCAAACACGATACTAGTAGGATAGAAAAACTAGATGAGCCAGGTGAAACTATGAAGCGTGTCGTCATTACAGGTATGGGGCTGGTTTCCCCACTAGGTAACAACAAGTTAGAAACATTGGATTCTCTGCGAGCAACAAAGTCTGGGATCAAATTCCAGGACGCATACAAGGAACTGGGTATGCGCAGCCAGATCGCTGGAAGTATTGAGATTGATGTCGAGTCAATGATCGAACGCAAGTTGCGACGCTTTATGGGCGACGCAGCGGCTTTTGCATATATCTCGATGGCGGAGGCTATCGAAGATTCCGGATTGCCTGAAGATGTCGTATCAAATTATCGCACCGGCATTGTGGCGGGATCAGGTGGTGCCTCGTCGTTAAACCTTGTTGAGGCCGCTGATATTCTACGAGAAAAAGGCGTTAAACGGATTGGACCTTATCGGGTGACGCGAACCATGAGTTCGACTATATCTGCCTGTCTTTCTACCGCATTCAAAATCAAGGGTGTGAATTATTCGATTACCTCGGCCTGTTCAACCAGCGCCCATTGTATTGGTCATGCGGCGGAACTGATCCAGCTTGGTAAGCAAGATGTTGTCTTTGCCGGTGGAGGTGAAGAGGAACACTGGTCAATGAGCTCTTTGTTTGACGCCATGGGGGCGCTCTCAACCCGAAATGATGATCCGACCAGAGCTTCACGCGCCTATGACAAGGATCGGGATGGATTCGTAATCGCCGGTGGCGGTGGATTCCTGGTGGTGGAAGAGTTTGAACACGCGATGAAACGCGGCGCAAAGATTTATGCCGAACTGGCGGGATATGCTGCGACATCCGATGGTTTCGACATGGTTGCACCCTCCGGGGAGGGTGGCCAGCGGGCAATGGAAATGGCGATATCTACCGTTACCGGCGACATCGACTACATCAATGCCCATGGAACCAGTACCCCTGCCGGTGACCCTCCTGAGATAAAGGCAATCAAGCAGGCTTTTGGTGACAAGATCCCGAAGATCAGCTCAACCAAATCGCTTTCGGGACATTCACTGGGCGCAGCGGGCGTTCATGAAGCCATCTACTCGTTACTGATGCTGGACAACGACTTTATCTGCGCGTCAGCTAATATTGATGAACTGGATCCTCTTTTTGAGGGCATTCCCATCGTAACTTCCCGCATTGATAATGCGGGCATTCGAACCGTAATGTCGAACAGTTTCGGCTTCGGTGGCACCAATGCCGTCCTGGTATTCCAAAAACTGGAATCCTGAGCAAGTCAGGGTTCCCCTGGCCTGAGATTGATTGTCGGAGTCGCCAGACTGGTTTTCTCGATGCCTTGGTTTGTATGCCTTGGTTTGTATGCCTTGGTTTGTATGCGCGGGTTTTGACCTGAGTGGCCTTGTCGTGTATTTTACGCCGCGCGATTCCACTGGTATCGCTGTACCCATTCTGGACCCAACACTATGACTGACTCGACCGCTGACAAGAGCGGGAAAACGCCCTTTGTCGGGGAAAAACCGGCGGACGAAACAACTCGGAATAACTCGGTTGCCAGACCACAGTTAAGTATCTGGGAACTTGCATGGCCGGCAATTCTCAGCAATCTGCTGTTTGCCATTATTGGCATTGTCAGTATCAAGATTGTCGGAACTCTGGGCGCCTCAGCGGTGGCCTCTGTGACTACCGGTCATCGAATCTTCTTTGCCCTACAGGCCATTCTGATGGCAGTTTCTGCAGGCACGACAGCATTGGTGGCCCGATCCTGGGGAGCACAGGACTACGAAGAGGCGGCCAAGGTTACCAGTGTTTCATTGTGGATCGGCAATTTAGTGGCACTCGGTCTGACGCTGCCTTGTTTCTTTTTCTCTGAATCGATTGCCGGGGTGTTTGGATTGGGTGAAGAAACTACCCGCCAGGCTGCTGTGTTTATTCGATACCTCAGCGTGTTTAACATCGCCTTTGCGATCAACATGATTATTTCTGCTGCTCTGAGAGCTGCGGGAGACACAAAAACGCCTTTGTGGATCGGAGCGCTAACCAATATTGTTAATGTGATTCTGGTTTACGTGCTGGTTTTTGGTGAATTTGGAATGCCTGCGCTGGGTGTTCCGGGTGCGGCAATTGCCAATGGGCTGTCCTTTGCCATTGGTGCCGTGGTCCTGCTGGGCCTCTGGTATGGCAAAAAGCTTAAGGTCGGAGTGGGCGGTAAAGGATCCGTCACCGAAAAGCGCGTTCGGCAACTCGTTGATATTGGCTACCCTGCTGGGGTCGAGCAGTTTGTTTTCCAGGTTGGGTTTATTGCGTTTTTGTGGTTGGTTGCATTCTATGGCACCGCGTCGTTTGCTGCTTATGGCATCGGCGTCCAGATTCTTTCCCTGTCTTTTGTGGTTGGTTTTGGATTCTCGATATCCGGTGCAACACTAGTGGGCCAGCACCTCGGGGCCAGGGATCCCGCTGGCGCAGAACGGCAGGGTTGGCGGGCAACCTGGATGGCAATCGGAAGCATGATGGTTTTGAGTGTGGTGATAATTATATTTGCCGAAGAGATTGCCCGATTTCTGATTGATGATGACGAGGTGGTTCGGCTGACAGTCATTTTCATTTACATCATGAGTATCGCTCAACCATTGATGGCAGTTGAGTTCACGATTGGCGGTTGCTTGCGTGGCGCCGGAGACACTCGATTTCCCCTGTTGACAACAATGGTCGGTTTAATTGGGGTCAGGGTAGGGCTCGCAGCCATGTTCGCCTGGTTCGGTCTTGGTGTGGTTTGGATCTATGCTGCTTTGATTGGTGACTATCTGGTAAAGGCAGGTATGCTGATTCAAAGGTTTCGGTCCGGTCGCTGGAAACAGATATTTACTGATTCTGAAGAGAAATTTTCCCAGTACAGTTGAAGCAACTGCGACTTTCTATAATTGTCAGTAAAAAAAGTTCCAATTTGTTGACTTGACTTGGAGATCATTTGGAGTAGCATGCTCTGCCGAGGATGAGCTGTTTTCAGCCTTTTAGCTGCTAACGGGTAGAAAATAGTACGACATAAGATTACAAGAGCAAACAATGATTGACAGTAATTTAACAATTTCAACATGCATCATGCATACGGCGACGCCAGTCGCAGTTGTGCGTCTATGCACCCAATCTTCATGGGGTATAGGTTTGCATTAGGGATCGCTGAAAAATTTTAGAAAAGCCCCTGATGCCAAAACATCAGGGGCTTTTTTTTTGCAGTTTTTTTACAAGTAGTGGGGCAGTTCAGGGTTAAAAGATGGATAAAAAACTAAATAGAAATATACCGGTGTTGTACATGTTCAGCTTTTTATGGCTGTCCATGGTCATTATTCCAGTCATCGTCCCCTTCTTTGCGACCAAAGGGCTATCACTTGCGCAGGTCTATTATCTTCAGGCGATCTTTGCGTTCGTTGTCGTAATTTGTGAAGTGCCATCAGGCTACGTGGCTGATGTCCTGGGGAGAAAGAATGCGCTGGTCGCGGGCAGTATATTCCACGCCCTGGGTTTTACCTGGTTGAACTTCAGCGACGATTTTGCAGACCTGGTTGTTTTTGAAACATTGGTGGGTATTGGCATCAGCCTTTTTTCAGGAGCTGATCTGTCACTCCTGTACGACAGTCAGGTGGCATTGGGTCAAAGTCCGGATAGAAAAAGCCGTGGGATAGCAAACCTGCGGTTTGTAAAATCCGTGGCAGAGGGTATGGCGGCTCTGTTGGGTGGTTATCTGATTGCCTATTCATTTGATGCAGTGGTAGTCGCAAACACGGTCTTCGCATGGGGTCCGCTGCTTCTCTCGGGTTTCTTGACAGAGGCGCCCTTCGCGCGAATGGAGGCCAATCAGCACTTTGGAAATCTAAAGCAGATTGTTCGACATATGTACATTGATGATCGATTGTTGCGATTGATTTGTCTCAACATTACATTTTTTGGATTGGCGACTTTTTATGTGGTCTGGATGTTACAACCGTACTGGCAGGAACAAACGGTACCTCTGACAGCGTTCGGTATGTTGTGGGCAGCACAGAGTTTTGTCGTTGCATTTGCGTCAAAAATAGCCATGCCGTTGGAACAGCGGTTTGGTGCCAGACCTGTGCTGGTATTGATGGGATTGTTACCCATGATTGGCTATATGGGTATGGCGGGTTTTGGTGGCACTCTCGGTATATTCCTGAGTTTCAGTTTTTTCGTCAGCCGGGGTCTCAATCAGGTGATTCTGTCTGATGCATTGAACACGAGGGTACCGAGCAAGTTTCGGGCGACAGCCAACTCGATAACATCTTTCATGTTCCGGGGTATCTACATAGTCACTGGACCCATTGTTGGTCTGCTAATCGAGTCTTTCGGGATGCATACCACCCTGGCAGTCCTCGGTGCTGTCGTTGGCATTTTCTTTGTTTTGTATCTGCTGCCACTGCTGGGAGAGATTCGCATTGTGCAGGTCAGGGAAGAGATAAAAACATGAGATGAACAATAGCAAGCTGGTACTTTATACGGGGCTTTAGGCCCCGTTTTTTTGTAAATATTAAAGTGCCGTCATCACCAATGGCTTACCTTTGGTAATTACCATCGTATGTTCATACTGCGCTGAGAAATTTCCTAACCCGGTTGTGAGGGTCCAACCGTCAGCTTCAGTTTTCGTCCGTTCGTTCCGGGTTGACAGAAACGGTTCAATCGTTATGACCTGGCCTTCATGTAGGAACCGTTTGTCTGACTTGTCGTAAAAATTGGCAATGAAGTGAGGTTCTTCGTGCAGACTTCGACCCACACCATGGCTGCCAAGATCTTTGATAGTGACAAACCCTGATTGTCTGGCCGTTTTTGCGATTGCCAGGCCAATCTGGTTTACCCTGTTGCCGTCTCTTGCCGCGTTCATGGCTTTGCGAAGCGCTTTACGGGTGCACTGGCACAAGTACTCAAGCTTTGGGTTGATAGGGGGCACGAGAAAAGTGCCCCCGGTGTCACCAAAGATTCCATTTAATTCAGCAGAAACGTCAATGTTGACAACATCTCCCGCCTTGATTTGCCGGTCCGATGGTATGCCATGCGCCGCCTCTTCATTGATGCTGATACAGGTGTAGCCCGGGAAATCGTAGGATACCCGCGGCGCAGATTTTGCGCCGTACTTCTCCAGGTTCCGACGCCCAAATTGATCCAGTTCCAGAGTGGTCATTTCAGGCTCAATCTTTTTGCTCATCAACATCATGGTTTCAAAGACAATCCTGCCGATGATGCGTAACTTTTTCAGGTCTTCGTCATTTTCGATGGTCATTGGTCTTTTGTCCTATGCGAAAAGAGTCACCTGGCTGCCAGCGTCCGAGCTGGAATATTGCAAACAAAATGTGACGTTGTCGATATTGAGACACGTTCATTTATCCAGGTAAACAATCGTCGATGTGGTTGAATTGCCTGAAACCTCTATTTTTCTAAGGGGGATTCTTGCCCGGGTAATCCTGGGTTCTTTTTCATGTAGAGCCACGCAGAATGCTGGTGACGGTGTGATGTTCAACTCATAGCCATCTTTCACCGTATGCTCAGTATGAAAGTGCCCACAAAAAACAGTATTGATTCGGCTTTGGCGAATAGCGTCATCCGCTTCCTTGATATTGCTCAGAGAATAATTGGAATCCATGAATCCTGCAGACAGTGTTTTTGTTGGATAGTGGGTAAAAAGAACTGAATTATCGCGAATGTGATCCCGTTGAATATAATCCAGGTGCTCCGCGGGGAAGCTGCCTGAACCGGTATTAGTGAAAATCAGATCGATGGCCTCCAGTTCGACAGTAAATAAAAAATCCTTGTTACCGCAGATTTCGGCCCCAAATACTGAATAGAGATTTGCCGCGTTATCATGATTGCCGGGTATCACATGCGTTTTTTGTCCGGCAGGTAGTTGTGACTTCATCCACGCATAGACTTCAGGGTTGCCATCTTCGCCAGGTAAATCGCCACTGATCACCAACAGGTCTGCCGGGTGCTGTGCAATATAATCCATGAGGACCAGGAAATTCTCCAGCACCAGATTGCGGCTTACGAGGGAGACGTGAGTATCTGTAATCTGGTAAATCGTTGTCATGAATGAAAGCATAAACGAAGATGCCAAGTATCCACAATACTGGCAGTCTGTAATACTGCAGAATCTTCGATCGTTGAACCTGTATATAAATACAGTTAAGATTGTCAGGTTCGTAATCTGAAACTTTGGCAAAACCTACCTTGGCAGACTTACTTTGGTAAATATGGTCGAAGATCTACCCACGGGGTACTACCTCGAAAACTTTAATTTCCTGCTTGATTTTGTTGAGCAACATTACTCCGATCTGCTGACGCAAGCGGAAAAAGCCTACCGGCAGGATTTTCGTCAATTGTCCCTTGATGCACAGCGACTCTATGTTCGTTTGACGGGTCGGCGGGGGCCCTTGTTTCGCCTGGATAAGCTTGCTTACGACGAAATCGGGTGCCTCAGTTCAGCCACAGCCGAGTTGCTGGATAAGAAACTTTTTCAGGTACCTGGCGATACAATTGCAGCCGATCTCTTGCCCCTGTTGACGAAGAAAGAGCTGCTTGATCGATTCGCCCGGAGTGATAAGCGGCTCAAGCGCCAGGATCTGCATGACGCCATCGCTGATCAGTACAGCATTGAACAGATTCGTGAACACCTGGGGCTTGACGTTATCGAACCTCTTGGGAAGGAATATTTACAGGTGTTTAAGCTGCTGTTTTTTGGCAACCTGCACCAGGATTTTACCGAATTTGTTTTGCGAGATCTTGGTGTCAGTCCGTTTGAGAATTATGTGATGGATGCATCCGCCCGATACTTCGGTAATAGAGAATTGCTGGACGGCGTGTTGCAAAGCTACCTGGTGGCAGACGAGTGCCGGGCGGTGATGGAAGGCGGGGACGCCAATCAGCTGACAGAATTTGCAAAAATCTGTCTCGATGCCGGGGAGATTCGCGAAACTTTACTCCATCGTCGCTACAGCAAAATGTACAACACCATGGCTCGACAGTTAGAGCGTTATGACCGGATCGAAGAAGCGATCCGCTTGTATGAAAAATCAATTGTTGCGCCTGCACGGGAAAGGCGGTCAAGGATCTATGACAGTTTGGGCCGAACCAACGAGGCGATTGATCTTTGCCAGCAGATCCATGAGGACCCGGTCGACGAGGCAGAAGCTGAGTTTTCTGTAAAGTTCGCGACCCGGGTGAGTAAGCGACATCGGTTGGAGTATGATTGGATACCGACAACATCCAGTGATGACTTCGACATTGATGCGGTTATGGTTAAACAACAACCTGAAGTCCAAGTCGAACTTCAGGCCTGTGACTGGTACAAGTCACAGGGCATTGATGCCAGGTATGTCGAGAATGGGTTGCTGCCGGGCTTGTTTGGTCTGTATTTCTGGAAGGTTATTTTCGCACCGGTTCGCGGTGCTTTTTTTAACCCTTTTCAACGTGGCCCGGTTGATCTCTTCACGCCGGAGTTTAAGAGTGAACGGCAGGCCATGATTGAGTCGCGACTGGACAAGATGTCTGACAATACAGTATTCACAGATACGGTTCTGGAAACCTTTGATACCAAGTTCGGCATTGCAAATTATTTTGTTAACTGGCGCTGGCTCGACCGGGAACTGATTGAAAAATCCCTTTCACGTATTCCCCATGGCGATCTGAGGTTGATCTTCACCCGGTTGTTGCGTGACCTGCGCCACATTCGCAGTGGCTTTCCTGACTTGATTGTTTTTCCCGCTAGTCAGGGATATCGGCTAACTGAAATTAAAGGGCCGGGGGATAAGTTGCAGAATAACCAGAAGCGCTGGTTTCGTTTTTTTAAAGCATCCGGAATTCCGGCGAATATTCTCAATGTCGCGTGGCGGTAGGTCCTGTTGAACAATCCTCCTGAAGCGCTTGCGGGATCAAATGTTGAAACCCCGATTGAAAAGTCCGAGTTTCATATCAGCGTTCGTGACCTGGTTGAGCAGATTGAACGCAGTGGCGATATTAATTTTCGGTTTTCTTCGCGCAGTAGTGCGACAGAGGGGATCAAGGGTCACCAGAGATTACAGAAATCCCGGATCGGGAACTATGAGGCGGAAAAGCCGGTGGAAATCACCGTTGAAAAACCTGATCTGAATTTAACAATATCCGGTCGTGTCGATGGTTATTATCCCGACTCGACTGACTTTGTCGTCGAAGAAATCAAGACGATCAGGGTGGACGTGGCCAGCATCCCGGGATCCGTACAACGGCTACACTGGGGTCAGGTGAAGATATACGCCTATCTGCTTGCCCGCCAGCACCCGACTGAAGTCAGGTCGTCAACTGTTCGATTATGTTACTTCGATCTCGATCACGATAGAGAGCATCAGCTTGATCAGCAATGGACAGCGACGGAACTGGAATTGTTTTTTACGGACCTGGTTGACCGATTCATAGATTACCTGCGCCGATTGTTGATTTGGCGTCAGCGCCGAGACAAGACTATTGTCGGCCTCGACTTTCCTTATCCGGCATATCGTCCGGGCCAGCGTGAGATGGCGGTCAGTGTCTACAAAACCTTGAAGCAGCAGGGGCAGTTGGTGATGCAGGCACCAACAGGCATTGGGAAAACGATTGCCAGCCTCTTCCCGGCGATAAAAGCGTTAAGGGAATTGTCCTATGAGAAACTGTTCTATCTTTCTGCGAAAACCTCGGGTCAGCAGATGGCCCAATCTGCTATTGACGATCTAAAAAGTTCTGGTTTGATTCTTCGTGATATTACTCTAACTGCAAAAGAAAAGATCTGCTTTACTCCCGGTGCACCCTGTGATGCGGAACATTGCCAGTACGCTCGCGGCTACTATGACAAGTTACCGACTGTGATGGTAGAAGTGATTGACTCATGTGATTCACTGCGACGAGAAACCATTGAAGAGATAGCCCGCAGGCACGAACTATGTCCCTTCGAACTCTCGTTAGATCTTTCGTTGATGTCTGATGTGGTGATCTGCGATTACAACTATGTATTCGATCCCGTGGTTCATTTAAGGCGATTCTTTGAAAGCAGAAATGAGAGCAGAAGACAAAACATGCAGTCACGTTATGTCCTGCTGATGGATGAATCCCACAATCTTGTAGATCGAGGCCGGGATATGTTTTCGGCGGAGTTCTGTAAAGATGATGTACTGGCATTACGTCGCCGTGTAAAGAGCCAGTTACCGTTGATTGCAAAGAAGCTAACCAGGATAAACACAGTATTCCTGACGATGATAAAGCCCGTTAAAGTGGGCCTGGAACAACGCAACAGTGCACAACTGGATCAGTGTGCCGTCAGTTTTCAACGTGCGCTGCGGGGTTTTTGTGATGCAGCAGAAGACTGGTTACAGCTTAATCAGCCAGTTTCGTTCCAGGCAGACTTACTTGAGCTTTATTTTTCAGCCATTCGCCTGCTGCGAACCGTGGAATCAGCGAAGGAAGGGTACGCGTTTCTGCTTCTGCGGAAGAACAAAAATACGTTCTTCAAGCTTTATTGCTTGAATCCGGGACCGGGATTATCCGATGGTTTCGACAGGGTGGACGCCAGCGTCTGCTTTTCTGCAACCATGGCTCCCCGGGTTTACTTCAAGACTCTGATGGGGATAGCAGATTCTGCGGCCTGGTATCAGATTGAATCTCCTTTTGCTGCTGAAAATCTGGGGATTTTTACAACCTCCTTTATCTCAACCACCTACAAAGACCGCACCGACAGCCTGTACGAACTTGTTGATACCCTTAAGACGGTGATCAGCACCCAAACAGGTAATTACATGGTGTTCTTCCCTTCCTATGCCTATCTCACTGAAGTCAATGGAAAGTTTGAAGAGCGGTACCCTGAAATCAAAACTATCCGTCAAACTCCGTCAATGTCAGGGGAGGATCGGGAGGCATTCCTGCAGTCCTTTGAACAGATGAATCAGACACAGCTGGGTTTTGCCGTTATGGGGGGTGTTTTTGGGGAAGGCATTGATCTAAAAGGGAGCCGCTTGATCGGTGCGATTATTGTCGGTGTGGGTCTTCCGCAGTTGGGGCTTGAGCGCGATCTGATCCAGGACTATTTCAATCAGGATACGTCAGGTCAGGAAGATGTTTCCAGAAGCAGTGTTTCCAGAAGCAGTGTTTCCAGAAGCAATGTTTCCGAAAACAATGGTTTCATCAACCATGGATTCGAGTTTGCTTACCAGTACCCTGGTATGAACCGGGTGCTACAGACGGCCGGTCGAGTCATCCGGAGTGAAACTGATCGCGGTGTGGTTTGTCTGATCGACCATCGTTTCAACGAAGCCAGGTACCAGCAATTACTGCCATCCACCTGGCAGCCAGAACGGGCAAGAAGCAGACAGCAGCTTGAACAGCATCTGCTGTCATTCTGGCAAGGTCATTCGGGGGCTAACGATTAAACGCTATCCGCTTCCCTAATTGCGCAATCGACAGTCCAGGCATTGGGTGTAGATTCCCGGTTTTTGACTCAATTTGAAGAAGTCACCGAGATCAGAAGACATGGGGTTGAGCATTGCCAGATTCTTCAGACTGGATTCAGTGCCCGATGCGCCATAGATAGAATAGTGAATGGTTTCGAGACTGCTGTTTAGAATTTCACTGAATAGCTTTTCTTTTGCCGTCAGTGTTTGTTCAAGATACAAGATTTCATAACTGCCCACATCTGCAAGCAAGGCTGCAGAATCGATAGCATCATTAAGGCCGCCGAGGGCATCAATCAAACCGTTTTTTAACGCATCGGTTGCGGCCCAGACACGGCCCTGGGCTAACGAATGGACTTGATTTGGCTGCATGTCACGACCGTCAGCGACCAGATTAACGAAATTTCTGTAAGTGAACTCAACTGATTTTTGAACGGTGCGGTCAAATGCCGGGTTTATCTCGTTTAGCAGGTTCATCGAGCTGCTCAGTTTGGTCGTCCCAACACCGTCTGTATACACACCAAATTCCGCTGCGGCTTGCGCGAAGGTAGGTATCATCGAAAATACGCCGATGGAACCGGTGATTGTGGTGGATGCTGCAAATATTTTGTTTGCTGATGCGGCGATCCAATATCCCCCTGAAGCAGCATAGCTTCCCATGGAGATCACCACAGGTTTCCCCTGGGACTGTGTTAGCGCAAGCTCACTACGAATTTGCTCCGAAGCAGAAGGGCTCCCGCCCGGACTGTCCACCCTGAGGACTAACGCTTTCACACTGACGTCATTACGGGCCTTTTGAATTAGCCTGGCAATGGTATCGCCCCCGATTTCACCGGCTGATCTTTCACCGTCATAGATCGTACCGCTGGCGGTAATCACCGCAATTTTGTCACTTGCCGGATTGAGAATGGGAATGGGAGGACGCGTGGCAGAGAGATAATCCTGAAATGTAATTCGGTTGTAGGATTTACCGTCTTCGCCAACGATGTCCTTGAGCATGTCAAACCATTCGATGCGCGTCAAAATGTCGTCGACCAGACCGTGTTGTACCGCCAGCAGGTTTGGATCGTTTCGGGCATTGCCGAGTAACGTGTCGTAGTTGTTGGTGTAGCGATTAAAGTCATCGAGACTGATTTCCCGGTTTGACACTACTGTTTGTGCATACTTGCTCCACAGCACTTCGAGCCAGTTCAGGTTAGCGAGTTTTGCCTCGGGTGACATACTGTCCCTTTCGTAGGGCTCCACAGCACTCTTGTATTTTCCAGCCTTGTAAACATGGAAATTTATCTTGAATTTCTCCAGCGCAGATTTGAAATAGGTTGGATAAACACCGAAACCGGTGAGAAAAACTCCACCAAACATCTGCTGGCTCTGCTCGTCAATGTAGATCTCACTGGCGTGGGTGGCCAGGTAATATTGTTCCTGGCTGTAGCTCCGTGCGAAGGCATAAACCGGTTTGTCTGCCTGTCTAAATCGTTCAAGAGCGTAACCAATTTCCTCGAGCTTGCTGAATCCGGCGCCTTTCAGGCGTGACAGATCGAGTACCAATACCTTGATTCTTTCATCTGCTGCTGCGGCGTCGATGGCGTCGAGAATGTCCTTTAGCAGGGTCTCGGCATCTTCCTTGTCATAGCCAGACATAAATTGCGCCACCGGATCTATCGCCTGCTTTTGTTCAACGATGATGCCGGTCGGATTGATCACTATAGCCGCTGAATCGGGTATCGATGGAGAGTCTGAAGAAAATATGCCCACCAGTATAGAAAAGACAACCAGAAGGAATATCAGGTTAAAAGTGGCATTCTTTGCCGCGGTTATGGCGTTCCAGGTACCTTTGAGGATTCGACCTAACATATCTATCGTCCAGCGTTCATAGAGCGTAATGCTACCATAGATACAACCCACCTATTTTATCAGTCCGTAATCCTGCAGATGCTGCCGGGCTTGGCCTATTCCCTGGGTGACTTCCGCCCGCAGCCCCGCCTTTCTTGCCGCTTCTACATTGACCAGGTTGTCGTCGAGAAAGAGAATGGCCTGGGGTAGGGCCTCCAGGACGTTAATGGTGTGTTCGAAAGCTTCCGGGTCAGGTTTGAGCAACCCTGTCTGGTGGGAGGACAGAACCGCGTGGAAGAGGGATAACAGGGGAGTCTCCTGTTCGAATCGCTGCCAGTGCAAATGATTGGAATTTGATAAACAGGCAACCTTGTAGTCTGCTCTAAGCTGGTCCAGGAGTTCCAGCCCACCGGGCAGCACCGATTTCGGCCATTGAACGAAGTGTGCAAGAAACTCCTCCGCCGAGACATTCAACGCGAGTTCGGAAACCAATTCTTCAGCGAAATCCGCTCCTGAACTTTGTCCGGATTCGAATTTTCGAACCGCCGGTGATTGGAGCCATGTATGCCAGACCTCCTGCTCTGAAAGCCGGGTCCAGCTAAGCATGGTGGGTATACCACCAAGCTCGATAAGAACACCGCCAAGATCGAACAGGATGACTTCGATGGGTTCGGTTTTCACCAGGGTCTCAGTCATCTTCTTTCTCAGGTTTGCTCAGAGCATCTATCAGATCAGGTAAATCCCGCATGTCATCAAATACGACGGCGCCTTTCTGCGTCAGTAATTCAGCAGATGAGTGGCGACAATAGCCCAGAACCCTCATTCCGGCGTTAACACCAGCCTCTACACCATATTGGGAATCCTCTATCACCACACAATGCCCAGGAGCACAATTCATTTTTTCCGCGGCATAAAGAAACAAATCAGGCGCGGGTTTTCCCTGTTCCACTTCAGTGGCGCTAAACAGGTTGTTATCAAAGTACGATAAGAGCCCGG
>DUAT01000155.1:0-280 GCA_012960755.1 Gammaproteobacteria bacterium
CATAACGTTCAAGTACTTCCATATTGCCAGTGTCTGGCGCACTGCAATTAAATATTTTAGGGGCATACCAACTACGCCCGATAATTTCTGCCAAAGGCGCATATTCGACATTGCCAAGTCCTGCACCGTTAACACTGTCCGGTAGAAACAGATTCCACAATCCCTGGCTTTTTGCTTTTTCCTTTTTCCTTTAGCTCCTCGATTATGGGTGGTATTTCCCAGCGATCCCCCTGGGTGTTTATTTGCTGATAGTAAACACTCTCATTCGGATACACCTGCG
>DUAT01000155.1:296-13783 GCA_012960755.1 Gammaproteobacteria bacterium
TCGGTTTTTTATGACTAGCTTTTGGCGCGTTTACTCCGGCACTTTACCCCGGGTAATTACTCCGACCCCAATTATTGAAATGGCCTTTTGTTGACTCCGTCTCATCCCGAAGCCACCATTTTCTCTTGTTATAAAAACCGGTTAAATCCTTTTCCAGCGCTTTTTTTGCGGCTTTGGAATCTTTCACCTCAACTGCCTGCAGAATTTCAGCATGACTTTCCCAGGAAAGAAATTGTGATCCGTCTCCGAGCTTAAAGAGCGTTCTATACGCATAAGCCAAGGTAGGTGAAAACTGCATCCACAAGGATTCTATAAACTGGATTAAAAGATCGGATCCACAACGCTGGTAGAGGACAAAGTGAAATTCCCGATTCAACGCTGCCATATTCTCTATATCTTTATTGGCTTGTGCGGCTGTTACCTTGTTGGTTATACGCTTCAACATTGCAATATCTGCAGCAGTAATATTTTGTGTTGATAGTGCTACTGCATTCCCCTCCAGAAGCACTCGCAGCCGGTAAATATCCAGGGTACGTTCAGCATTGAGAATTGGCAGCCGAAAGCTTTTGTTTGGCAAAACCTCAAGCGCATTGTCGCTGACCAATTGCTTAAACGATTCTCTTACCGGCATAGGGCTTGTACCAAGGCGAGCTGCCTCCTTCCGGATCGAGATCACCTCTCCGGGGTTAAACCTGGCTTGAATGATATCTTCGCGCAGCTCCCGGTAGACCTGGCTCTGTATGCTCCCACCTTCTATCACTTTAGATTTAATCAAGAAAACCGCTCCCACAGCATCATTTGACATCCCACGGATTTGAACAATAACTACTATTGATAAATATCTCCATAATAGAGATGAATAAGTTCCAGACCCTCACCAACCCGGTGAGGGTCTGGAAGAAGCAATCGTTAGCCGCCGAATTGGTATTGCAAGGTAATACCTACAGTACGGGGTTCAGCCAATACCCGTGGTGAAGGAACATCAGCTGAGTCGTTAGGACCAACACTGGTCCAGTAGGTTTCATCAAAAGCGTTTCGTACCCACGCAGCTATCGACCAGTTACCCTCAGGTGCTTCATAAGTTGCCCTGAAATTTACCGTTTCCCATTCCGGTAGATTCGAATCGACAAACTCTGTCTTACCTTCATACACATAGTCACCCCGCAATGACACTAAGGCACCATTATCGAGTGGCAAATCATACTCGACGCCAATATTGAAAGTTAATTCGGGAACCGAAGCGATACTTTCACCGCTTTTATCTACAATCTGGCCATTTTCTTCAGTAATAAAGTCACTGAATACTGCATCCAGAACAGCAACATTGGCATTCAGGGAAAGATTCGCAACAGGGTTCAGCCAGAACTCGAATTCAGCACCTTCAATTTCAGCATCCGCTGCATTGGTAGTCGTGGGTGTGCCATCAAGACGACGCACACTCACCTGCAAATCTTTATAATCCATCTTGAAGACAGAAATATTAGTTCTCAGACGACGATCGAACCAGTCTGCCTTCAGACCAAGTTCAAAGTTATCCGCAACCTCCTCATCGAAACCTCCGCAGGCCTCGAAATTTGTATTGGCCTGACCGTTAAAGCCACCACTTCGATAGCCTTGACTGAACAGGGCATAGGCCATTTTGCTATCGTCAAAATTGTACTCAACAGAAAACTTGCCCAACACGTTGTCAAAACTCTTATCACCCTTACAATCGATATCTTCCTGAATTAATGGGTGCGAAGGTAAAGCAGGAACGAGACCACCCGTACTGGTGCGGGCAGTAAAAGTTTTCTCCTCGTTGGTGTAACGCAGCCCTGCCTTAACGGTCATATTCTCATTAAAACTCAAGGCACCATGGACATAGGCAGCGAATGCCTCGGTTTCGATGCGCTGAAAATAGATCACGTCGCCAAACGAATCGAAGGGCACTACCTCTCCGGGTTGCCAGGCTATGCCATCGGAGGCAAACGCACCATTACACTGGGTAGTTCCCCCAAACAATGTCGGAGGGCCATCAACCATTACAAAGTTGCACAATATTCCTCCCGCGCTGGTACCGTTAAACTCCAGAGTTTGGTTGGTATCTTCGGTGAAATAGTACAAACCCGCAGTCCAGTCCAGTGCACCACCTGCCGACCAGCTACCGTCTCCGGCAGAACTGATTCGAAGCTCTACACTACTCCATTCACCATCTTCATCATGAATTTCGTTGAGACCATCCGTAGGATCTCGATCAAGATCTTCATCATAAAATGTTTCTTCTTCCCGGAAACCATAAATGAGCGATACGGTAGCCGGCTCGAAGTCAAAATTGACCCTCGCCATCACACCGCTGGTTTCAAAAGTTTCACTACCCGGATTGTTCAGGTTTGCTGATCGCTCGGGATCAGCTGCCGGTAAAGGATCATCCAGAAATCCGTTTACCCAGGTATATCCATCATCAGGACCAACGCTTTTGAAACCGCCTTTTTGATCCGTGTCCTCTTTATCAAAGGTCAGCAAAAATTCGGTAGTCTCATTGGGAACATATCGTAGGCCCACTCGCCCGGTAACAGTGTCGATATTATTGCCATGCGTACCGTCAAACAGGTTTTTCATGATCCCGTCCCTGTTCAGAGTAGCGAAGGAGGCTTTGGCAAAAAGTTTGTCCGTAATTGGGCCACTTATAAAAGCTCGCCCGTTAAGCCTGCCCTTGTCCCCGGCATCAACAGCTACTTTGGCAGTAAATTCCTCTGATGGTTTTGAGGTGATTATATTAATAGAGCCGCCTGCCGTGTTTCTTCCATACAGGGTTCCCTGTGGTCCTCGCAGCACCTCCACCCTTTCAAGGTCGTACAGGGACAGATTAGATGCGCTGGTTCTTGCCATAAATATATCATCAACGTAAACGCCCACGCCCGAATCGGTGGATACATCTTCGTTGGAATCTCCCACACCGCGAATGGTGAAACTGTTGTTTCCGATTTGTGAGCTTCTTATCGTCAGGCCCGGCACATAATTTTGCAGATCCTGGGTATTGCGAATGCCTAGCTCCTCAATGGCTTTTGCCGTCACAACAGATATGGAGGACGAAACTTCCTGCAAGCTCTGGCTTCTGCGTTCGGCTGTTACCACTATTTCTTCAATAATGTTTTCCTCAGCAGCGCCGGCGTGCATCGATTGCATGGTTGTCCACACTGACAGAAGCAATATCAGGCTTGGCCGCGTGTAATGTTTGAGTCGATTTATTTGAATGGTCATACGAACCCCTCTTCGCAATAAAGGCATATTTTTAAATTTCCTATGTGGAGTTTTCCCCACGTTTTTCCCTCTTACTCCTACTACAAATCAATCAGAAAATGCCGAAAAACAGAACTGTGGAAATAGATCAAACACGTTTTTCAGCTATCGTTTCTGATTCATTTGGCGAGTGTACTTAATAAATATTGTGATCACAATAATTATTTTCAATTTGTATTGGGGTGTTACTACTCTTCTATTTAGGTGATTTAAGGTTTATTTATCAACATATTCTCCAATACTACTTACATGGAATTGTTTCCAGGCACGATGATTAACAGTTTTTGTGATCACATAAATGCCAAATCATCACAACCAAACACAAGGCGCAGCTACAAGACAATGACGTTGACCGCAAATTCATTCAGGGTTGGTCAATCAGTAATTCCTAATGGGTCACTACCGTTTTTTGCCCTCACTAAAACCCATATACTGGGACATCCATTTGATTGACGTAGCGGTGTCAACCACATTGGATACACAGTGCCCGGCATGATCATCAAACAGCTCCAACTGACCCCGGCTACTTGCCTGTGCCACCCACATGCTTTCAGCCTGGGGTACAATCGGATCATTAGAGGTGTTGATCACTAAAAGCGGAGTCTCGGTTATGTTTTTCTTATCTGGGCCTATATAACCTTGCTCTACAAGAGACATCGGGAGTGTTTTGGACAATATGTCTAAAAAATCTCCAGGAGAAGAGCGGATGCGATCCAGGAAGGCAACTGCCTGAAAATTACGACCCTGGTCTTGCTGGCCGGTCTGTTCATTCGCCTTCCTGTTAAATGCATCAATTTCCTGCCGGGACAATTCGCCGTTTCGATAGGCTTCGAGCAGCACTCGAACCTTGTCGCCCTCGGGACCTGAAGGGACGAGACCCTGGGTGAAAATCTGGTGTACCAGGCCGCAGGCAGCAATAGAAGCAACAAGATGTTCACTATAATCAAAGGCCATGCGTGCCCCGGTCCACCCGCCAACGCTCTCGGACCAAACTGCTATATGCTCTTTATCAAACCGCGGATCCTTCAGAACGTGCTCTAGAATAGCCACGTGGTGCTTATCGATGTTTGCATCGAGAACGCCGTCATTTCCGGTGCCGGGGATATCGAAGGTAATCATCGCCGCACCGAGATCGCCGAGTGTCTTTGAGTTCTGATAAAACCCGGTGCTCAATAGATCAAGACCACTTGTTCTTAATACCACGGGTACGGGGTCATCTTCCCTGACATTTACCGGCCAATGAACCATCGCTTTAAAACTGACCCCTTCAACTGTCATATCCCAAACCTCCAGCGGTACTTCGAAAAGACGGCCAGCCTGGGCGTAGGCCTCAAATGCTTTGTTCAGAGCGATTCGAGCATATTTTTCTCTGAGGTGTGGGTAACCAGCATGCGAATAGTAATATGATGATTGGAGGAAATAATTGCGGGCAGCAAGCCGGTCACCCTGGTTTTCGCTTTCTTTTGCCTGCCTGTAAGCCGCGTCTCCGGATGCACTGAATTCATAATTCCAGTTACCCGGCCCGTATTCAATAATTGTGTCCAGAAGATCCGGATATACACGCGCACCTTTAGCGCTAGCGATACGGTTCAGGGTTGCTGTGAGTACATCTGCGTCTGCGCCTTCCCATAACCAGGTGGTAATGCGCACGCCTCGCCACCAGTTTTCAGAATAGTCCACATGCGCAGCTTCTTTCGATATCTGGGCCTTTTTCTGAGGTGACTCCGTTGCTGGTGCCTGGTCCGCGCAAGACAAAAGCAAAGTACCTGCTGCAATACCAAGCGATAACAGTAAAGTTGCTCGAAATGTTTTTATGGACAAGCTGTTCATCAGTTTCTCTCCAAAGTTTCGTATGGCGTCATTCGCATTGGTTAACAAACTTAAACTGGAACACCTTCCAGCCGATTATTAGGGAGAGTGTATAAAATTATTATTGTGATCACAATATATAATTATTTCTTTTTAATAGAATATACCAGTCGCCTAACATTCCGGGATGCAAGGCTATTAAAGCCAAATTCCATTATCAATATAGCGCTTTTAGCGGCACCGGTGACAGATGTGAAACATGTGGCTCGCTCGACCCCATTGTAAGTGTAGTTGATTCACGCTCGGCCCTGGTTGCAATGTATGTGGTTTTTGGATATTGTGATCACGATATTTATAAAATTGTCACAATCGCATATATCGAACATCGGTATACATAAAAACTGAGTGAGCAAGCTAAATGATGACTTTGCCGGTTGTTCCAGTCAAAGTTGGAATATGGCGGGGCAACCCGTTGGAACGTAGTGAGTATCGACCATGAGCAACAAGCCAGTAATCATTACCTGTGCTTTGACAGGTGGTGCAAAATATAATCCAGAGCAACTCCACGTACCCGTTACGCCAGAGGAAATAGCCAATTCTGCGATTGCTTCAGCAAAAGCCGGTGCTGCGGTAGCCCATATCCATGTGCGAGATCCTAAATCTGCAGCAGCGAGTCAGGATGTCGCACTGTATCAGGAGGTTGTAGATCGTATTCGCGATGCGGACACAGATATTGTGATCAATCTTACAGCAGGTGGTTATGCCAGGTTCCTCCCTGATCCGGAAGACGAAAGCAGGGCACTGCCTGGTACGACAGTCGCCCCGGTGGATACCCGCGTAAAACATATTGAACAAACACTTCCCGATATCTGCTCCCTGGATGTCACCACAGCTAACCAGGGTGATGGTGCGACAGAGTTTGTATACCTTAATACAACGCGCACACTCAGGGCTATGGCGAAGCGTTTTCAAGGTGCTGGTGTAAAGCCCGAACTTGAAGTATTCCAGGCGGGAGACATCCTGTTTGCACGCCAACTTATCAATGAAGGCTTAATTGATAAACCCGCGATGTTTCAGTTTGTACTGGGTATCCAGTGGGGGGCTCCCGCTGATCCTGAAACAGTGATGTACATGCGAAACCTTCTGCCTGAAGGCGTAAACTGGACGGCATTTGGTATCTCAAGGAGTCAGATGCCGATGGTGGCAACATCTGTTCTGCTTGGCGGGCATGTGCGAGTTGGTCTTGAGGATAACCTGTACCTGAAACGTGGTGTTTTTGCCCGTAACGAGGAACTGGTTGCGCAAGCCACTAACATCGTTGAATCGCTGGGGCGTCGCGTTGCGACCCCAAATGAAGCACGTGAAATCCTTGGCATCCAACAGGACGATTAATGCGGATTGCGGCGGACACAGGTGGAACCTTTACGGATGTAGTGTTCGAGGATGATCAGGGTCAGCTGACCCTGTCCAAGGCGTCCACGACCCCTGCTGACCCAATTGGCGGAGTGCTGGATGCGGTAGCTCTTGCCGCAGCCGAACAAAGCATGCCGTTAAAAGAGTTCCTTGGGCAAATTAAGACATTTATTCACGGTACCACGCATGCACTCAATGCCGTCATTACTGGAAACATTGCTAAAACCGCACTCATAACCACACAGGGTCATGGCGATATGCTGGTTTACCGGGAAGGTGGCCGACGGGAGCCCTTTAATCAAACAGTAATCTACCCGGAACCCTACATCCCAAGAAGCTTAAGTTTTGAAGTGGAAGAACGCATTGCATCTGACGGCAGCGTAGTGCAGCCACTTGATGAAGCGTCGGTCGTAGAGGTTATTGAGCAGCTGAGAGAACTGGGTATTGAAGCCGTGGCAGTTTGCCTGCTGTGGTCGCCGCTTGAGCAAAAACATGAGAGGCGTATAGGTGAACTTTTGGAAGAACATCTACCCGGCGTGCCTTATACCCTTTCCTCACAACTCAACCCCATATTGAGGGAGTATCGCAGAGCATCTGCCGCAGCAATCGATGCCTCCCTAAAGCCTCTAATGATGCGCTACATTGGCGATCTAACCCGGCGTCTTACTGATCTGGGTTTTAGAGGCTCTGTACAGATACTGACATCCTTTGGCGGTGTAAAGATGGCTGATGAAGTTGCGCAGGCGCCGATACAGTTGTTGCAATCCGGCCCCTCAATGGCACCGGTTGCCGGGCGTTTTTACGGATGTGACGAAGAACATAATGAAGAATTGATCATTACAGATGCGGGTGGCACAACCTACGATGTAAGTCTTGTGCGTGAAAATGAGATTATCAAGACCCGTGAATACTGGATAGGCGAAAAATATTTTGGCCACGTCACCGGCTTTCCTTCCGTGGAGATTCGAAGCGTGGGTGCCGGGGGGGGTAGTATCGCCTGGGTTGATGCAGGTGGTGTGCTGCACGTTGGTCCTCAAAGTCAGGGTGCCGATCCTGGTCCTGCTTGCTACAAGCGAGGCGGAATAGAAGCTACGGTTACCGATGCAGCGGTGATTCTCGGCTATATTGACCCTGACTATTTTCTGGGCGGACGGCTTAAGCTGGATCGGGCTGCTTCTATTGCGGTAGCGCAAAAGCAGGTGGGTGAAAAGATTGGTCTCAATGTAGAAGAGTGCGCGCAGGCCATTATGGCCCTGGCAACGGAAAACATGGTGCAGGCAATTTTTGACCTGTCGGTTGAGAGGGGTATTGAGCCAGCCAGGGCTACCATGATAGGCGGCGGCGGTGCCGCTGGCTTTAACGCCATATTTATTGCCCGACGCCTGGGTTGTAGCGAGGTGATCTTTCCCTCGGTGGGTGCTGTGCTGAGTGCTGCCGGGGCTATCCTGTCGGATATGGTGGGGCTTTATGGCAAGGCGGCATTTGTCTCCTCAATGAATTTTGATTTAGAGGTGGCTAACTCGGCACTCGCCGAATTGCGTGAAGAATGCCACGACTTTGCAAAAAATGTAGGTGTATCACTCGAGCGGAGCCAGATCAGGTATTCAGTAGAAGCAAGGTACAAGGGTCAGGTTTGGGACATAGAAGTACCACTACGCAAGGGCAAATTTAACGACGACACCGATCTGGATAATCTGGTTAACGATTTCCATGTAACACACAATCGTATATTTGCAGTCCATGATCCGGATTCACCCATCGAAATACTGACATGGAATGCAGCGATCAGTTGTCGTGGCGATTCACCGGCTACTGGTGAGCTTAGCGTAGAGCACCAGCACAGTCGCAGTAAAGAATCGAGGAATATCCACCTGCCAAAAGTGGGGTTTATTGAAGCGACAATCATGGATTTCAACAGTTTGGAAGTCGACAGCATTCTACATGGCCCAGCCATCGTGGAATCACCTTTCACCTCTATAGTGATTGATGAAAAATCGAGTTTCTCAAAAAATTCTATCGGTAGTCTAACAGTAGAGCTGGGCTGATTATGGTTAACGAAACTAAAACTAAACTGGACGGCTCAAAACTGGCAGTCATCAATGCGCGATTCGAGGGGGTTGCGCGTAAAATGAGTAATACACTCTTGCGTACTGGCCGGTCCGGCGTTCTTAATCGCGCGCGCGACTTTTCCTGTTGCATTGTAACGGCTGACTGTGAACTGCTTACTGCCGCAGAGAGCCTGCCTATCCATACGCTCAGTGGCCCGGATATAATGGCGAAGTGCATGAAAGAGTACCATCCTGATTTAAAAAAGGGTGATGCCTTTCTGCATAACTCGCCATACCATGGCTGTTCCCACCCCGCCGATCATTCCCTGTTAGTACCTGTTTTCGATGACGATGGTGTTCATCGGTATACTGTTGTCGCTAAGGCGCATCAGGCAGATATAGGGAACGCAAGCCCCACAACATACAACGGTGCCGCTACCGACGTTTACAATGAAGGCGCACTGATCTTTCCAGCGGTAAAACTGCAATCCGATTTTAACTTTATTGCAGATATAGTGCGCATGTGTCAGCTGCGGATTCGCGTACCCGAGCAGTGGTATGGTGACCTTCTGGCCATGGTGGGTGCAGCACGAATTGGCGAGCGTGAAATCGAAATCCTGGCAGCGGAATATGGCTGGGATACACTGGCCGAATTTTCTGGCCTCTGGTTTGACTACAGCGAAAAGATAGCCCGGTTGGCGATTAGCCAATTACCCGAAGGACACATTAGCGCTTCAAGTTCCCACGATAGCTTGCCGGGTATCGTTGAGCATGAAATACCAATAACCGTTGGTATTAGTGTTGATCCCAATGCGAGCCTGGTAACGCTGGACTTAAGCGATAACATGGACTGTGTGCCATGTGGCTTGAATGTCAGTGAAGCCTGTGCTCGTACTTCCGCAATGATTGGTTTGTTTAACAGCATCGACCACGCTATTCCCAAAAATGCAGGTAGCTTCCGTTGCGTGAATATCATAATACGCCCAGGCTCAGTCGCCGGTGGCACACCCCACCCGTTTAGTTGCTCTGTGGCCACCACTAATGTCTCTGACCGCATCGCAAATAGCGTTCAGAAAGGTCTTGCTGAGTTGGCAGATGGCATTGGAATGGCAGAAATCGGTGCATCATTACCAGCTTCTCACGGCGTAATATCGGGGATAGATCCCCGTAATCAAGAGCCCTATGTCAATCAGATTTTTCTCGGCAGCTCCGCTGGTGGAGCAAGTTCCAGTGCTGATGGCTGGCTGCATTACTCGCATGCGGGCAACGGTGGTATGGGTTTTATTGACAGCGTTGAACTTACGGAACTGTACCATCCAATTCGCATCTATAAACGTGGTTTTGTACTGGACACCGGTGGTGCCGGACGTCAACGGGGAGGACCCAGTAAGACTGTGGAATATGGGCCTGTCGATTGCGAAATGACGGTGGCCTATGTAGCTGATGGTGCAAAAAATAATGCCCAGGGTGCGCGCGGAGGACTCGCTGGCGGTGCCGTAAAGCAACAAAAAGAAACTAACGGGCAGCTAAAGGCGCTGCCTGCATGCGGTGTAATTACCATGCAGGCTGGTGAGCGCTTTGTCATTCGAACAAATGGCGGCGGTGGTTATGGAGCCCCGCTGGAGCGTAAGAGAGATCTGGTTGAACACGATCTGCGTGAAGGTTGGATAAGCGAAGTACAGGCAAGGGATACCTACGGCTGGACGGGAGATATTCCCTATCGCAACACGCACGCGGTTTGCTCATACTCGATGGCAGAGGAGTCTTCTGATGGCTCATAGTTCCGAAGTGTCCAGGGTTATTGTGACCGCCGCTGGTTCCGGCATAGGGCGCGCGATAGCCGAACATTTTCTTGCATCAAAAGCCAAGGTCCATATATGTGATATCAGCCAGAAGGCGCTGGATGATACCTTGTCATCCAATCCGGGAATGCGCGGCTCTATTTCGAATGTAGGAAATCCGAATGATGTCGACAGTTTGTTTGCGGAGGCGACTGCGTGGATGGGTGGTCTGGACGTACTTGTCAATAATGCTGGTATAGGCGGACCTAACGCACCACTTGATGAAACGGAAGATGACGAGTGGGACCAGACCATTCAAGTTAACCTCAATGGCGCCTTCTACTGTGCCAAGCGTGCGGCCCGTCTTATGAAGCAACAGGGATCCGGTTGCATCATCAATATTTCATCAACATCTGCCAAAACAGGCCTTCCCAACCGAACTCCGTATGTAGTATCCAAAGTGGGCCTTGAAGGATTGACCCGCAATCTTGCACGCGAGCTTGGCCCTTTTGGTATTCGCTGCAATGCCCTGTTGCCCGGCTCGATTGAGAATGAGCGTGGCCATATGTTGTTGCAACGAATCGCGGATCGCGATGGGATAAGCGTAGAAGAAGCCAACAACCGGCGAATGCAATTTATATCGATGCGAACACGAATTGAACCCGATGAAATAGCTGAGATTGCAGTTTTGCTAACCACACACCCGTTCAGGCATGTGAGCGGACAGTTGCTTGGTGTCTGTGGAAATGTGGAATGGGAGTAAGAAGATGTTACTGAAGAACAAAATTGCAGTGGTCACCGGGGCGGGGTCAGGTATCGGTGAAGCGTGCGCTAAACTGTTTGCAGATGAAGGTGCAAAAGTGGTTTTAGTCGCGAGAACCAGAACTTCACTTGATAGCGTTGTCCACGAGATCAAGGAAGCGGGTGGTGACGCCTGTGCCTACAGCCTTGATGTAAGTATTACGGCGGATGTAGAAGAGACGTTCAGTGCGATAGAAACTGACCTTGGACCCATTGATATTTTGTTGAACTCAGCGGGTGTATTCTACCCCACACCGGGTGGTGACATGCAGGAGAAGGCCTGGCGTGAAATGCTTGATGTCAATGTAGGTGGAACCATAAACACTTGTAATTCGGTACTGCCAGGAATGAAGGCCAGGGAATCCGGCCATATTGTCAATATCTCATCAATAAGCGGCTTAGTGGCCAGTAGTAATTATAGCGTTTACAGTGCATCCAAGGCGGCAGTCACCATGCTGTCCAAATCTCTGGCAGCAGAATTTGCCCCCTTTGGCATTCACATCAATATCATTGCTCCCGGCAATACCTCCACACCTATAAATAAAGATATCAGGACTCAGCCCGAGTATGTTTCGACGATGAAAGCCATTGACGCATCTACACCCAGCCGACGTAACTTCTCTGATCCAATGGACATCGCCCGCTCTGCCCTGTTCCTGGTCTCCGACGGAGGCGCGCCGTACTATGGTGCGGTATTGGTAGCGGATGAGGGCCAGTCCCTGGAAGTCGAATAGTTGGAGCGTGAGGAGACTAACCATGACGCCAACTGAATCAGAAGTGCATGTTGACTATAGCGGCACCAACAGAAATGCTCGGCCGCTGCTGGTATATGGTTTTATTTTCCTCACCTTTGCACTTCTGGCTGAATTCCACGCACCGGATGAAGCGTATGGTGTTCTCAGTCTGTTGCCCGTCTGTTTTACCATTGTTGCGGCGATAGTAACCAGAAGAGCACTCGAGCCTCTTCTGGCGGGTGTAATTGCAGGTATATTGCTGTTGGACTCTACAAACCTGTTCACACAGCTAGGCAGCATAGCTACCAACGCGCTCAGTAATGAAACCATTGTCTGGATTATCCTGGTGTGCGGAATGATGAGCGGTATTATCGTCATGCTTGAACGTGGTGGCAGTGTGCTCAGCTTTGGCGACTTTCTGGCTGGTCGTATCAAGACTAAACGACGCGCCCTGTTAACCACCAGTGCATTGGGAATACTGGTTTTTATTGATGATTATCTAAACGCGCTTGCCGTTTCGTCCTCTATGAAAAGCACAACCGACCGCTTTAATGTCTCACGTGAAAAGCTTTCATTTATAGTGGATTCAACCGCTGTGCCAGTATGCATCCTGGTGCCAATTTCAACCTGGGCGGTTTTTTTTACGGCTTTGTTGGAAGAGAACAAAGTAGCTGTCAGGGGAGAGGGGATATTGCTTTACCTCGAATCTATTCCTTACATGTTCTACGGCTGGCTGGCTCTGTTGTTAGTCTGGTTGGTAGCCATGGGTTATCTGAAAGACATGGGTGGGATGAAGCAGGCAGAGTTACGTGCCCAGGCTGGACAGCCAATACCGCGCGGAGCGCAGGTTGTTGGATTTAATACTTCGAATATCATCCGAAAATCTTCAACAATTATGGGCCTCCTGAATTTTTTCCTGCCGATGACAGTTTTGGTAGCAGCCACCGTTTACTACGATATCGATCTTTTGCTCGGAGCATTGGTAGCTTCAATTTTTACCATGACTTTTTATATGGTTCAGAGGCTGATGAGTTTTAATCAATTGGTAGAGTCAATGCTGGACGGCTTTAAGATAATGCTGCTCCCTTTTGCAATTGTTGCCGCGGGTTATATGCTCAAGGATGTTAACGATTCGCTGGGTATGACGCCCTACATAATGGATTTAGTACTCCCTTATGTCAGTAAGGAGCTCTTCGCGGCTATCATTTTCGTAGTAATGGCATTAATCGTATTCGCTACCTCTTCTGCGTGGGGTATGTTTGTAATATCACTACCCATCGTAGTTCCGTTAGCTCAGGGTGTCGACGCATCGATGCCTCTTGTGATCGGTGCTCTGATGTCTGCAGCAGCGTTTGGCAGCCATGCATGCTTTTACGGTGTATCTACCCTGCTCTCGGCACAGGGATCCGAGTGCACGACGATGCAACATGCCTTAACCCAGTTACCTTATGCGCTACTGGCTGGCGCTTTATCAATAATATTACTCGTTGTTGCGGGTTATATGTTGGCTTAACCGAATTCCTGGAGAATCAAAAATGAGTTCGAGTATAAGAAGAATTAACCACATTTCTGCTTCATCAGCCATGCGCATAATCCCCTTAAAACTGCGTTTGGCTCCAGTT
>DUAT01000156.1 GCA_012960755.1 Gammaproteobacteria bacterium
GGGCGCTGGCCAGCATGCAGGCTCAGAGTATCAAAGCCAAAGGTTTTTATTTTGCTCATTTCATTTTAGTCCGGCACCGCAGCATTTAAGGTATCAAGAACGCTTAGTCTAGTATTCAGACAGGGCTGTGAAAACCACCAGTCGATCGGCTGAGGTAGGTTTGCCCGAAGATCAGTGACATTGTTTGACCAAGAGTCAGCTGCTATGGGCCCCCCTCCCCATCAAGGGATTAGCATTTTATCTTTTCAGGGCGGCCGTTGGAACGGAGCTTCCATTGGTCAGGGTTGAGTCCCCGGTGGGTGCGATTGCTCTCAGTGACCCATATTTTTCAATGGTTGAATGGGCTTTGATGGCCGCGGACAAAGTGATCTAAGCAAAACGCACAATCAGGAGTTGGTCCCACTACCTCAATCGGACTGCGCCTAACTCGGCTTTAACCCCAAGTTGGTCACAACTCGAACGCTTAAATGTTGGGACTGATTTATGCTTCGCAAGGGCCTGTATTGCGCTGTGGTATTTGCAAGCATTGGATGATAAAAGGGGTCACGCCCGATATCATGAAGATATCTATTTCGAAAATTGGCTGTATCTTGTGGGTGTGGATCGCGATCCAGAAAGTCATCAGTACTCCTGCTGACAGACTCATGATGAAAAAGGACCGCTTCGGCATCACATAACACTTTGTAGCCTTCATTGCCTGCTCGAAGACACAGGTCAACATCTTGAAAACCTACCGCCAGTTCTTGGTCAAAACCGCCCAGTTTTTTAAATATGTCGGCGCGGACCATCATACACGCAGCGGTTACGGCACTGAAACTCCTGGTGACCGGGCTCGGCATTGCCGGATTCAACCCTGGCCCTGCGAGATATGAATTCTGGTATTGCTCGAATTTGAGATAGTGTTCGGCGACGCCTACCCCCAGATGTACCCCTGCGTGCTGGATCTTGCACTGGGATAGGTCTGTATCGGGAGTTGGGCTTCGATCTGGTGATTCCGTTGTTATAGCCACGCCAGTTCTTTGGCTTTTTGAATCAAACGGGTAGAGCAGTACTGCTCCGATCACACCGACGTGCCGTTGCCCTAATTTGTCACGCATACTTTCAAGCCAGCCGGCGTTGATGGCCTGAACATCGTTATTCATAAAAAGGAAGCTGTCATAAGCCCCATCTAATTGCGTAACTGCGAAATTATTGATCTTGGAGAAATTGAACACACCTTGATAGTTGATGACCCGGTGTGCCTTGGCGATCTCATGAAGGTACGCTACGGTGTTTGGGTCATCAGACTCATGATTAACCACGACCAGATCATACAGTTCTTTTGGCACTGTTCTTGTCAACGAATCAACTGCAATGCGTAGGATTTCGTGATGATTCTTGGTGGGAATGATGATCGCAGTCTTGTCTGGAAGCGGGTGGTTGTAGCGTATCGAATACAAACTTGGAGTAGCAGTTGCCTGAACAGTCGCAGCCGTAAACCCGCGGTTTTTCAGAAAGTGGCGTATAGATGATGTAGGGAGTCGACCGGGTACAGATGCTGTCTTGGACCTCCAGCGCTCAAGAATGATGTCGGGAATATGAGTAATGTTTCTTGCTGAGACCATTGCATCGAGAACGAGTCTTTCATTCAACGTCTCCACGTTTTTGCAATCCGTCAATAACTCACCATCGGTTAGCAATTCCCGACGGATTGCCGTCATCAAACCAATGCATGGCTGATGGAGAAAGTGATCCAGACAAAAAGCAGGTCGAAGCACCACTTTATGGATTCGTCGGCCCGACGCTGTCAAAATCACCTCGTCAGCATAGGCAATGTCCGCGCCATCGTTGCCAAGTGTTGCGGCAAGCCGGGCAACCGCATGAGGCCTGAGGCGATCGCGAGATTCGATAAGGCAGATGAAGTCACTTTTATCTTCGTCTAAGACTTGTCGGAAATCTTTATACTCACAGCGAATCGCCCGTATGCCTGCATGTTTTTCTGCTAGCAGATTTGCTTGCTGGATTACCTCAGGCTGACTGATGCTGGTGGTCACGATAGATAGCTCCACCTTGGAGTAGTTCTGACAGAGCACACTGTTGACAGTGTCGGATAACTGTTTCGGGCTAGATTCCCCCAAGAAGAGAAACAGAGAAAACGTGGATTGGTCGGTAAGGTCTTCGACCCAGTCGGTACGGTTGGCATCAAAACAGTTAGGATCGCAAAAAAATTTGTACCACGTCGTGGGCGAAAAAGGAGGTTGAATCTTCAGGTAGGCTTTATGTCCAAGCCAGCTCATGAGAGCGGTTGTCCCTTTCTTTTT
>DUAT01000157.1 GCA_012960755.1 Gammaproteobacteria bacterium
ATACTTTTGAAATCTCGGAAAACACTGTTTAAAATAACTATTCACAATACGCCTCTTAAAACCAGGCAACCATGATAAAAGTGTACACGTCATTGTAATAGGCATTTTCCGTTACAAGGAGGGTAAATGGACAATTGGGAAGTCGGTGCAGGCCAAACCGGTTTAGTTGGCAAATCAGAAAAACACGATCGAGATCACCATTTCCCCGCGGCTTTTCTCAGTATCGATCAGCACGGTCTCTCCACCAGATCGGGATTGCGTGTGACCTGGCTAGATCGATGGCTGACTAAAAAAATGATGGATGTAGTAGGCAATCCACCAGTCAGTATATCTCTCTGGGACCACAAGGAAGCCACAACACCCGTCGACGATCCTATTGTTACACTGCTTTACCGCAATCGTACCGCCTTGCTGAAAACAATTCTCAATCCGGAGCTTTATTGGGGAGACCTGTATTGCAACGGCGATGTCGACCTTGAGGGTGACCTGTCGACGTTCATGCAAATCATTTATAAGGGGATCGCCGGTAAAGGAAAGGGCAACCTGCTTCGACAAACGCTGAGATGGCTGGGTAACCGACGCACTGCCAACTCCCATGACAAAGCACAGGAGAATATTCATCATCACTATGACATCGGCAATGACTTCTACAGTCTGTGGCTTGACTCCGCAGTCATGCAATATACCTGTGCCTATTTCTCCGAGCCTGAGTTTACGCTGGAGCAAGCCCAGATAGCCAAGCTACACCTCATCTGTCGAAAATTGCAATTGCAGCCCGGTGACACAGTCGTTGAAGCAGGTTGTGGATGGGGCGGGCTGGCACTTTTTATGGCCAGGAACTACGGCGTAAATGTACGAGCGTATAACATCTCGAAAGAGCAGGTTGCTTACGCTACCAACAAGGCCGCCAATGAAGGTTTATCAGAGCTGGTGGAATACGTGCTCGATGATTATCGAAATATCACAGGCGAATACGACGCTTTCATCTCTGTAGGCATGCTCGAACACGTCGGCTGCGCGGACTATCCAGGTCTTGGGATGTTAATTCAACGCTGCCTTAAGCCCCACGGCAGGGGCCTGATACATACCATTGGCCGCAACGTCGCTCGGCCCATGAACCCCTGGATCGAGCACCGCATATTTCCAGGTGCCTACCCTCCTACAATCAAGGAAATGATGGAAATATTTGAAGCAGGTGAACTTTCGGTTACTGATATTGAAAATTTGCGATTACATTATACGAAAACACTGGAACACTGGTCCGAACGGTTCGAGCAAAACAGCAACCAGGTTGAACAGATACTGGACCATAGATTTGTGAAGGCGTGGCGGCTCTATCTAGCCGGTTCAATTGCAGCGTTCAACGGGGGAAAACTACAGTTGTTCCAGGTTGTATTCAGCCATGCAGATAATAACCTGATACCCCTTTCCCGGGCTTCTATTTACGACGCAACTTACGACGCGAGCGCAAATAGAGACTTAAAAGAGGAAACACCCATTGCGGCAGATTGATGTTCTGATTGTCGGTGGTGGGCCAGCCGGTTCAACATTGGCCCATAATCTAAGAAATTCAAATCTCGACATAGCCATCATTGATAGAGCGAGTTTTCCCCGTCAGAAGGTCTGCGCAGGCTGGGTTACCCCGGCGGTCATGCAGGAATTAGCCGTCGATCTTGATGACTTTGCAAAAAACAATATCCTGCAACCCATTCATGGCTTTCGAATCGGCCAACCCGGGACGAATCTTGTCGAGTCGCAATATGAGGGTGAACCTGTCAGCTATGGCATTCGCCGTATCGAATTCGATCACTACCTGTTACAACGCTCAGGCGCAGAAGTGATGACTGGCTCTCCCTTAAACACTATGGAGAAAACTGATCGGGGCTGGCTGGTCAACCAATCGATCGAAGCGAAATTGGTGGTCGGGGCCGGTGGCCACGCATGTCCCATCGCTCGAGCCATAGGTGCCAAGGGCGTGAGCGAAGTGGCAGTTGTCGCCAAGGAAGTTGAATTTGAAATGAACCCAAATCAAAAAGCCAACTGTACAATCGATGGGGAAAAACCAGAACTGTATTTTACCCGTGACCTGAAGGGTTACGGCTGGGTGTTTCGCAAAGGCAATTACCTCAACATCGGGTTGGGCCGGGAGGACAAGCAAAATTTTTCCAGCCATTTGGATGCATTCATCGATTACCTGAAAGAGCATCAAAGAATACCTATTGACACACCTGCCAAACTCCCCGGTCATGCCTACCTGCTTTACCCTCACTCAATACGCCCGGTTATTAATGACAATGTTCTTTTGATAGGTGACGCAGCCGGTCTTGCTTATCTGCGCAGCGGGGAGGGCATACGGCCTGCTGTAGAATCTGCGATGCTGGCTGCGAATGTCATTTCATCATGCGACGGGCAATACAGTCGGTCCAACCTGCAGGCCTATCATGCAGCGCTGGAAGCGCGATTCGGGCGACGTCAGCCGGGACCGGCATTTCTGGAACGCATGCCAAAGAGTGTGAAGCAAATAGTCGCCGCTCAACTCATGAAAACCCGTTGGTTTACCAAAAGCGTGATCACTGATCGCTGGTTTCTGCAATCACATAAAAACCTTCTTTCGCGGGCGTAGTTCGTTTCCCAACCGGCTAGGTCTCCAGACCATCCGCTTTTTTGAGGGATTCAATTAACTTGTCTTTCTCCATCCAAAGTTGGTCAATCCAGTCCCGGATTCGAACTTTTGTGTTGGAGTTGCCATCAGACCCGCCATTGGCAGGTTCAGAGGGAACCGGGAGGTATTCAACGTGGAAGTGTACTTTTTTCACTCGACCCGAAAAGAACTCAAAAAACCCGGGTACTCCCCCAGGGTAGTGAATCGTCACATTCAATACACTGTCAATTCTGTCACCCAGGGAATTAATCACTATTGCGGCGCCCCCTCCCTTGGGTTTGAGCAGATGCTTGTAAGGAGATTTCTGTTGGGCGTGTTTAGCCGTGCTAAAACGTGTGCCTTCGAGAAAATTCAAAATTGCCACAGGTGTAAATTTGAACTTCTCACAGGATCGTCGAGTTGCTTCCAGATCCTTACCCTTGTGTTCCGGATGCTTTTTCAAATACTCCACCGAGTAACGTTTCATCAGGGGGAAGTCCAGAGCCCACCAGGCAATACCGATCACAGGCGTATAGATGAGTTGCTGTTTAATGAAGAACTTTAAAAAAGGTATCTTGTTGTTGAACACCCGCTGAAGAATCAGAATGTCTACCCAGGTTTGGTGATTGCACAAAACCAGGTACCACCCTTCTTCATGCAGTTCCTGAATTCCTTCCGTTTCAATTTCAAGTTTCTGGAACAGATCAATGATCAGGTTGTTGCAGTCAATCCAATATTCAGCAATGTTTATAACACGTCTGGTCCACCAGGGGCTAAATGATGCAGTTGAAATATAACGCAGTAACGCAAACACGTAGAGTGGCAGACACCACAGAATCGTATTCAGACCCAACAATAGATAAGACAACGTGCCACGAACCACGTAAGGTAGGAATTCAAGCAAGAAACTTCACCCTGATTTCAATCGAGCCGTTATTTGCGATGTAATACGAGTCCGCTCCCGGTTCACCTGGACAACATCATTCACCATTATACGCATTTACAACACCGGTGTTGGAAAACCCGCTTAGCAATTTGAATTAGGAATTCGCACAGGACAGGTCCACTTCTGTTCGAATCCGTCAGTGAGATAACTAATATTGTTATACCCGGTCTACCTAAAAACCCCCTAAGTTAGGTCGATAAGTTCATTCACATCACGCCCCCAATCAACCCTACCGAGTGTAAGCCAGCAGACCAGTGTCCATCTCATCAGTCATTGACCATGCAAAAGATCACTACGTCTCGCTGTCTTATATTTGCATGAACATCAGCAATTACCGTATTTGACCGATCCTTTGAAAATGGGGTTTATAATGCCTACAACATGCGGACGGAGATATCTGGTTCGTACGGCTCGACACCGAGTGACGCGACAGATACTCTAAACATCAGATGTTACGATTGGCGTTAATCGAGGATCAATGGATGTTTGAAACCATCGTCGCGATCACGATCCACGCAGCAATCGACTTGGCGTTGATTGTTCGTGTCATCCTAAGGCCACATCGAGAGCCAGCATCGAGGGTCGCCTGGATCGTCGTGATCGTAACACTGCCAGGACTTGGCATCATTGCCTACATCTTGCTGGGCGAAGTGAACATCGGACGCCGACGGATCGCTCGCATGCGAAAAGTGCTTGATGAGTTGCCGCTAGTCGCGTCTGCGGTTGACGGTGACGAGTCGCGGCTCGAGCCTAATGTCCCTGAAATCTACGACCACTTGTTTCGCGTTGGTCATTCCGTCAGTGGCTCTGATCCCGTCGGAGGAAATTCAGCGGAGCTGATGGCCGACTCGAACGCCACCATCGACGCGATGGTGGCGGACATCGACGCCGCGCAAGAACACGTTCACTTGCTGTTCTACATATGGTTGACGGACAACAACGGCTGCAAGATCGTCGAGGCTTTGAAGCGAGCTGCGGCGCGCGGCGTGACCTGTCGCGCGATGGCCGATGGGCTTGGTTCGAGAGCAATGATCAAATCACAACAGTGGAGCGACATGCGTAACGCTGGCGTTCATTTAGCAGTTGCACTCCCGATCGGACACCCACTGCTGCGGCCGCTGATTGGACGCATCGACTTGCGGAATCACCGCAAGATCCTTGTCATCGACGGACACATTACGTTCTGCGGCAGCCAGAACTGTGCTGACCCCGAGTTCTTGGTCAAAGCCAAGTACGCGCCGTGGGTCGATGCGGTCATGCGATTTGAAGGACCTATCGCAAGGCAGAACCAACATCTCTTTATCAGCGACTGGATGACCTACGTTGACGAAGATATCACCGAGCTGCTACGACCACCGATTCCTGTGCCACGTGCTGGCGTTTCCGCTCAAGTTATCGGCACGGGCCCAACGGTTCGGAATTCAGCAATGCCGGAGGTCTTCGAGTCTCTGATGCACACAGCGCGGCGCGAGCTGGTAATCTCGACACCTTACTACGTCCCCAGCGAATCGATGCAAGACGCGCTGTGTACGACAGCTTATCGCGGCGTCGACACCACGATCATCTTTCCCGCCAGAAACGACTCGTGGATCGTCGCCGCCGCCAGCCGCAGCTACTACTACGATTTGCTACAAGCGGGGGTCAAGATTCACGAGTACGTTGGTGGTCTGCTGCATACGAAGTCGCTGACGATCGATGGCCAAGTCACCCTGATCGGTTCGGCCAACATGGACCGCCGTAGCTTCGATCTCAACTACGAAAACAACATTCTCTTCTGCGATCCCGAGTTGACAGCCACCGTTCGTGAGCGGCAAGCTGAATACCTTGCCAAGTCGAATGTGGTCACACCCGAGGAAGTTGCAGAGTGGTCGATACGCCAACGACTGTGGAACAACACCATTGCCATGCTCGGCCCCGTTCTCTGACAGCACACAGTGCGCTGCGTTGGATGCTCACACGCACCCGTTTGCTAACGCGATTGAATCTCTCGACAAGACTGCAGAACTGATGAGATGGGACGTGACGTCAGACGCAACCGTGGCCAATATCTCACTCATATGCAGGGCAGCTGTCGTAAAGTTAGGATCTCTTCTCGCACACTTCGGGTCGGCACACCAGCCGAACTAACAATTTGACTCTGGATGTCCCAGGATCTGGCTCGTCACGCGCAGTCGCAATGATACAAACGCGGATGGATTCTTTCATTCGGTTTTCGCGACCGGTGCCGATTTGAGACACCGCTAAAGTGCGTCGGTCTACGAAACCGAGGTGTTCAATCGGGTGCCGCCGCACCTCTCGGACGATAACGCCGGATAAACTTAGTTTGACGGCGTAGTGAGGTTGCGTGAAATTGACATCGCTCGCCGACATCATTGACCCAGACATAATCCAAAAGATCCTCGATCACACAAGGGGGCCGCCTAGGTCGCAACCACCACCGCTTAACCCTGCGACTGCCATTCAATCCTAAAACGCGACTGAATTAACAGGTCAAAATCGCCCTGCTCGGCCTAAAAATCTTCTCAGTGATCAACCCTACTGAGTGTAAGCCAGCAGAACCATGCAAAAGATCACTACGTCTCGCTGTCTTATATTTGCATAAACATCAGCAATCACCGTATTTAACCGATCCTTGAATATGGGGTTTATAATGCCTACAATATTCGATAACTCATGACATCGTCCTTGTTCTATAATATTTAAAATGGCTGCCAATAACGCACGCGGATTCCAAAAATATGGAACGTCAAAGACCATCCAATCAGGGCGAAGACGATATCTTCGCGTCGTCTGAACTGCTGAATGAGGCCCCACGGGGTAACTTTCCTGATGCCGAGATGCACCCACGCAATGCCTATACACTCGTGCGAGACGAGCTTATGTTGGATGGCAATTCCCGCCAGAATCTAGCTACGTTCTGCCAGACCTGGGAAGAACCCGAGCTGCACCAGCTGATGGAGCGTTGCCTGGACAAAAACATGGTCGACAAGGACGAGTATCCGCAAACGGCCGAGATTGAATCCCGCTGTATAGAAATGCTGCAGTCTCTTTGGAATGCGCCTCGGCCGGAAGATCGAGTAGGCACCTCAACCGTTGGATCGAGTGAAGCGGCCATGCTGGGTGGTCTCGCAATGAAGCGTCGCTGGGAGGCGCGGCAAGCCGCGAACGGAAAGCCCGCTGACAAACCGAATCTGATTACTGGCCCCGTACAGATTTGTTGGCACAAGTTCACTCGCTACTGGGATATTGAACATCGTGAAGTACCGATGGCAAACGGGAGGTTACTGCTGACGCCAGAAGAGGTGCTCTCCCGCTGTGATGAGAACACTATCGGAGTGGTGCCTACTTTGGGCGTAACGTTTACCGGCCGCTATGAGCCAGTGGCAGAGATTGCCGCGGCACTGGATGTTCTAGAAGCTGATTCTGGCTTAGATATTCCCATTCACGTAGATGCTGCCAGCGGCGGTTTCCTGGCACCCTTTTGTGCTCCCGACCTCCTTTGGGATTTCAGGTTACCGCGCGTGCTCTCGATAAATGCTTCGGGCCACAAATTTGGACTCTCACCACTGGGCGTTGGGTGGATTGGCTGGCGCGAAGCCAAAGATCTTCCCGAGGATATGGTTTTCTGGGTCAATTACCTTGGCGGCAACATGCGCGATATTGCGCTCAATTTTTCGCGCCCCGGTGGCCAGGTTGTCAGTCAGTATTACAACTTTATCCGACTTGGCAGAGACGGCTATGCAAAAGTTCACGGCTCCTGCTACCAAACAGCACAACATTTGGCTGCCCGACTGGAAACGATAGGCCTATTTGATGTCTTGTTCGATGGTGATCCCGCAAACGGTATTCCCGCAGTCTGCTGGCGTCTTCGTGATGACGCGGATGTTAGCTATAATTTGTTCGATCTTGCAGATCGATTGCGTGCCAAAGGCTGGCAAGTTCCTGCATATACGCTTCCTGCCGACTGTGAGCATGTTGTTATCCAGCGCGCCGTCATTCGTCATGGGGTGAGTCGAGATCTCATATCGCTACTGCTTAACCATATTAGCGAAGCGTTGACTTACTTTGATGCGCATCCCATTACAACGCCGTTGTCGGCAGCAGAAGGTAGCGGCTTTAACCACGGGAGCAATGTCAAATGACGACAAAAGCAAAAAGCCTCACCGCCTTGGCAGTGCTTCTCATTCTTGGTGGCGTACTTGGTTTCGATCAGTTTAAACAGAGAATTATTGCTAAGAAGCTGGCTGAATATAAGCCGCCATCAGTGGCAGTCACTACACAGATCGCCCAAAGCGAGGATTGGACAAAGCGTCTGACGGCCGTAGGGGAAATTACTGCGCGGTCCGCAGTTAATGTTACAACCCAGATATCTGGCCAGGTTTTGTCGATTCACTTTGATTCCGGCGATGTTGTTGAGGCAGGGCAATTATTGGTTCAACTGGACGATCAGCTTTTGAGGGACCAGCTGATTAAAGACGAGGCTGAAGCTAAGTTGTCACAGTTGGATGTAGATCGCTACACCAAGCTTGTTGCTGAAAAGAGCGCGTCGCAAGTTAATTTGGATCGTGCTACAGCGAATCGGGCACGTGATAGGGCGGCGAGTAATTCGACAAGCACCAAGATCGATTACATGGCGATAAAGACGCCCTTTGCCGGACAGGTCGGCATTCGTCAGGTAAACGTCGGGGACTTCCTCTCTCCGGGGTCGTCGATTGTCAACTTGCAGAATCGTCGAGAACTTTATGTCGATTTCTCCCTTCCAGAAAATTATTTGCCGCTGTTAAAGCAGGGTTTGCAGGTAGACATAAGCACAGACGCTTTTCCAGGGAAGACATTCTCAGCGCAAGTTACCGGGATAGCGCCTCAGGTTGATCCTAACTCACGCAATATCGACGTGAGGGCACAGTTTCCGGAAGCTACTCCGGATCTCGTCCCCGGGTTATTTGTTACTGTCGAGGTGGTCACGCTGGACAGTCAGACATTGATTACCTTGCCCGCCGTTGCTGTCAGCTACTCGATGTACGGAGACACAGTTTTCGTCGTGGACGAAAAATCCGCTGATGGCTACGCCATTGAGCGTCGCAATGTCACTGTCGCCATGCAGCGGCAGTCGCAAGTCGCCCTTAGTGACGGTGTTGTAGAGGGCGACCAGGTGATCACCTCGAACCAACAGCAACTCGATAAATCTTCCATCGTTATCATCAACAATGGTGATGTAAGCCTTGATTCCGCAAAAACCAGCGGAGAATAGGCATGAACTTTACCGATGTGTTCATTGAAAGACCGGTTCTGTCGATCGTATTGAGCCTCGTCATTTTTGTCCTGGGTATTAATTCCTTTGCGCAGCTTCAGGTGCGTCAGTACCCGGAGATGGAAACTGGCGTCATCTCAATTCAAACAGTGTATCCGGGAGCCAGTCCGAACAATGTATTGGGATATGTGACTCAGCCAATTCAGCAGCAGGTGGCGCAAGCGGAAGGCATTGATTACATGTATGCCGAAAATTCCATGGGCTTGTCCAAAATCACTATTTATCTGCAACTGGACTACCCGACGGACCAGGCATTGGCTGAAATTCTGGCATTGGTTCAGCAGGTCAAGTATCGGCTGCCCGCAGGTGTCCAGGATCCTAGTATTGTGAAATCGTCATCACAGCCTCCCATCGCGTACATCGCTTTCAGCTCCGATAAACTCGCAACACAGCAAACCTCAGACTTCGTAAGCCGCGTTGCGGTTCCAATTTTTTCAACCGTGAGTGGAGTGAATTCGGTTGCTATTCTGGGGAAGAAAGACTTCGCCATGCGATTGTGGTTAGACCCCGTTCGTATGGCGGCATTTAATGTGGATGCCGGCGATATTCAGCGCGCAGTCCAAGCGAATAATGCTGTCAGTGCGGCAGGCAAGTTCAAGGGTAATTTCATTGAGGTTGATATTAACGCCTTGACCGATTTGAACACTGTGGAAGAGTTTGAGTCTATAGTGATTAGCCATCAAGAAGATCGATTGGTTAGGCTGAGCGATGTAGCTACCGTTGAGCTGGGTGCAGACAGCTACGACAGTTCCGTAGTTTCCGGCGGCTCAGAAACGGTGATGGTCTCTATTTCCAACACCGCTGATTCTAATCCGCTGGACGTTATCAGCGGCGTATACGAAATGTTGGAGCAGGTGAAAAGCGCGGCTCCCGACACGATTGATGTAAAGATGGTTTATGACTCCACGATTTATATCAGTACTTCGATAGAAGAAGTGATCACGACACTTGGTGAAGCGATATTGATCGTGATTGTGGTTGTATTCCTGTTTTTGGGTAACTTCCGTTCGGTTTTGATTCCCGTTGTGACGATCCCCCTTTCCATGGTGGGCATCCTCTTCGTTCTATTGGCCATGGGTTTCACCATTAACTTGCTCACGTTACTCGCCATGGTGCTGGCGATCTCACTTGTAGTAGATGACGCGATTGTCGTAGTGGAGAACACTTTTAGACACTTGCAGGAAGGACTGCCTCCAAAAGAGGCGGCGCTGAAGGGAGCCAGGGAAATAGCTAGCCCAGTGATATCAATGACGATCACCCTGGCTGCCGTTTATGCGCCCATCGGTTTCATGGGCGGATTAACGGGTAATCTTTTCACCGAATTTGCGTTTACTCTCGCGGGGGCGGTTTTGCTCTCCGGGTTTATTGCACTCACGCTAAGCCCAATGATGTGTGCACACACACTCTCAGCAGACATTGGTGAATCCCCTCTGGTCCAACGCATCGATGCGATCCTGGAAAGAGTTAAGAACGTTTATCGTGGTCTTTTAGAAGGCCTGTTGGATAATCGCCACTTTGTTTGGCCGCTAGCGTCTGCCGTACTCATTGCCCTGGTTTATATGCTTACGCATACGGCCCAGGAACTGGCACCGGAAGAGGATCAGGGGGTCGTAATGCTGATGGGTTCAGGGCCCATCTACACCAATACTGACTACTTGAAGGCAACTGGCGAGCCTCTCAACACACTGATGGAATCACAGCCAGAATCAGTGGCTTCGTTTACTGTCTATGGCTATCAGAATAACTCAACACTCTTTGGTCTGGATGTTCTCTCGCCCTGGGACCAGCGCGATCGTACGGCAATGGACTTGCGCAATGATTTTCAACAACAGGTTGTTCGCTACCCCGGCCTACAAACCTACAGCTTGTCCCCACCTGTACTACCCGGTACGCCCCAGGGTCTGCCTTATCAGTTAGTCATTAAGTCTCCGACCGATTCATTCGAAAATATTTATCCTCACGCACAGGCGCTCGCGGATGCCGCCAAGGCGTCCGGAAAATTTGTCTTTGTCCGAAATGATCTGACGCTCGACAAGCCCCAGTATGAACTGACGATAGACCGCGACAAAGCTGCGTCTCTGGGCATACTTCCCAGCGATATCGGTCGCGTTTTACAGATCTACCTAAGTGAGGGCTTCATCAACTATTTTTCCATGCAAGGGCGCAGCTATAAGGTGATATCCGAGGTTCCTCGTTCCTATCGCTTAGACAAGGCCGCCCTTGCGGGATACTACTTGCGTGGTGGCAATGGCGACATGGTTCCCCTGTCGGCAATGGTAACGGTCTCCCAGACTGTTGAAGCTTCGCGTATTAATCAGTTTCAGCAGTTGAACAGTGCGACAATTGAAGCCCGAATGATGCCGGGTGTGAGCCTTGCGGAAGCTCATGCATATATGGTCGATCAAGCGCAGCAAATCTTACCGCGCGGGTATAGCCTTGATTCGTCTGGTGAACTGCGTCAATTTCTTCAGGAAGGCAGCGGGCTGCTGACCACCTTTGCTCTCGCTATCGTCATTATTTATTTGGTGCTCTCTGCGCAGTTTGAAAGCTTTCGAGACCCTTTGGTCATCTTGACGACGGTACCGCTCTCAATTTTTGGGGCGATGCTACCTCTCTATTTTGGCGCGGCAACCTTGAATATTTATACTGAGGTAGGCCTAGTTACGCTGATTGGGTTGATAAGCAAACATGGCATTTTAATCGTTGAATTTGCCAATGAGCTACAGACCGAGAAAGGCCTTAGCCGTCGGGACGCAGTGCTTGAGGCTGCTGCTGTTCGTATGCGTCCGGTGTTGATGACAACGGCGGCGATGGTATTCGGGGTCCTACCATTAGTATTCGCTTCAGGTGCGGGCGCCGAAAGTCGGTTTTCTATGGGGCTGGTAATCAGCGTTGGCATGTCCATAGGCACGCTGTTTACACTGTTTGTGTTGCCGAGTCTTTATACGTTCCTCGCCGAAGACCTCAACCGACTCAATGAAGAAGAAAGCGCTGCGCTACCGAAAGCCAGCGCTGTCTGAACAACCGGTGAATATCACCGGGCAAGAGGGGCACACTGTCCGGATAGGGCCATTCGCCTTTCTGACAGCCTTGAGCGGGCGAAGTGAGTCGGGTGACCGTGCTTCACAAACCGCTCGTCGGCACCGCAAAGTCACGGCCTTGCCGCTCAGGCACGGCGAAGACAGACATCCGGCTGATGTGGTCGCCGACGTGGCGCACCGCTGGTCCTCTCTGGTGTATGCGGAACATATGAGTTGGTGGATTGTTTACCTCAACATGCTGGGATCATTGCTATTCGCCTTATCGCTCGCCGGCAGCTTCCTTTTGACTGACGGTAGCGCTCTGGCTCCCAGGATTGCAATCCTGAGTACGTTCGCAGGAGCAATGTGTTTTTTCATCGCTGCCTATCTGCTGATTCCCGAGTCCCAGGAAAAGGCGGGCGACAGCAACAAGTGACACCTTTCCCTACCAAAAACCTCGTACACGTTGATTTTGTTGACTTTAGTGTTGTTGGGCCGCTAGCGTTACAGGCATGAAAACTGTACTCGTACCTGTGTATACTAGTTTGATTGAAAAGGTGGCGTTTGTCCCTCTTATACTTGAGAACGTGCTGTTCAACGCAACGTCCAAAGTTTTTCAGTGAGGCTACCTGCTATCCTGGCAGGCAAGTTTTGCTGGCAGGGACAATCGTGCGGACGTGAATGTCGGGGCATTTCAGCCATTCCTGTTTTATCAACTGGGCAACGGTAACTACCTGCGGTCAACGCCGATCTGGGTGTATGACTTCGAGAAGGATGCCTACAGCGTGCCCATAGGGATCGGTTTTGGTAAGGCTTTCAGACGCAAGCAAACAGTTTACAACGTGTTCGTGGAGCCGCAGTGGTCGGTGGCTGATAAGGGTCCCGGCTGGCCCGAGTGGCAGGTGTTTATGGGGTTGAACATGCAGTTCACCGGTCGTTAGGTTTATGAACGTCCTCATCCGTTGATGAGTGATATTAGGTTCCTTTAAGCGGAGTTAAAATGCTAAGCGTAGAGATAGATAGACAAAACTGTATCGCCATTTTTCAGCCGCAGGGCCCTATGTCCCAGCCGGATTTTGATGCGGCTGAGAAAATCATAGACCCTTATATTGAGGAGCATGGCAGCTTACGTGGACTAATAATCAGGACTAAGGTGTTCCCTGGCTGGGAATCCTTTGGCGGGTTAGTAAGCCACATTAAATTTGTGAAGAATCATCATAAGGTGTTGACTCATGTCGCAATTGTCACAGACTCCAAATTGGGGGATTTGGCTGAAACGATTGGAGGACATTTTGTCTCGGCAGAAGTCAAACATTTTCCGTTTGAGCGGTTGGATAGCGCTACAAAGTGGATGCTTGACGGTTAGCCGCAGTTGTGGGCCCATTTGCCTTGATCGACTCACGGTCAGAGTTGATAACAAGATCCAATATGAGCTAAAGAACCCGTTTCGTAACGGCATCACACATATTTTGTTTTCACCCCTGGATTTTCTTAGCAAGCTTGCAGCGCTGGTACCCAGACCGCGCCACAACCTCGTTCGGTATCACGGCGTATTCGCCCCAAATGCACGAATGAGGAAACTCGTTGTTCCCACAAAATGTAAAAAAACAAGGCGAAATCGATCG
>DUAT01000158.1:0-852 GCA_012960755.1 Gammaproteobacteria bacterium
AGAAGCAGATTTATCTGACCCACGGATACACCGAGTAATGCAGGCAACATCAGCGTCATCACCTTTTTGACACCTTCGTGTTTTAAGTCGACTTTCGGTAGAACCAGCAAATTTTGTTGCGCCAGGAAAGGTAGCTGGAATGTCAGTTGCACAACTCCCGCGATCAGAACACCCCAGGCAAGTGCAACCACCGGTGTTGTCATATGAGGGGCCAGGAACACCGCACTCAGGATCAACGATGCATTAAGTAATACCGGCGTAAAAGCGGGCACTGCAAACCGCCCGAGGCTATTGAGCACTGACCCGGCAAATGCGGTCATACAGATAAGCAGGACATAAGGAAATGTAATTCGAAGCATTTCGGTGGCAAGACTCAGCTTTTCATCTTCACCGGTAATGACATAACCCGCACCAAACAGGCTGATCACAAAAGGGGCTCCGACCACACCGATCACCGTCAGCACCAGGAGGATTGCACCCAGTGTCCCGCTGATGCGGCTGACCAGAATCCTGACATCTGCTTTTGATCGTTTGGACTGATATTCAGACAGAACAGGGATAAACGCCTGCGAGAACGCACCCTCTCCAAACAGGCGCCGAAAAAAATTGGGGATTCTAAAGGCAAGGATAAATGTGTCCGCACCTGCACTGGCGCCAAAGTAGTTCGCGATGACCATGTCGCGAATCAGCCCCATCACCCTCGACAACAAGGTCATGATGGACACCACGCCGCTGGACTTAAGCAGTCCAGCTGATGATTCTTCGGATTTTGGTCGGGTTTTCGTCATCCCTTTATGTTACAGGAATACGGCTTAATGCCACCTGCACCACGCTCATTTGTCATCTACACTG
>DUAT01000158.1:893-2281 GCA_012960755.1 Gammaproteobacteria bacterium
TTCCATGCACCCTGCCCTAACGTCTTTAACGCTTTTCTGGTGCTGTTCGTTGTCGTTTTTTGGTTGACAAAATGGGGGCCTGTGGGCATAGTAGCGCACCTTATTTTTCAGACCCTAATCAGAGGTATCTCATCAGTGGCTAACACCGCACAAGCACGAAAACGAGCCCGTCAGGCTGAAGTTCGACGAACTCGCAACGTAAGCCAGCGTTCTGCAATGCGAACTGCAATTAAAAAGACCATCGCTGCCGTTCAAACAGGTGATTATGAAACCGCACCTTCTGCTTATCGTGCGGTCGTACCGGTTCTTGACCGGGCTGTCACACATGGTCTCATCCAGAAGAATAAGGCTGCCCGACACAAGTCGCGACTCAATATACAGGTCAAGGCGCTGATGGGCTAAGCGCCCGGGCAATCAGACAATCACCAGATTGTCCCGGTGAATGAGTTCATCCTCACCGGCATAGCCTAAAATACCCTCTATTTCCGAACTTGACCGACCGCAGATCGCGGTCGTTTCCTCGTTGTTGTAGTTAATCAATCCCTTTGCGATCTCAAGTCCCTTGTCGTCAACACAGGAGACCATCTCACCACGGGTAAACTTAACGTTGCCAACGGACCTGGCACCCACCGGCAATAAACTGCGACCATGATCGCGCAGCACCCGAACCGCCCCCGCGTCAATCGTTACTTCCCCCGCCGTTGGCAAACCGGCCAACCACTGTTTTCTTGATACCAGCACTTCCTGATCCGCCACCAGCAAAGTACCTGAAATGTATCCCTTTGCTAATCGAGTGATAACATCCGGTTCTGTACCGGACGCGATAATCGTGTTGGCACCGCTGCGCGACGCGATCCTGGCTGCGCCAATCTTGGTCACCATACCACCACGTCCTATCGTGCTGCCTTCCCCTGCCATTTTATCCAGTGAACTGTCATTGGCCTGTGCAACTTCGATCAATCTGGCAGATTCGATCTTCCTGGGATTTGCATCGAACAACCCTGCCTGGTCTGTGAGAAGCAATAATGTATTGGCACCAATCAAATTGGCCACCAGCGCAGCCAGGCTGTCGTTGTCGCCAAACCTGATTTCATCAGTGACCACGGTATCATTTTCGTTAACGACGGGTATGACGCCCAGATCGAGAAGATTCCTCAAGGTACCTCGCGCATTGATGTACCTTTCCCTCGATCGCAGATCATCATGTGTCAGCAATACCTGCGCCGTATGTAAATCATATTTCTGGAAGTTGGATTCGTACGCCTGGATCAGCCCCATTTGCCCCACGGCAGCGGCGGCTTGTAGCAGCTGCAGGGAACCAGGACGTTTTTTCATTCCCAAACGACTCATTCCCTCGGCGACCGCGCCCGATGAAACAAGCACAATGT
>DUAT01000159.1 GCA_012960755.1 Gammaproteobacteria bacterium
GGGCGTATCCAGGCAAGCAGTGATTAAAATGTGGCTGGCTGAGAGGTTGAAGATTGAAGCAGCATGAATTCCGCCGAACGTATACCAGCGTTTTACTAGGTATTGGCAAGTTAACTGCGCTTGGTTCACTATTTAAGAGTGACTAAAAACGATACCGATTCCCGCCAGAAATCATCCAATACGCTGTCTGGCTCTATTTTCGATTTAATCTAAGTCATCGTGATATCGAAGATTTGTTGGCTCAACGCGGAATTATTGTCACTCGAGAATCAATTCGATTGTGTGCAATAAATTCGGATCGAAATATGCCGCCAGATTGCGTAGAAGGCATCAGGGATATGGTGACACTTTCTTTATTGATGAAGTGTTCATTAAGATTGATGGCAAACAACGTTACCTCTGGCGAGCCGTGGACCAAGATGGAGAGGTTGTCGATGTGTTTCTTCAGAGTCGACGAGATGCTAGGTCAGCCAAAGGATTCTTCAAGCGGATGCTAAAGAAACACAAAACTGAACCACGGGAAATTGTGACGGATAAATTAAGAAGTTACGGCGTGGCACATCGCGAGTTGATTCCTGACACAATTCAAACATGGAGAAGTACGCCAACAATCGAGCTGAGTTGTCGCATCAACCGACCAGGGTGAGGGAGCGGGGCATGCGTAAGTTCAAATCAGTGAAGCAAGCTCAGAGGTTCTTAAATACTCATGCTGCTGTATATAATCTGTTCAATCTAGGTCGTCATTTGCTATCGGCGGAAACATATCGATTCTTCAGATTGCGTTCCTTTGCGTCTTGGAAAAATGCAGCGATGGTATAGATCAAATCTGGTTGAATTGTTGGTCTTTTGAAGAGTTAATTTGGCAGTACCCATCATTGGTATCAGCGGAAACTTATCGAGTGTCCCTGGCGAAATCTTTGTTGAGATGGATTCGAGTCCGAAAGTGACCAACGTCGTCAGATGCTGGAAACTTAAGTTTTACAGTCCTTGAAAGCGCCGCTCTTTTGTAGTTATAGACGTGCCATGAATGTGCATTTAGTGTACTGTAACTACATTATAGTGATCGAGCTCGCGGTGAAACGCGAGCGAAGTAATTGAGTGAGTTAAACGGCTAAAGGAGGGCAACATGGCAGGTGCATTGGAAGGCATACGAGTAGTAGAGATGGCACTGGCTATACAAGGACCGGCAGCTGGCTTGCATTTTGCCAACATGGGTGCGGAAGTTATCAAGGTCGAACCACCATTTGGAGATGCAAGCCGGTACCATCGCGGCGCAAACAACACTTTGCCTAAAGAAGCTCTTGGATCACAGTTTCTTGCGTTGAACAAAGGCAAGCGATCTGTCTCATTAGACGCCCATACAGAGCTCGGGCAACGAGTGTTGCACGAGTTGTTGGAAACTGCAGACGTATTTATCACCAACTATCGCAGTGATGCACTTGCACGTATGGGGCTTGACGTAAATGAGCTAGGCGAAAAGTATCCTAAACTTGTCGTCGGTAAGGTCAATGGATTCGGACCTTATGGTGAGGATGCACACAAGGCCATGTTGGATGGTGCAGCCCAGGCCCGTGGTGGCCTCATCAGTATGACGGGTTACCCAGATGATGTTCCGATGGCACCTGGCATTATGTTGGCTGATCATGGTGGTGCCATGCAGTTGGCGCTAGCCTGCATGACCGCATTGGTTGCGCGTCATACTACAGGTCGTGGACAGATGGTGTGCACATCTTCGCTTGGCACGATGTTGTGGATGCAGATGTGGGAATTGCAGCACTCGGCAATCACAGGCGTGCCATTGTCTCGCACCGGCCCGCACCATCCGAATCTTAAAGCTCCTTATGGTGTGTATGCGACCTCTGATGGAAGAGCAGTGATGTTCGTTAGCGCTAGAACAGACGAGGCGTGGGCGGAGTTCTGGATATTTATGGATAAGCCGGAAGTCATTCTCATGGATGCTTGGGATACAGCTGGCAAACGTATCGGACTTGCTGGTTCTGATGAGCAGCTACCGGAGATTCGACAGTTGATGCGAGAAGCTATTGGCTCGAAGACCCTTGAGGAAGTCGAAGCCTTTTTGCGAACTCAACCTGAGATCATCTGGGAGCGAGTTAGAGGTCACGAAGAGGTGCTAAACGATCCTCAGAACCTTGCGAATGAATATATAACGGAAATAGATGTGCCTCTACTGGGCACAGTAAAGACTATTGGTCCCCTGGTACATCTCAGCGATACGCCAGCTCTAGGTCAGCGATTGCCGCCCGAATTGTCTGCAGACACCTCTACTGTTATGGATGAACTTGGGTTCTCTGCTGAGGAGGCGAAGGAGGTCATCGATCACGCGCAAGCAGTTGGTGCAGAATTACTAGCTGCACTATGGGGAAAGGACGAGGAAGAGTGATTACAAAAGTATAGTTCACGATGAGGCGAATACCAGGGCATGTAAGTTTTGATAAATATAGGCATTATGGATACAAGGGTTGCGGCACGGTGGAGTGTGGTCAACTTGTAGCTATTGTCAATTCGATCCGCGTCAATGGTTGACATGATTCTGCTGCAGTCGCCGGTGAATTGAGCGATATGGCGTTGAGCAAAAAACACATCTTTACTCTGAAGAAGTAGTCCCCGTAAAGATGTTGATATATGTCGTGTGCTACGTGTCTATGTTCTATCTGCTCTGTCAGGTGTCACTTAAACAACAGTCCAATTCTGTCGTCTGTTCGAGGATGCTCAAAGAAGCCTGGCTTCAAGGCATAAACAAAGTTATTAGGTCAACCGTAATGGCAGCAAAGAAAAAACCAATCCAGCGTCGTTTGAAAGCAGATGAAAGACGATTAATCATCATGAGAGCAGCGATGCGGCTGTTTATTGATAAGGGTTATGCGGCGACTCGTATGGAGGAGATCGCTGAAGCAGCCGGGTGCACTACGGGCCCGCTCTATCACTTTTTCAAAACTAAGTACGACATTTTCGCAGCAGTAGCAGAGCAGACTTTTGAACAGTTTGTAGGCAGGGCGAGAGCACATAGGGAGACCATCAATCAACAGTCTCCTTTGGCTCGCATGAAGGCAAGTATTGACAAGATCATGGATGAAGTAGAGTACACCACTGCCCAGATGTTTATACGTGAAACACCGATCGTGTTAGGCGAGCAACAATGGTCTGGCGTCATTGACGAGCTGATGACCAAGAGCTTTGAAAGCGATCTCAGAGACGCGATGATTGACAACCTGATAGAACCTGAGCCACCCCTGCCGGTGGCCGAATTCTTTAGTTCTGCAGTGGTAAATGCGATATCGCGTGCAGACCCGAAGAACAAGGAGTCTCTCAGGTTATCCAAGAATGCGATCCTGCGGATGGTAGACAGGCTCGAGGTATAATTTGCTCCATGCGATGAAACTCGCGCTCGACTTCGCGCTAGAGGTCAAGTTTCAGGACCTTCTTAGAGTTTTCCCTGAGAAACTTTGGCCAGACTTCTTTCTTGAATGGAACGTTTTCCATCTCACCCATTATCCGTTCCATTGTCATACCCATCGGAAAGTAGCCGCCATAGATTACTTTGTCAGCACCCCTCGTGTTTGCATAATCAATAATGGCTTTCGGGTAGAATTTTGGAGCAAAAGCGGAGGTTGAGTAGTACAAATTCGGCCACTTCAACATGAGCTTTACTGCGAGATCTTCCCAGGGTTCGCAGCCATGGCGAGTGACAAGGACCAACTCGGGGAAGTCATACATAACCTGGTCTATCAGCTCAACTCGTTGAGGAGCCATTGGTAGTCGGGGACCGGGTACCCCGGCACACATAAAGATTGGCACATCAAGTTCGATGCACTTGGCGTAAATGGGATACATGAGCGGATCATTGATTGCTACTTGTGGCTTATATCCTGCGTTAAATGCGCTAAATGATCGTACGCCAAATTCTTCATACTGCCTAACCATGTTCCTGATACCGTCCATCCCGCGATTTGGATCCACTGTACCTTGTGCGATGAATCGATCGGGATGCTGTTTCAGTGCTTCCCTGCTTATGTTGCCATCAAGTGTTATTACACCAAGTTCGATGCCGAAGCGATCCATCTCATTGAGAGTCACGGTCACAGGGTCGCCGGTGCTGTAAAGATCCTTTGGTGACTTTTTGAACATGTAGTCCACTGGCGACTTAAGACCGTCCTTTGGCCCAGCACCGTCTGGCTTCGTACTCAAACTCTTCGCCAACCGTTCGTAGATCTTGGGGTCGGGAAAACCAATCATGGTGTCAATAATACCTGTGCTATTCATGCTTTCGTTTTTCCTCAATTCTTACTGGCGAGATCAATATAACATATCTACAATAAATTGAAGATTACACAGCTATTCTATATGCTGGCCGTGATCTCTTAAACCGTTCCGCTAGTAACTGGTTAAGCTGAGGTTCAACGTCATAATCTAATAAGATATTGAATAATATAAAATATATTACAGAAAAAGAATTTGATTGCATGCTGGTCGCTAGCCAGATCGGGTGTCCCGGAACGTTGTACACGATTTCACTTTCAATATTAATGTAGACGTAATACATTAAACTGCATACTATCCCTCTGCATGAGCTGAACGATGAAGTCAGCCATCCATGAACGTAAATCACAAACAAAGAGGGAAGGGCGATGCAATCGAAAGTCAGACGCGGGTTCTTTGTACTAGGGTGGTTAGAGTGACAGATGATTTAGAAGTCTTCCGGGCTGAGACACGGCTTTGGCTTGAGGAAAACTATCCAGACGGTCTCGGATCGAACGATTATTCGGGGCCAGAGGACGAACAAGATATCTGGGGTGGGAAGAAGTGCCGCTGGGTAAATCCTGAGAGAAAGGATTGGCTTGACAGGATGGCTGGCCGTGGTTGGACTGCTCCAACTTGGCCGACGAAATATGGAGGTGGTGGTTTATCGTCATCACAAGCAAAGGTTCTCGCAGCGGAGCTGGCGCGCCTAAATTGCAAGCCGCCGTTGTTTTCGTTGGGGATATCCATGCTGGGTCCTGCCCTGTTGGAGTTCGGAACCGAAGAGCAAAAGGCGCAACATCTGCCACCAATTGTGCGAGGTGAGATCCGCTGGTGCCAGGGCTACAGTGAGCCTGGAGCAGGGTCAGATCTCGCAAGTCTTCAATGTAAAGCTGTTAGGGATGGAGATGACTTTGTCGTAACAGGTCGAAAAGTTTGGACGTCGGGAGCAGACAAGTCAGACTGGATATTTTGTTTGGTGCGAACCGATCCCACCGTCTCCAAGCATGAAGGTATCAGTTTTCTTCTCATCGATATGGAGTCCCCTGGAGTTTCCGCATCACCAATCAGATTGATATCGGGTGACTCGCCTTTTTGTGAGACACTTTTTGATGAGGTTCGTGTTCCGGTTAGTAATATGGTGGGGCAACTCAACAAAGGCTGGGATGTGGCGAAACGTGTGCTGCAGTTTGAGCGTGTAATGGTGTCTGGCATGGGGCAGGGCAATGAAGCAGGTGATAAGCCAAGTCTCAGTAATGCTCGTCCCCGTTCCCTTCGTTCCCTCTATAGATCTACTACTGAAGATGCGTTAAGGGATCATGAGCATGCTCTGGCAGATGAAGTTGCTCGTGCAGAAATGAATCTCAGAGCATTTCGACTAACAATGAGAAGAGTGAGCGAAGAATCGAAATCTGGCAAAAGTATCGGACAGGAAGTTGCCATGCTCAAGCTAGTTAGCAGTGAATTGAGTAAGGAACGTTCAGAGTTGAAGGTTCGAATTCTTGGTACCCAGGGATTGGGCTGGGAAGGTGAACAGTTCGATGAGCAAGAGCTGATGGTCACCCGGGATTGGCTGCATAGTCTGGCTGGCACAATCGCGGGTGGTTCATCCGAAATACAGAAAAACATTATCGCCAAGCGGATTCTGGGCTTACCCGATTCTGACTAGGCACACAGAAAGCTTGATAAATAAAAGTAACACAGGAGACCGTTATGACGAACTTCCACATTTTTGATGCTGACAATCATTACTATGAAACTCAGGATGCGTTTACAAGATACTTGCCCAAACATCTCGCGGGCCTGTTCAAGTTTGTCCAGGTAGATGGCCGGACCAAACTGGCCATTAATAATCACATCTCTGAATACATCCCTAATCCGACATTTGAGGTCGTTGCTCCACCGGGGTTATATGAAATCAAGTATCGACTTGAAAACCCCAACTCCACCATGTCGCCCGATGAAGCGAAAAATTTGGAGATGCCTCCCAAGTACATGAAGTCCATACCAGCTTTTTTTGAGCCTGGACCTAGAATCGAATTGATGAACGAACTTGGAGTTGATCGAACGATTATTTGGCCCACCTTGGCGACTTTACTGGAAGAGCGGCTTGCAGACGATCCAATTGCAACGCACGAAGCGGCGCATGCGTTCAATGAGTGGCTGCTGGATCAGTGGTCGTATGTATACCAAGATCGTATCTTCTCGACTCCAATTATTGCTCTCAATATTGTTGACCGCGCAATTGAAGAACTGGAGTGGGTTCTTAAGAAAGGCGCGAAGGTGATTCTAGTTCGTCCGGCACCAGTACCTGACTTTAACGGTCGTAGGCGTTCGTTCGCATTGCCTGAGTTTGATCCGTTTTGGGCAAGAGTGCAGGAAGCTGACGTATTAGTAGGCATGCATGAAGGCGACAATGGTTTCCATAATTATCTGAACAACTACGAAGGACATACCAGGGAGTTCCTTCCCTTCAATACCAGAATCTCAGCATTTACCAAGCTGATCAACGCTGAATCCCGACCAATCAGCGATGTAATTGCATCGATTGTCGGTCATGGATTAGTTACCAGATTCCCACGCCTGAAGTTTCTGCCGGTTGAGAATGGATCATCGTGGGTAAGACCGCTGCTGGACAAGTTCAAGCGCTGTTATGGGCGTTCACCCAGCTACTTCGTCGAAGATCCGGTTGAAGCCTTTAACAGGTGTATCTGGATTCATCCTTTTCACGAGGAAGATACAGTCGGTTTGGCCAAGGAACTTGGCGCTGATCGAATCACTTTTGGCTCTGACTATCCACATCCTGAGGGGTTGGATAAGCCCAAAGAGTTCGTGAAAGAGCTGAAAGGATTGAATGAAGACGAACAGCGAATGATCATGGGTGGCAATCTGTCCGCTCTGATGGACGCAGCTTAACTTGACCCAAGGCGACGCACTGGTATTGACATGGAAAATGAGATTGCTGGGCCACTAAGTGGCATTACCGTCATTGATTGCACAATGGTTCTGTCCGGACCATTCGCAACGATGATTTTGGCTGATTTGGGCGCTAACGTAATCAAGGTTGAGCCGCCCTATGGTGATGGCGCTAGAAGAGTAGCCCCCGTTCCCCCTGACTATGTCAGTGTTGCCAAAGGTGCTTCTGAGTCGTGTGATTACGGTGCCTACTTCGGCAGCGTTAACCGAAACAAAAGAAGTATCGTGCTCGACCTCAAACAGGCGGAAGACCGCGAAGTTTTTCTCAAGTTGTGTGATACGGCCGATGCGGTCACTGAAAACCTTCGCTCGGGTGTTATGGACGACCTGGGAATAGGTTACGAGGTTATCAAGGCACGTAATCCACGAATTGTCTATGGATGCATTAGAGGCTTCGGTGATCCCCGAACTGGAGAAAGCCCTTATAGGGATTGGCCTTCCTACGATGTAATTGCTCAAGCCATGGCAGGGCATGTGCACATAACAGGTCCGCGAACCAGCAAGGGGTATCCCGCCGGTGCTGCGATTGGTGATGTGTACCCAGGTACACTTCTGGCAACTGGAATGATCGCTGCACTGTTTCATGCGCAGAAGACGGGAGAGGGTCAGTTCGTGGATGTGGCAATGTATGATGCGATGTTGGCCTTAGCCCATGATGTCGTCTCCCTTTATGGTTTCGGCCGGCTGGAAATGGAGCGGCGTGACCTGCACCATCCAGCGTCTACGCCCTTTGGGATCTATGAAGCATCAGACGGATCGGTTGCGATAGCAGCTCCTGACGACAAGCACTGGGCAATATTGTGCGAGGTCATGGAGAGGCCCGATCTACTCAGTGACAGCCGGATGAAAAACAAGTTTAGTCGAGGAAAAAATCACGAATATCTTGAAGAAGAAATCTCAAAGTGGACGCGTAGCTTGACGAAAAGTGAGGTGATGTCGGCTTTAGGTGGGAAGGTCCCGTGTGGGCCGGTGAATACTGGAGCTGATATTTTTTCTGATCCACATGTTTACGCCAGAGATATGATTGTAGAATTCACCCCGCAGGGAGATAACCCGCCAGTCTCAATTGTCGGTTGCCCGATCAAGTTCAATAAGACGCCATCAGGTGTCTACTCCAGACCCCCCAAACTAGGTGAGCATACGGAAGAAATACTTTCAGAGTTGGGCTTACTCGATAACTGAAAGCACGGCTGGTTTCGGAGACCCGAGTGATTCGAATGGTTTTCCGAAATGCGTGAGTTTTGATCCAAGATACTTTGGCAATCTGAAAAAAATGTGGGTTATTTGTCTTATTCTCTCGATAGATGGTTGATGAATATTTGTTGTACAGTTCACGAATGGTGAAGAATTGTTTTGATGTTCAGTAGGAATCGGATCAATTGTTAGAAATTCCGAAAGAGTAGGGATTCACCATCGAAAATGAGTGGCGAGAAGCTGCTTGAGTTCTTTTCAGATCATTATTTGCGAGGGACAACGGTTTGTATCAACTCCCGGTAGCAGCTTAGATTAGAAATCGCACAGGACAGGCTAGCTATTCTAAATGCCGCTCAAGATCAAAAGCAGAGGATAAGGAAAATAAACCGCTTTGTGTTCTTTCTTTTACTCCAGACCGCCTGGTCTGATGTCACTCCCGATTATTAACCCTGAAGTTTCCGCTTAAATAAATCAAAAACCGTATCCCAAACACGTTCGGCTGCATCTTCGTTGTAAAGTCCGCCGCGACCAGGAAAACAGAATCCATGGTGGCACCCTGGATGTATTTCTATCTCATGCTTTACCTGATTGGCCTCTAGCGCCTTTTTCAGTTCAGGCACAACATTGTCACCAACGTATTCATCTGTCTCGGCAAATCCCAGGTAAAGTTCTGCATCAATGTTATTTGCCAGTAAATGTGGGGAGTCAGCTTCCTCTGTCACAATGGCAACGCCATACAGCGAGGCAACAGCCTTAAACCTGTCCGGGTAGTTGCCAGCCGCCGCAACAACATACTGACCACTCATACAATAACCGATGCAACCCACCGCTCCTGCCGCATGTTCACTGTCGGTCAGATAGTTCAGCATGGCGCCTGTATCAGCCATCACCAGATTCAGGTTTAGCGACGACATTGCCTTAAACATCTTTCTCATCTCAGCCTCATCGCCTGTTGATAAATCAAATGTTTCAGTGTTGGGACGGTAATACATATTTGGCAGCAGGCAATAATAACCTTGTGCTGCGATGCGACGGGTAAACTCCCTCAGCTCCTCCCTGATACCAGGCGCGTCCATATAGAGAATGACAGCTGGGAAAGGCCCGGCTGTGTCCGGATATGCAGCGAAACAATCCATATCACCATCATCAGTTTTAATCTTGAAATTTTGCTCGTTCATGCATTCCCCTTTGCTGTCAAATACTCAGTATTCCATCTATGCGCGTGCTTTACCATGATGGTACCGGAACTCTGCCGAGACTAAAGTTCAGACTAGTTCAGACTAAAGTTCAGAATACATGGGGTAGGGGTAAAGTGCCGGGCTAAAAGACTGTGATTTACTCCGGCACTTACCCCGACCCCATGTATCCTTAAAATTTCAATGACAGACTGAACGTCGTTCGGTACCAGAACTGATAGGCACCATTTCGGATCCTGATGCGTATAATGCCCCCAGGACCTGATCTTAGTGGATTGTTCATGAAGAAATTATCTATCCAGATCTTCGCGGTGCTTTTTCTCTTTTCTGGTGTAACTGCCGCCAAACCCATCGTCATTGCTCATCGCGGCGCCAGTGGGTATCTGCCAGAACATACATTGGCAGCGTACAGGCTCGCTATCGAAATGGGGGCAGACTATATCGAGCCGGATCTGGTGCTGACGAAAGACGGTATTTTCGTGGCAAGGCACGAGCACTATCTGAGTCGTACAACCGACATAGCGGATCATCCGGAGTTCCTTGTTCGCCGCAAGCAGGTTGGCGAGAGAACGGACTGGTTTGTCGAAGACTTCACCAGGGCAGAGTTGTCATTGCTCAAAACCAGACAGGCCGTTACCGGCAGATCTGCAGAACATGATGGGAAACATGGCATACCAACGTTCCAGGAAATTATTGACCTGGTGAAAGCCGAATTAGCACGAACTGGTCGGTCTATTGGTTTGTATCCAGAAACCAAGGAACCTGGTCATTTCGGGAAGTTGGGCTTTGATGTTGCATCCCTGTTGTTGGACATTCTTGAAAAAAACGATCTCAATTCACCGAATGCGAAAATATTTGTCCAGTCCTTTGAACCACAGATACTCCGCTCCCTGAACGGCCGTATCAAAGTACCGCTGGTGCAGCTGGTGATGCCTGTAAAAAACTCGCAGGGTCAGTACCAGTCCAATATCCCGCTGGCGACACTTTCTGAGTACGCGCAGGTGGTTGCGCCGATGAAGTGGCTGCTTATAGACAGAAATCGTGAGGCGAACGGTTTCCTACGGCAAGCCAGGGATCTGGGTCTGTTGGTGCATGTCTGGACCTTTCGCGACGATAGTTTTCGAGCAGATGTGTTCGCCGATGGTGAGAAGGAAATTGAAGTCTTTCTAAAGCTGGGTGTGGATGGGGTTTTTACCGATTTCCCCGACACGGGCGTTAAGGTGCGGGATGCGGTCGTGGGTGACGCACAATCACGGGCAGGGTTTTGAAGTGTCATGTCAGCGATAGTTCATCTTACTATTGGGCTAACTTGGCACTTGCAATGCGGTTTAGACTAACACCCGACTCAGCTGCTTTGACAGCCAGTTTACGATGGACATCAGGAGGTACCCGTACCATGAATTTCCCGCTGTAGTTCTTTGTTGCTAAAGCTGGCGGAACATCTTCACCACAAGATTCCATATCCTTTATGCAGTTTCGAACAACTTTTCGGATTCCCTTGAGTGAAGCTTCAGGTGATTCAGCCAACCAGCTAAGACTCGGAAATTCCGCACAGAGCCCAATAAACTCCTCATCTTCTTCGGACCAGGAGAATAAGTGATTTAAACCGCATTTCCCCTGAATTTCGAAAGTATCCGGGCAAAGAATTCTTAGACAAAAGTTTAGCGTAACAGCTTGTCCGTATTGGTTGGTCAATGTCTGGAAAGGTGTTGATCTGCTGGCTTACAGAGTGTTGGGTTGATCTCTTAGGAGATTTAAATGTCGGGCGGGGGTGATTTTGGCGTGAGTAATAGACATACCATCAATACTGCAGTATTCCAGATCAGATTTAGTAATTCGAAACCCCAGAAATAAAATCCAGCAAGAAATACTATGGAACGTACGGTATTCAACAATCGTAAGACTATGCCGAGATTCCGTATGACGCTTCAATTTTTCCCTAACCACAGGTTCCGTGGTTCTCATGGTCCAAGGGATTATTTTTTACTTTCGGGACCATACCATGGATACCACAGTATTCCGGATTGTCGCTCTCAAAATTGATCGCTGTATCGAGATCAATCAGAAATACTGCGGTATCTTCGGTATGCTTTCAAGCTTGATTAGAAAGTGCGCAATTGCGTTTCAAATCGTATGTGAAAGTGGTTTGAGATTAATCTGATAGATGATGTGACTACTATTTGAACAGTTCGGAGCGGTTGAGAATTGTCTGGATATTTGATGAGGCGGTTGTTGGCGGTGTGAGACACAGTTGTATCATATGAGATTAAAGAGTAAACCGTGTGCCACGGGTTGGATAACAAATGTAGAAATCGATGTTGGCACCTATTGCCAGACGACTTTCACCAGGCATTTGACAATACAATGTTTATTACCGGCAGGTTTTACTGGCAAATAACCGTTGGTTATCGTCTGATACTCATCTACAAATAGACGCAAGACCAGCACCTGTTGGAAAAAGGTGCTTTGACTGGAATCGGTAAACACCATGCATTCACCAGAAGATTTACCTGTACACCTGGCACCAGCCGTTCAGTCCGCCCTGTCCTGGGTTAATACTACCCGAGGCACAAACTACAACTTAACCGGACTGGTGGATGTCGATGACATAGAAAGTGTCACCGAGCCCTTCGAGCTTGGCCTGGTTCTGTGTGATGGCGATATATGCGCGCGTGAACAGGTCCGCGTCGTACCTAGGGGCGAAGCCTACCACTTCGATTTTGTCGCGGAAGCTGCACCCGATATCCCGCCATTGCTTGATCCCCCTACAGGCGTCCGGAGTGAGTGGCTGGACAAACAGCTCGAAAAACACGATTTCGTCGTGCTGCTCTATTATCGCGGACTCTGGTGACCCCCCTGCCGCTTCGAGTTACGAAGCTACGTCAAGTCCGGTGTGCTGGATCAGATTCATGCGGCAGGTGGGGAGGTGTTTGGCATCACAAGCGAACCGCAAACCCTGGCCACCGAGGCAGAAGTGGAATGGGGAACGCAGTTCCCGGTGATCGGGGACCCGCACCACGAAATCCGCAAAGTATGTAAAGACAGAGGATATCTGGCGGTCTTTTATAACGAAGACGACGGTCACCTGCGAGAGCGCAGTTGGGCGTCCCATCCCAAAGGTTATTACCAACCAGCGGTGCTGGCGGTACATAAATCAGGGCGCGTTTTGTACCGCTGGCGCTGTGTGCCAAGGTTCAGCAACATGAGCGGTGCAGGTGGTCGACCCGAAGCGGATTATACGTGGGACAAGATTCAGTTGGCACTAGATACCACTGAAGATTCAGCACCTGACCTGACACCTGAGATGGGGTCTGAGACAGTGTCCTGGCCGAAGTTTCTGCTGATATTGACAGCGCACGGTTGGTTCCTTCGACCCAGAGCATTTCCGCTGGCCCGCGAGGGGGATAAGGCACTGGTGAGTCCGGCAAAGATGATGAAGCGGGTATACGGGTTTGTGGTGTTCTGGGTGATACTGCTGCTTGTTCTGCCATTAGCCTGGGTCGGTCTTGCCGCATTGGTTTGGCTGGCGGTGCTGACCCCTGGTTTGATTGAGATTCATCGTCAGTTCCAGAATGAACCGGATCCATTTTGATACCAGATCGTTGATCTTTACTCGGCACGAAGGCCGAGTGCAATAAGTGCGGCTGGGGTTGCATGAGTAGTGTGTCACTGTAAATCGATGCGTTGGATCTGGCTCAGTTCTACGTTAACGATCTGCTGACGGTCGTCCAGATTCCGGATGCGGAGACTGAGCAGGATCGTGATCTACTAAGATCTCGTCAACAGCTCAGAAGATAAGACAAATAAAACACATTTTTCGAAAAACGGTC
>DUAT01000160.1 GCA_012960755.1 Gammaproteobacteria bacterium
CCCCGTGGCTTTACTCATCTCAAAGAAAAAGCTGCCCCCACTGAACAAGACATCATCGATCACTGTCGTGCCAGCATGGCGCACTTTAAGATGCCCAGAACAGTGATCTTTTGGCGAACTGCCCAAGCCCTCGGCAGGCAAGATGTAAGAATTCAACCTATGTGAAGAAGCGGAACGCAAAAAGACCTAGGCTCTACCTGCTGTGAAGATTTTTCAAGGACCAAAAAAATCAAAGAGCCTCGCACTGACCTCTGATAGTGAAACGATCACCAATCGCCAGCACTGAGTGCATTTTCTCAAAGTTCACGTAATATTTCCGTTTCAGGAAAAACGGTATTCCTTCGTTTGGAGAAAACAGATCGGCTTTATCTACAAGTTTACTGACATCAACGATTACGCTGTTCCCTTGGGCTCGAAATAAATCAGACCCCAGGGGTTGGCCATTCATGACCAGGCCTTCGCTGTCATACGCCCACCACATTGAATGGTGGTCCCCATAGGAGTTTAAGTAATTCCCTTGATAATTACACAAGAGCCGCACAGCTGCCGCCTTTCGCTCAAACTGTTCGAACTCGCCCCCTCTCGCACCAACACTAACCAAAGCGAGTAGCAGTGAAAACAGGCTTATTAGTCGGACAAGTTCCAATGTCGAACAATATTGAAAACCAATAGCCTCACTGTTGTTGCAACTGTTTTTCAGGTCGAGCCCCGACTACCTTCACATATTACTGATCTTCTTCCCGGTATCCTGGTCGTCACTGTCGCCTGACCCTAGTCCAAAGAGACTTCCCTGTTTCTTATCGCGCTCAGGCCCACCTTCAACGATTCTAGATATCGAGCCGTTCGAGATCAGACTCGCATCGGAGCCCTCCAGAGCAATTGCCTTTGAAAATTTAGTGGTTGTTTGAGAAACCTCAATAGTCGCAACTAAAGTCTCTTCTGCACCAAGCACTTCGCCAGTATCGGGATCTTTAAATCCCTCACCAACGTCATAGACCTCCAACACCATACCCTTTTCCAGTACTCCGTCACCATAATTCAGGATCACAGTACCATCTTTTTGTACGACCACTACCTTTATTGGGAAGATGCTCGTGGAAATTAAATTGGCTACATCAGTCGCTGTCGCTCTCATTAAGTCTCCTGCGACAGATGAATCGGAATTCGATTGTGTACTAAGACCAGCAATACTGATATTTTGAGAGGATTCGGCCTCGTGGGTTACCGTTTCTGCAACGAGCGTACGACCTGTCTGAGCGTCTACCAACTTGATGTCAACGCCCATTGTCATAGCTCCCCCTCCGATCGATAGCCCCTGAAGTGCAACTCCCTCGGAACTTTTCCCAAATTGGGTGATCGATCCGTAAACAAGGTAGCCCACGCCACTAATACCACCGAGTTTCACCCCACCATCCACCATGCCGGATAGAGTCGAAACCCCCTGCTCCTTGAAAATATCTTTCAATCTGGCACGTTCGATAACATCGAACTTTCTAGTTTTTACTAAAGATGTTGTCAACATCGCTGCGAAGTCAATTCCGGTCTGACCAGGAACATCATCCATGACCACGATATCACCAACCCCGATCTGCGGCTTCTCAACGCTATAGGCTAGCGGAGACCATAAGCAAACAAAAAAGCATACCGGCACCGCCTTGAGTAAGAGTTTCATATCAGATTCTCCTTTGTCCTAATTGTGCGAGAAACCTTTCTTTGTTAGGTGACTCTATAACGCCCACTTGCGGGCCATGCGTATATCTCTCGAGACCCAGTTTTTGCTATCGGGGACGACCTTTATGTGAGAACTGTTTGAACCAATTTTCATTGCCGTTACCTCACGAAACCAGGCTAACTATAGTTTAGGCCACGTTACCACTGGAAATTAATAATTACAATAACCTTACTATAGTTATTATTTAGATCGTTGACTTGCCGGGTGATTCACAGACTCTAAAAAACGGGCAATTTCCAACTGTCTGTTTGGTTAAAGATGATTAAATTACACCATCAACAACTTCTTAACCGCGTTACAAAAAGGAAATCCCCGCCATCATGTCCCGCCTGATGGATCAAAACTCCTCGATATGTCCGCACGGGTTACGAAATTTCCAATGACCGTGATGGGAAAGCCGCAGAGGTTCCTCATGCTGGAGAAGATAGTGTCAGAATTCGACCTGCAAGAGACGAGCACAGCCTAGCCAGTTTCGCCCAGCAGATGCGCGAGCCGAGCGACCGTATCG
>DUAT01000161.1:0-32978 GCA_012960755.1 Gammaproteobacteria bacterium
AAGAACAATCAAGTTGATAAAGGGGCGTCTATATGAGGAATTATAAAGCGTATTTTCCCTTGATAAAAAAAGTATCTTCATGACGAGTGTTTAGAGTAAAAGTTGTGGAAAGTCATTTGTCGGCAGAGTGTCTGAAGCCATCAAGAATTCTGGTTTCAGTACCTTTATATTGTTTTAGTACAATATGACCAAATGACTTAAGAAACTCTGGTTGGTAATCACTTGATATTGCATGACTATTGTTGTCCCATGCCATTTGGTTTTTTACTTTGAGGAATCCGTGAAAATATTAATTGTTATCGCCACAGTAGCGATAGTTACTTTTGCTGGTGCTTGGTTTGCGCTGGGATCCTATATGTTCTCTGGTCTGTCAAAGCTTCCAGGAGATATCGATATTTCTACTTGGGAAGAGACCGATCCAATATCAACGCGGCTTGGCAATGTTGTTGGATTGAATCATGGTAGAGGATTTGCGTTTCTCGGGATACGCTACGCCGAGGCACCTGTGGAAGAGTTGAGATTTATGCCGCCGATTCCAGTTAAGCCCTGGAAAAAAACTTATCTAGCCACACGCTTTCCAAACAGAGCCATGCAAGCCGATGGCGCCCCTATCAGCAGGGAACCGAACTCCTTTGAAATGTCTGAAGATAGTCTGTTTTTAAACATCTTCACGCCATTGGTGGAAGGTAACAAGCGCCCTGTTCTGGTTTGGATTCATGGTGGCTCCTTTTTAACGGGAACGGGCAATGGTTATGTGGGTACTCAGCTTTCTAGCCAGGGCGATGTTGTTGTTGTGAGTATCAACTACCGTCTAGGCATATTGGGCTTCCTGGATCTTTCCGGTTTCGACAAAGCTTATGCTGGGTCCGCATCCAACGGCATACGTGACCAGATCCTTGCCCTTAAATGGGTGCACGACAACATCGGCGATTATGGTGGCGATGCAGACAATGTCACTATTTTCGGCGAATCCTCGGGAGGTACGTCGGTTGCCTCTTTGATCGCAGCACCGAGTGCTGATGGTTTGTACCACAAAGCGATTATTCATAGTGGTGCACCGGTTCATGCACCACCACCTGATCTGCGAGAATCACTTGCGGATCAACTAGATGTCACCACCGATCAATTACTCGTGACCTTGCGCTCAATGACCGCACAAGAAATCATCGAGAGCCAGGGAAACATCCAGGCCCAGTTTGGCGGTATTGTTGATGGTACGGTTGTAACAAGATCCAGTCTGCAAGCGATAGCAGACCGGGGTAGCGAGGGTGTGCCTATCATCGTAGGAAGTAATAAAGATGAAGGTACCTTGCTAAGTTTCCTCACGCCCAGATTTGCCTATGACATGGCGGGCCCGTTTATCGCGGACTTAATCACCGCTGGGAAAGGGTCTGATGCATACATTGAGGCACTAAAAAGTGCCTATCCCGATGACAGCAGCCGGGAGCATTATGAACGCATCTGGAACGAAATGTTTCGTATGAATGCCGTGAAAGTTGCTGAGCAAGCCAGCACTACCGGTGCAGGCAGTTGGGTTTATCGATTTGATCTACCCGTCCAAAACTCCCCCCTGGGCACAGAACTCGGCGCAACCCATGGCGCTGAAATTTTTTTCACCTTCAACTCGTTCGCTGATTCAGATATCCCGTACTACGACAAGGCCGATCCAAAGGTAAGTAAACTTGCTGAGACCTGGTCGAACACCGTGATTCAGTTTGCCAGAATGGGAGATCCAAATGGGGCCGGATTGCCGGAGTGGCCTAAATACCAACCAGAATCCCGCCAAACCCTGATTCTCGATGGTAACCCGCGGTTACTTGAGGATGTGGATGAGAAAGACAGAAAACGGTGGCAAGCATTGGGGTTATTATAAAATTTAACTCCCCGGCTACCCCAATCCTTTACCGATATCTCCGATGAGCATGAACTGGAGTTCGGTGAACGCCGGGAAGGCGAGTGGCCAATAGATCGGTTGAGTTATTGAAGCCGATTTGGGACTAGGCATCCGACACTTCTGAGTGCCCATCAGTCTGTCTTAGACCAACATCCGCTGTGGGTCGAATCGAGAATGATTGACCAAAAACCACCCAATGTCCGCATTGATATCAACTACGGAAAGATTGCATTTCGATCTCAGCTTTCAGAAACCGGCCAACCGCGGCCAAGTGGTTAGTATCTGTAAGCACGGTTGACGGCGACGTGCGTGTCGGGATTCAAGTCTTGATTCGGGTCGACTAGATGACCGGCCGGGAAGGTGACCAAGACCGCCGGGTCGGACGTATCCAGGCACAAAAGGTGGTTGTTGTCTCGGTCCCCCAGATCCGCAAGCGCCGTCGGGACGATCTCTTCGTTCGAGCCGTCGGGACGCTCCACGGTCACGCTATAAAGCACGCGCTCGGTGTCGCCGGGTTCGTCGCCATTCGGCAGCCGCACGCCACCAGCCCAGGTCGCCCGGACCACCTGTTGGATGCCAGCCGGGCAAGCGGATCCTCGGCGCTTTATTGACCATTCTTCCTCCGGTACGACTTCCGCCACCACAAGTGAGGGCCCGGCATCGAGCGGTGTGACATGCGTCTTTGTTCCGCGAAAATTCACCGGATCACCCGTCATGCCATCCGAGAGTAGGTCGTCGACAACGAGCACCTTCACCGGTGGGTCGTTGACTGCGTCGCCGAACTCACCGATGAGGAGCACGGTCCTGAGTTCGCCTGCATCGCGAGCCGGTCTGAGGGTTAGGCAGAAAGGTGTGCGTTCAAGCCCAGACCGCGTGACAACCCGAAAGTCCTCGGACTGCAGGGTTTTAGGATCTATGGTATGAGACAGCACGATCGGCATGCCGTCCTTCCCGGATGCTCCCAGGCAGAGGCGATTTGCCCCGAACGACAGGCCGTTGTCCAAACCAAAGAAAGCTGAGAGCAGGCGCGCCGGTGGGCCGTTCGCAGACCCTGACTCTTGCGAACTCGCCGAACTAAACGAAGCCGGAGCCAGGTTCATAGCCGCTAAGCCCACAGCGACGACGTAAAGAAGCTTCTTCAAACTTGCACCCCACAATTGAAGGTTTCGATAAAACTAATTGGGATTATGCTGACTACGTGTGGCTCAAACAAGTGTGCTCTTCTCAGTTCACCTTAACCCAGTCGTTCGCGTAAAGTTCAGGTTATAAGCTACCCATGAAAGCAAGCGATGACCACAATGGGTTGGTTTCAGACAGTCTGATTAAGGCCTTGAAAGTAGCTGGTGGCGACGTAAGATCTTATCAGCGTGGCTCAGCATTCCGAACGCCCTATTCTATGAAGTAAGCCGACAGGGGCTCGCATTCGTAATCGTATCCGCGCTGGGGTTTATACTCTGTCACCCAAAGAAAGGGGACCGTCAGGAATATCCCACCAACAATTGCGCCCAGGTCAGCATCTTCATTTCGGCTGAAGCTGTAGTTGTCTGTCTGGCAACCCTCTTTTCTAATCTCAACATGATTGTTAGAGAAGGCAACCTTACGGTCGGAATACACAGCTCGACCGCGGCCCAAGTATTCTCCGTTGACGTAGATCTTGGCGTCCGGATCCGAGGAATGAATCACTGTCGTGCTGCTGCAAGCGCTCATTAACAACGCTGACAGAATCAGTAGCTTTCTCATCATTACGCCCTTCAAACTGGTTTGTGCGTGGCTTGATTGCAAAACACGGGCACAGAATACGGAATTCCACCTGAATCAAAGCTGAATGATCACTTCGTGAAAGAAAGACATGGGTGAAACCACTCGAACTTTCGGAATAAACGAAGCGTCTGGGCTGAGCGAAATCTGCTGATCCTGCTAGATGCCGCTAACCCCCCTATCGCGGCGAAACGGTTAGCTTCTGATATGTTTCTATATTGTTCTCTCATTGGCACCCGAAATTTTAGTGATACACTTGTCCTTGTCGTTTAGCTCACGAAACTGGGCTTGGAACAAAGGTAAAGATATGGAATTGGTTAACGTGAACTCGCTGAGAAACATAAGCTATTTTTACATTGTGATAGCGACAATTTTTATTGCTATCGGTTACTTTCTCGACATCTTCGCAACTCCGGCACTGCTCGCTAGTGCTTTCTTCCTGTTATTCGGCACCACAGCCAACACCAATTATCTAGTCTGCAAGAAACTGAATGAGAGAATTATACTTCTGGAAAAGAATCAGGCAGCCAGCTAAGTCTTAGCCACTTTAGCAATCGCAACTGATTCTGCAGTAAAGCTGAGTCCACTTCAAAGACTCCAAGGTTCATTTAGGGGAACCTCGTTTACTCGTGGAGCGGTAGGTTTAGGCTGGATGTAGGATAGACGATGAGTGATGTCTAACTGACGTCATTGCATGTATGGAATGGGTATGCCCTGGAACTCTCATGGCTGTGATGGAGGCAAAAAGTGGTGCTGAGGAACACGAATACATTCTTGGATGTGGGACTGAATTGACCCTTGAAAAAGGAATCGATGCCGTTGAGGACTGACAGATCAAGTTCTATGTCTCTAAAAATCCACCATACGCCCGCTACAGCTAGACCCGGGGAGAAGCAGGTCAGGTATGGAGGAACGACTTCTAATTCAACCGTCAAACCTGATTGGTGTGGTCTAGCGATAACAATGCCGCGATTCCAGACTCTACTGGCAGAGATAGTCGCCGTACTGACCGCCGTTGAAGGTGGAGCATTTGAAAAGTGCATCGATGTCAGCGTCAATCAGAGCAAGGATTTAACATACTTTTCTGTACGAGATTATGGATCAGGTGTTCAATCGGATCAGGCTAAAAAGATTCTTGAGTTGTTCTATCGATCCGGAAATGAACTCACTCGCACACAATCCGGCACAGGTATCGGGCTCGCTTTGGTCAGCGAGTTAACAAAGTCCACGGGTGGGAGTATTGAATTGGTGAATCGTGATCCCGGAGCCGAATTTCGTATTTTCCTGCAAGCCAGGGCGACGAACTTGGAGGAAAGATAATGACCGAGGCATGAGTTTTGCCTTCGACATTTAACACTAATCCAGTTACAACTCTGTGATAACACGCTGTTCCAGCACTCACTAGGTCCGTTGGCGAAGAACAGATGTTGCAAGCCGCTAAGCGCCTGCAATTGGCATATGGAGTTTGGGAATATATGACACCCTTCATCCCACCTCATGTTCAACGAAGTTATGAAAAATATAAAGGGAGTAACTTGGGTCCCTGACTTTGAGGTACACTCTCTCGTCTACATGGTGCTATATATGGGAGTATTTTTAATGATCACAATTCACGGTTCCCCGATCTCACCCTTTGTTCGAAAGACACTTGTCTGCCTGATCGAGAAGGGGGTGGAGCATGATGTCAATCCGGTCAGTCCGTTTCCCGCGCCTGAATCGCATCTGAAGATTTCGCCACTTGGAAAAATTCCGGCGATGACGGATGGTGACTTGTCGATTCCGGATTCATCTGCAATATGCGGTTACCTTGAAAAACGGTTTCCAGAACACCCGATCTACCCGCTGGATCATGGCGACTTCGGCAGGGCGCTGTGGTATGAGGATTGGGCAGACAATGAACTACCCAAGGCAACCGCAGCGCTCTTTTTCAACCGTGTTGCGGTCAAGATGATGAAACGGGAACCAGATGAAGCTGTAATCCAGAAGATCCTTAACGAGGCGCAACCACCGATCTTTGATTACCTGGAAGGTGAGATCGGCGACAAGACATACCTGTCGGGTGAAGCATTCAGCATTGCGGACATTGCGGTCACCTGCCAGTTCATCCAGATGATGTATTCAGGGGAAGCTTTGCCGGAATCGAGTCATCCGAACATCACACGTTTCGTTACAACCCACATGCATCGTGATTCGTTTAAGGGTCTGATCAACAACGATCCCTTCATGAAGCTTGAATAATCGTGCTGGTAGCCCTGATCATGTCATCCAGGTGACCTACGGCTCGTAGTAATTCGGTCACGAGTGCAGCTGCAACGTTGCTCCGATAGCCAGGCTCGAGACCTTTTCCTCTAGGCTGGTAAAGAAGCAACCTCGGCAGCACTTGTCACGACCCAGTAATGCACGTTTCAACGAGGGTGACACGACACGATGTTTACGACCCACGTGATTCCGGCTATAACGGTTTTTTACCGCTCTAAATCTCTGATCAGACTTAGGCAATAAACTAAAACCGCCCCCAATCTTGGCTCCAATGAGGTAACCGGCCCAATCCGGCACGCCGTCCATTTTTACGTTGTGCACTCGAGGAGCGCCGTCGCGGTTAGGAGTCTGGTTCTTTTCAAGAACAACCGCGCCAGGGCGCGACGGGTATCGTCGACAGGGCGGTCAGCGGCACAGCCGCGATAGGGCGAAGCTGCATAAAAGGCGAGGGGAGGGAGAGCACTTCTGGCGGTATCGACTCGTACCGTGCAGCGAGGTTCTCGTAATCGATTGCTGCACTAAACGCAATCGGATCGGATGAGGCAACATCTGACAGAATCAGAAAGGCGAAGAGCGATAGCGGCAGAATAATCTACCACCACTGTGAGTAGGAGGACAGGAAAATTAGACTACAAGCTGGTACGAATCGCTAACGGATTTTAACCGTCCATCTGCTCCATCGCCAGCGCAAACTCTGCCCGGACAGTCTCGGTTTGCTCGGCCACGGCTTCAATTTCCTCTTCGGAAAAGCCGAGCATACTAAGCACCTCGAAATTCTGCGCTCCCAATTCCGGTGCAGGACCCTTGACACTACCCGGTGTCTCACTCATGCGAACGAGATTGCCAACAACCTTTGTCTCACCAATGATCGGCATGGTCATCGGTACAATGTACTCGTTGGCGATATTCTGTTCGTCGGTGATGACATCTTCGAGCCCGCGGACTCGCTCCATAATGATGTCTGGCTGGTCGTACATGAATTCAACCCACTCTGCGGTGGTTTTGGTCAGGAACCCACGCCTTAGTATCGCTCTGATTTCATCGGGTTGCCGCCCTTTACCCGATGAGCCCATTCTTTTGCCCTGTGTGTTCCAGTCCGGATCACCGATAATTTCATACGCTTCAGCGAAGATGCACAAGGCATCCCAGGACTCTTCGTCCATGGCGACGGCCAGCATGAATGCGCCGCCATCGCTGGTCTCATACACCCCATAGGGGCCTTGAATATTCGCCAGATGTGCGCCTTCAGCACGCAACGGCTGGTCTGCGATAATACTCTGCTGCAATTCCCACTGTTGTAGCCACAACTGTGCGCCCAGCGAAGAGGTTGATACTTTCTGCCCGACACCATGTTGTGATCTTGCAAACAGGCCGGTCATCACACCAAGCGCCAGTTGCATGGCGCCGCCCAGATCGGCGATGGCGGCACCGGGCGGGGATGGTGGTTGCCCGGGAGGCCCACTCAAACTCATAATGCCGCCTCGGGCCTGGGCTGCACCATCGAGCATAGGTTTGTCGCGGTCCTTGCCCTCCGGTCCGAAGCCATTGACCTGTGCATAGACGAGTTGTGGATACTGGCTGTGCAACGTGTCGTAATCCAGGCCCATACTCTTCAGGAACTCTTCCCTGTAGTTGGTGAGGAACACATCCGCCCGGTCAAGCAGTCGCTTGACCACCTCCCTGCCGGTGGGTGTATGGACGTCAACGCAGACTGATTTTTTGCCCCGGTTTGCGGCAATAAATGCAGGTGTCAGGGCTTCCGGTGGTGTTGAATTATTTGCACCACGATGATGGCGCGCCGAATCTCCGATGGGCGGTTCTACTTTGATGACCTCTGCACCCATGTCGCGCAGGTAGAGACCCGCTGCCGGACCTTGCAAGGCAATGGTCATTTCCAATATGGTAATACCAGCTAACGGTTCCTGGATGGGGTCACCTTTTGTTTCCTTTGATGGCTGGTCAGTTTGCGCAATTAACCCGTGATCTTCAAGGGTGTTTTCCAGTCGTTAACAAGGGATGGGGTATGCAGTATGCTTACTTAATTTGCGGAAAGGGAGACTGTGATGGAAAACGACAACAGTGCAAAGGTATTCGATGATGTCATGACACTTAATCCTGTCATCGGGCTGTCCATGTCAGATGTACTTGCCGCGGGAAGAACAATCCTGAGGCAAGGCTTGCTGCAACCCGCTATCTTCGCCGAGCAATCCACTAAATTGTGGCGTGACTGGATTGAAATTGGCTTGAACCAGTCCGATCTCGTACCTGCGCCCAGGGATAGAAGATTTAGTGACAAGTCTTTTGAGGAAAATCGTGGTTACAGCAACCTGGTGAAAGGCTGGCTGGCCTGGCAGAACCGAATGCTTGAATGGGTCGAGGCGCTGGATCTGGAAGAGACAGATCGAGGACGGGCAAGGTTTCTGGTGCAGCTATACATCGATACCATGGCACCCACCAATTTTCTGCTGGGGAACCCATCGGCATTACGCAAGGCTTATCAGTCGGGTGGGCAGAGTTTGTTTACCGGGCTAAAAAATTTCATCGGTGATTTGCAAGACAACGGTGGAATGCCTTCCCAGGTTGACAAGAGCGCTTTTACGGTAGGTGGCAACGTCGCTACGACCGAAGGGGTAGTCGTTTTCACGACACCGATTCTTGAACTCATCCAATATAAACCTGTGCACCAGAAGGTTAAGGCGAGACCTGTCTTCATTGTGCCTCCGCAGATCAATAAGTTCTATCTGTATGATCTTTCGGAACACAACAGTTTTGTTCGATACCTGCTCAAGGAAGGATTCCAGGTGTTCATTGTATCCTGGCGAAATCCGACCCCGGAGCATCGTGACTGGGGACTCGAAGACTATATCGATTCAATTGACCAGGCCATTGATGCCTGTCTCGAAGTGACTGGCCAGGATGCAATCAATGGCGTGGGTGCCTGTGCCGGTGGAATCACTTTCTCTGCTGCCCTGGGCTACTTTGCAGGAGTCGATACTCTGTCGAGGGTTAATTCTCTGAACCTGATGGTCAATGTGCTGGAAACCCATGGTGATGATTCTGTACTCGGGCTGTTCGCCACGGAGGATGCTATTGAAGGTGCGCGAAAACGATCTGCTGCCAAGGGAATACTGGACGGTGAAGAAACCGCCCGGGTTTTTAACTGGATGCGACCCAATGACCTGATCTGGAACTATCATGTCAGTAACTACCTTCATGGTGACAAGCCACCGGTGTTCGATATTCTTTTCTGGAACAATGACACAACCCGGTTACCGGCGAGGTTGCACAGTGACTTCCTGAACATATTCCGTGACAACCCCCTGTGCAAACAGGGAATGTTGGAAATCAAAGGGGTACCCATCGATATGAAGAAAGTCGACTGTGATGTGTTGATCACCGGTGGCACGACGGACCATATAACGCCCTGGCAGGCTTGCTACCGGTCCACTAAATTATTCGGTGGCGATATAACCTATTTGCTGTCAACTGCCGGACACATCCAGAGTCTTCTGAATCCGCCAACCTCATCGAAACGTACCTATTTTCTTAATTCAGATTTACCTGATACACCCAGGGAATGGTTGGAGGACGCAGAAGAACATCCAGGTTCCTGGTGGCCCTACTGGTCTGGGTGGTTGACCTCCAGGTCCAAGGGAGAAGTAGATGCGCCCGTTGAGCAGGGGAGTGAAAAACACCCGGCGGGATTGGCTGCACCTGGAAGCTATGTCCATGAATAGTGGTCACTACATGTCCATGAATAGTGGTCACTACATGTCCATGAATAGTGGTCACTACATGTCCATGAATAGTGGTCACTACATGCCCATGAATAGTTAACACTACGCCAGGATGCGAATTTACTCGGACAACATTGGCCGTTTTCGATTGAGGATAGCCTCGACTATCGATCAGTTCGAAGGGACACCATTACTCATTTTCAACGGTATAGGTGCCAGCATTGAAATCCTGGAACCCATCCTTGAACGACTTAGTGTACCCGCCATTGCTTTTGATATGCCGGGAACCGGGGGTTCACCCACCGGATACGTGGGTTTTAGGATGGCTGCATTTGCTGATATCGGTCTCACTTTGTTGGACAAGCTGGGGCTAGTCAATGCGAACATCATGGGTGTTTCCTGGGGCGGCGGTGTTGCCCAGGAATTTGCACGGCGTCATGGCTCGCGAACAGGTAAGTTGATTCTGGCAGCAACGTCAATGGGCCAGGTAATGGTGCCGCCGGGTCCCCGGGTGTTAGTGCACATGGCGTCGCCATTGCGTTTTTTTAGTTCCGCGTATTTCAGAAGCGTGGCTGCCACAATATATGGTGGTGATTTTAGGAGAGACCCCGGCCTGGTGAGGAAACACGCATCGAAAATGTCCCCGCCGAATAGCCTGGGTTACGTGCAGCAGTTAGCAGCGATCGGAGGCTGGACGAGTGCATTCTGGCTGCACCGGATTCCCCATGAAACGCTGGTAATGGCGGGCTCTGATGACCCCGTTATCCCGTTGGTCAATGCCAGGATGATAGCCAGCAGAATACCGAATGCGAGCCTGGAAGTATTTGACTGTGGCCATCTGTTTATTCTCACCCGGCAGGATCAGACCGTAAAAAGCATAGAGCATTTTTTGTTCGGAGAAAGGAAATAGAATGGACCTGAAATTATCCTCCGAAGACGCACGCTTTCGCGAGGAAGTGCGCGACTTTCTCTCAAAAGCCTTGACGGCAGAATTACGCGAAGCCGGTCGCAAGCGCACGAGTCTCTGGCAGGAGATCGAATCAGCCATGTCATGGCAAAGCATCCTGCACGCGAAAGGATGGGCAGCACCCGACTGGCCGGTAGAACATGGTGGTACTGACTGGACCCTGCCCCAGCGGTATATATTCGCCCTGGAATGTGCGCAAGCCGAAGCACCCCTGCTTATTCCGATGAGTTTGAAAATGTGCGGGCCCATGCTTATCGGCTATGGGACGACAGACCAGAAATCGTATTACCTGCCGCGCATCTTGAGTGGTGAAGATATCTGGTGCCAGGGTTACTCGGAGCCGGGGTCTGGGTCTGATCTTGCCTCATTGAGTACGTCTGCAGTCAGCGATGGTGATGAATACATCATCAATGGCAGTAAGATCTGGACCAGCTATGCCCACCACGCCAATATGATGTTTGCCCTGGTTCGAACGTCGACCGAAGGTAAGGTGCAGCAGGGGATTTCTTTCCTGTTAATCGACATGAAGGCAGGCGGTATTTCTGTTGAGCCCATCCTCAATCTTGAGGGTGTGCATGAATTCAACCAGGTATTCTTCAATGATGTCAGGGTGCCGAAGATCAACCGGGTGGGTAAAGAGAATGAAGGCTGGTCGGTGGCTAAATATTTACTGGAGTTTGAGCGATTCAGCATGTCGTCGGTTGAACTGCGCCGGATCCTGAGCAAGGTTGAGGCACTGGCTAAATCGACCCGAAGCGACGGTGGGACACTTGCGGACGAAGCGGGTTATTGTCGCCAGCTTGTGCAATTGAAGATCGACGCACTCGCGTTGGAGACCTCGGAACAACGGGTGCTCTCAAGCTTAAGTGCGGGTAAACGTCCCGGGTCCGTTTCTTCAGTACTTAATGTCCAGAGTGCAGAGACGCTACAGCGAGCAGATATGCTGGCGGTGGAGGCTGCCGCATACTATGGATTGCCATACCAGCCTGAGGCACTCCGGGTCGGTGCTGAATCACCTGTGGGTGATGAATCTGCAACAACCATAATGCCAACTTACCTCAGCAATCGCATGAGAACGATTGCAGGCGGATCGTCTGAAGTTCAAAGAAACATTATCGCCAAGGCGATACTTCAGTTGTGATCAGAATCCATCACCAATACTGGCGACTTCCATTTAGCCCATCTGGTAAAAGACAGCCTTGTTGCCATCCGGGTCCCGAAAATAGGCACCATAGAAAGTAGGCATTCTTTCACCAGGTTCGCCCTCATCCGTCGCCCCCAGTTCAATTGCCTTGGCATACAATGCGTCGACATTTTCACGAGAACCTGCTGGAAAAGCCAGCATGTTGCCGTTACCGGGTGCGGGATCACCTTCGTCATAGGGCACGCAGAGGGCCAGCATAGGCTGATCCATGCCGGAGCCAACAAAGGCGATACGGCCCATGTCCATTAGAACCTTGGCGCCAAGTGGCTCAAGCAGTGCGGTGTAGAAACCTTTGGCTTTCTCCATATCGTTGGTGCCAATTGTTACGTATCCGATCATCGTGTTTCTCCTGTTTTTCCATTGTGGCTCAATTGTAGATTTATGGACCTCTGGCTCGTGATTCATCAGGCTTGTCGTAAAGCCATATTTTTAAGCCCAGTTGTAGTGCCATGTTGTAAAGCACGAAAAACGCATCATACTGTGAATCGGTTCGATATTCTTTACACATGAGAGGTAAGTATTATGTCCTTGGCGATGACTAAAACCGAGCGGGATGCTTTTCTGGCAGATTGTCATGTTGGTGTGGTGAGCATCAACAGGCAGAGCGAAGGACCCTTGTCGGCCCCAATCTGGTACATGTACGAAGATGGCCTGGTGTTGTTTTCAACCGGAGGCGATTCCCGCAAAGGTAAGTTGATGACTCTGGGAGAGAGGATATCAATGGTTGTGCAGACCGAAACGGCACCATACCAATATGTGAGTATTGAAGGGCCAATTGTGGCGCGTCAACCGGCAGACGTGGATCGGGATGTCCTTCCCATGGCTATTCGTTATCTCGGCGATAAGATGGGCACTGCCTACGCGAAGGGCTCCTCCGGGGAAGGCTCAGTCCTGATCAAGATGAAGCCTGAAAAATGGCTTTCTGTAGATTACAACAAGGGTTGATAGGTAGAATGGGAAGCATCTGTTAAACAGTAACTGGTAATAAGGAAGCGAAAATGACTGATAAGGTAATTGACACGGGAACAGACGATTTACTGGCTGAGGTAAAAAGCGGCGTTGCTATTCTGACGCTGAACAGACCGGAGGCGCGCAACGCCATGTCCGGCGCTATGAATCAGGCTCTACAACAGACCCTGTCGAGCGTTGAAGTAGACCCGGATGTTAAGTGTGTCGTGCTAACTGGAGCTGGCAAGGGGTTTTGTGCAGGTGGTGATGTCAAGGGGATGGCAGCCTCCGGTGATGGCACGGTGGGCCAACGAACCATTGATGGTGCGATTCACGAACAGCGAATCAATCAAAGAGCCACCGCCGGGAAACTCTTCAAGATGCCGAAGCCTACCATCGCATCGCTTCCCGGTGCTGCGGCTGGTGCCGGGTTATCCCTGGCTCTGGCCTGTGATCTCAGGATTATGGCCAACAATGCCATTATGACCACTGCCTTCGCACGGGTTGGGTTTTCCGGGGATTATGGTGGCACCTATTTCATGAGTCAGCTGATTGGTTCCGCCAAAGCCAGGGAATTGTATTTTCTGTCGGATCGAGTCAGTGCTGAAGAAGCGCTCCGTTTGGGTTTGACCAACTGGACCTGCGATGCTGGAGATCTTCAGGACAAAACAATGGAGATTGCGCTGCGACTCGCCAATGGAGCGACAGTTGCCTACCGGTACATGAAGGAAAACCTGAACCGCGCGCTGACCGGTGATGTTGATGATTGTATGGATCTTGAAGCAACCCATCACGTCCATTGCGGGCAGACCCAGGACCATCGTGACGCCACCAAGGCGTTTGTTGAAAAACGTGAACCGGTTTTCCACGGCAGGTAATACGAAAAAACTCGGATATCGAATCGCGGGCATGGAAAGGGCATCAGACCCTTGTGCGGTACTAGACCCGTTGATACGGTGTCTCGCTTTTTTTTAAAAGGGGGATATCAATGTTAGAATCAAAAACGCGCATGGGTGTGTGGTCTTGGCTGGTCTGGTGTTTTTGCCAGTTGCCAATGTCGCATCTGCTGCGGAGTCTCGACGTATTGAGGAAGTGACTGTAACCGCAGAGCGGCAAGAGTCTACTGTCCAGGATACTTCAATTTCAATTACTGCATTTACTGACCAGTTCCTTGATGATTTCGGCATTCGAAATCAGGAGGACCTGCAAAACTTCGTACCGGCGACGACTATCCAGCCCTACGATGCCACGATTCGAGGGGTTGGAAGAAATTTCCGGGCTCTCGGTGGCGACCCCGGGGTCGCAACCTATATGAACAACGTCTATTCCGAGGATCTGTTGACAGCCACGGCAGCGACGTTCTGGGATGTCCAGCGAATTGAGGTCCTGCGTGGCCCCCAGGGCACCCTGTATGGTCGTAACGCTGTCGGCGGCGCGATCAACATCCTCTACAAACAGCCGACCCATGGCACTGACTACGCTTTCAAGGTTATTGGCGGCAACTTCAACACCCAGGAATACTACGGCATGGTCAATGGCACCTTGATCGAAGATCAATTGTCTGCACGGGTAAATTTCAGTGTTCGTGACCGTGATGGTGTTATTGAAGAAATTGGCCCGGGCGATGACCTCGATGGTCTGGGCACCAAGAATGCGGCCATTCAGCTGAACTGGACGCCGACCGATACCCTTGAGTTCAACATTCGCGCCAACAAGATGGAAATAGACCGGGACTTTGGTGGAGCCAATGGTGGTGGACTGGTTGTATTGAATGAGCAGGGTGGACCAACCAGAGAAACGAATTGGCTCGTTGGAGGCTATCGTGCAATCGATACAACAAATACAGCCATTGCGAACTACGACCAGAACAACTGGTACGATAACAGTCAGCCAATTCTTAATTTCACTGATCCCGTCACTGGTGCAAATGTGCAGGCCCAGCACATTCGCGCAGGTGTCGATCCAGGTGCCTTTAACGGACGACAAAATGCCGCTGCGTCCCTGGACGGATTCAATACAACTGGTGCAGAAAGTGCTGCGGCATACAACGATTGCGTCTTCCCCAAGGATATTCAGGGCGATGACATTTGTGGAGCAACCAATGGCTTGAACCGTGAGGAGTTTAATCAGCAGGGTGTGCAATTCAATGCATCGTGGGATTTGACCGATACCCTGCAGCTCAAGTACATCTATGGCTATAATAAATTGTCGTATGAACGAACCACTGATGATGACAATACCGCGAGCCAGTTTCACGATCGTCAGTTCTATGTTAATCATGAAGCAGTTTACAGTTCTAATGAACTTCAGGCGTTCTACGAATTTGGTGACAATTTGTCGTTTACTTCTGGAATCTTCTTTTATGATGCCGTGATTGATCAACGCGGTGATTTCTATTCAACCCTCGGCGAAAGGCGGTTCATTGATCCGTATGTGGATAACACCGGTCTTGATGTCGCATTCTTTGGAACGAGGCCTTTTGTGACGTTGCATACTGCGAAGGATAATTGTCTTGCGTCGGCTTCCTGCGAACGAAACAGTGCTTTTGGAGTGGCCACCTCTCGATGGTACGGCGATGATGGGACACTCCCTGATCTGGATGTCCAGCATGGCATAAATAGCATTGGTAGTGATCTGCTTTACCACACTAAGACTGAAAGAGAGGCGTTTGCCGCCTATACCCAGGGTGTATGGGACATAAATGATAAATTTACACTGACTTTGGGTATCCGCTATGCCGAAGATGAGGTGACTGCTGAAGAGAATCTGTGGGCGTATCGTGAAACAGCGGCAGGCGCTATTGCGGGTACACCAGTAGGTAGTTTAGCAAATTACAATCGTCTAAACGGCGGACTTGTGCCTGATGCAACCGGCTTGAATGGAGAGAACCCGACCCGGAAGGCAGTCAACGGTGGTATTCCTTTTGCATTCAGTCTCTATCGACCTTTCAAGCGAACGGATGAGAAAACAACCGGTCGAATCAATCTGGATTGGAATGTCTCGGATAGCACCTTGATGTACCTCTCTGCGACTTCTGGTTATCGGTCGGGTGGTTACAACCTTATGTTCTTCAGCCAGACACCCACTTATGATCCAGAAGAGTTGCTTGCCTATGAATTGGGCTACAAAACACAGTTTTTTAACGACACAGTGCAACTGAATGGTTCTTTCTACTTATATGACTACGAGACTATTCATACCGTTGCAACGGAAGTGTCTGTCATAAGTGGTGCTCAGACAACATCTGTACTCGAAGCCCCTGGAGCAGAAATTTGGGGGATTGAGGCAGAGCTTCTGTGGCTGGCGACGGACAATTGGACTCTTGGCGGTAATTTTAGTTATACGCCAAGTGAATACACAGAAGATCTGTTTATCAAGGATACCTCGGACGTAAATACACCTGGGTCTTTGTTTCCCGGCTTTGAGGGGCAAACACAGAACATCAATGGCAACCAGATTTTGCAGGTGCCGGAGTTAAAATATACGGCCTGGGCCAGCTATGGTTATCCATTAAACAATGGTTCGCGTTTGGACTTCTTTGGTGTTTATACATGGATTGATGAAGTCTACTACTCACCGTTCGAAAGTGAGACCGAAAAGGCAGACTCCTATGACCGAGCCGACCTGCGGGCCACATGGACATCACCCCAGGGTAACTGGATCGTATCCGGATTCGTTAACAATGTGTTTGACGATATCGGTGTGTTGCAGGTTTTGCGGGCTGGTGAGGCCGAGTTTTTCCGTCATACATCCGGAACCACTGTACCTCGCTTGTATGGTGTTGAACTGAGTTATACCCTGGGTAACTAAGGACCAGTTGACCAGCAAGATAAGAAAGGGCACATCAGTGCCCTTTTTTTATTATTCAACCTCGGCGGTACCGCTTGGTGAAATCACAGCGGCCTGGATGTCCGCCAGTTTTGTCAAAATAGTTTCAGCCTGCTGTTGGGTCAGCCCATACTGAGCACTATTTTTCAATTCCTCAAAATCTTCGAATAATTCCGCCTTGTACTCGCTGACACAGATTTCCCAACGCTTGAGTTTCCTCTCGTATCTGTCAAGTTTGTAAGAATCAACACCGGTTCGGTCGGTAACTCCGTCGCTATTCTCAATATCCGGTTGTGCGCCCGGCACCGGTTTTGGTTGCTTGCAAGTGTTTACCAGCAGTTGCCAGTCGAGGGCAGCCTGAACCTTTTCGTGAACTTCTGCTGCCATTGAGGTGGAGCAAAAAACGAGTAGTGCACCAGCGAGTTTAATGTTGGCCATGTACCTTCCTTAAGTGATCTTGTAACGGTTGATTTGAATATCATCTTCACCAATATCGGAATAATTATCAGTGATCCGTGCCCGAATATAATCACGCCAGCTAAATGGTGTATACCTTGGCTTGCCAACCCGGGAGGCGTCCATGGGCTGTATCACCGCATCAAAACGAGGCTGGTAGAAAAATGGCGTGCTGTACCTGGCTTTGCGCGTCATCGGCACAACACGGTGAACGGCGGCGGTATATTGATCGTTCGTCTGAACCTGTAAAGCATCCCCAATGTTCACAACGAATGTTCCTTTGCTGGGCGGTACATCGATCCAACCGTGTTCCCTCGAGCGTGCTTGTAGTCCTCCAGTGTCATCTTGAATCAACAGTGTAATGGAACCTGGGTCGGTATGATGATGTAGCGCCATTTTGCCCAGGGGCGTCACTTGTTTCTGCTCGGATTCCGACAAGGGATCTTCCATCGGATAATAATTCAGACGCATTGAACTCGTGTGGATCTCGCCAAAGTCTTCCTGAACCTGCCGGGTGGGTAAATTCAGCGATGAATAGACCAGGCTGATGGCTTCCTCCGCTAGCAGGGTACAGGCGACAAAGTAGTCTGACATAGCTTGTTTGAATTGCGGCATTCCCGCTGGCCACTGGGATCGTATAGCCGAACGGGAAGATTTGTAACCACCCGCTTTAAAATCGAACACTTCTTTCAAGTCTCGTTTTTGTTTGGTGAGCTCCCGGTTATAGAATCCAAGCGGATTGGTTTCAGTTCGAACAACAGAATTTTTCAGTTCCCTCGATGAAGCGAAAAAAAGCTCCGTCTGGGCCCACATGGCGCTAATTAAATCCTCCAGCCCATGATCGGTCAGCAGGAAGAATCCGTGGTCCCGACAGGCGTTCTCGAGCTGTTGCAGTGAGTCCTTGCTGAGGGTCCCTTGTCTGAATTGTTCAATACTGATGGTAGGCACGAAATTCAAAATGCGATCCCCTGTTAAAAAGCGACTCGAATGAGTGGTAAACATGTTGAGTAGATAGTTTACCCTATGAAGTTGATCTTAACATTGGTACCAAAGCGCCCCCTTGTCTTTTCAGGTGAGTCGTTTTGTTGGATAATCCATTAACGCGTACGGGACCCGATAAATAGCTCAAGGAAATCAAAAAATGACCAAACAAGTTGATTGGTATTACTTCCGAAATGGATGAACCACCTGCACTAAAGCATCCAAGTTCTTGGAAGCAGGCAAAGTGGAAATTAAAGAAAAAACTCCTGCCAGTAAGAAGCTGCAGGCCGCTGATGCGAAGCTGATGCTGAAACAGGCTTCCCGGCTCATTGCCATGAAAGGCAAAAAGGTGGCTGAATTTCAGGGTGCAAAAGCGGTATCGAAAGAAGCGGTGGAAGCGACCCTGGGACCCACGGGCAACATGAGAGCGCCGACCATCAAGGTTGGCAAGACAGTGCTGGTTGGGTTCAATGAAGAAATATTTACCGACGTTTTCGGTTAGAACAGTGCGTCGTTAAGTGCAGCAAGCCAGGCCAGCAGCAGAATAAGGACTATCAACAGGTTTATTCTGACGATTAACCCGTAGCGTTTTTTTTTCTGTAGATCCTGGGCGTCGGTTTGATAAACCTTACACACTAAGGCATCGAGCATAATGACGACGAATGTTATTGGCACCAGTGCCGGGATCACTGCGCCCAGAATGATGTCCCATCCTCTCGGATTCCAGCTGGGTTCAGTGAAAGGCAGAATCAACAGGAACATAAAAGCCAGACCATGGAGCATGTTCCTGAGCAACCCCATTGATTTCCATTTTTCTAACAAACGACACCCTCACAACTTCCAGTCTCACAGAAAGATCTAACACTTTACCTTATAGTTGCTTTAGTCTCTAAGCTCTCGTTCCTTGCTTTATTTAACGGATTCATGAGTGAAAAATTCCTTCACATTACTCATTGATGGCATGACCTGTAATCATTGTGAATCAACGGTGACCGGGGCGCTGGAACAACTCGGTGGGCAGGTCCGGGAAATAGATGCCGATACCGGAATTGCCCGTTTTGTATCAGATAGATGGATCCCGATTGATTCCGTAACGAATTCAGTTGAATCGGCCGGCTATTCCCTGAAAGCAGCATCGATAGCCGGTGAGCTCACCATCCCGGTGCAGGGAATGCAATTCGAAAAAAGCCGGAAGCGGATTACTGGCGAGCTTCTGAAAATAGACGGCGTAGAGCGCGTTGTTGTACACCTGGACGCGAATCAGGTCATCGTATCAGGATCTGCAGATCTGTTGGCGATAATTGCGGGCATTAGGAATCAGGGATATGAAGTGGCCGAAACAGTTTCTGACGTCGAATTCCCCAAGCAGCCATCTGCAACTACGGTAGCATCGGCGAGTGAACAGGACTCGATTACCCCCACGAGGGAATCAGATTATTACCTGCAAATTCAAGGTATGTCCTGCGCCAGCTGCGTTTTAAGAGTGGAGAATACGCTTTCTGCTGTTCCCGGCGTCAGCGAAGCTTCAGTTAATTTTGCGGACGAAACTGCCTTTGTAAAAGGCGCCACCAGCCTGCAGGATCTGGTATCGGCAGTACAACGATTAGGTTACGGCGCGGATCTGGTTGACCCGTCGGTTGATAAAGAACGGGTAATGATCGATCAGTTTAGAAAGGGAATTATTCGATCTGTTCTGGCTTTGGTTGGCGGCTCGCTACTCATGGCAGGGATGATGACCGGCTTGTTGCCGGGGATAGACAACAAAACCTTCTGGCTGATAACGGGCGTCGTGGTTTTAGGGTTGATGGTATTTTCTGGTGGGCACTTTTATCGTAATGCGTGGCACTCAGCCAAATACTTCACCACGACCATGGACACGCTGATTGCGCTGGGAACAGGAACCGCCTGGTTGTATTCAATGCTGGTGATCATTGCGCCGATGCTTGTGCCTGAGGCCAGTCGGCACCTGTTTTTTGAAGCTGCGCTGTTTATTGTCGGTTTTATCAACCTGGGTAAAAGCCTGGAACTCAATGCCCGGGGCAAAGCTTCCGGCGCCATTGAAAAACTGTTAGATTTGGCGCCTGATGAAGTCACCTTGCTGGTAAACGATGAGGAAACCCGGACTTCTCTACAACTCATCAAGGTAGGGGATTCGCTGCGGATTAAACCGGGTGACCGAATCCCCGTGGATGGCAGGATCATTGATGGTTTCTCAAGTCTTGATGAATCGATGTTAAGTGGTGAACCCATTCCAGTTGATAAGCAGCCTGGCGACAGTGTGGCAGCCGGTACGATCAACCTGCATGGCAGTTTTGTGATGCTCACCGAGCAGGTAGGTCGAGAAACCACACTGGCCAGAATGGTCAGCATGGTGAAACAAGCCCAGAACTCGAAACCCCCCATTGGCAAACTAACGGATTCAATTGCATCGGTTTTCGTCCCATTCGTGTTGCTGGTTGCGCTGGTGTGTATCGTTTACTGGGGCTTCCTTTCGTCTGACGGGGGCCTGACCCTCGTGATTGTTACCACCATGTCAGTATTGATTATTGCCTGCCCCTGCGCGCTCGGCCTGGCAATACCGATCTCCATTATGGTGGGCATCGGTCGGGGAGCGTCCCGGGGACTGTTGGTGCGTAACAGCGATGCGCTGCAAGCCGCGGCTGGCCTGGACACTATCGTACTGGACAAGACAGGCACATTGACTGAAGGAAAGCCGGAAGTCGTGGGTGTTTCGGTGTCACAGGGTTCTGATGAGAATCGGTTACTCGGCCTGGCTTACAGTCTGGAATCCTATTCCGAGCATCCACTGGCGAAGGCGGTTATCAATTACTGTGAACAACGCGGTATCAGTAAGCCAGTGGTCAGTGAATTCCGGATATCACCGGGTGGCGGCGTATCAGCCGAGGTCGATGGCGTGATGGTCCGGGCTGGGAACAGGCAATATCTAGTAGATTCCGGGATAGGATTTAGCCACCAGACCCAACCGGAAACAGGCACCGTCATTTATATTGCCGAAGGGTCGGAACTGCTGGGCAGCCTTGACCTGGATGACAAACTCAAGCCGGATTCCAAATCTGCCGTGGCTAAATTTCAGGCAAAGGGAATCCATGTGGTTATTCTCTCCGGGGACAACGCGGCGAGCGTCAGCAAGGTTGCAGCACAACTCAATATTTCGGACTACCATGCCGGACTCACCCCTGAAGCCAAGTTGGAGAAGATCAGCGAAATGCAACGGGGTGGCCAAAAAGTGGCAATGGTGGGTGATGGCATCAATGATGCGCCCGCTCTGGGCATTGCAGATGTCGGTTTTGCGATGGGTGATGGCACCGATATCGCGATTGAAAGTGCGGATGTTGCCGTGGTTGGTAACCGATTGAGCCGGGTTGTCGAGGCGATCGAGATTTCCCGGCAAACCATGCGCAACATCTACCAGAATCTCTTTGGTGCCTTTGCCTACAATATTGTGTTGATTCCTGTGGCGGCCGGTGTCTTGTATCCCCTGTTGATCAGTCCGACATTTGCGGGCTTCGCCATGGCGATGTCGTCAGTGACGGTGGTGGCCAATGCTAACCGTTTGCGATTTGTCCGGCTGGACTAGATGTTTTTGGTGTTGCCGTAAAGTTGTATCTGGTTCATGATCTGCGGCGGCTAGTTAAAAAAACCGCTGTTGGTACAATTCCGAATCACCAAAACTGCAGTTTCAAGAAGCAAAGAGGCAATCATGGTAGAGCCCGTTCATATTGAGGTATTTACAGACTACGTCTGACCCTGGTGTTATCTCAGTACCGTGAGTATTGAAAAGCTAAGGCAGGAAGAAAACGTTACGGTATCCTGGTCCTTTTTCCCCCTTCATCCGGAAACGCCTCCTGAAGGCAAGTCTCTGTCTGACCTGTTTAAAGGTCGTGAATCCCAGGTGCAGTCTTTCCAGAACCAGATCAAATCTCTGGCCGAGAAAGAAGGGTTGCCTTACGGTGATCGCTCGATGACTTACAACAGCAGATTGGCACAGGAACTGGGTAGCTGGGCTGATACGCAGGCAAATGGTGAGGCTTTACACGACGTACTGTATCGATCTTACTTTGTCGACAACGTGAATATCTCGGATATCGATGTACTGGTCAGGCTGGCGGGGCAGGCAGGGTTGAAGGAGGAAGAGGCGCGTGACGTACTGCAAGATCGCCGGTTCAGCCAAAAAGTCGATGAAGATTGGCAAAGAGCCCGTGGTATGGGCCTCAGTGGTGTGCCTACGTTTGTGAGCTCAGAATTGTACGTCGTCGGTTGCCAGACTTATGATGTGCTGATGCGCTTCCTGAGCCATTTGCGTAAGCTCAAGTCCGAGGCAAAAACGAATTCTGCCTGAAGCAGGCTTGCCCTCGCGACGGTCGCAGTACCATCCCATCAGCTGCTACTTTCGGCTCCGGACATAACCCGGGTTAACAATTCTGCTTCTTAACAGCACCTGCTGTTCGTCCTGTGTGAAAACAACTTTGTTACCGTCAAGTTCAATGCCTAACTGCGACAACAGCTGCGTATAACCACGGAAATTTCTATCTGACTCATAGTCTTTATACGCGGTGGCGAAAATGGAAGTCCCGGCGACCCGGTCAAAGGATTTCGCCAGCTTTATACCGTTCCAATGTTGATCAACTGAACGACAACACATCCTGAATTCGCTGATGACAGCATCAAGGGATTGTCCTGAGTTTTGCAGTGCTATATTCATTTCCAGAAAATAGAGCGCCCCAGACCAATAGACCCGCATAAAGGCCCTGTTCTGTCGCATATCCGCACTCAGTGTGCCGAGTTTGATATTACGGTTGCTGTCATTTGCGCCACGTCTGAACCCGTCAGCCAGTTTTTGCCACATCTGCTCGACGCTGAGAGTTCCGGCCCGGGCCATCAGAATATTCTGGTAATAGCTGGCAAAGCCTTCTGAAATCCAGATATCCCCGGAACCAACATACGGTATATACAGGTGGCTGAATTCATGTACCGCAGTCCAATCCTCTGTAAATCCTGCCAGGCTCACCTGTGGGTTAACGTAAAAGTTCACGCCTTCAGGTGACGAATGGCGTATTGTGTTGGCCCAGGGAACCGGCCCTGTGCCCCTGGCATGTCGTCGGATAATGATGTTCGTGTTTTGTCTCGGAAACCTGCCGTCGATAAGACTCGCTGAGTGAGCAGCGTGTAACAGCCAGTCAAGGATTTTCTGTTGTTCCTGTTGGTTAAAGTCGGAGTGCCAGTTGATTGCGAACGTGCCACCAGGGATTGGCAGGTTGTCAGCGTAGGCCGGGATGCTGAGTGCGATTAGGATTAGTAGTAGAAAAGGAAATTTTGATCGGCCCATAGTAGTGTTAGACCGGCTGATGCTATGAAAGATTCTCTGATCTATGGTATCTGATCTACAGGGTCTGATCTATAGTACTGATCTGTAGTAGGAGGGGCGAATCGATTCAGTCGCCAATGGCTTTCCAGGGTGACGTTTCGGGGTTGGCTGCCAGGAGGTTGCAGGCGGTAGCAATAACTTCCGAAACATCCTGTTCAGCTTGCTCGTAGATGACGCGATGATCGAATTTGCGGTGCTGAGAGTCAGGCTTTAACTCCGTTAGCCAATTATCCAGACCTGATGTGACCTCTGGGTTTGACTGGGAGAGGTGGTATCTGGCAGCATCGTATTGTTTGCGTAAATTTGTGTCTTTTATATCGTCCAGTGTATCGAGAACGTCATAACTCTTGTCCGGTCCTTGTCTGGATTGTATGTACGACTTGGACGGAGAACAAAGGATTCGACTTGTTACAGACCGGTTGCTGGCGAGAACTCCTTGATAAGAGACCAGCAACAGTCTCAGGATGTTGGTTGCCTCGGCCTCGTTGACCTTGAACTGATCCTGGATTTTTTCGATATTTGGTTGTGACTCTGACTTTAGCGCATCCAGGTACAATTGGTGCATCAGTGTCATGTAAGCGAAGTGATCAGGCAATTTCTCATCGTTGATGAAGTGCTCCCGATAGAGGTCTTCAGCTCCATTTTCGAGAACCTGCACAGGGTTTGCATTTCCGGGCTGGATGACCAGGGTAAGGGTAAGCACTGCTAACCAGGCTGTTACTTTTCTCTCATTCATCATGATTCTTAACGTCGAAACACTTGTGGACGTTAAAGATAAACAAATTGCGCGGTGAAATCAGAGAACCATGTCACACTTTTGGTAGGCTTATTTGCAGCTTGTTGGTTTTGTAACCGCTATCTGTTCGGGTTTAGCCGGGCCATTAAACCACCGATACCGCGAACCAGCCATCTGGGCTGATGCTTGGCCCAGGTAATAGCAGCCTGATTGGTGACGCCGGGAATTCTGATTACTTCACGATTCATTAGCGCCGCGTAACCTTGTTGTGCAACATCTTCGGGGCTGGACATTAAGAAAGCCGGTACATTGGCGCTTTGAACATCTTCAATCATGTCCGTGCGGGTTATACCCGGACAAAGCGCTGTGACAAACACCCCGGTACCTTTTAGTTCTTCAGACAGGGATTCGGTTAGCGAAAGTACATAGGCCTTGCTGGCGGCATAAGCGGATAATGAGGGGACCGGTTGAAAGGAGGCCACGGAGGCTACATTGAGTATTCTGCCGCTACCCCTGTTAATCATCCCTGGCAGAAAATTGCGCGTCAGCCTGGTCAGGCAAAAAATGTTGAGTGCGATCAGGTTCTCAATATCTGCCAGTGCCTGGTCATGAAATGAACCAGGGTAGGCAATTCCTGCATTGTTTACCAGCACATCAATGCGGGTATCGGAGAGTGAAGAGACAAGGTGGTCAATGCCTTGATTCGTTGAGAGATCGCAGTCAATGACGTCGACATTGACCAATGACCTCAACTCGTCACCAATCTCTTCCAGCTTCGACAATCTGCGTGCGGTGATCACAAGATCGAAGCCATTGGCCGCGAATTGACGTGCCAGAGCTTCGCCGATTCCCGACGAAGCACCCGTGATCAGCGCTGTGCCTTTAGTCATCTGATTTCGTTTTCTCTTGCTCGTTGCCAGGTGTCCCGCCCATCATCTTTTGCAACCAGCTCTGATAAGCCATCATCGGTTGCATGGCGCTATCCACGATGTCCTTGTATTGGGTCTGGTTGGAGTCTTTGAGAAATTGTTGCGCCCGATTGAGCATTTCCTGTTGCAGGCTCTCTACATTTGGAAGGCCTATAAAACTACGCCGCTCTTCCGGGGTGATGTCCACATCGATTGTGATCTTCATCAGTCGCCATCCTTTAGCCATAAACTGGGGAGTCTATTACAACCCAAAAACAGAAGGGCGCATAGCGCCCTTTAAAAATGCTGAATGACCGGGGGATTAGCCATCAGTATTTGGTGCAAAAACTTGCTGAACTGCGTTAGTAGTATCTTCTACCGAGCTTTTCAAAATATCTGCCTGTACCTGGGTAGCATCCTTGATGCCGCTCCAGAGTGTCTCGGCATATTCACGTTGCAGTTCGATGAAACCCGCCACGTCTTTCACTTCAGGTAATTTGCTGGAGAAGTCACTGTTAAGTTCAAGATACTTGCGAAAATTTTCTTGCTGACTACTCATCAATGCCTGAAACATATTCTGGTTGATCTCGAAAAATGTCTTTCCCATTTCTGCTTGTGTCTGTAGATAACTCATCATCTGGTCCTTTTTGTTAAGCCTAGTTACGCCGCTGCCTTTGCAGAGGTTTCTTCAGTTTTGGTTTCAGCTGGGGTCGCGGCTACTTCAGTTTCTTCTGCTGTCAAAGCCAGTTTCACTGCATCCCGGGTACCACTAAACGCGCCTTTGACTATCTCTGTCTGTGCTTCAACGGCACCTCTGGCATTGTTCCAAAGTGTTTCGTTGTATTCTTTCTGTAAGCCCAGGAAATCAGAAATGCTGGTGATTTCCGGAAGTCGCTTGGCGAATTCGCGATTGGTCTCGAAATACTTGCTGATGTTCTCACGCTGGAGTTCGGCAATCTCTTTGATGGTGCTGGTGTTAATCTCGTAAAGTGACTTTCCGAGGTTGGTCTGTTTTTCAATAATGTTCATGTCGTTGTGTTTCCTGAGTTGTTCATATGTTGCGCTGCAGCATTATATATTGCACTGCAACAAATTCAAGCGGTTTTTCAGAATACTCGCTTATTTTTAGTGATTAGTCCGATTCAATGGCCCGGGGTCCTTCCTAAAATTTCTCATAAGCCATTGATAAATTTAGATTATGCAACCTTTGTGGGCACTTCGGCTACATCTTCAGAATCTTGATCCCCAGATAGCTCATTTTGCGTCCTGGACTGCAATTCCTGCCGTTCGATGATGTCAGTTACATTATCCGAAAGAACTAACTGCTTCAGTTCCATGAATGCGGCAACAATATCATCACGCAGAATGCTTGCGTCCGGCAGTGCTTTTTTGCATGCAGTAATACTAAAGTACAAGTCATCACAATAGCTTTGAACGGTGATGTTGAGACCCAGACCATGCGCGGGAATAGAGACTGGATAGTGAGATAACATCTCTGCACCATTGGAGTAGAGTGTTTCACGGGGTCCGGGGACGTTCGAAATGACCAGATTGATGGGCATTGGCAGAACATCGCTCAAGCTAAGTTGCTCGTTTAGCACGGATGTCGCGGTGATCGTTGCGGGTAAACCGGGCAGTGCGACGTTAGGCTCGTATCCCTCGGCCAGTTCCGCGGTAACTTCCTTTGCTGTGTTAGCTGAGGCTTTGATTGCCAGCAACCTTGTACCAGGGTCTGCCAGATGCGTCGCCAGATTGACTTGCATCATGGTGACATTGTTCCCCATTCCCTTATCACCGGGTTTCCTGAGGGATACGGGCGATCCCGCAATAAGTGGAGTGTCGGTCAATACGCCGAGTCGTAGCAGATAAGTTCGGAGCCCACCGGCGCAAACTGACATGAAAACGTCATTCACTTTGCAATCTAGTGACTTACCGATCTGCTTTGTCTGAGACAGTGACAGCTTACCGCAGGCATATTCGCGGGTGGCACCGATTGAGCGGCTAAAGGAGGTGGTGGGTGCAACGTCGTTCAACGCACCAAAAGATTTTGATGGATCGATTGCTCTCTGGTTAACCCGGACCATACTTTCCATGGATCCGAGATAGCGACTGACACTGTCGATCTGGAAGCTGACAAGATTTTCCCATGCCATGGTGAACAAATTGATTGAACTTTTCTGTTCACCGTCGAGCAGGTCCGCAGGAACCTGGTGAACCGGGTGATCCGGTGAGTTGTCCATCAACAGCATGGTGGCCGCCTGTCCAGCCATGCCGTCCAGGCAAGCGTGGTGGGCCTGGTTGTAGTAGGCGATATTTCCGTCTTCGAGACCTGTTATCACGTAAACAGCCCACAGCGGCTTGCTTCGATCCATGGGTGCGCTGTGCAATTGCGCGACTTTCTGTTCGAGCTGGCGCATGCTGCCCGGCGCATCAAGGGGAACCTCAATGATGTGGTTTTCGATATTGAATTCAGTATCTGTGATCCACACAGGGTGGTCCAGATTGAACGGTGTGAACTTTATTTTCCGTGTCAGGTATGGGACAAGATGGATTCGGCCGTTCAGAAATGTTTTCAGGCCGTTGCAGAACTCACTCGCCGATGTGTTCTGCGGCAGGGCAAATTGTTGCAGGGACGCGACGTGATTGAACACCGTGTCTGTTTCTGAATAAAGGAAGTTTGCATCCAGGGCACCAAGTTTTTCCATGTTCTTGTCTCCAGTTTTCAATAGTCGATTTCCACATACGCACTAACGCCTGCACTGAACAGCGCCACGCTATCGATGTAATGCTATAAAAATAAGATGGGTATCCGTGTCGCGAGGTTCCAGACGCTTTTTGGGGTGACTGCGGGGACCTGCTGTGGACAACGAGCGCGGATTATAAACGGCTCTTGGTTTGAGTCAACCACTTTTTGTGCATCGCGCAATAAAGTTCAATTTTGTGAAGCTGTTAACAAATCTGCGACCTGGAGCAGCGGTTAAATGCTTGATTCCATTGTGTAAGTCGGACAAACTCAATCACGTTTTTCACTGCAACATAGCGCACTCTCTCAGTATGTGTAAGTACGTAAAATATGAGGTATGGATTTGTACGAAGAACTTGATGTAGAAAGTTATCGCGTTGAAACTCCATCGATTTTCAATTCGTTAACAGAAATTCCAAGGACACTCCTGGAAATTGGCACGCTTTCGATTAGCTTTCCAGTGCTGTCCAGCTTACCCAAGGGAGACAAACACCCCGTCATGCTTGTCCCAGGGTTTATGGCAGGTGATGAGTCAACTGTGGTGTTGCGGCGCTATCTTTCGTGTATGGGATACAAACCTTCTGGTTGGGGTTTGGGAAGAAATACCGGGCATCCAGAAATCATAGAGCGAACCTTGATTGAAAAATTTCATCAACTATTTGAGGAACATCAACAGAAAGTTAGCCTGATTGGTCAAAGTTTAGGTGGTATATTTGCGAGAGAGCTGGGCCGTTTATTTCCTGATAAGGTCCGGCAGGTGATTACCCTCGGTAGCCCTTTTTCGATGGCCAATGGCGGGGGGTCGAATCTCCTGGTGCAGAAGTTGTTTGAACAACAGTCAAGGATGAGCGTTGAAATGATGCGTGAACGTCTGGAGACAGATCAAAGCCCACCGATTCCCCTGACCGCGGTTTATAGCCGTGGTGATGGCGTTGTACACTGGCGCGGTTGTATGGAAACTGAACTGGACCACCAGACCCAGAATATTGAGGTATTCGGAAGCCACTGCGGTATGGGTTTTAATCCCGCTGTTTATTACATTATTGCAGATAGGCTTGCCCAGCCGGAGAATAGATGGAGACTGTTTCAGTCGCGGGTCCCTGGTGTGGTGCACCCGATGAATGAAGACGAGAATTAAGAGCCTGGGAATTCACCATGCGCGAGTTCAAAAAGTATCCCAATCGTCGGCTCTATGACATTCAGGAGAGCCAGTACGTCACGGTGGAAGATATCCGCAAGATCGTCCTCGCAGGTGAGACGATTCTGGTGATAGATTCCAAATCAGAAAAGGACCTGACCCGTTCGGTGCTGTTGCAGATTATTTCAGAGCAGGAAGGTGAAGGCCATGAGCCAATATTGACGAATCGTGTTCTGGAACAACTGGTCCGCTTTTATGGGGCACCGATGCAAAGTGTAGTGAGTCGATATATCGAACAGAGCATTACAACTTTTTTGGATCACCAGGAAAAATATCGATCCAGGATGCAGGATCTGGCAGGTGCGGAGCCTATGGCGTTGATGCGTAAGGCATTGGAACAGAATATGGAATTCTGGAATCGTCTCGCGACAAATACTCAGGACAGATCCAGAGAAGACTAGGGGGTCCCCCAGTTTGCCAGTAACGGGTTGAGCTCATTGAAAGCATCAATGGTTAGTGCGGCGTCCGCCAGCTCGCTCGGCTCAACGTAAGGACTGTTTACGGCAATCACTTGCATACCCGCAGCCCGGGCGGCCCTGATGCCGCTCGGTGAATCTTCGATGGCGATGCAATGGTGTGGGTTCACCCGGAGTTTCTCAGCGCAGAGCAGGAATATGTCAGGATCAGGTTTGCCACGTTGTAGTTCCGGGTGGTCACCACAAACCACCTGCTGGAAGAAAGTACCCCAGGGTTTTCGACTGAGTTTCAGGTCGCACAAGTGCTGGTGAGAACTCGTCGCCAGACCGAAGGGAATTCCGGACTCCGACAGGTCGGTAATAAACTGTCCGGCCCCTTCTATTTCCGGTGTGTCCTCAAACAGCTGCCGCAGAAAGACCTCGCGGGTGGAAAGAAACGCGTCCACTGACATGGGTAAGTCAAAATGGTCGATGGTGATCCGGGCGCTGCGTCGCGAATCACCCCCCATGCACTGTTTTTTGAGTGCCATCGTGAATTCTGCATCAAAAGGATCAAGCACCTTCTGCGTGGCAATTGTATACAGAGGTTCTGTGTCGAGCAGGGTTCCGTCCATGTCAAAAATGAGCGCCGCAGGGGTCTTAGCTAATGCCGGGTTCATTTTTCTGATACTCGTGATTTTCACAGGGTGCAATTCATAGTGTTTTGTTTGCCACAAAGGGTTGGGCGACTTCTTCGATAATTTCGTGTGGAACTGAATCGTCTTCATCGGCCACCCGGCTTTCTGCTTCAGCAGCGAGGTTCATCAATTCGAATAGAACCCCGGGGGTCATCTGAAAATGGTACCCCTTTTCAATGACAATGTGAGTAAGCAGGAACGACAGTGCTTCTTCCTTGGAGATTCGGCTGGAGCGCATGGTTTTTTGCTTGCTGTGCTGGTTGTGGGTCGATTCTAACGAATTCCATGGCCAGAAACTCCCGGTTGCCGTCAGTAAAGGTATTTTTCGATAAAATTGCATATCAACAACCCGTTTTATTTCCTATCGATAGTTCTCGAATTTTCGTCTTCATAATAAACTGTAGCTGATTTTCTGTTCGGATACAGTTGATCAGCGGAGCAAAGCCTTGAAGAAAGTCAAATTTGCCGAGCGGCGTTCAGGCGATGATCGAAGAGTGCACGGGAGACGGGGGTTAAGAAGATTTCTTAGGGAGTTTTGGAAATTGTCAACCTATCGAAGACACCGGAAAAGGCGCTCTCCTTATATGAGGAGAGAAACCTACACGGTATACCTGCCTGATCGCGTATAGCTCCACAAGCAGCCTGGGGGATTCATGTCGTGTGTTATTGGGGTGAATGTCTGCGGTAGTTCTGTGGCTACGATTCCGCTTAAGAAAACCTTACCTGCAGCGACGAAAAGTATCTTGTTCTCGGCTAGCCAGTCCCTGCGCACTGCGCCTTGTCTTGAATCATTTGAGTCGCTCTGAACATGGCATTTCACCTTGAAGGACGACTAGGTTAACATTGCAAACTTTTTGAAAGCCTAACAATGATAAAAGTAGATCATTTAACGAAACAGTTTGGTTCGTTGCACGCCGTAGTGGATTTGTCTCTGCAGCTCGAGCCCGGTGAAATACTGGGATTCCTCGGTCCCAACGGGGCTGGTAAGTCAACGACGATGAAAATGTTAACGGGATTTCTCATTCCCACCAGCGGTAGCATCAACATTTGTGGTCATGACGTCAGGCAGGATCCGATTGCCGCTCAGCAATTAATTGGATATCTGCCGGAAGGCGCACCTTGCTATGATGAGATGACACCGGAATCTTTCCTGAACTTCATTGCTGAAATCAGGGGCTATCAGGGAGAGGAAAAGTCGCGGCGGGTTACCGATGTGGTCAGGAAAATGTCCCTCGAAAAGGTGCTTGGACAAAGGATCGAGACCCTGTCGAAAGGTTTCAAGCGGCGAGTGGGTCTGGCGCAGGCCATTCTTCACGATCCGAAGGTGTTGATTCTGGACGAGCCGACGGATGGCCTGGACCCTAATCAGAAACAACAGGTCAGGAATTTGATTCGCAGCTTGTCCAGGGACAAGATCGTAATCATCTCGACCCATATCCTTGAAGAAGTGACCGCCGTATGTAGTCGGGTGATTATTATCTCGGACGGCAGGGTAGTTGCCGATTGCACGCCGCAGGAGCTGGAGGCGCAATCGAGGTTTCATGGCGCCGTTAGCATCAGGCTTGGGGACGGCGCCGATGTGCAAGCCCTTCAAACAGAAATTGAATCCTTGTCATTTGTCGATACCGTTCAGGTCATTGATGCCGGATTAACGGTTTTTCCCGCAGGTGAGAAGGGTCTGTTTTCTCAATTGAACAGTTTTCTGACCGAGCGAGAGATTCCGCTGGAATCGATGTTTCAGGAAAGGGGGCGTCTTGATGATGTCTTCCGTCAAATAACGACGGGAGAAGGCCTATGAATCACCTGTTTATCATCGTCAAACGTGAACTCAGCAGTTACTTTGTCACCCACCTTGCCTATGTATTCATTCTGATCTTTCTAATCTTGTCTGGTGTGTTCACGTTTTATATGGGTAATTTTTTTGAGCGAGGCCAGGCAGACCTGGCGCCCTTCTTTAATTTTCATCCCTGGCTATATCTATTCCTGGTACCCGCAATATCGATGCGTTTGTGGTCCGAGGAACGCAACTCGGGTTCAATTGAACTGCTGCTGACACTGCCTATCAGAAAAGTCGACGCCGTTGCCGGTAAATTCCTGGCCGCCTGGATCTTCACTGGAATTGCCCTGTTGATGACGTTTCCCTTGTGGTTGACGGTCAACTACCTCGGTAAGCCCGACAATGGCGCCATCTTTGCCGGTTACCTGGGGAGCTGGCTTATGGCGGGCGGATTCCTGGCAATCGGTTCCTGTATGTCAGCGCTCAGTAAAAGCCAGGTCATCGCTTTTATCGTCACCGGTCTGGTTTGCCTGCTGTTTGTACTGGCGGGATTCCCTCTGGTGCTGAATCTCTTCGAGGAATGGGTGCCGCTGATTGTGCTGGATGCACTGGCGTCATTAAGTTTTTTAACCCACTTTGGATCAATTTCCAAAGGCGTGTTGAGTTTGCAGGATCTGCTGTATTTCGTCTCAATGATTGTGACATGGCTTGCGGCAACCATGATTGTCGTTGAAATCAAACAGGCGAGTTGAGTAGTGAATATGAAAAAATTGAATTCGGGAATTGGCTTGCTGTTATTAAGTGTCGGGTTTCTGGTTTTTACGATGTTGAATAACCAGGTTTTCTCTGGTCTGCGACTGGATTTGACGGAAGGGAAGCTGTACACCCTGTCTGACGGCAGCCGGGAAATACTGTCCACCATTGAAGAGCCGATTAATCTGTACTTTTTCTTCTCAGATGCTGCCAGTCGAGACCTGACCGGCTTGCGCGCCTATGCGAAACAGGTCCAGGACCTCTTACATGAGTATGAACTCGCGGCGGACGGTAACATTAATTTAATGATCATTGATCCGGCGCCATTTTCTGAAGACGAGGACATGGCGGC
>DUAT01000161.1:33016-69533 GCA_012960755.1 Gammaproteobacteria bacterium
AGCATTCCAATCAGTAATGCGGGCGAAGAGCTCTATTTTGGTTTGGCGGCGACCAACGCCCTTGATGACCAACTGTCGATAGCTTTTTTTCAACCTGACAAGGAAGCATTTCTGGAATATGAAATCAGCAAGCTGGTGCAATCGCTGGTGACACCTGAAAAGCCCGTGGTAGGTTTGCTGAGTTCCATCAAGGTGCAGGAAGATGTGAATATGCAAACATTCCAGACAACCCCGGCCTGGATTGTGATTGACCAGATCAGCCAGCTATTTGATTTGCAAACCGTTGACGCATCAATCACGCAAGTCCCACCTGAGATTGACCTGCTGATACTGATACATCCAAAAGCGCTCGACGAAGCCACGCTATATGCCATAGACCAGTTTGCAATGGCTGGTGGTCGATTGCTGGTCTTCGTCGATCCGCTGGCTGAACGGGATCGCCCTGCTTCACAGAATCCAATGATGCCCGGGCCTCCGCCTTCTCCCTCTGACCTGAATAAGTTATTGGGTACCTGGGGTGTCACCCTTCGGGAAGGATTTGTATTGCTGGACGCGCAAACTGCACTTGCGGTGAGTGGTGGCCGTTCCGGACAACCCGTTCGACATCTGGCGATTCTAGGCATGGGCCCCGATAATTTCTCTCAGGATGATGTCTCCATCTCGTCACTGGAATCTATTAACTTCGCCTCAGCAGGGATTCTGGATATTGACCCACAATCTCAGGCAACCATTATCACGTTAATCCAGTCCAGCGCCTATGCGAAACCGTTAGAAACCATGAGAATGCAATTTCTGACAGACCCATCGGATCTGCAAAAAGATTTTGAGCCGACCGGTGAACGTTATCCCGTTTCTGTTCGGATAGCAGGAAAGGCGAATTCAGCATTTGAATCCAGTGTAGGTGATTCCGGTGGTAAGACTCAAGAAGGCAAGGCCCATATAGCTTCAACGGATGAACTGAATGTCATCGTTGTTGCCGACACCGATTTGCTGGCTGACCAGATGTGGGTCCAGGTCCAGAACTTTTTCGGTCAGCAGATTGCCAACCCCTGGGCTAATAACGGCGACTTTGTGATCAATGCCGTCGATAACCTGGTAGGTAGTGCTGCACTCATTAATGTTCGTAGTCGTGGTCGGTTCTCTCGGCCGTTTGATGTGGTGTTGGACTTAAGGCGTGAAGCAGAAGCCAGCTACCTCGAAAGCGCGAATGATTTACAGGCACAACTTGCAGAAACAGAGCAGAAACTGACGCAACTGCAATCTACCCAGGGAGATCAAGGCCTGTTAAGCCTGACGCCTGAACAGGAGGAAGCGATCATTCAGTTTCGGCAGGAGAAATTACGAATTCGCAAACAGTTAAGGGATGTGCGCCATCAACTGGATAAAGACATCGAGAATTTGGGGACGAACATCAAATTTTTGAATATCGCCCTGATTCCCATTCTCTTAACTTTGATGTTGTTGATGTTCAACTACATCCGCCTGCGGAATGCCAGGGTGCCACATCATGAGTCGTAACTGGATATGGGGCCTGGGTATTTCGATCCTGGTCATGTTGTCGATCGTTGTATTTGATAGTAAACCGGTGACGGAGCAGGATACCCGCCTTGGCGAGTTCATGCTGCAAGGCTTGCGGGATGACTTGGCTGGTGTTCACAAGATGGTATTCAAAAACAGTGAGATGATTACCACTCTGGAGTCCCGGGACGGTAATTGGGTAGTACTTGAGAGATTTGGATTTGACGCAGACTTTGGAAAGTTGGCGGGTCTGCTCAAGGCAATCACCGGTTCCAGGTTAACGGAAAGAAAGACCAGCAAGCCAAAAAATTTCAGCATTCTGGGTGTCGCCAGTAACGATCCGGACGCCGTTGAAATTGAGATCTTCTCGAAACAAAGCAGCTATACAGTGCTGGTGGGGAATTCAGTTTCGAATAGGACCGGCCAGTATATTCGTTTACTAAAACACGAAACCGAGGCGAACCAGGTCTGGCTTATCGACACAGAATTGGAAAGCTCCGCAGACCCTGCTTACTGGCTTGATGATGCGGTGATCGATGTAGAGGCGGAGCGGGTACAACGGGTCATGTTTTCCCAAGGTGAGGTCGTATTGGTCGCTGAGAGAAAGGATGGCGAATTAGAATTGCAGGGGCTGGCCGAGGGGGCAGAATTGCGATACCCGACGATTGTCAATACGCTGGCCAGAGCATTGGTGAATGTCAGGTTGATAGACCTGGTACCCGCAGGGCAAGTTGATTTTAGTTCTGCCTCAAAAGCACAGTTCAGCCTGGATGACGAGTCAGAAATTAATCTTGTGGTGGTAGAAACCCAAGGCAGTTACTGGCTTAATCTATTAGATCATGCACATTCAGAATGGGCTTTCGAAGTGGATAGCCTGGTGTTCGAAAATTTGACCAAACAACCCGAGGATCTGCTTAAGCAAGCAGACTAGAGCGTACCGAAGTGGACTACGAATTCATTAAGCTTGAAAAAGATGGCGCCGTTGCAAGGCTAATTCTTAATCGACCCAAAATCATGAATGCGCTGCATAGCGGTATTATGGAAGAAATCGAGTCCGCCTCTCGTGCCTTTCTTCATGACGAGCAGACCCGGGTAGTCATTTTCTCTGGCGTTGGAAAGCACTTTAGCTCCGGCGCAGATTTAAGCCATCGCGGCGAAAAACAGACCCTCGTCATGCAACGTCGCACCAGTGGGCTCGGTGCCCGAATGATCAGGGCGATACTCGAAATAAATCAGGTAACGATAGCGGCGATTCATGGCGCATCACTGGGTGGCGGTGCGTGCATCCCGACCGCATGCGATTTTCGGATCGGCAGCGACGACTGTTTCGTTGGCTATCCCGAAGTGAATCTGGGCATGAACCTGATGTGGCACGCCCTGCCCCTGTGTGTCAGGTTGATTGGTCCAGCCAGGGCGAAACGGATGATTATGCTGGGTTCCCGTGAAAATGCGGAAACACTGCTGGACTGGGGTTTTTTAGATCAGATTGTACCCCTTGATGAACTGCAGCAGGTGGCGACACAGATGGCAGATGAATACGCAGCCCAGCCACCGATTGCAGTACAGATGATCAAGCAAAGTATCAATGCGGTAAGCGCAGCGATGGATGATGCGATTATGCATATGGATACCGACCAGAACATCCTGACCCAATCAACTTATGATCGTGCAGAAGGCGTTAAGGCATTTTTCGAAAAGCGCGATCCTGTTTTTAAAGGCGACTAGATTTGATTTAGTATAAAAGTCGAGATTCGGGTTTAGCTTTCAATCACCGCCAAAATCTGGTCTTCCTCGACGCTGTCTTCTTCCTTGACCCGCAATTCCTTTATGATGCCTGCAGTCGTTGCTTCGACGGGAATTTCCATTTTCATGGATTCGAGTATCATAATGACATCTTCTAATTCAACCCTGTCGCCGACCTTGACTTCGATTTTCCAGACGTTACCTGTTATCTCTGATTCTACTTCTTCTAATGGCATAATGCTTCTTACTCGATGATTGATTGATAGGCAGTGACACGAAGTTCACGACGAATTGGATAGGACGAAGAGGGTAGTAGTTGGGTCAGTAGAATGACCAACAGTTCTTCCGAGGGGTCGGCAAAGAAATAGGTGCTGGCAGCACCTCCCCAGGCGAATTCACCCGGTGACCCAAGAATCTGCGCTGTGGCTGGATTCAGCATCACAGAAAAGCCAAGCCCGAAACCGATCCCGTCGTATGGAGTTTCGCTGAACACCGCTTGCCCCATGCTCGTCAGGTCACCGTTGCCGGGTAGATGGTTGCTGGTCATCAATTCAATGGTTTTGCGACCCAGTATTCGAACGCCTTCGAATTCACCCTTGTTGAGCAGCATTTGCCCGAATTTAAAATAGTCATGAATGGTTGAGACCAGCCCGCCGCCGCCTGAAAAAAATTCACGTTTCTTTAAGTAAGGGCTCGATTCGGGGGAGTCTGCCAACTGCAAACTGTCCTCTGCCGTGTGCTCATAATTCGCTGCGAACCGGTGGACTTTATCTTCCGGCACATGAAAATCAGTATCTTCCATACCCAGCGGATCGAGAATTTGTTCACGTAGAAATTCGTTGAATGGAATGTCGGATATCTTTTGTACCAGGTAGCCGCAAACATCTGTGGCCACACTGTAGCTCCATCGCGACCCGGGGGTAAACAGTAAAGGGATGTTGGCGAGTTTTTCTACCATCTGTTCAAGATCATCTGACTGTTCGACCGCCTCATCCCGGTACATCTCATCAACGGCGGTTGAGCGCATAAACCCATAGGTGAGGCCGGATGTATGGGTCAGCAGATCACGAATTGTCATTTCGCGCTCTGTCGGTGTATTGCCGGAAGCGCCGTATACCTCCAGGTCCTTGAAAGCCGGGATGTATCTGGACACTGGGTCATCAAGCTGAAAGTTCCCATCTTCGTACAGCATCATTAACGCGGTACTGGTGAGGGGTTTGGTCATCGAGTAGATACGAAAAATCGTATCTTCGGCCATGTCCTTGTCTGCTTCTACATCCATTTTTCCCTGGCATTGCAGATGCGCGATCTTACCTCTTCTTGCGACAAGGGTAATGGTACCGGCGAGCTTCCGCTCATCAATATAACGTTGTGTCAGATGGTCTATCTTGTAGAGTCGAGCGCCAGATATTCCTATGTCTTCAGGTGTCACTTTCATTTCTTTACCTCTTCAAAAGAAACCGTGCGCGTACCCTGCTACTGATCAAACATGATGATATGGCGGGCTTCCTGTCCAGACTTCAGGGCATTAAGCGCGTCGTTGACGTCTGCCAGCTTGATATGCTTTGAAATCATCTGGTCCAGGTGTAATTTTCCATCAAGATAGAAATCAACGAATCGGGGCATATCAACGCGAAAACGGTTTGAGCCCATATTGGAGCCCTGGATTTTCTTTTCTGAGAGAAAATCAACACCGTGTAACTCAACCATGGTACCGACTGGGATCATGCCGATAATAGTTGCCACACCGCCAGCCCCCAGCATCTGGAAAGACTGCTCTGCCGTGGCTTTGAGGCCGATGGCTTCAAATGAATAGTCACAACCGCCCTGGGTGAGTTCTTTGACTTCGTCGACAGCATCTCCAGAACTGGCGTTGACTGTATGGGTAGCGCCTACTGCCTTGGCGAGTTCCAGTTTTGACTCAACCATATCAACGGCAATGATTTGTGAGGCGCCAGCAATGGCAGCGCCGTTAACAGCGGCAAGCCCAACACCGCCACAACCGATTACAGCAACAGTTGATCCAGGTTCTACCTTGGCGGTATGGAATACTGCACCCACGCCGGTGGTTGTGGAGCAGCCAATCAGCGCTGCCCTGTCCATAGGCATATCTTCGCGAACCTTCACCAGTGCGTGTTCGTGGATGAGCATGAGCTCTGCGAAAGATGAAAGATTCAGAAACTGGTGAACAGCGTTGCCATTCTGCGAAATACGGGATTCTTCTTCCGCCTTGCGTGAAACCTCGGGTGAACTGCACAACGAAAGATGACCGGTCAGGCATTTATTGCAGTGGCCACAGAAAGCAGAAAGACAAGTAATGACATGGTCACCTTTTTTAACATAAGTCACATCAGAGCCAACTTCCTCGACAACACCGGCGCTCTCATGGCCGAGAATAGTCGGCAGTAAATAAGGATAAGATCCATCCATAAAGTGCAGGTCACTGTGACACACGCCAGCGGCAATCGGTCGGACCAGTACTTCTCGAGGTGCAGGTTTGGAAATCTGCACTTCTTCGATCTCCATGGGAACATTTGCCTCGCGCAACACGGCTGCTTTCATGATTCTTCCTTTATCTGGAGATATTTAGGGCACTAAAACTACCACGATTATGAAGCGAAAAGCTATGAGATTGCTTGAAACCATTTTGAAGCCATTTATAGCCATTTATAGAAGCAGCCTGAAGAATGCTCTGATAATAAGTCCCGGGAATAACGTAAGATATGCCAATGCAAACCCCGGTCATTATCGCCCTGGGATCGAATCTCGATTCCAATTTCGGTGGGCCCAAAGACAATCTGCTGGCTGCGGCAGGTGAGATTCAATCCGCGCTTGACGCTAGCGGCTGTTTGTCCTCCTTTTGGCAATCTGAACCACAGGATATGTCAGTCGGAACCGCAAATTTCGTCAATGCAGTTGTCGAAATCAGTACATCGCTATCGGCCAGGGAATTGCTCGATACCCTGCATGGCATTGAAATAAAAATGGGTCGACCTGCTGAGCATGGGTCGAACAGATCCCGAACGATAGATCTGGATATCATTACTTATGGCGATAGCCAGATCGACGAACCGGATCTAATCGTGCCCCATCCACAAGCGCATGCTCGGCTGTTTGTTCTGTTGCCCCTGGCTGAGTTAAGTCCGGAGCTGGTTCTACCGGGTCAGACCCTGACGGTCAGGGAACTAATTCCTACGGCAAAGGCAATGAAGATAAGTCGAGTGAAGTAGGTTCTATCGGCACTAAGCTCAACTACCATATTTATAGTATCCTTTCCCTCTCAACGCGGTGTGACTCAAGAAAAGTGAACAGCGTCAACCCTAGATTTTCGCCTCAGAACTCCAATAGCTATCTCGGAGCTTTCTCTTGTACAACTTACCGGTAGGATGACGTGGCAACTGCTCGATAAAATCAATGCTCTTTGGGCACTTCACATGGGAGATGCTTTGTCGGCAATACTTTATCAGTTCTACGGCGAGATCTTCACTGGCCAGCGCAGGGTCCAGAAGTTCAACCACCGCTTTAACTTCCTCGCCAAATTCATCATTCGGCACGCCGAACACCGCGACATCAGCCACCAGATCATGGTTAATCAGAATATTCTCGGTTTCCTGCGGGTAGATATTGACCCCCCCGGAAATGATCATAAACAACTTTCGGTCTCGTAAATAAAGATAGCCTTCGTCGTCGACATATCCCATATCGCTCAGCGTCGACCAGCCTGCTTTGTTCTTGGCCTGGGCGGTTTTCTCCGGATCCTTGTAATAACTGAAATCTGATCCGTTGGCGAAATACACGGTGCCAATCTCACCATTCGGGACTTCAGCGCCAGCGTCATCCAGGATGCGGAGCTCACCGTGTATTGCCTTGCCGACACTGCCCTTGTGTGTCAACCATTCTTCTGTAGTGATGGCGGTAGAGCCATTGGCTTCAGTCCCTGAATAGTATTCGTAGAGTTTTGGACCAAACCAGTCAATGATTTTTTGCTTAATGTCGATTGGACATGGTGCGGCGGCGTGAATGACGTACTCCAGGCTGGAGACATCGTATGCGAGTCGGGTTTGCTCCGGCAGCTTCAGCATCCGGACAAACATGGTGGGCACCCATTGGCTGTGGGTAATATCGTCCCGTTGAATAAGCGCGAGCGCGGTTTCGGGGTCAAACTTCTCCATGATGGTCGCGGTACCCCCCAGTCGGGTCACCATCATGTTGTATCGTAGCGGGGCAGAGTGATAAAGCGGTGCTGTCGACAGGTATCGTGTGTCAGCTGAGACATTGTGAAGTTTTACCCGGGTTGTAAACAAGGTCGACACCGTTCCCATAGGTGCTCGTCGCAGCGGAAATCGCACGCCTTTCGGAACGCCAGTGGTGCCTGATGAATAGATCATTTCAGCACCTTCACATTCATCGACAACAGGAGAGGATGGAAATGCGCTCAGCGCCCGGTGCCAGTTGGGTGCCGCGACGGTTTCGCCATCGATTAGAAAGACGTGTATGTCTTGTAACTCCTCCGGGATAAGCTTGTCGAGATACTCTTGCCTGGTCACCAGAATTTTAACGTCAGAGTTTTTCAGAATGTAATGTATTTCGCCAGGCTGAAAAAGGATGCTGATCGGGGTGTAGTAGAGACCGGAACGCTGAGCTGCCCAGGTAATCTTGAGATAATTCTCATCGTTGTTTAGCAGCAGGGCGACTCCATCACCCGGTACGAGTCCATAGTGCCGAAATAGATGGGCGCCACGATTAGAGGCATCGTTGAGTTGCTGGTAGGTGACCGTTTTACCTGAGGCGGCCATTTGATAGGCGAATTTATCGCCCTGGGTCTTAGCGTGGATTCCCGGGTAAAGTGGTGTAGTAGCCTGTATCACTACTCTTTCTTGGGGGTAAAAGCCGGTGTGGGGAAATGCGACACATTGGTGCCCTTGGGTTCGCTTATTTTACCCACGCCTTCTTTGGCGACCTCATCGATACGAACAATGGAATGCATGGGAATATAGCTGCGATTGACACCCTCAAACTCAGATTTCAGCTTTTCTTCTGCTGGATCGACCAGCATCTGGGAACGTTCGCCAAAAACGAGTTGTTCTACCTCTACGAAACCATACAGGTCGCTCTGGTAGATCTGATGAGCATAAATCTCAAAGATCTGACCTTGATTGTAGAAAATAACCTTGTAAATTGGCGTGCTCGACATATTTCCAGATCGTTCCTGTAAGAATAATGCTAATGGTGTAAAGCCCATTAAGGGATAGAGTGAGCGAGTGTCCTCACAATAGCAAGGGTTCTTCGTAAGCATATATGTGTATGAAACCGTAAATTTCAAGGGGCTTTACTACCCCTCGCGGTATCAACTGTCTATAATGCGGCTCCCAAAAATTGGTTCCAAGATCGACGTGCAGAAAGTTTTCATCAAAACCCACGGCTGCCAGATGAATGAATATGATTCATCGAGAATGCTGGATCTTCTTAAGGCAGTTCAAGGCTATGAGCAGACGGATTGCGAAGCAGAAGCAGACCTGCTGCTGCTTAATACCTGCTCCATACGTGAGAAGGCACAGGAGAGGGTTTTTCACCAGTTAGGGCGCTGGCGCAAGCTGAAGGAAGAAAATCCAAATCTGAAAATTGGCGTGGGTGGTTGTGTGGCTAGTCAGGAAGGTGTCGCGATTAGTGTACGGGCTCCCTATGTTGATGTGATCTTTGGTCCACAGACATTGCACCGATTGCCCGAGTTGATTGTCAATGCAACGAACTCTCAATCGGCGGTTGTAGATATTAGTTTTCCGGAGATCGAGAAGTTTGACAACCTGCCTGAGCCTTCCGTTTCTGGCCCCAGTGCGTTTGTTTCGATTATGGAAGGCTGCAGCAAATACTGTTCCTTCTGCGTTGTGCCCTATACTCGGGGTGAAGAGGTCAGTCGACCCATGAACGATGTGCTGCGGGAAATCCTGAACCTGGCCGAAAAGGGCGTAAGGGAGGTAAACCTGCTGGGGCAAAATGTAAATGCCTATCGTGGCGATGCAGGGGATGGTTCGACGGTAGATCTGGCGTACCTGATTAGCATCATCGCAGATATTGAAGGTATCGACCGTATTCGATACACCACTTCTCATCCAGTCGAATTTACTGACAGCCTGATTGATATTTATGCGGATGTGCCAGAACTGGTGAGTCACGTACATTTACCTGTTCAAAGTGGCTCCGACAGGATTCTCGCCGGGATGAAGCGAGGCCATACAGTACTTGAGTACAAGTCAAAAATTCGGCGCCTCAAGAAGATTCGACCTGATATCAGCATGTCGTCAGATTTTATTATCGGATTTCCGGGTGAGACTAACGATGACTTCGAGGCGACAATGAATTTGATAGTGGATATTGGTTTCGACCACTCATTCAGTTTTATATATAGTGCCCGACCTGGGACTCCCGCTGCAGATTTGCCTGATGATACCTCGATGGAAACCAAGAAAGAGAGGCTCGGAATTCTACAGGATCGAATAAGCACCCAGGCGATGCAAATTAGCCGGAAAATGGTCGGTGGCATCCAGACAGTCCTGGTCACCGGGGTATCGAAGAAAGATCCTGGTCAGTTGCAAGCCAGAACTGAAAACAATCGGGTCGTCAACTTTCGAGCGACAGATCCCGGGCTCATTGGACAGTTTGTGATTATTGAAATTACCGAAGCATTGCCAAATTCCCTGCGTGGAAGTTTCACCGGATTGGTCAGTTCGTAGTGGCCTGGTCAAATTGAACAAAAAAACTCCAATTCTGCGCTTTCAAGTCCCTATTTGTAGGTATATCCTAGCGTCAATCCTTACATTACCAGCGGTCACCGAGACAAGCTCCTGATACAGCCATTGGACGCGCACATTCAACCTCACCAGATAAAACTGGAACCTAACGAAAGTGGTTTACTCGCCACCCTGTGCGGGCCTTATGATGCCCACTTACGTCAAATTGAAAAGCGTCTGGGCATAACCATTAAGAACCGCGGTAATGATTTCCAGATAGTAGGTGACCAAAAGCTGATTCATGCTGCAGGTGAGTTACTCAATCATCTGTATAGAGAAGTGAATAACGGCATAAACCTCACAGCTGAGATAGTGCACTTGTTTTTACAGGAGTCGGGTATTGATTCACTGATGAATAATGAAGCTGACGGGTCTGACGACCTTGTCTCGACCCGGAAAAAGAGCGTCAAACCTCGCGGCATGAATCAGATCAAGTATGTGCGGGCTATTCGAAGTAACGATATTAACTTCGGTATAGGTCCCGCAGGGACAGGGAAAACCTATCTGGCCGTTGCCTGTGCAGTTGAAGCACTTGAACAGGAAAGAACCAGAAGGATTCTATTGGTTCGACCGGCAGTCGAGGCAGGTGAAAAATTAGGGTTTCTGCCGGGAGATCTAAGCCAGAAAATTGACCCCTACCTCAGGCCGCTTTACGACGCATTGTATGAAATGATGGGATTTGAGCAGGTTGAAAGGCTGATGGAAAAAAATGTCATAGAGGTGGCACCCCTGGCATTCATGAGAGGTCGTACATTGAACGATGCATTTGTCATACTTGATGAGAGCCAGAATACAACTGTCGAACAAATGAAGATGTTCCTTACCCGGGTTGGCTTTGGCTCCACAGTTGTCGTCACAGGTGATATCACGCAGATCGATTTACCCAGCAAGATGAAATCCGGTTTGAGACATGTATTGCAGGTGCTGAATGATGTCAACGGAATCTCGTTTACACACTTCAACGCTAAAGATGTTGTCAGGCACCCTCTGGTGCAAAGAATCGTTGAAGCTTATGAGAAACACGAAACAGAAACCGGAAATGGCGACTAACTGTTCGAACGAGATCGAAATCTCCCGGGGCTGCCATCAAAATCCGGCAACCATGCCTGAAGATGAATTAATCAAAGCCTGGTCCAGTGAGGCTTTGATGGGGAGCGGGATTGGCGGTGCAGAAGTTTCAGTCTCCATTAGAATTGTTTCAAGTGAGGAAATGACAAGTCTGAACTCAGAATTTCGAAGTATTAAAGCCCCGACAAATGTGCTTTCTTTTCCCATGGACACAGAGTTAGATGGGGGTCGGCGATTGTTGGGTGATATCGCGATTTGTGCGGACGTGGTTATTGCCGAGGCCCGGGAGCAAGGAAAGTCTAACCATGCTCACTTTGCCCATATGCTGGTCCATGGCATTCTCCACCTCAGGGGCTTTGATCACTTGGAAGACGATCAGGCACTTAAAATGGAACAGATAGAGGTTGAGATTTTGCGTACAATGGGATTCCCGAATCCATATAGGTATCCGACAGCATGAGCTGCGAAGAGGACCTGCAATGACAGCGGAAGGTTCGAGCGGTGACAGTCGAAGCTGGGTGGAGCGAATATCACGGGCACTTAGCAGGGAAGCCGAGTCAAGGTCCGAACTGGTGGAGTTACTTAGGTCTGCCCAGAGAAGAAATATTCTTGATGCAGAAGTATTGAGCATTATTGAAGGCGCGTTGACTGTGTCCGATATGCAAGCACGGGAGATTATGATTCCCCGGTCACAGATGAAAGTTGTTAGGCTGGATATGACGCCGGAAGAAATATTACCTTTCGTGATCGAATCCGGGCACTCCAGATTTCCCGTATTGGCAGATAATCCAGATGACGTGCTGGGGATCTTGTTGGCAAAAGACTTGTTGCCGTTGTCCATTGGCGACAGGAAAAATAAATTTAACATGCGAGACCTGTTACGGCCTTGCACTGCGATTCCGGAGAGTAAACGGGTCAACATTCTGCTGCAGGAATTCAGACAAACTAAAAATCATATGGCAGTGGTGTACGATGAATATGGCGGTGTGTCTGGTATTGTCACCATTGAGGATGTGTTAGAACAGATCGTCGGTGATATCGAGGACGAATACGATTTTGGCGAAGAGGACTTTATCATGAAACACGCCGATGGCAGTTATACCGTCAAGGCGTTAACGCCAGTGGATGAGTTTAATGCCGCGTTCGGCAGTGATTTTTCAGACGAAGAATTCGATACCATCGGTGGCGTTGTTACGCATCATTTTGGCCACCTGCCAAAAAGGGGTGAGAAGGTGGATGTGTTTGGGTTCCAGTTTACAGTCCTCAACGCAGACAGTCGTAGGATTAGATTGTTGTCGTTGACACTCATCCCGACAGCATAAGTCCCTGTCTTGATAGATGCGTTTCTTACCAGAATAAATCCGGCATACTCACGGACAGCGCCCATCGCCTCTGATGCACTTGCCCTTGCGGGCGGTTGTGTTTATCCGCTGGCGTTTGCCCCATTTGATATTCAGCTTTTTGGGGTTGCGTCATTGCTGATGTTGCTGATCGCGATCGATACCGAATCGACCCGAAGAAACATCCTGCGGTTTTATCTTTTCGGTCTCGGCATGTATGGCATTGGCATTTCCTGGATATATGTATCCATCCATGAACATGGCGGTGCCGGGCCGCTGCTCGCCGGTAGCCTGGTGTTCCTGTTTGTACTCGCGATATCATCTCCTCTGTTGATTTTGGGCTATCTGTACGAACGGTTTTTCAAATCTGGAACGCTGGGTGTTGTCGTCGGATTTAGTGTCCTGTGGATACTGAAGGAATGGATATACACTTGGTTCTTAACCGGGTTCCCATGGCTTCTGCTGGGATACAGTCAGTTAGATATGCCCCTTGCAGGGTATGGTCCTTTTCTTGGCGTCCTCGGGGTTGGCTTCTTTGTGGTGCTGACTGCATCGCTTTTATTTGTTGGCCTTAAAACTCGATCCAGGCATGTCTGGGGTGCCACCGCTCTCATCTTGTCTGTAGTCTGGTTAACGGGATATGGCTTGTCCCGAATCCAACTTGTATCAGCAGAGGGCAAGCCGATCACGGTGAGCTTAATACAGGGCAATATTGAACAGCAGATTAAGTGGCAGCCGGGAAAGGCCTGGTCCATTGTTAAAACATACATGGATCTCAGCCGCGATGAATGGGGCAGGCAACTGGTGGTGTGGCCCGAAGCAGCTATTCCCGTGTTTCGGGAGGGCGCTTCGGATCTACTGCAGAATCTTGGCGCGACTGCGAAAGCAGAAGGCTCAACCCTGTTGTTGGGTATACCTGACCGGGATAAAAATGGAAATTTTCTAAATTCTGCAATTTCGATCGGCAATGGTGAAGGTCAATATATTAAAAGGCGGTTAGTGCCGTTTGGTGAGTATGTTCCATTGGAAGGGTTGTTGAGAGGAGTAATCCAATTATTTGATCTGCCTATGTCACACAATCAAATTGGCGACTGGGATCAGCCATTGTTACTTGCGGGTGATTTCAAGCTGGCAGTCTCCATTTGTTATGAAATCGTGTTTCCTGACCTGGTTCGCCACACGCCCCAGTCGCCGGATTTACTGGTGACTATCAGCAATGATACGTGGTTCGGTGAGTCGATTGGGCCATTGCAGCATATGCAGATGGCGCGAATGCGAGCCCTGGAAAATGGACGCTACGTCATAAGGGCCACCAACAATGGTGTGTCTGCGCTGGTCGATCATCACGGTAAGGTGCTCAAAACCCTTCCTCGGTTTGAACCAGGCGTGCTGCGGGGTGAAGTTATAAAGATGGTGGGGGTTACACCTTTCAGCCGTTTTGGGCACTTCCCGATCCTTATGGTGATGTTGTTGTTGCTGGTGTTGTTGCAGGTGGCAGAGAAAGTCTGGCAGCAGCGGCAAGCAGGATAGCGGAAATACCTGCTTAATCAGAGGTTCCATAGGTGAATTGGATATCACCTGACAGGATGATCGGGTAGAATCCGGTTTCTTTTTTTCTGGTTCGAGCAACAAGAAACGACGAAACGATCATGGCAGAGCAGAAGTACGACACACCCAAATACGATCCTGTTTCAACAGAGAGGGATATCCAGCGCTATTGGGAAGAAAATGGCACCTTCGAGGTGAGTGAAAACAGCGCCAGGCCAAAATTCTACTGCCTGGCGATGTTCCCCTATCCCAGTGGCCAGTTACATATGGGACACGTTCGCAACTTTACCCTTGGCGATGTGATTGCCCGATTCCAGCGCCTGCAGGGTAAAAATGTCTTAAACCCCATTGGCTGGGACGCCTTTGGTTTGCCTGCAGAAAATGCAGCAATCAAACATAACACTGCCCCCGCCAAATGGACGCATTCCAATATTGCCAACATGAAAAAGCAATTTAAAACCCTCGGTTATTCTTATGACTGGAGTAGAGAATTTGCCACCTGCGATCCAGAATACTATCGCTGGGAGCAATGGTTTTTTACCAGAATGTTCAACAAGGGCCTGGTTTACAAGAAAGCCGCCTGGGTTAATTGGGATCCTGTGGACAAGACCGTATTGGCCAATGAGCAGGTGATTAATGGCAGGGGCTGGCGCTCGGATGCATTGGTGGAACGTAGGGAATTGTCGCAATGGTTCGTAAAAATTACTGATTACGCAGAAGAGCTGTTAAACAACCTTGATAAACTTGATGGCTGGCCAGAGAAGATCAAGACCATGCAACGAAACTGGATTGGTCGTTCTGAAGGGGTAGAAATGACATTCCCCCTGCACGCCGCTATCAAAGACGCGGGTGACGGAGTGACCGTATACACCACCAGGCCGGATACATTGATGGGCGCAACCTATCTCGCGGTTGCCGCCCAACATCCAATAGCCAGGGCAGCGGCAGAAAACAGCAGCAAACTGGCTGATTTTCTCCAGCAATGCAACAAGGGCAAGGTGGCTGAAGCCGATATGGCGAAGATGGAAAAACTTGGCATGGACACTGGGTTCATTGCTGAGCATCCATTGACGGGGAAGGATGTCCCCATCTGGGTGGCAAATTTTGTCCTGATGGAATACGGCTCAGGTGCGGTGATGTCCGTGCCCGGGCACGATCAGAGAGATTGGGAGTTCGCTAAAAAATACGGGCTTGATATCGTCCAGGTGGTTGAACCGAGTGCCGATGGTGGTGAATCTGCCAATATAGCCGTCGAGGCTTATGTTTCCAAAAAAGGCGTACTGGTTAATTCAGGTGAATTCGATGGTCTTGACTTCAAGGCCGGCTTTGATGGCATTGCTGACGCCTTAAGTGCAAGGCACCTGGGCGAAAAGCGGGTGAACTATCGTTTGAGGGATTGGGGTGTTTCCCGGCAACGATACTGGGGTTGCCCTATACCCATCGTGAATTGCGACAAGTGTGGTGCCGTTGCGGTGCCGGACGCGGACTTGCCTGTTGTTTTACCGCCGGATCTCGAGCTGGATGGCAGTGGTTCGCCATTGAAAAAAATGCCCGAGTGGTACGAGACCCAGTGTCCTGACTGTGGTGGCAAAGCGATTCGTGAAACCGATACCTTCGACACTTTTATGGAGTCGTCATGGTACTACGCGCGGTTTGCTTCAAGTAATTTTAATGAAGGTATGTTGGACGAGCGGGCAAAATACTGGACATCCGTGGATCATTATGTCGGTGGTGAGGAGCATGCGATTCTGCACTTATTGTATGCCCGGTTCTTCCACAAGGTGATGCGGGATGAAGGGATTGTTGAATCCGATGAACCTTTTACCCGATTGCTGGCGCTCGGGATGGTGTTGCAAGATGGTGTCAAGATGTCCAAATCTGCCGGTGATTCGGGTGATCCCCAACATTTGCTGGACAGATATGGCGCTGATGCGGTTCGCATGGCGATGATGTTTGCCGCGCCGCCGGAACATTCATTTGAATGGTCAGAACACGGCGTTGAATCAGCCAACCGCTGGCTCAGGAATCGCCTCTGGCATGCGGTCGATGAACATTTACAAAGGGACAATGTGCCGGATTTGGATGTGGCTTCTTTATCGGATACACAAAAAGAGTTACGCCGACGGGTACACGAGACCGTAGCGAAAGCAGGAGATGATTATGGTCGTCGTTTAAGCTTCAACACGGTCATTTCCTCGGTGATGTCATTGATGAACCATGTGGATAAATTTAAGGACGATTCTCCCCAGGGAAATGCAGTAATCCACGAGGCACTCAATGCCGTGATAGTGATTATGTCTCCCATCACGCCCCATATTTCCCATGAACTCTGGCAGAAAATGAACGAAGGTAAATTCGAAGACGTCGAATGGTTGTCGGTGGATGAATCGGCTTTGGCAAAGACCGTCGTAGCCATGGTAGTCCAGGTTAATGGCAAACTTCGTGGTAAATTCGAGATCGCTGCTGATGCGTCCAGGGATGAAATGGAAAAAGCCGCATTGAGTGTTGAGAATGTCGACAAGTTTATTGAGAATAAAACCGTCAGAAAGGTCATCGTGGTCCCCAACAAGCTGGTTAACTTCGTGGTGTCCTGATGGGGTTTTTTTTGTTCCGAACGCGAGCCAGGTTCCATCTTTGTCTACTGTTGGTGCTGATTCCCAGTCTGTCGGGTTGCGGTTTCCATCTCCGAACCATAGAGGGCTTCAACCTCGATGTGGAATCGGTACACATCTCGGCGACGAATGCCTATGGTGAATTTTTACGTGAACTTGAGCGGATTCTCTCGGTCCAGGGAGTTAAGATCGCGCCTAAATCCAGTGCGGAATATACGATCCATATCAGCTCCGAACAAAGGTCTCGTCGACCGGTGTCCACCTCCGCCGATATCAGTGTGTCGGAATATGAACTGAGGCTTGAAACGGTTTTTGAAGTTGCCGGGCAAGACGGTAAAGTTTTAATTGAACCAACCATGATCGTGACGGAGAAAATCTATAGTTTCGATAGATCCAGCTTCATCGGAAGCTCCGAAGAGGAAAAAAGGCTCGTCGAAGAAATGCGAAGGGATATCGCCGGGCAGCTCCTGCGTCGATTTAATGCCAGTTTAAGAAATATTCAAAGTACTGCAGCAATTCGTTGAAGGAAAAGTACTGAAGTAGATGAAAGTATACCCAGAAAAACTTGTCGCACAGCTCAGCAGGCATGCCGCTCCCATCTATATTGTCAGCGGCGACGAACCGCTGCTGGTGCAGGAAAGCTGCGACCTTATTCGGGAGAATTTAAGAACGAGAGGTTTTACGGAACGCGAATTATTTCATGTCGAAGGTTCATTCAAATGGGAGGAAGTCCTGTTTTCGGCCAATTCCATGAGTTTGTTCGCCGAGCAGAAACTGCTGGAATTGAGAATCCCAGGTGGGAAGCCCGGGACGCAAGGCGCAAAAGCCCTGTTGACGTTTATCGAAAACCCGACCGCCGATACCGTCATGTTAGTGGTTTTGCCCAGGCTGGATGCGAACAGTCAGCGTTCGAAGTGGTTCAAGTCACTCGAATCTGCCGGAATGTTTGTCCAGGTCTGGCCTATCGAAGTCGCGCAGTTGCCAGGATGGATCAATGAGCGTTTTCGCAAAGTGGGGCTTAATGCTTCCCGGGATGCGGTGATGGCACTGATTGAGAGAATTGAGGGCAACCTCCTGGCCGCAGTACAGGAGATTGAGCGGATCAGGTTGATAGTGCCCGATAATACCGTCGATGTGGATCTCATTGTTGAGGGTGTTTCTGACAGTGCCCGGTATGATGTCTTTGGCTTGATTGATGCCTCAGTCGGCCAGGACGCAGCCCGGTCTGTAAAAATAGTGCGGGGTTTGTGTACAGAAAACAATGACATCCTGTATATAAGCGCAATGGTGGCGAGAGAGTTGAGAAGTCTCGTGGTCATGGCGCATGCTGTTTCACGCGGCCAGAATATCGATACCGTGATAAAAAGTAACAGGATATGGCAGAAGCGCCGAGCGACAGTCAGGCTATGCCTGCAACGACAAAAACCCGACCTGCTCCAGCAATGCCTGCGTCAGCTAGGCAAAATCGACCGGCAGGTAAAGGGCATTCAGCAGGGAAATCCCTGGGATGAACTTGAAAGCCTTATGCTGCGACTTGCCGGAGTGACCTAGCCATTGGATTGCGACCGATTAACGTCGATTCCCGCAGGAAATCCAAGTCAGACTTCAATTCCGGGAGCAATAACGATATCCTTCCCCCTCGCTCCGCTGCAACACCGATTTTGCGCTGATTTGTCAGTCTCTAGTCTCTCAATTGAAGTCAGATGGCGTGGTATTACAAATTCTTTTCATTAGGCAACCGTAGTAATGACACAGCAAGGCAATGCGTTAGAAGGGTTAGGTATTCCGGATACTCAAGTTGATGTTGGGGAAACATTTGGCCTTGATATAGACCTGAAAGTACCCGCATTTTCGGTACGGTCTGACCATGTCCCACAACTTGATGACAGCTATCTGTTTAATCATGAGACGACACTCGCAATCCTCGCGGGTTTTGCCCATAACCGTCGAGTGATGATTCAGGGCTATCACGGCACTGGTAAATCCACTCATATTGAACAGGTTGCCGCCCGGCTGAACTGGCCTTGCATCCGAATCAACCTTGATAGTCATATCAGCCGTATGGATCTGATCGGTAAAGATGCCATCGTGTTACAGGATGGTCAGCAGGTTACGGAATTCAGGGAAGGTCTGTTGCCCTGGTCATTGCAGCGTGCTTGTGCCCTGGTCTTTGATGAATATGACGCCGGTCGTCCCGATGTGATGTTTGTCATTCAGCGTGTGCTCGAGGTTGAGGGTAAGCTGACTTTGTTGGACCAGAGCAAGGTCATTAGTCCTCATCCGTCGTTTCGGCTGTTTTCTACCACCAATACTATTGGCCTGGGGGATCCGAGCGGTTTGTATCACGGCACCCAGCAAATTAACCAGGGCCAGATGGACAGGTGGAGTGTTGTCACAACATTAAATTACCTGCCTCATGAGCAGGAAACGGATATTGTGGGTGCAAAGATCCCTGATATCGACCGAAAAAAGCTCTCAAATATGGTCTCGGTCGCCGACCTGACACGGCAAGGCTTTATCAATGGCGACATTTCAATTGTGATGTCACCCAGAACGGTCATTATGTGGGCAGAAAATGCGAAAATTTTCAACGATTACGGATTCGCATTCAGACTGACCTTTTTGAACAAGTGCGATGAAACCGAGAGGTCCATTGTCGCCGAGTACTATCAGCGTTGTATGGGTGAAGACCTGCCTGAGTCGAGTTCGAAAGTGGTTCTGGCGTAGGAGGCTGAGCAAGCAGCCTCCAGCACTGTGGGTGGGAGCAGATGGTGTCGCAATTGGATGATCAGACAGAAGTATTTAAGCAGGCAGTCACTTCAACGATGCGGGCAATCTCCGGCAATGATGAACTGAACGTCAGCTTTGGTCGCGGCAAAGCCTATATTCAGGGTGATCGTGCGCGCGTGCCATTACCCGAAGGTGGTTTGAGCCAGGAGCAACTGGCAGCGTTAAGGGGCACCTCCGATAAATTTGCCTTGCAGGTAAGATTCCATGACGATGTAAAACATCGAAAAAACCGCCCCTCCACCGGCATTGCGCAGGAGGTTTTTGACTATGTTGAAGAAGCCCGGGTTGCGACCATAGGGTCGTACCTGATGCGGGGCGTACAGGATAATCTCAACGCGCAACTCGAACAGCACTGTGTCAATCATGACTATGCAGCGGCGCATGATCAGTCCCAGGCGCCTCTGGGTGAAGCTGCAGGTCTCTATATTCGTGAGAAACTTGGTATTCCCTTACCACCAACAGCGGAACATCTACTGGGTCTGTGGCGTGATCACATTGACAAGCAAATCGGTAATCACCTGGATCACCTCGAAGATGTGATCTTTGATCAGCAAGAATTTTCCAGGTTCTCGCGGCAGCTGATTTCCGATCTTGGTCTGGCAGAAGAGTGGGGTGAGGAGAGTGCTGACGGCGAAGCTGACGATGCGGAGCAGCAAGAACAGGAAATGGAGTCAGAGGCCGGTGACGAGGCTTCGGACCAGGAAATGTCCGGCGATGCCGATATGGCTGATGCCATCGAAGGTGAAGTGCCTGTCGATGTTGATGCGATGGATATGGCAGAAGCCGAAGGTGACCAGGATGAAGCGGGTGGTCCTCCGGACAGCTTGATGGATGCAAACTGGATGCGCCCGAAAGAAAGCCTCTACAAGCCCTTTACCGCCAAGTTTGACGAGATTGTATTTGCGGACGAAATGTGTGAACCCGCAGAACTCGATCGGTTGCGAGGCGTGCTTGACAAGCATCTGCAGAATTCACAAATTGTTATCAGCAAGCTCGCGAACAGACTGCAGCGCAAACTAATGGCGAAACAAAACAGGACCTGGCATTTCGACCTGGAGGAAGGCGTGTTGGACACGTCGCGACTGACTAATGTCATTATGGATCCTTTTCAGCCATTGGCATTTAAACAAGAGAAAGATACCAATTTTCGCGACACGATTGTTTCGTTACTTATCGACAGCTCTGGCTCGATGCGTGGTCGGTCAATTACTATTGCGGCGATGTGCGCAGACATTTTAGGGCGCACACTGGAGCGTTGTGCCGTCAAAGTTGAAATATTGGGGTTCACGACCCGAGCCTGGCGTGGTGGTCAATCGCGGGAATTGTGGCTGCAGCAGGGGAAACCCGCACAACCCGGAAGACTCAATGACCTGCGTCATATCATCTACAAAGCGGCAGATATGCCCTGGCGCCGGTCAAGACGCAACCTGGGTCTGATGATGCGGGAAGAACTGCTTAAAGAAAATATCGATGGTGAAGCACTGTTGTGGGCCCATAATCGAATCGTTGGGAGAAATGAGGACCGGAAAATTCTCATGGTAATCTCTGATGGCCTGCCAGTTGATAACAGCACATTGCTGGTGAATCCGAGCAACTACCTTGAACAACACCTGAAATTCGCCATTGACAGAATCGAAAACCAATCCCCTGTCGAACTGGTGGCGATAGGTATTGGCCATGATGTTACACACCACTACCGCCGTGCTGTGACGATCACTGATGCAGAACAGTTGGGTGATGCCATGACCGATCAGCTGGTCGATCTGTTCGATGAGGAGTCGAATCGTAATCTCCCTGCCGTCAGAGCTGTAGAGATTGCATAACCGGCATTTTGTCCGGTAGGCTTCCATGTTGCATAGGTCGTTTGCGGTCTATGAAGCTGTCTATACAAGATTATGCATAGAAATAAAATCCTGGCTCTTTTCAAAATCTACGCCCGTCGTCATCCTGATGAATCCGCCGTGGTTGAACGAATAACTTCGTTTGTCAACGCACAACCGGAATGTTTCAGGCGTGATCTGGCAATAGGGCATATTACGGGCTCAGCCTGGGTTATGGATACCACGGGAACCCGGGTGCTGTTAACCCATCACAAAAAACTCAACATCTGGGTACAACTTGGTGGTCATGCTGATGGTGACTCAGAAGTTGACCGGGTGGCCTATCGTGAAGCTGAAGAAGAATCAGGGTTGCTCAATTTACATTTTCTCAGCGATGAACTGTTTGATGTAGATATTCATCAGATCCCTTCCAGGGGCAGCGAAGCCGAGCACTATCATTATGATTGCAGATTCGTGTTTAAGGCAGTGGATGATAATTATATTGTGAGCGATGAATCTTACGATCTTGCCTGGGTTGAGCTGGATGACGTGCGAAGTGTCACCAGTGAAGCGTCGATCTTACGAATGGTTGAAAAAACCAGGCTGCTGTCGTCCAGTTGACATGAAAGCATACACCCGGGCTCGGCGCCCCCGCGAAACAACCCTGAGTCTTTAAGTTTCGTGAGTCGATGTGAAAATGCTCTAATGTCGACTACCTAAATAAATGGCATGAAACGGTATGTTTGTCACTTATAATTGTGACTTCTGGCGTTTCAGTGCGACACTCCGTCAGAGCCTTCGGGCAACGGTCGGAAAAGCGACATCCGGGTTGCACATTTACGGGTGAAGTAATCTCCCCTTTGATAGGAGTATGAGCCCGGGCGCGTTCAACAACAGGATCAGGTTCCGGATTCGATTCAATCAACAGCTGTGTGTATGGATGCTGGGGATTGAAGAAGACCTCATCAGCCGGCCCACTTTCGACTAACGAGCCCAGGTACATCACTGCCATGCGATCAGAAACGTATCGCACCATCGAAAGGTCATGGGCGATGAATAGCAAGGTCAGACCTAATGATTGCTTCAGTTCTTCCAGCAGATTAACCACCTGCGCTTGAACCGAAACGTCCAGCGCGGAAATCGGTTCGTCACAGACGACAAACTTGGGTTTGATAATCATTGCCCTGGCTATGCCGATCCGTTGGCGTTGACCACCGGAAAATTCATGCGGGTATCGTGACATATGATCTGCATTTAAACCCACACTGTTTAACCAGCCAGCGACTTCTTCCCTGATTTGACTGCGGCTATGCTGACTCTGGATATGTAATCCTTCACCAACAATATCGAGTACCGTCATCCTCGGATTGAGGGAGGAGTAAGGGTCCTGGAAGATCATCTGCAGCTCTCTTGAGTATTTGAGATGATCCTGAGTGCTGAATTTCGGGGGCAGCTCTGCTCCCTTGTAGTAGGCAGTCCCTGCGGTTCTTGGCAGCAATCCAATTAACGTTTTGCCGAAAGTTGATTTACCGGAACCACTCTCGCCAACAAGACCCAGGATCTCGTTTTCAGCTATCTCCAGTGAAATGCCATCTACTGCATGTAAAAGCTGGTTGCGTCCGATAGGGAAGAACTTTTTCAGATTATCAGTCCTAACCAGCATGGGAATACCTCGCCTGGAACAGGTCTTTCACCCGGGGCGAATCATTATGCTGCAACCAACAGCGTGAATAGTGGCCTGTGTCCGATGTGATGACAAATTCATCGGGCATATGTTTTTCACAGAGCTGCATCGAGTGTGGGCAACGGGCAAAGTATCCACAACCTTGTGGAGGTGCAAACAGGTCCGGGGGGTTGCCGTCGATGGGGGTTAGCTTCTTTGACCGGTCGTCTCGATTTGAAGGCATTGCATCCTTGAGTCCCAGGGTATAGGGATGTGCGGAGTGATAGAAAATCTCGTCGACGCTGCCCTTCTCCACAACCTGACCCGCATACATCACCGCCACCTGATCAGCCATTTTTGCAACTACCGCCAGGTCGTGAGTGATCAGGATAATTGACATGTGTTCAGTGCGCTGTAGTTCTGACATTAGCTCAAGGATCTGCGCCTGAATAGTGACGTCCAGCGCCGTAGTCGGCTCGTCGGCAATCAACAGGGAAGGGCTACAGGCCAGACTCTGGGCAATCATCGCTCTTTGCAACATGCCGCCGGAAAATTCGAAAGGATATTGTCTGGCTCTTTTTGCGGCCTCGGATATGTGGGTTTTTTCAAGAAGCTCAACGGCTCGTTTAAATGCTTCTTTACGGCTTACATTTCTGTGTACCATCAGGGTTTCTGAAATCTGGTCACCAATTGACATGGTTGGGTTCAGTGAGGTCATCGGGTCTTGAAATATCATTCCGATCTCAACGCCCCTGAACTTGTTAGCTTCCCTGGCATCCAGGCCGAGAATATTCTTGCCGTTGAGCTTGGCTGTACCGCCGGTGATTTTGCCCGGTGGTATGGGGATAAGGCCCATAATTGCCTGAACTGATACGGACTTGCCGCATCCGGACTCACCGACGATCGCCAGGGTTTCGCCCCGGTTAACGGAAAAGCTGACGCCTCGCACAGCTTTAACGTTGCCACCATAAGTCGCAAACTCGACGCTGAGGTCTTGTACTTCTAAAATGGGTTGCGTCATTTCACTATTCCTTGGATCGCATTTTCGAGTCCAGGGCTTCCGTTAAGCCGTCACCCAGAAGATTGAAGGCAAGAACAGTGATACTGATAAACAGGGCTGGAAAAATCAGTTCATGGGGATGTGACAACATCGTTTTCACCCCTTCATTACACATTGAGCCCCAGGAAGGCGTGGGAGGCGCAACACCCATGCCGATAAACGACAGAAATGCTTCGGTGAAAATTGCCGCAGGGACCGCGAACGTCAGGGTGACCAGAATAACACCCATGGTGTTTGGGATAATATGCCTGAGAATCAGGTAGTGATTCTTTGCACCTAACAATCTGGCCGCTTCAATAAAGCCCTGTTCCCTGATTTGCAGTACCTGCCCTCGAACCAAACGGGCGGTGGCCGGCCAGGCCAGCAGCACCAAGGCAATCAGCATGGGCATGATGCCACTTTCGCCGGGCCCAATACCGAAGCCAATTTTGAACAGGATAATAAAAAGCAGGAATGGCAGCGCGACCACAAAGTCAGCAAAACGCATCAGGAACACATCCACCTTACCGCCGAAATAACCGGCACAACCACCATAGGCGATACCAAACAGCACGTACAATAACGGTGCGACGATGCCAATAAATAATGAGACTCGTGCACCCTGCATGAGTCGGGCGAGCATATCGCGGCCCAGGTAATCGGTGCCGAAGGGATGGAACTCCAGGCGTATTTTGTCGCCCGTTACCCGGTCGCCGTTATCAGTTAGTCCACGGCCACGAGCTTCCTCCAGGGTGATGGTTAACACCGGCAAGACTTTCAAGGTTGTATAGGTGTCTGACTCGTCAAAACCGTCAGTGGGGACGATTGAATAGTAATAGTCCCTGGCTTCCAGGTTCAGTCGGTCCTCATAACTCACCTCGTTTCCGGCGAGCGTTGTACCCAGGGGTAAGCCCAGGTCGTTGATACTCTCCGGTTGATGCTGATTCCGGTATACGCCGTATCCTCCCGCGCCGTGCATCGGATCCCAAACCAGCCGCACTCTCTGGGTAGTCGCCTTGCTGCTGAGGCGCAGATTTTTTGGAGCTGGAATGATATCAAGATAATCATCCGGTACCGCGGGGAAGTCTTCAATAACAACTCCCTGCCAACGTTCGTATGGGGCAACTAGAAGTGCCTGTTTGGGAAAAGATGGCATCTGAGATATCTGGTTCAGGTCCTGCAGGGCGGGATCGGCTGTCCAGAGGAAAGGCCCAGCCAGCGTGAAGAAAGCCAGGCCGATGATGATGTACAGGGAGATAAGTGCCCGGGTATTTTTCTTCAGTCGAATCCACGCGTCCTGCCAGTAGGAGAGCGACGGCCGAGAGATCTGCTCAACCTGCTGTTCAAGCTCGACGAGCTGAAAATCGTCCTCTGATGGTGAATAAGCGTCTGCAGTCATAGAAATGCCCTACTTAAGCCTGACTCTGGGATCGATGAACCCATAAAGGATATCCACGATGATTACCATGAGAACAAGAAAGGCGCCGTAAAATACCGTGGTACCCATGATGACGGTGTAGTCCAGTTGTTGCACAGCCTGGACGAAATACCTGCCCAGTCCGGGAATGGCAAAAACCAGCTCAACCACAAAACCGCCGGTGGTTATTGCTGCGATTTGAGGACCGAGCACGGTGATTACTGGCAAAATCGCGTTACGAAGCTGGTGTCGGTAAAAAATTCTTAAGGGTGACAATCCCTTGGCTCTGGCAGTCCTGATGTAATCTTCGCTGACGACTTCAAGCATCGATGAGCGCATCAGACGGGTCAGCAGTGCCATGGTGCCGAGTCCGAGAACCAGGGAAGGCATGATCATATGCGAGAGGGTTCCCCAGCCTGCCACCGGAATAATACTCCGGCCAAAAAAACTGTTGATATTGACGAGCAGCAACTGGCCCAGTGCCGCAAAAACAAAACTAGGAACAGAAATCCCCAGAATGACCAGAAACATGATCAGGATATCAGGCCACCGGTTTCGGTAGACAGCGGTTAATGCGCCCCAGAGAATGCCACCCATGGTGGCGAAAAAAATTGCCATAATGCCGAGGGTCGCAGAGACAGGAAAATGATCCCGGATAATGTCATTCACTTTTCTGTTCTGCTGGGTAAAAGAGATGCCGAAGTCCCCGGTTAGCATATTCCCCATAAAGATGAAGTACTGTTGCGTCACTGGCTTGTCCAGGCCGTACTTCTTCTCAAGGTTTTTACGAATTTCTGCGGACACAGCCTTATCGTTCATCAGGGGATCGCCGGGGACCTGATGCATGGCAATAAAGGTGGCGGTAGCGATAAACCACACGGTGATTACACCGGCAAGGAGCCTTTTTAGCGTATAGCTTAACAAGGGGTTGGTTAACCTTTATTTAATGACACGAGCCTTAGTGTAATCGGGATCGGGACCAACTACACGTCGAACCACACCCCGGATTTTCGGATGCATCAGGTAGATGACACCCTGTTCGTATTGCGGCAGTACGACGGCGTCATCAAACAGAATCTGTTGCATTTTGCCCATGGCGTCCATGCGTACCTGTGCATCAATACTGTTCATCGCCAGGCGCACCAGGTCATCATATTCCGGGTTGTTGTACCGACCGCGATTGTTCAGGTTCCAGGATGCAAACAAGTCGCCAAAGGTCATCACATCATCGAAATCCGGACCCCAGCCAGCGAGCACCATATCGAAATCGCCGGATGTCATTTTTGCAAGACGTTGTTTGAAGGTTTGTTTATCTATTTTAATATCCAGGTCGAGTCTGGCTTTTAGCAAACCCTGCATATATTCAGCCTGTTTAGTGGCGGTGGGTGTATTGCCACTGAGCAGTATCAGGGGAGGGATCTGCTCAACCCCCAATTCCTGCTTCGCCTTGTTGATAAGTTTTTTTGCTTTTGCAAGGTTCAGTTCAGCCTCTGGTGCAATGTATTCCTGGCGAAACTTTCCCTCGACACCTTGCAGCCAGACGGGAAACAAGCTCCTGCCCTGGAGGTTGCCGGGTGTGGCGAGTACCTTGTTGACGAACTCATCGGGATCAAATACGTGCTGGATGGCTTTGCGGATATTAATGTGACTGGTGGGCCGTTCCGGCCGGTGGTTGTATTCAATAAAGAATACCGAGCCGGTGGTAAAACTTCTTATACGAAGTCGCTGGGTGAGGGCGTCCTTGTAAGTTTCCCCGTCCAGTCGGGTATGAACAATCTTGCCGTCAATAAACAGATTCAAACGGGCGCGGGAATCCTCGGTGATGTAGGCCGCATCTATTTCGTTGAGGTGTATCTGGTCCTTGTCCCAGTAGTGTTCGTTTTTCACCATTTTAAGTGAAGCAGAATGCACCCACTCGGTGAGTATGAATGGCCCGTTGAACAACAGGTCTGAAACGTCTGCAGCGTAGATATCACCGCGGGTATTGAAAAAATCTTCCCGTACCGGGAAATAGGTAGTAAAAGCAGTGAGCTTGAGGAAATATCCCGTCGGTCTTTCAAATTCAATCTTCAGCGTCCAGTCATCGATTGCAGTGACGCGCAATTGCTGCGGGTCCAGCTTACCGGCACTGATGGCTTCGCCATTTTTGATCGGATAAAGAATAAACGCGTATTCGGACGCGGTTCGTGGTGCCAGCGCATTTTGCCAGGCAAATACAAAATCATGCGCGGTGACAGGTTTACCGTCGCTCCACAGGGCATTTTGCCTTAGCCAGAACGTGGCACCATGAGCATTGACTTCCCAACGGGTTGCGACACCAGGAATCACATTACCCCGTCGATCATAACGAACCAGACCCTCCATGATATGCGGCAGGATGAAAGTGCTCACCTGGTCAGTGGCTTTCATGCTGTTGAGCTGGGGAGGTTCCTGGGTTAGCGCGATAGTGATGGTTTGAGTATCAAAATCAACCGAGGTGGCGTCGAATTGAGCGTGGAGTGGGAGACAAAGCAGTAACAGGACAAAAATCAGGTAATTCATCGCTCTATTCATCGCTATAATTATCAGTGACCAGTGACAAGGCGCGGATTGTAGCATGACTGAATTTGGCTAGAGAGCGAGGAACTTCCTGCAGGAATTTGTCTGCCGCGTTTCGACAGTCAGGTGCTCTTCATATTTTTTTCACTTTTTTTTCATTTGCATTAAACCGATTGGCAATTTCAGGCAACTAAGGAGGCGAGAATAGAAAATTTTCGGTTTCTTTGGGGAAAACTATGTCAATTTCAAGTAAGAAAGCCTCTGGCTGGTCACTGGCGTTCACGCTGGTGGCTGGTATGAGCACAGTTGTTACCACATCCGTCATTACATCCTCTGCCCTGGCAGAAGATGAACGTGAACTGGAGGAAGTTGTGGTGACGGGGTCCAGAATCAAGCGTGATGCCGGGACCTACGTGGGTCCCATGACTATACTGACAGGGGAGTCAGTCACTGAGCATGCGACCTATAGCCTTATTGATTCGCTGCTTGAGCTACCGTCAATTGGTGCGCAAGGTACCAGTCGGAACAATTCCAATGGTGGCAGGGGTGCCAATTTTACCGGAATTCACCAGCTGGAACCTGAACGCACATTAACAATATTCGATGGTCGTCGGGCTGTTTCGACGATCCGTGACAGTCTCGGATTGGGCGTCGACTTGCAATCGTTCCCGGTTAATATGATTGATCGGGTCGAAGTCCTCGCTGACGGAGCGTCGGCCATTTACGGCTCCGATGCCATTGCCGGTGTTATCAACCTGGTGCCAAAGAGAAATTTCGATGGTTTCGAAATTAGCTTTGGCGTGGGGTCGCCCAGTGAAGATGGTGGTGAACACGTCGATGCAGGTCTGCTCTTTGGCGTTACCGGCGATCGTGGCTTTTTCACCGCAGGCATCACCTATATTGATGATGGTGACGTGGATTTCCAGGAGCGGGATTTCTCCAAGCTGCCCATTCTTGGCCAGGCTGATCTTGGTGGTGTCATCGGTACCCTGTTGGGAAGCGGTATTCCCCCTGAAGGCAGAGTAATCAGCCCGGGTGATCCAGCGATCCTGTTTAAGCCAAACCCAGTCACGGGTGAGAGTTTTCAGAGCTACGACACGTTTTGTTTGAATGGCGGACCCGGCAGCGATAGTAGCGGCAGTATTGATTGCATCCTCAATCAGGGCCACCGATTTAACTACAATGACATTGACGAAGGTGTATCACTCATCAATTCTAATCAGGCAGTGAATTTCGCTGGTCTTGGTGAATACAGCTTTGACAATGGCGTTATAAGCTATTTGAATGTGGTCCTGGCGCACCGTGAAGGTCGTTTGAACTTTACCCCATTACCCGTGCAGGGCGCCGCAGGCAGGTTCACCGATCTGCTTCGGGTACCGCTGAACAATCCAAATATCCCGACTGATGCACTGGCGCTGATTACCTCCACCCGGGCTGCTAATGCGACTTGTGACGCGGCTTGCCAGGCTGCTGATATTCAGATGAGCTATCGCGGTCTGGATTTTGGTGTGCGGACGTTTGAGTACGACAGTGATACGTTGAGCGCAACGATAGGCTTGAAAGGTAGCTTTGGAGACCTGGGCGCCAGTGGCGCGCTTGGAAGCTGGGATTGGGACTTATGGATGACCGCCGGACGATCTGAGTTGTTCGAGGTAACATCCGGTCAACTTAACGTTGCGAACCTTCAGATCTCCGTTGATCCTGCAGCCTGTGCGCTTACGGCATCCTGCCCGAAAGATTCGCTGGGTAATCCGACGATGGACATTTTTGGTCGTGGGGTTAAGTCCGCAGAAGAAAAGTCATTCGCAACATTTGATGACTTGGAACGCAGTGATTACGACATGTTGCATTTTGCTGCCACGGTTGCCGGAGAATTCGGCAATTTGCCTGCCGGTACTGTTGGAGTGGCTGCCGGTGCTGAATATCGAGAAGAGCAAGGTGGCGTTCAGACATCAGGAGTCGTTCAGGCTGGAGATAGTGGTGGCAACTTTGCAGAGCCAACCAATGGCGAATTCGATGTGACTGAATTCTATGCAGAATTTGCTATCCCTCTTCTGGCCGGTGCACCTATGGCTGAAGCATTGGATCTGGACCTTGCTATTCGCTGGTCCGACTACAATACTTTTGGGGATGAAACCACATACAAGGCATCAATCGGCTGGATGCCGATCGAAACCCTGAAGTTTCGTGGTACCTATGCGACCGGTTATCGTGGTCCAAATATTCTTGAACTGTTTGGCGGTATAGCAGATACATTCCAGAGCGTTACAGATCCTTGTACCAATCCCGTTGCCGATGCCAACGTTGCCGCTAACTGTGCCGCACATGGTGTACCAGCAGGTTTTGTTCAGCCAGCGGCCCAGCTCAAGATATCAGCGGGTGGTAACGAGGAACTGCAGCCGGAAACTTCAGAAAGTTATTCTGTCGGTCTTGTTTGGCAACCTGAATTCGCTGACTTGAGTATCTCCCTCGACTGGTATGATGTTCAGGTGGATGACGCAGTCGGTACGCCGAAGCCAACTAATGTGATTACCACTTGTTACGATAGTCCCAACGGCTCATTGTCAGCTCCTGAATGCGGGCGAATCAGCCGGGGTAATGCAGGGGATGTGGTTCGTTTCGATTTGCTGAACGAAAACCTCAACAAAATTGAAACCAGTGGCATCGACCTTACTGCCACTTATGCCGTCACCACTGGCTGGGGTGAAGTTCAGGTAAACTGGTTGCTGAATTACCTCGACGAATATGTGGAAACAACAGATACCGGCGTTGTTGATGATCGTACCGGTGTTGTTGCGGGTAGTGTTTCAAGCTTCGCTGCTTATCCGGAGTTTCGTTCCAATCTTGATGTTACATTGAATCGTGAGACCTGGTCGGCGGGAATTACCTATCGATACCTGGACGAGATGGAAGCGTTTGATGTGATTGGCTTCGGTACGCTTGAGCCAACGGCTGATGCTCAACATTATTTCGATCTCATGGGAACCTACAGACTGGATAGATGGAACTTCCTTGTCGGAGTGCGAAATGTGACAGACGAAGAACCACCCTACGTCACCGATGTGTCTGCTAACACTTCCAGTATCTATGACTTCCTGGGCAGGTTCTACTATGCCCGGGTGAACTTTGTTGTGAATTAAACCTGAGGTTTATGAATATATCAGGCCCCTTTATGAGGGGCCTTTTTTCACGCGTCATTCTGGTGGCAGCAGGGGCACATTTTTTCATTACAGCATCGCCTACGGCACCGGGTTGGGTCTCGTTCGAGACACAGACTCCGGTGATAACCACGTAAAAATGACCTACAATATTTTGGGTTATTTCTTTAATCTTCCCTTTAGTCAGCTGGCCGAAAATTGCCAGAAAAACGACGGTTGCTGATGAAAAAGTTGCAGAGTGACCGACAACAGTATTGAATTTCACGTTACTTTGTTCAGCGGTGGAATGTAACCGTACTATGACTAAGGCAACTATCCCTTATATCTGCAAAGGCTTGTTATTGGGCCAGATCTGTTTGATTAATGCTTGTACGACCGGATTGGATTTTGATTATGCAGCTGAATTAGAGCAGGAATTTATCAATAGGGCGGTCCAGGGTCGATCAGAAATGGATGTCGGAATGTTAGCCCTGAGTAGCGACCTGCAAACCGCGATTGATGCGAGAATCAAATCCAGTTGGGGGGCGAGCCATAAAGTACAGGAGCTTCGCAAGTTTCTGTTCCACCAGGATGAATTAAACATAGGCTACGACACTGACTTCACGAAAACTGCACAGCAGACTTTTGATTCCGGGTCCGGCAACTGCCTGTCGTTAACCAGCTTGTTTATTGCGGTCGCACGTCATGCCGGTGTCGATGCCCACTTTGAACTGGTATCCGTAAAACCCACCTGGGACTACCAGCTTAAGACCATGATTCGCTATGAACATGTGGTTGTAACCGGTCGGGTGGCTGTTTCGAAGAATTATGTGGTGGATTTTCTGCCGGAATTTTCCCTGGATGAACGAAGCAATCAAGAAATCAGTGATCGTGCTGCATTGGCCTTGTACTTTAACAATATTGGTGGTGAAAACCTGGTCATGGGCAATACTGACGAAGCGATCGAAAATTTGCAACAAGCCTTATTTGTAGATCGAGAGTCTTCCGACACGTGGAACAATATGGGCGCAGCCTATAGCAGAACCGGTAAAAAGAAGCTGGCGGAGTTTAGTTATCGAAAAGCTATTTCCCTCGACAGTAGTAATTATTCTGCCTTGACTAATCTGGCGCGATTTTACGAGAAAGAAAATCAACCAGAGAAGGCCGAAAAGTTTATCTCACGGGTTGAAAGATACCAGGCAAACAATCCATATTTCCTTGCTGCTGCGGGGAAGTTGTTGCTTGACGCAGGGAGGTTTGATGCCAGCCTGAACATGCTGGCTCGTTCGATTCAACTTAAAGAAGAGGAACCGGCTTTTTACCTGACTATCGCTGAAGTCTATACAGCAATGGGTAAAGAAAACCTGGCCATTGAATTTCGTAACGAAGCGCAGCTACGGCATGACGCCAAACCCGAAGCACCGGTCCGTCAGTTGAATCACAGATTTTGGACCTATCGACGGGGAGTGGAGTAACATGTTGTAGCTACACGGGAAAATATGATGGCAGCTAACCAACGGGATCGGCAGCGAGTACCGGGCGACTGGGACGTTTATTGGACTGGCACACACGAAAATGCGGCGCACCAGGAAGGCGGGCCACAAGAAGAAGTGCTGGAAAGATTTTGGCTGACCTTCTTTGCTGAGAATAGTGCAGATAACTGTAGCCGTGAGCGTCAAAGACTCCTGGACATGGCCTGTGGTAATGGTGCTGTTACCGGATTTGCCAGCCGGGGTATAGCAGATTTCCATTCTTTTTGCCTTGATACATCGGTGAATGCCCTGTTGGAACTAGGCAAGCGGTACCCGGAAACCATATGCATTACCGCCGATGCATTACATACGCCGTTCCTGAGTAATAGCTTCGATTTAGTGGTTAGTCAATTTGGTATTGAATATGCTGGTATTGATACCTTCGACGAGGCGGCACGTTTACTCGCACCTGGTGGCTCATTTGGAGCGGTTATCCATTTACACGAAGGCGCGATTTACCGGGAATGCAGTGACAATTTGAATGCCATCAACGCCATCATGCAGAGCAGATTACTCAAGTTGGCACGTAATACTTTTAGTGCAGGTTTTGCTTTGAATGCAGGGACAGGAAGCGTAAAAGCCTTTAAGACTGCAGAAAGAAAACTCAAACCTGCGGTTCGCGCGCTTGAATCGATGTTGCAGGAAATGGGTAGCAATGTAGCAGCGGGGCTGGCGCAACAACTGCACGAGGATATTGCCTACATGTACAAGCGCATGGGTGCCTTTGACAAGCGGGAAGTTATCTCCTGGCTGGATGGCATGGTGAAGGAACTCAGAGCCTATCGCGGCAGGATGACGTCGATGATGAGTTCGGCTGTGGATAAAGACGCGATGAAAGCAATCAAACAGAATCTGGAAACCAAGGGTTTAGTTCAGCAAAGATGTGAGACCCTTGGCATGGGTCCTGAGCAGCAACCAGCTGCCTGGGTGATTGTTTGTAAAAAGCATTAATTCGACGAGCTCAGACGTGCCTCAGAAGAAGAACCAAATCAGACACCAGGTCCAGAAAAAGTTACAACGTGCACACCAATTGTACGGAAAACAGGAATTCCGTGCGGCGGAAGTTTTGTATCAACAGGTTTTGCGTCGCGACCCGACAAATCCTGATGCACTACTGACACTGGTCGCCATTTACCTGCAACCTCCACAGCGGTTTGAACAGGCGGCGCAGATGCTGAAGCGACTGGTGGACGCTTACCCGGGAGAACCCAGCTACTGTCAGAACTACGCGAATGTGATGATGCAATTGGGTAAACCTGATGCTGCAATCAGCTGCATTCGGAGGCTGCTTTCGTACAATCCTGACCTGACAGACATACGATATAACCTTGCGCGTTTACTGAAAAACACCGGTAAGCTGGATGAAGCACTGACCGAATATCAGAAAACGCTGAGTGCAGGCATATCTCGACCAGAGGAAGTGCACTCTAATATTAGTATTATTCTTTCCGATTTGAACCGTACTGATGAAGCGCGATTAGCGCTTAAGCAAGCGTTGGCGCTTAATCCGGATTATGAACCTGCACTTTATAACCTGGCTCAGCTCGAAGAGGAGAATGGTCATTGGGATATGGCCCGGAAACTCTTCGAGCATATCCTGTTAAACAATCCGGATCATTGTGATGCGATGGTGCGTTTAGCTGAGGGCGGTAAAATTGATTCGTCTGATCCATTAGTTGATCGCCTAAAACAAGCTTTAGTCCGCGACAATTGTGATGACCTGGATCGCGAAAAGCTGAATTTTGCACTCGGAAAGGTTCATGATGAATGGGCTGAGTACGAGGCTGCATTCAAATACTATAAGCAGGGTAATTTCTGCAGCCAATATCGGGTTGGTGTTTATGATGCCGCCGGGCAGGAGGCACTCAGTAAGGAACTAATGGAGATTTTCCCCGCTTTGTCTGGCTTGAAACATATACAGCCAGTATCCGATGCGGCACCCATTTTTATTTGCGGTATGTTTCGTTCTGGTTCCACCTTAATCGAACAGATGCTGGCGGCTCATCCGGGTGTCAGTGCCGGGGGTGAGATAAGTTATTTTGCGAGACGGGTACCTCTACCAGAATCTCTCATATCAGTGGATAAAATCGATTTTCAAGAAATAGGGAAAACATATCTTGACTATTTGGAGAGTAACTTTCCCGGCGTAGCTCGTGTAACGAACAAGCGACCGGACAATTTTCTTTACCTGGGACTTATCTTGTCGCTGTTCCCTAATGCGAAGATAATTCATACAACACGTCAGGCACTGGACAACTGTCTGTCTGTTTTCTTTCAACCCCTGGCAACTCAATACAAGTACTCTAATGGCCTGTTGGATATTGGACATTTTTACATCCAGTACCAGCGGTTGATGAACCACTGGCGAGTTGCATTTCCCAACCGCATTATTGATGTTCATTATGATGAGCTGGTATTAAACCCGAGAGGTGTACTCGATCCGGTTTTGTCGTTTCTTGGGTTGGATTGGGATGATCGCTGTCTGAATTTCTACGAGGTGGAGAATCGCGTCCGGACAGCGAGCGTCTGGCAGGTCAGGCAGCCGCTTCATGAAAACTCGTCGGGACGTTGGCAAAATTATGCATCGGAACTTGGCCAGTTGCACCAATATTTAAGCGCCGCAGAATTTTAGAATCGTGTTAGTTGAAGTTACTTCAAGCGTTTTGCGCCGACACTTTTGTTTTTTCCGTCGACGCTCATCCGGAATGAACCCATTGATCCATTTGTGATAACTAGGACATCACCCCGTTTTACTCTCCAGTACGTATAGCCTTTTTTTTGTTGCCATACCTGGCCGTTTTCAAGGTAGACGACATGAAATTTTTGCGCATTTTTAACTGCTTTGACAACCAGGCTCCTGATCTGGTCAATGGACTTTAAGTCCAGCTCTTTCAGGACTATCTCCTGCTTCTCCAGCCTGTCTTTGCCAAACAAATCTTCCGCTTCGATTTTCCGGATCGTCTCCGGGATTTGGACGTCGACCGGTATGTTGGTTGAAACACTCTTGTTGTCAGCATTTGTTTGCTTTTCTGGTGCTTCGGGCATAAGGGAATCTGTCATTGCGTCATAACATTTGACTCGGCTTTCAACCTCCGCAATTGCACGACAGTCGAGTAGCCGATCGCTTATTTCGCTCGCGAATGTTGCGTTGCAGGTAAAAATGGTGGCAGAAGTTATCAGCGCATGGAAAACTGGCAGCGTCGGAGAAACACTCAAGATGAAACCCTGTTTTAGACTTGTCAGCAGACGATTATACGATTTCCCTTTCATTTTAATTGGGAAATGCACTTTCGTATGCCAAATTTCGGCAGGATGGTGAAATATTTTGGGAAAAGTTCATTTTTTTTTAATTTTTTTTTGTCAGAAATGGGCGTACACTGCGCGGGTCGATCAGGAGCTATGCTTGTCATGAATGATCGGGATGGTTTGTGGGCTTTAAATTGGCTGGCAAAAGAAGGAATAACTTATAACTGTTGGGGAATTTTGTTATGTTTATAAAGAAAAAACCGCTGTCGCTGGCTGTCTCGAGCGCGTTGGCTGTTGCAACGTGTGCGGGGGTGCTTACCAGCAATGCTTACGCAGAAGACGATGATGCGATAATGGTATATGCGAGCTCAGCTGCTACATATGGCAGTTTGCCTTCACCACAAACTGTGGGTAAGGAAAACCCCGAGAACCCTTATGGCTTTAGTAAATACATGATGGATCAGATTGCTTATCGCTATTCAGACGAAAACCCTGATATGACTATTGTTGGTTTAAAGTTCTTTAATGTGTATGGATCTCGTGAATATTACAAGGCAAAAACTTCATCAATGGTAATTCAACTAGGGCATCAAATACTTGATGGTAAAGCGCCAAAACTCTTTAAAGGCTCTGATCAAATCTTACGAGACTTTATTAATATTGAAGATGTGGTGCAAGCCAATATTAAAGCTTGCAACCCTAAAGAGAATGGCACTTA
>DUAT01000162.1 GCA_012960755.1 Gammaproteobacteria bacterium
ATTTGATCGCAATCCACTCACTATTTAAACTATTCACAGTGTTTACCATCGAACCTGTCTAGCAGATCACCAGCCCGTGCTTCCAAATTCAACTCACGGTAGGTTCGATACAAAGGACATACGCTAGTATTTTCAGCGATCGGGTTCAAGGAAATAGATCGCTCCAAATGATTAGCGGCCAGCTTCAAGCTCGCCGGCTCAACCAGCGCAACTCTGCCTCGGTATTCTTCCAGAAGCCCCTGGTTGCGCAAATTTTCCCGAGGGCGCATCTGCGCCACCGCTGACTCGACCATTAATTTGAGCTGTTCTTTTGGCATAAAATTGCCACGGTTCCAGAATTGAGATTCAAGCACCGCCAGCTTGCCCGGGAAAGTTTTCACCAGCATCGCCATAATCGCCAGCTCTACCTCTAGCCTATCACCCATCTCATTAGGCCCCGAAAGCAAGCCCGTATGCTGGCGTGAAAATTCCAACAACAGACCGAACAACAATTCCTTTTCATGGCCATTGCTAAGGGCATCCAGTTGTTCAATCGCGACAAGCTGTTCGATATAACCGTGCAGATTCTGGTTACATTGATATCCTGCCGCAACGTTATGCTGAAAAAGCAACCCTGTCATTAGGCCATTCTCTCCGTGGGAGGTCGTACTAAACACTGCTTTTCCTGATTTTCTGATAAATTCACTACGCAACTTCGACTGCTTATCCCGTGGCGAGTAAGGTGAAATCAGCCTGTTTTTGAAGACAAGATTGTTCCAGCTGCGTAGCTCAATATCCTTACGTTGGCCTTGCACGTAATGGAGATAACCAATAACACCGACACCCACATCTCCTTCCACAAACAGCACCGCATTATCGGGAACATTTTCAAGCACCAGTTCACCATAGGCCTGTATAAAACCGTTGTCGCGGTAGCGAAACCCTGGAAAATTCCCAATGGCCACTAATACCACCAGCAAGACCGGGAATATTTTCCGTAGCCAGGGGACCCACCCTTCTGCCAGATCAATAAACCACATTACCGCAATCCCCAGCCAGATAACCAAAGCCAGGTAACTGATCACTGGATAAGGTTCAAATATCGCGACTCGCAGACTGTTAAACTCAAAACCCAGCATCGAGTTCAGGATTGAGGTCCCACCCAGATAGAGCAGCACTAACGCAACCGACAAATGCCACGGGAGCCGTTTAAAGGACACCAGCAAACCGAGGCCCGCCAGAATTCCAAGGGGAAGCGTCAACTGCAACGCTGACTGCGCAATGAGCCACCTCTGGAAACTTACCTTATCACTCATCCCCGCTAATTCATGCTGATCCGAGTATGCGGCTCTGGTAACGTATTTCACAAAATCTGCGCCTGATTCTACTGGGCCATAGAGCGAAAACTCAGGAGACGACTGGAACAAGGTCAGGTAGGGCGACAGCCCAAGTCCCATCAAAGCCAACATGCCCAAAACGTTGGAGGGTACCAATAGAAATCGGGCGATTGATCGTATTCGTGGCGCCAGAACGGCTAGCAGTGCCAGCGTCCCAAGCCCTTGCAGCGGCCAGTGATTAGACAGCGCAAGACCATAAACCAACGCCAACCAGAAAAGGTACTTCACTCGCCCAGAACCCTGGTAGGCCAATGACAGGGAGAGGCAAACAAGGAACAGCAGTACTGCAAGAGAATACACTTCAACGATAATCGCCTGTGACCAAAAGGTCACTGACAACCCATAAACCAGCGAGAGCGCTATGGCGAGTGAAGCAGGCATCTGTAACTGCCGCAACACGACAACCAATAACCCACACGCAGCACTGGCGAACACCGCTGAAATCAAATTACCGGCAATCACACTCTGGTCAAAAACAGGCAAGTTAACGAAAGCCTGACAAGATAGAATAAACAGAGGATACCCGGGAGGGTGCCCGATACCGCCTTTGTGGCAGATCATCTGGAACAAACCCGCGTCCTCCAGCGTGATTACTTGAGGCATGGTGATCAGATAAAGGAACAAGGTCATCAGGAATACGAAAAGCATTCCAGGGAGCATGTATCTTGTCAAAGTAAAAGGCATAGTGTGAATGAATTAGCGCCTCTAAAGAGCACGCGGGTCCTTATCGTGTTGAGCAAGTACCCATGATAACCGAGGCGGTTCACCAATTCGAAAACCGCTACCGATTAAGGCGGACGATTTCCCGCAGACCTTTGAGAATAAGGTCTGGCACCACTTCGTCGAACAACTTCTCC
>DUAT01000163.1 GCA_012960755.1 Gammaproteobacteria bacterium
TTCGACTCCAGCACCCGACTTTGCGTATATTGAGTCTATTTTGATAGCGCAAAACGTGACTGGAAAAGTACACATAAAAGTACACATAATCACTTATGATTGGGCACTAACTAATCGAGAACGCCAATGACTACATTTGACGCATTTTGGGTCGAGAAAACCGAAACCGATGTCACCCATGCTGTGATCGAGCGTTCTGTTGATGATTTACCTGACGGTGAGGTACTGATCAAAGTTGCATATTCCTCGGTCAACTACAAAGACGCAATGTCCTCAAAAGGTATGCCAGGAGTAACCCGCGTTTACCCTCATACGCCCGGTATCGACGCCGCTGGTGTCGTTGCTGCTTCCTCAAACCCGGATTTCAAGCAAGGAGACGCGGTGATCTGCATAGGATTTGATCTCGGTATGAATACTCCAGGTGGCTACGGTGAATACATTCGTGTGCCCGCCAGCTGGGTAACACCGATGCCTGATGGTCTCTCGGCGAAAGAAAGCATGGTAATCGGTACCGCCGGGTTCACCGCAGCGCTCTGCCTCGAAAAAATTCAAATGATGGGCGCAAGTCCCGATGATGGCCCCGTGCTGGTCACGGGAGCAACCGGTGGTGTCGGTTCCATCGCGGTGATGCTGTTGGCAAATCTCGGCTTTGAAGTTGTCGCCAGTTCAGGCAAGGCGGATAAATCAGCCTACCTGAAATCGTTGGGGGCGACATCCGTCATTGGTCGAGATGATCTTAGTGAAAAGAATAAACGTCCCATGCTGGCGCCACAATGGGCTCACGCCATTGATTGCGTGGGTGGTGAAATTCTCTCCAATGTTATCAAGACGCTACATCCGCAGGGCAGTGTTGCGATCTGTGGCCTCGTTGCATCACCATCATTTTCTGCCAGCGTGCTGCCATTTATTCTCCGCGGCATTAATATTCTTGGCGTTGACTCCGTGGAAATACCGATTGATAACAAAAACCGGATCTGGGATCGGCTGGCTTCGGACTGGAAACTCAATGGCCTGGAGGCCGTGACGACTGAAATTGGATTGTCTGGACTGTCTTCGGTGATGGATGAAATTATCAGCGGTCATGTCAGCGGCCGAACACTGCTAAGCCATGCATGATAGTTTATACCCCGACTAGTCTCGCCTGAGTTCGTCAGACACTGCAATCGGTGTGGGAAAGCGCAGCACCACGATGTATGAGGAGATCAAGAAGGTAATGATTGCCGTCGCCTGAATGACGTGTGACACACTTTGACTGATCAGCGCATGACTCGTAGACATAAACGCGATGAGTAATGAGAACTCGCTTATCTGACCCAGTCGAAACCCAACTTCCCAGCTCATGTTTGCCGTCTCACTGATACGGATCAACAACACTCTGAAAATCAATGGCTTAATCAGTAACACCACCACCGCGAGTAATATAGCGGGAACAATCACCTCCCCTAACAGATGCAACTGAAATCCTGCGCCAAGAGAGAAGAAAAACAGCACCAGGAAAAAGTCTCTCAGGGGTTTCAGGTGGTTGGCAATATACAACGCGATGGGACTCGTGGCGATGGTAACTCCGGCCACAAAAGCGCCAATCTCATGGGACAAACCGACCATTTCCGCCATCTCCGATAAGCCCAGGCACCAGCCGATAGCGATCAGGAAGATGTATTCGTGAAAAGCATCGAACCTGGTTAGCAGTTTTAGTAACACGAATTTCACAAACAGAAATGCTACCAGGATTAGAGCGGGGAAGGCGATGACGATGGTGGCAAGTTTAGATGCACCGGATGAACCAAAGAGATCGCCGGTAATCACCAGCAAGGCAATAATGGCGATGAGGTCCTGGATCAGTAACAGACTCACCACGAGCTCGCCCGTGTGACGATGATGCAGGACAGTTGTTGGCAAGAGCTTGATGCCGATAATCGTGCTGGAAAACATCAGTGCGATGCCAATAATAAGGCATTCGATAGTGGTGTAGCCGAAGAGAGTACCCACCAGAAAACCAAGACCAAAAAACGATGCGGAGCTAAGTAGGCCAACAAACAAGGCATCTTTGAGCATATTGCCCAGCTTCGACGGTTGCATATCAAGACCCAGCAAGAATAGCAGGAAAATGATGCCTATCTTCGCGATGCTGCTAATCAATGTCGGATCTGAAATTAACGATGTCGCAGAGGGGCCAAGCAGGATTCCAATGGCAATGTAAGCAACGATCAACGGCTGACGGGTAAAAAGAGCGATTGTGGCAAGAACCGCCGCAGAGGTAAAAATCAGAAAAAAAGAATATAAAAGAGGATCGCTTTCCATACGTCGATACTATGCGATTAGCGCTTCAAACTGTAGCCTTGGCCGATTTATTAGCTTGCAGCTTGTTAGCCTTATCTATTTACGGTGCCTGAATAAGGGCTCGGGCCGATCAATTGTTCCCTGGTAGTTGTGACTGAAGTGTTTTAACCCGCTCAGGGACTGTTCGAGGTCTTGCCCCTCTGCCATATCAAAGGCATTGATGCCACAGCTCAGCATTTGTTCCAATTGATCACGGCGCACGTCTCCTACCGCCCTGATTTCGCCCTTGTAGCCAAACTTGCGCCTCAGAATGTTGGCACTTGAGTATGCTCTGCCGTCCCCAAAGGCAGGAAAGTTCAGCGCAATGATGGGCAACTGATTTACCACGGCTTCGATATCCTCTACATCTTCACCAGCGTCAATCCAGACCCCAATGTCATTGCGGCCTTTGATTACTGCGCTGTTTTCCAAAAAAAACGCCAACGGCAATAAAACATTATTTGCCCTGATGTCCACGTTTTCTGCATCGACCAGTTCAAATGGACTCTCTGTAATGGTCTTGTCTTTTATGATGGTGGGCATGATTTATAGTCTTGTTTATACTTCTATCAGTTTCAGTAAGCTGGCTTTTTAAACCGGGTAAACAGCATCTTTGAACGGTTGGATGCCGATTCGGTTGTAGGTCTCAACGAATTGTTCACCATCCTCACGCTGTTCAACATAGAGGTTAACCAGTTTTTGTATAATTTCCGGGATCGCTTCCTGAGAAAACGAAGGCCCCAGGATTTTCGCCAAAGCTGTATTGGAAAGGGAAGATCCACCGATTGACACCTGGAAGAATTCCTGCCCCCTCTTGTCAACTCCGAGGATTCCGATGTTACCCACGTGGTGATGTCCGCAGGCATTCATGCAGCCTGAAATATTGAGATCCAGGTCGCCGAGATCATGCAGATAGTCCAGGTCATCAAACTTCCGCTGAATCGCTTCTGCAACCGGTATGGATTTAGCGTTAGCGAGAGAACAATAGTCCCCGCCAGGGCAACATATCATATCCGTTAACAATCCCAGGTTAGGGGTAGCAAGATCGGCGGCACAGAGTTCTTTCCACAAGGCAAACAGGTCTTGCCTGCACACATCAGCCAGGGTGACATTTTGTTCGTGGGTAACTCGGACCTCACCAAAGCTATACTTATCGGCAAGGTCAGCGATGGTATCAAATTGCTCGTCGGTGAGATCGCCAGGCGCGACACCTGTTTTCTTTATGGCAAGATTGACAATCGTGTAGCCAGACTGCTGGTGTGCTTTAACGTTTCGTTCGACCCAGGTGCTAAATGCAAGGTTCTCCTGGATCCGATAATCAAACTCATCACTTTCATCCGTCAATTCCAGATAGTCAGGCCGGGTAAAGGATGATTTCGCCCGATTGATCTCGGTATCGTTAAGTGTTCCAGGACCATCTTTGATGGTTTGCCATTCCTCTTCGACCTTTTGTGCAAAGACTTCCGGTTTCATGGCACGAACCAGAATTTTGATCCTGGCTTTGTACTTGTTGTCCCGGCGACCGTAGCGATTGTAGACCCGAAGTACCGCTTCAATATAGGTAAGCAGGTGTCGTTTTTCGAGAAAGTCCTTGATCACGGAACCGATCACGGGTGTTCTGCCTAACCCGCCACCTGCAAGGATCTGGAACCCGACTATGGAATCCCGTTCGATCATTCTTACGCCGATATCATGCACCTGTACTGCCGCCCTGTCTTCACGGGCACCGGTGACTGCGATTTTGAATTTTCTGGGTAACCAGTTGAATTCGGGGTGAAAGGTCGACCACTGTCGAATCAGTTCTGCCCAGGGTCGGCTATCCTCTATTTCATCGACAGCGACACCAGCGTACTGGTCGCCTGTGACATTTCGAATACAGCTGCCACTGGATTGGATGGCATGCATCTCGACGGATGCCAGTTCCTTCAATATGTCTGGTACCTCTTCGAGCTTAGGCCAATTCAGTTGTATATTCTGTCGGGTACTTAGATGAGCATAGCCCTTATCATAGTGACGTATAATATGCGCCAGCTTGCGAAGCTGAGTGCTGGATAACATGCCGTAAGGTACCGAGATTCGCAACATGGGTGCCAGTCTTTGAATATACAAACCGTTGCGCAGCCTTAATTGCTGAAATTCTTCTGCGGACAGCTCACCTGCGAGAAAACGATCAGTTTGTTCTCGATATTGCTCAGCGCGCTCATTGACCATCGCATGGTCATAATCATCATAGATATACATGTGTTTTGCTTAAAATTTAGGAGATGGAAGAATTTGCTGTTCGCAGGGCGTCAAAATACCAGCTTGAGCGCGGTTATAAAACTACTGTTTTTCTATATCGATAGATTCATGGTGTATATGGCCAATAGCAGATTGAGCAGGATCATCTTTTGTTTGGAGAAGACTGGAACTGGCGAGTCTGCGATTAGCCCCGTATAATCCGGCACATCTCAATGTGACGGGTTTTATTCAATGACAGAAAATGAAAATACCAGCGAACATGATGCTGACAGTGTCGTCGACGCCATAAGTATCGTGTTCCTCATACTTATCGTCGTTTGCGCAATTGTTTACTGGGTTTCCAATCAGTAGGACTGATATATATAGTGTGATCCTCTGAGCTAGCCTTGATCTGCCAAAACCAATACTGGAATCCGCTACGAATACGGTATGTCTTTATCTGGACTCGTACCGCACGTATATGTGCACTCAAATTTTGCGTCCCTGCCTCGGCGCCCCCGCAATATAGTCCTGATAAAGACGTATCGTACTCTTTGCTCCCAGGCGACGCTCCATCTTAGCGCTAACTGGCCGTTTGACGTTCGGCGGTCCAACGCACCTCTTTGCCCTCTTTGGGTGTATCCGGAATCAACTGCGACAGCAGCAGTGAACAGGCTGCGATTAAGGCACCAATCACAAAAACTGCACCATGATTAATGACCCATACCAGACCCAGTAGCGCAGGTAGGATCACCGCTGCAATATGGTTGATCGTAAAACTGATACCCGCGGTGGCGGATATGTCTGCCGGGTCTGCGATTTTCTGGAAGTAAGTCTTGATAGCGATAGCCATTGAGAAAAATATATGATCGAGAATGTATAGCACCACGGCCAGGGTGGCATTGTCGACGATGGCATAGGTCAGAAAGATCCCGATTAACCCCATGTATTCAAGCGTCAGGGCTCGTCGCTCGCCGATGAAGCTAATCAATTGACCAATCTTTGGGGCGAACCAGATATTGATCGCCGAATTAACCAGTACCAGCAATACCATGTTTTCCAGCGGAAAGCCGAATTTCTGTACGAGCAGAAAGCCCGCAAACACCGTGAAGATCTGTCGCCTTGCACCGGCAAGAAAAGTGAGTGCGTAGTACAACCAGTAACGTTTGCGAAGAAACAATTCGTTGCGCTGGACGACACTGTCTTCAAAGTGTGGAATGGCAAACCAGCAGAAAAAGGCGATGGCCATGGTCGCAGTACCGGCGATCAGGTAGATGACGATATAATTGGGTTCAAGTACTTGAAGAACAAGATAAAGACTACCCAGACAAGCCAATGTGGCGAAGGAGCGTACACCGATAATTTGACCCAATACCCTGGGCGCCTCGTGTTTGTCCAGCCATTGCAGGCTGAGCGACGTCTGCATCGTTTCGAGGTAGTGGAATCCTATCGACATCAGCACCGTTGTTAGATATAGACCGATGATACTGGGAAAGAACCCGGTTAATGCGGTACCCAGGCCAAGCAGTAACAGGGACAGTATGGCAAAGTTTTGTTGCTTGATGAATAAGAGAACATAGATGACAGTAAATGCAAGGAAACCGGGAATTTCCCGCAGGCTCTGCAGCATGCCAATATCCTTGCCCGTGAATGCTGCAACTTCTACGGTGAAATTGTTGAGCAACGTCTGCCAAGCTGAAAATGCGACCGGGCTGGCAGCGGCGAGTATAAACAGTAAGGTTTTACGGTTTCTAAGAGATTCTTTCACGCCAAAACCAGATTCACCACGCCAATGATACTAAGTACAAACAGCAGGGTAAAAACCAGCCCGCCGATAATAAATACAATGGGCTTACCATTGGCAAAATCCCGCTCCTGGTTCGCCTGTGTCTGCACACCAAAGGCTGCAGCGACCACGCTGAGGGCTATTTGCAGGAACGTGGGTGGCTTGCTCTGTATGGAATCCGGGTAGGGAGCCTGATCCAGCTCACGATCTGAGTCCCGGGGATCTTCAGAATCGGCCATGAGGTTTCCTGTACATCAATAAATAGTTCGCCATAGTGTAACAAAATGCCGCTATTGGTAAACGAGCACCGGCGATAACCAGCGTTCGACTTCACTGACTTCCATCTTCTTCCTTTTTGCATAGTCTTCGACCTGGTCCTTGTCGATTTTTCCCAACCCAAAATAGCGTGAATCCGGGTGAGAGAAATAGAAACCACTGACAGACGCAGCGGGGGTCATTGCGTAGTGCTCGGTTAAATCCACGCCGAGATTTTGGGTTGCACCCAGAAGCTCAAACAATGGACCTTTTTCGGTATGGTCCGGGCACGCGGGATAACCTGGCGCAGGCCGTATACCCTGATAGGATTCCTTGATCAACTCTTCGTTGGTCCTGGATTCATCTTCTGCATAACCCCAGAATTCCCTTCGAACTCTCTCGTGCATTCTTTCTGCAAAAGCTTCCGCCAGTCGGTCAGCAATGGATTTGAGTAAAATCGCATTGTAATCATCGTTATCCGCTTCATATTCTGCTGCCAGTGCCCCAACACCATGACCTGTACTGACCACAAAGCCACCGACATAATCTTTCAAACCCGTATCCACAGGCGCGACATAATCGGCCAGGCAAAAATTTGGTTGTTCATTGGGTTTGTCAGTCTGCTGGCGAAGATGATGCAAACATTGATCAGGTCGAGTACGTTCATCATCTTTAAACAATACAATATCGTTATGCTGAGTACTGTTGGCAGGCCAGAATCCGATCACCGCATTTGCTTTAATCAGTTTCTTACTAACAATTTCCTTAAGCATTTGCTGTGCATCGTTGAATAACGATGTTGCTGTTTCTCCCACCAGCTCATCTTCAAGTATGCGCGGAAACTTTCCCGCGAGTTCCCAGGTAATGAAAAATGGAGTCCAATCGATGTAGTCGATTAATTCCTCGATCGGGTAGTCTTCGAAGACTCTGGTCCCCAGGAATGACGGTTTTGGTGGCGAGTAATTCTGCCATTGTACGGGGCTTCGGTTGTCAACGGCATCTATAAACCGCAACACGTTTCCTTTCGGTCGTCGATTTTTATTTCTGATGCGAATCTTCTCGTATTCTTCCCGGATGCTTTTGCAGTAGTCTGGTTTCAGCTCGTCACTCATTAGCTTGGTAGCAACACCCACAGCCCTGGAGGCATCAGCGACATAAACCGTTGATTCCGATTGGTAGCAGGGTTCTATTTTTACAGAAGTATGCGCCTTGGATGTTGTCGCACCCCCAATCAACAGCGGCAATTTAATTTGCAGGCGTTCCAATTCGGACGCGACATGAACCATTTCATCAAGCGAAGGGGTGATCAGCCCGCTCAGGCCGATGATGTCGACGTTTTCTTCCTGGGCTGCCTTGAGAATTTTGTCGCTGGAGACCATCACCCCAAGATCAATGACCTCATAGTTATTACACTGCAGCACAACACCCACGATGTTCTTGCCAATATCATGTACATCACCCTTGACAGTCGCCATCAGGATCTTGCCCTTGGTACGGTTTTTTGCGTCCTTCTCATCTTCAATATAAGGTTCAAGGTACGACACCGCCTGTTTCATAACCCGCGCGCTTTTAACTACCTGTGGCAAAAACATTTTTCCAGCACCGAACAGGTCTCCAACCCGGTTCATTCCGTCCATTAGAGGTCCTTCTATGACTTCCAGGGGGCGGTCGAATTGTGTTCGGGCGGCTTCAGTGTCTTCAATGATGTAAGTATTGATGCCTTTCACCAGCGCATGAGCCAATCGTTCAGCTGGATCAGCCTCGCGCCAGGTGAGGTCTTCGATTTTTGCGCTTGATCCTCTGCCTGCAAAACGTTCCGCGACTTCTAACAAGGCTTCTGTGGCGTCGTCACTTCGATGCAGAATGACGTCTTCTATCTTGTCACGTAATTCTAGCGGTATTTCTTCATAGATGGCCAGCTGTCCGGCATTGACAATACCCATGGTCAACCCGGCTTTGATGGCGTGGTATAGGAACACCGCATGTATCGCCTCGCGTACCTGGTTGTTCCCCCGGAACGAAAAGGAAACGTTGCTAATCCCGCCGGATATTTTTGCCAGCGGCAGGCTCCTGGTAATGAATTCACAAGCATCAATAAAGTCTTTGCCATACAGATTGTGCTCCTCGATACCGGTTGCAACCGCAAAGACATTGGGGTCGAATATAATATCCTGGGGCTCGAATCCCACATCGTTAACCAGGATGTCATAAGACCTTTGACAAATTTGTTGCTTGCGCTGCAGGCTGTCGGCCTGTCCATCTTCATCAAAAGCCATAACAATGACTGCAGCGCCATGCTTACGGCAGATAGATGCCTGTTCCTTGAATTCAGCTTCGCCCGCTTTGAGGCTGATGGAATTGACGATGGACTTACCCTGCAGGCACTTTAATCCAGCCTCGATAATTTCCCACTTCGAGGAATCTACCATGACAGGTACTCGGCTGATATCAGGCTCCGCGGCAATCAGGTTGAGAAAATGAACCATGGCTGCTTTTGAATCAAGCATGCCTTCGTCCATATTGATGTCAATAATCTGCGCGCCGTTGTTAACTTGTTGTAAGGCAACATCCAATGCCTCTTCATAACTTTCTTCACGGATCAGGCGAGCAAATTTTGCGGAACCGGTGACGTTGGTTCGTTCGCCTATATTAACAAACAGCGAATCCTGATTGATACGGAAGGGTTCCAGCCCGCTTAATAAACAATCCGTGGTGGTCTGTGCAAATTTTCGGGGCGAATGAGTTGCAGAAATACGAGTAAACTCCTCGATATGTTCCGGGGTTGTGCCACAGCAGCCACCGATAATATTTACGAGACCAGAGGATAGGTAACTTTCCATTGAAGTCACCATCTCGGGAATGGTTTCGTCGTACTCGCCGAATTCGTTGGGTAGACCGCGGTTTGGATATGCGCTGACGTAACAGTCGGCAACTTTGGAAATGTCTTCGACATAGGTTCTAAGTTCGTCCGCACCGAGCGCGCAGTTAAAACCAACTGATATTGGATTGGCATGCCGAATGGAAGCCCAGAACGCCTCGACAGTCTGGCCGGATAGCAATCGACCACTGGCGTCTGTAATAGTGCCGGAGATCATGATGGGATACTCGGTATCCAGTGATTCAAAAACAGAAAGTGCCGCATAGATTGCTGCTTTTGAGTTCAACACGTCAAACACGGTTTCGATTAATATGATGTCGACACCGCCTTCGATGAGGGCTGTGATTGCTTCTGAATAGTCCTCCACCAAGTCATCGAAGGTAACACTGCGGTAGCCTGGATCATTGACGTCGGGGGACAGGCTGGCAGCGCGGGTAGTAGGTCCCACGGCACCGGCTACAAACCTGGGTTTGTCCGGAGTTGCTACCTCGTCAGCTGCTTGCCGCGCGAGTCTGGCGGCTTTAAAGTTTATTTCGCGGGCGTAGTCCTCCAAATCGTAGTCTGCCTGGGAAACGCGATTGGCTGTAAACGTGTTGGTTTCGATAATATCCGAACCACTACGGAGGTATTTCAAGTGGATGTCTTTCAGCGCAACCGGCATCGTCAGGGCAAGAAGTTCGTTGTTACCTTTGAGATCAGTAGGATGATCGACAAAACGCGAACCGCGAAAATCGGACTCTGTCAGTTTCAGGTCCTGGATCATGGTGCCCATGGCACCGTCCATGACTAAAATGCGTTGGCTGAGGTGTTCTTTGAAGAGCTGGTACTTCGATGACTGTTTCATTTTTACTAACTCTTGGGTCCAGGGCCGGGGTGCCCGGGGCTTTAATATCGCTGCAGTTTAGCAGCTATCTTTACAGTCCGATTTGAAGATCTTATGGGATAAGCATGAATGATCTTCATAGTTCCTCACTGTCAGGATAAGTCTCCAGGTAATGGAAAACCCCTGTAAAAGCAGGGGCTTACATAGATAAGTTGGCGCAGGCACGCTTGATTCAGTAAACTTCTCTTTTACATTAAAATTATGCAGGTGCATCGAGGCCTCCCATGGTTGAAGTTACAGAAAGAGCGCAGGAATATTTTGTCGAACTGCTGTCCAAGCAGGAAGCGGCAGATATCGGCATCCGGATCTTTATCACAGATCCTGGTACCCCAATGGCCGAGACTTGTATTGCCTACTGTAAACCAGGCGAAGAGCAGGACGATGATATCCCGGTTGAGTACAAGGGCTTTACCGGCTGGATTGACAGTCGCAGCCAGACGTTCCTGGAAGATGCCCTGGTGGATTTTGCGGAAGACAGAATGGGTGGGCAGTTAACCATCAAGGCGCCCAACTCGAAGGTACCGCAGGTATCCGATGACAGTCCCCTGGAGGACAGGATCAATTACATACTTCATAGTCAGGTTAATCCTGGTCTGGCTTCACATGGTGGTATGGTTAACCTGGTTGAGATTGTTGATGAGGACATTGCGGTGCTGCAATTTGGTGGTGGGTGCCAGGGTTGCGGTATGGTCGATATGACATTGAAAGACGGTGTTGAGAAGACGTTGCTGGAACAATTGCCGCAATTGAAAGCGGTGAGGGATGTGACGGATCACACGGTTACCGAGAATGCTTTTTATAAATAAGAGGGTGGGTGAAGGAAAGAAATCTGCAACAGATAAAACTCAGCTCAGTTGAGATTTTTCTGATCAATCCGCGTTGAAAGGAAAGACCTTCCTTTCCTTTCAACGCTACTACCTTCTTATCTCAAAATACTGTTCTAGTCTCAAGCCTTCGTTGTCTTCCATGGACTCGTGTACGAACTGTTCGGCTCAGCCTGTCTTCGCTAACGAGTCCGCCGGGGTGAGGGGCTGTCGATCTGCCAGCACATCTTTGACCTGGGTCCTGAGACCCCGGATCATTTCCTCGGTCTTTTTCCAGTCGACACAAGCATCGGTTACTGACACGCCATACGCCAGTTTGGATCTGTCTTGAGGGATCTTCTGGTTTCCGGCGTGAATGTTACTTTCTATCATGAAGCCGATGACGGAGCGGTTTCCCTGTTTGATTTGCTCGGCAACATCACTCAAGACGTTGGCTTGCCGTTCATGGTTCTTTTCCGAGTTGGCATGGCTGCAGTCAACCATTACGTTGGCTGCAATACCGGCTTTGAGTAACCGTTGCTCACAGTGGCTGACGTTCTCTGCATCGTAGTTTGTTGTTCCGCCACCGCCGCGTAAGACAATGTGGGCATGACCATTGCCTTTCGTGTGTATTACTGACACTTCTCCCTGGTGGTTGATACCCAGGAAGCGATGGGGAGCCGAGACAGATTGTAGTGCATTGATGGCAACCTCAAGACCGCCGTCAGTGCCATTTTTGAAACCCACTGCTGAGGATAAACCACTGGCCATTTCTCTGTGGGTCTGGGATTCTGTGGTTCGCGCTCCAATCGCGCTCCAGGCAATCAGATCCTGCAAAAACTGGGGAGAGATGGGGTCCAGTGCTTCTGTCGATGTCGGCATTCCCATTTCAGACAAGTCTGCCAGCAAATTACGCCCAAGAAAGAGGCCTTCTGAAATGTTGAAGGAATCGTTCAGGTGTGGGTCATTGATGAAGCCTTTCCAGCCAATGGTGGTCCTGGGTTTTTCGAAGTACACCCGCATCACCAGAAAAAGCGTATCGGACACTTCCTCAGCCAGGGCTTTTAACCGCCGGGCGTAGTCCAACGCGGCATCTATGTCGTGAATTGAGCAGGGTCCGACAACCAGAAACAAGCGCGGATCCTTGCGATCAATAATATTCTTGATCGTTATTCGAGCGTTGGAGACAGTCGCCAGGGCATTTTCAGAAATAGGCACTTTGTGCTTTAACCGCTCCGGTGTTATCAGCTTTTCTTCACTTAACACGTTTAAGTCATCCACTTTGATCTTGGTCATTGTCCAGCCCCGCTTTGCGCTGTCTGCTTGATTCAAAAAAAAACCCCGGTAGACGACGCCTATCGGGGTTTCCTGTAGGCGGTTCGACCGCCTGTTTTGGTTAAAGCGATCTAACTATTATCGAAATAGTAAAAGCCCAGCCAAAAGTAATCTGCACGCATGGTGTCAGATCTAGCCGGGGCTGAGTGTGTAAATCGCTTTGTCATATTCTTATTCATCGCGGTTATCATAACGTCAGAATTCCACCTTGCAAGTGTTTTCTCATTTGGTCAGATAAACCACATCCGCATCGTTGAAGTCACGCAAGCTGGAAACGATGACAGTTTGGCCTTCGGTTAGACCAGACAGTGCCTCAACACGGCTGACACTGATCATGTCTATTTCGACTCACGCCGGGCAGCAATTTGCGCAAGATCAACTTTTTGCTGGTTCCCCAGGTCAGTTTTTCTAGCCTGGATCTGTTGCCGTTTTTAACTGATTCGACAAAAATAGTTTTAACAACAATGGTTTGACATTACCGCCCAGCTGCATACCATGCGTTTTGGAATTTAACTGCATGATGTAAGGAACTTGTCTGGTGGAGCTGGATCTTTCCATAGCTGGTATTGCCGCTCTGTTAATAGCTGGCCTGATTGCCGGTTTTATCAATACCCTGGCGGGGGGCGGCTCAATGCTCACCTTACCTGCCTTAATGATGATGGGAATGCCTGCGGATATAGCCAATGCGACCAACCGTGTTGGCGTGTTGCTGCAGTCGCTGGTGGCAGTGAAAGGATTCAGGAAGTACGATCGTCTTGATTCAGCTGCGATTGTTCCAATGCTTGCTCCAACACTGGTTGGGGCCGTGTTGGGTGCATTGATGGCATCGTATCTGCCGGTCTGGCTTTTAAAACCCACCTTGTTGGGGAGCATGATAGCGATGGCACTGGTGATGTTGATCCGTCCGGACATGGTTGCGCCTGCCGATGGGACCTCCGCATTGAGTGTCAGGGAGAAGCCAGCCGCAGCCTTTGGGTTGTTTTTTGCTGGCGTCTATGGTGGTTTTGTCCAGGCCGGGGTTGGATTTATATTACTGGCAGCGCTGGCAGGTGGCTTACGCTATGATCTGGTTCGGGCAAACGCATTAAAAATGGTAGCCACGGCGGTACTGAGTGTTGTTGCCCTGTTCATCTTTATCGCCCGGGACCAGGTATATTGGATACCGGGGCTTATTTTAGCCGCGGGCACAATGGTGGGCGCGTCGGTTAGTGTTCGATTCGCGATCAACGTGTCACAGACCACTCTAAAATGGTTACTTTTTGTTATGGTTTGTATTACCTGTGGTGGTGCCTTGTTTTTGTAATAACTTACTGAGTTTAAGTGAACTAAATGTCGGAAGATCCTGAAAAATATCCATCTAATTTCATCCGAAACATCATCGAAAAGGATGTCGCGGACAACAGGAACAGCGGTAACGTGGTTACCCGCTTTCCGCCGGAGCCCAATGGTTATCTACACATCGGCCATGCGAAGGCGATCTGCCTGAGTTTTGGTGTCGCCAGGGAGTTTGGCGGTGTCACCTACCTGCGATTTGATGACACCAACCCGGTGAAAGAAGACACTCGCTATATTGATGCCATCAAGGAAGATATTTCCTGGCTTGGATTTGAGTGGCGCGAAGTCCGTAATGCGTCGGATTACTTTGAGCAACTTTACCAGTTTGCAGAAAACCTGATTAAGCAAGGTAAGGCTTATGTCGATTCCAGCAGTGCCGAAGAAATCCGGGTAAACAGGGGCACGTTGACTTCTGCCGGTAAAGAGAGCGCTGACAGAAGTCGGACAATTGACGAAAATCTTGATCTGTTTCGCCGTATGCGTGCCGGAGAGTTTGAAGACGGAGCGCAGGTCCTGCGACTCAAAATCGACATGGCATCACCCAACATTAATATGCGGGATCCTGCGATCTACAGGATCCTTCATACCGAGCATCATCAAACCGGTGACACCTGGTGCATCTATCCCTTGTATGACTACACCCATTGCATTTCAGATTCATTGGAGGGCATCACCCATTCGTTGTGCGATCTCAGTTTTGAAGACCATCGCCCTTTGTATGACTGGGTACTGGATGAATTGAAAATGAACTGTCATCCGCAGCAAATCGAATTCTCGCGACTCAATTTGCAGTACACCGTGATGAGCAAGCGTAAATTAAAACAACTCGTCGAAGAGAAGCTGGTGGATGACTGGGACGACCCGCGCTTGCCGACAATTGCAGGTTTAAGGCGCAAGGGGTACACACCCGCGTCCATTCGCGACTTTTGCCGCCGCATAGGCGTGACCAAGAGTGACAATAATGTAGAACTGGCATTGCTGGAGAGTTGCATCAGGGATGATCTGGGAGATACAGCACCGCGAGTCATGGGCGTACTGAACCCGCTAAAGCTGGTACTGGAAAATTACCCTGAAGACAAGACAGAGGAACTGACCGTTGCCAATCACCCGAAAGATGAATCCATGGGGACGCGTAAGCTGTGTTTTTCCCGTGAAATCTACATCGACAGGGAGGATTTTCGCGAAGCAGCCAATCGCAAGTACAAACGACTGGTCGCAGGTGGTGAGGTCCGGTTGAGATATGGCTACGTGATTAAGGCCAATGAAGTTATCAAGGATGAACAGGGCAACATCATCGAACTGCGCTGCAGTTATGATCCGGACACCCTGGGTAAGAATCCGGAAGGGCGAAAGGTCAGGGGGGTCATCCACTGGGTGTCTGTGCAACATGCGTTGCCCGCCGAAGTGAGATTGTATGAACCTTTGTTTACCGTCGATTTTCCCGATGCGTCTGATGAGGACTATCATGACCTGATAAATCCGACATCCCTGACCGTTAAACAAGCCTTCGTTGAGCAAAGCCTGAAAGAGGCGACTATCGAGCAGCGGTTTCAATTCGAGCGGGAAGGGTACTTCTGTATTGATCGCAAGCATTCAAAAACTGACGCACTGGTTTTCAACCAAATCGTCGGCCTGCGTGATTCATGGGCGAAAATAGAAAAATCATCCTCTTAAATACTCTTAACTAAAGAAGGAGAGTTACCAATGAAGTTTGGATTAATACCCGTCAATATCGGCGTACAGTCAACGGAACAAATGATTGGCCTTGCGCAGCTTGCAGAGAGTCGTGACTTTGAATCGGTCTGGACCTTCGAACATGTGATCATTCCGATGGATTACCAGTCAAAATATCCCTACAACGAATCTGGCAAGATGGGCGCGGATCCCGAGGCAAATCTTATCGACCCGCTTATTGCACTGGCGGCAATTGCCAGCCAGACCACGACGCTGCGACTGGGTACCGGGGTCAATATTCTCTCCCAGGTTAATCCCCTTTATATGGCAAAACAGGCGGCGAGTCTGGATATGATCTCGAACGGCCGGTTTATGTTGGGTGTGGGCATTGGCTGGCTGCGGGAAGAGTTTGAAGCCCTGGGTGTCCCTTACGAAAAACGTGGTGCGAGATTTGATGACTATGTTACCGCGATCCGAAAAGTCTGGTCCGGGGACGTGGTCGAGCACCAGAGTGAATTTGTCAGCTGGTCCAATTTCAAAAGTTATCCGATTCCTGTCCAGAATCCCATGCCCGTAGTCATGGGTGGTATCAAGGGGAAGATCCATGAGCGTATTGCTAAACACGGCAACGGCTGGTTTGCACCGACGACGGATATCAGCGAGCTCACCGGTCATATGGACAAGATCAAAACCTGCTGTGACAGCATTGACCGTGATTTCGCGGAGATTGAGATTACCTGCATGTGGCCAGGATTTGGTGGCAAGGAAGCCGTGCAGGGATTGGCAGATGCAGGTGTTCACCGATTGGTTGTTCCCCTGATGGCACTGGGTGAAGATCCTGTCGCTGGGATCAACAAGCTTGCGGACGATGTCATTGCCTGACCTGCGCATGATCAGCAATGTGAAGGTGTTATGACGGTGAGCCTGACCATAGACATAGAGACGATCAGGTTAGCGCACGAGAGGATCAGACCCTACGTTCATCTAACGCCTGTGCTGACCAGCAATCTCCTCAACGAGCTTGCAGGGGCGCAGCTTTTTTTTAAGGCTGAACACCTGCAGCGAGTCGGTGCTTTCAAGATGCGTGGCGCGGTGAATGTGGTTTTTTCTCTCGACCCGACAGAGGCAGAAAATGGTGTTGCCACCCATTCCTCGGGAAATCATGGTGCCGCTTTATCCTGTGCAGCCGGTTTGCGAGGAATACCCGCATTTATCGTGGTTCCGGCGAATGCAAACCAGGTCAAGAAAGACGCGATACGATCCTATGGCGGTAAAATTATCGAGTGCGAGTCAACGCTTGCAGCCCGCCAGAAAACGTTAAACGAAGTCGTGGCTGAAACCCATGCGCTGTTTGTTCCGCCTTATGATGATGCAGGGATTATTTGCGGCCAGGGCACCGCCGCACTCGAATTGCTTGATGCGGTTCCTGATCTGGATTCGTTGATAACACCCGTCGGTGGTGGCGGTCTGTTAGCAGGGTCAGCCACGGCCGCAAAAGGCCTCGGTGAAACAGGTGTCTATGGCGCCGAACCGGAACAGGCGGACGATGCCTATCGTTCGTTCAAAAGCGGCGTCCGGGTGACCGAGCATACGCCTGAGACGATGGCCGATGGATTGCAAACCACGCTGGGGGCATTGAATTTTGAAATCGTGCGGGAAAAGGTGGATGACATTCTGCTTGTCAGTGAGACAGAAATTGTCAGTGCAATGCGACTTATCTGGACTCGAATGAAACAGGTGGTTGAACCCTCGTCAGCCGTCACACTTGCCGCTGTGCTGAGAAATCCAGACACCTTCAGGAATAAAAAAGTAGGCCTGATCCTCACAGGAGGCAATGTCGATCTGGATCACCTGCCTTTTTGACGACAGAATCTGCATGTCTGTCTGGCGGCGATTCCCGATGGACTGCTCGGTACATTGCGACAGATTCTGCAGGAAACTGTTTAACCGCGATTCCTGATGATATCAGGGATCTCTCCCGGCTCCGGAAACCGGTGCAGACTGTACTTGGAAAACAGCAATTCTCCGTCGACCACAACGTCGAATATCCCGTTGCCTTCACCTGACAGTGTTGCTTTCACGCCAAAATCTGATTCCAGTTCCGCCGCCAGACTGGCCGCGTTGGGTTTGTAATTTCACTGTGCGCAGTAGTGTATCTCGACATTCATGTTGATCTCTCTCAGTTTGGTTAGGATGTAGATGAAGCAGTAGCGGGTTTGTGAAACTCGATGACGTTGTCGGCAGGTTCAGCTTTATGTTATCAGAGCCATTCAGGATGAAATTGATATTAACACCTGAGGGATGTTCCATTATCGCAACGGGTTCAGGTCCGACGGGTCCGACAATAAACTCGAAGCCGAGCTTTTCGTAAAATTCCCGGGTGATCCCAAGGTGGCTCACCCGTAGGCCAACATGATTGATTCCCGTGATTTCTTTCATCAAACAACGACCCTCGACGGTGTTAAATCACAACCAGCCACAGGGCCGCACCGGTTAAATAGCCAAACACCTGGCCCCGGTCCCCGGCACCGCTGTTGAGTTGATTGTTAAGTTCCGTTTGCGGATCACCACCCTGCAGGGTACGCATAATGACGGGTATCTCGAACACACAAACGCTGATAGCCCTGGCAACAACGATCGCCAGCAGGGTGACCCGGCCAGCGTTGTCCAAAGGTACCAGTAAAAATACCAGGAAAACCAGCAGCCAGTTGCCAATGGGACCCCCGAGACTCATGGAGATAAACTGACGCCTGCTGTTCTTCTCGAAGTTAAAGCCAAACAGAAACTGATTTTTTATCTCTCGAACCATGGGCGAGTAGGATTTTGAGATTCTGGCTCCGGCGAAGTGCCCCCATTCATGGAATATGACAGCCAGAAATGATCCGGCGACCAGTGCATTGATGATGCTGACAATATTGGCTATCAGCAGATCCGTGGTTACGAACCATGTGTCCGCAGCGGCCCAGAGCGTAATCAAAGCCAGGGCGGCAATGCCGTGGTACTTTCCTGCCTGCCTGAACCGCTGCCAGTCCGACATTTTTGGCGCCGTACCGGAAGCTGTGCTTTGTATCTCAGTTGTTGTAGTGGTTGCGGCTTCAGACATGGATCTACCCCTGATGGTGGTATAGGGGATTATTGCATAGTCGGGCAGGGACTATCGAGGGCGGGACGATTCAGGCTAGGGAGTATCGTGACACTGGAATGAAACTCTTGTTCATTATGAGTTATTGCGGTTTTAATTCACGGGTCACACGGTTAGAATTCGCTCCTTCACATGACTGGCGATTTACCGGTAAATCCGGTATCAGGTGGGATTAACCACCGGGAAGTGTGAGGTAATCCTCGACTACAGAGAAATGCCGTTCGCCTGGGCGCCCACACTTAAGAATCTTTGGGAGAATGCCCATGACATCCAATCTCGACTATTTAAAGAAGAATGACCCTGCCGTGTATAGCGCCTTGGAAGGCGAACAAGAACGACAGCGTGCCGGTATTGAGCTCATTCCGTCGGAAAATTACACTTTCCCTGAGGTACTCGCCTCACTGGGTAGCGTGTTTACCAATAAATATTCGGAAGGCTACCCTGGTCGTCGTTACTATGGTGGTCAGGAATTTACCGACCAGATAGAAAACCTGGCGAGGGAGCGCGCCAAGGTCGTTTTCCGATGTGAGCATGCCAACGTCCAACCCCTCTCCGGTTCTGCCATGAACCAGGCTGTATACCTGGGTTTGCTGGAGCCCGGAGATACCATTATGGCCATGGATCTTTCCCACGGCGGACATTTGACCCACGGTGCCCCTGTTTCCCATATGGGGAAACTGTTTAATTTCGTTCGTTACGTAACCAATCCGGTAGATGGCTCCATAGACTTTGACAAGGTGCGGGAAGACGCGATCAAGACCCAACCTAAAATGATTCTCGCCGGTTACACGTCCTACCCTCGGGATATTGATTACGTTAAGTTCAAGGAGATAGCAGACGAAGTCGGTGCAATCACCATGACCGATGCCTCACACTTTGGCGGCCTGGTGGCGGGTGGTGCGATGAAGAACCCGTTCGACTTTGGCTTTGACATTGTGACAACCACTACTCATAAAAGCTTAAGGGGTCCGAGAGGCGGCATGGTGCTGTGCAAGAAGGAGTTTGCCTCTAAGATCGACAAGTCAGTGTTTCCAGGCTTGCAGGGCGGGCCGCATATGAACGTTATTGCCGCTATTGCCTCCACTCTTTTACTGGCCCAGGGAGACGACTTTAAACAGTATGCAGCGCAGGTGTTAAAAAACGCGAAGACACTGGCCCAGGCTTTAATGGATCGACAAGCCACCCTGGTCACCGGTGGCACCGACAATCATATGATGGTCGTTGACACAACGATCAGCTACGGCATCAATGGTAAGGTAGCGGAGGAAGTGTTGGACAAGGCCGCTATCACAACCAATAAACAGATTATTCCTGACGATCCTAATCCGCCGTTGCGGCCCAGTGGCATCCGCATTGGCACCCCGGCAGCAACAAGCCGCGGCATGGTCGAAAGCGATATGGAGCAGTTGGCAACCTGGATAGTCAGTTGCCTGCAGGATCCTGAAAACGAGAAGAAGCTCAAGGATACCCGGGCAGAAGTCGAAGCGTTCTGCCGACAATTTCCCGTACCAGGGCTGGAGTAACAGAACTGTGGTCAAGGGCGTTCTGTTTGATTTTTTCGGAACGCTCGTGAATTACAATCCTGATCGCACGTCCCAGACCTACGAGGCGACATTTGAGGTCTTGACATCACTCGGTGTGCGTCAGGATTATCAGTTTTTCCTGTCCACCTCTGACAACCTGTTTGATCGCTTTATGGCTGAGTCAGAAGCAACACAAACCGAGTTTTCCATGCAGCAGGTATTTCAGGTGCTAATGGACCTGCTTGAAGTACCTGTCAAGCAAAGTGAGCTCGATCTGCTGTCAGAAAGTTATACCATCGAGTGGGCAAAAAGTGTTGAACCCATCCCCGGTGTGAAACGATTCCTGTCAAATTTGTCCCAACAGTTTAGACTGGGGCTGATTACCAACACTCACTACACACCAATGATCTATCGACTACTGGGTGAGATGGATATTGAAGAACTGTTTGAAATTGTCTTTACCTCGGTTGATCATGGTAAATCTAAACCTCATCCTGCAATATTCAGTGATGCACTGACGCGGATGGATATTTCGGCAGCGGATGTGGTTTATGTGGGCGATAGTTACCAGGCAGATTACAAGGGAGCGACCGCAATAGGTATTAACTGCTACCTGATTGGAAAACACGCCAGGGTTCCAGTGGAATATCAGATACCTACGGTTCTTGATCTGCCGTTACATCGGTTAAAATAACCAGGAGCCTTGGGCCGTTACAAGTCTCGTATCTGGTAGCGGATTTCAACAACGCAGGCAGTGGAAGCAGCGATAAGAGAGAGGATTTTTTGTGTCGACAGAGTCTGATAGTGAGTCTGCCATACCTGGGAAGGAATTCTTCCTGCCAACCAAGCGCCAGGTTTGGCCAAGAAAAGATGGTTCCCTGAAAGAAATCCCCGCGGACCAGGACGACTTTCCCCATGATCAGGTCACGAAATATACACAGAGTCAAAAGTGGCAATGGTCGGGTCAAAGGGTTTTCTTCTTCTGTGATCTTCATGCCGATGCGGACGCTTTTCTACTATCCCTCGTTGCATCCGGTGGCGTCGTAAGAACCGGTAAAGGTGACGGTGATTTTAAATTGACTACGATGGCCAAAGAAGCACTGTTTATTGTCGGCGGCGACTGTTTCGACAAGGGGCCGAGTACGCTTCGATTGTTGGATGTCATTTACCAACTGAAACAGAAAGGTGCAAAGCTGATTTTGCTGGCAGGCAATCACGATGTGCGTACCTACCTTGGTGTTTTTTATGCCGAGACGAAAGAACCTTTATTTGATCACCTGTTTGTTCGATTGGGGAAAAAAAGTGCGCCTCTGCTGAAGGAAATTTACCAGCGATTCGTCAGTACCGCGGAGGCTCCAAACAAGGTAAATGGCCCGAATAGTGCCGTTGCAAAAGCGATATTGTACCCTGATGAAAACTGGGCTGCCAAGTTCCCAGGAGTCGCAAAAGACTGGATGAACCGGCCGAAGCTGGCAAAGGAAATTCGAAGGGTAAAAGAAAAATCAATCCAGTTTGAGCAGGAACTCGATGAGTTGGACTTGAGTTTCAGCCAGGCTTTCCTGGCCATTGAAAAATTCAAGCAACTGTTCCTTCAACCTGGCGGCAAGTACTTCTGGTTCTATGACAGTATGGAACTGGTACATCGGGAGGGCTCTTACCTGTTCCTCCACGCCGGGCTGGATGATGCGCTGGCGGATCAGATATCAAAAGGCATAGCGGGCGTCAACCGGGAGTTTCGGCAGGCGTTGATTGACGATCCGTTCTCACTTTACCATGGCATCATAGGTAACGCATTTCGGACCAAGTACAGAGGTCCGGACGACGACTTCACCAGCGCAGGTGCGGACGATTTGCATGAAGCGGGTATTCACGCCGTGGTGCACGGTCACCGAAATAATGGCTATGGACAACGGGTCTTACTACGACGTGGCATGATGAATTTCGAATGTGATACCACACTGGACAGAAATACCAGACTTCAAGAAGGCCTGACAGGGATTGGTACAGCCGTGGTTATTTTTGAACCGGACGGTACGGTGCAGGGGATAAGCCGTGATTATCCATACATCAAAGTCTTTAATCCTGGTTATTCGGGCGGAGCCCGCTGATATGCCAATAGACGAGGGTGTCAACGTAGATCTCCAGTTCCTAATTCTCGAGGTCAAAAAGCAGGCTGGTGCTTCCCTTTCTTTTATTCAGAATCCAACGAAACAAAAGCTCAAAAAAATCAGGAGCCGTGAAGACTATGTGGACAATCTGAAAAAAACCCTGGAGAACAAAAGCTATTTCAATCTTCACAAGGAAGAAGAGAAGCGTCAGGTTAACTATTTTCGCGCCCTGATCACCATTGCATCGAACCTTGAACGTTGTGCAGATTTTTTTGAACGTATCGCCGAACAAATGACCTATGTAGAGAACCCGAAGCGTCTGCATCTGTTCGATCTAAAAAAATATTACAAGGTGATTAATCGAAGTCTCGATATTATTCTCCCGGCATTGACGGATCATGATCTAGACCTTGCCCAGGAAATATGTGACAACGAACAAATACTGGATGATCTTTATGATGAGTCCTTTGAAATCATTCGAACCAATCTGCACAAAGGGAAGCAGGTCGATGACATGCTCTGCTCTTTGTTTATCACTCGATACCTTGAAAGGGTGGGGGATTCTTTCCTGAATATTGGGGAGGCCATCCTGGATGTTCATGTGGGTGAAAAAATGGGTATCAAGCAGTTCCGCTATCTGCGTCGCGGCCTGGAATCGCAGAATATTGATATCAGCTCTGAAGATGTTGCATACCTGCCGGTGATGAATACCCGCTCGGGTAGTCGTGTCGCCAAGATAGTCAAAGAAGAAGACGATGGCGAGCGTCAGATTGTTTTCTACAAAGAAGGCATCAAGGAAAAAATCGACCAGGAAGTGGCGGGGCTCAAACTGTGGCAGTCACTTTATCCAGGCAGGACACCGGCAGTGCTTTGGCATGCGAGTCGTCGAGAACGGTCAACCATTTTACTTGAGTACATTGAAGGCAGTGATCTGTTGGAAATTCTCATTAACCAGCGATCCAAAGCAGGGACCTGCATTAAACTGTTATGCACCTCGTTAAAAGATCTCTGGCAAACCAGTATCAAAGACAAACCAGTCAGATCCACCTATATCAGTCAGCTTGTGACCAGAAGATTGGATGTCAAATGGGTTCACGATCATCTGTTCGATGCAGATAAAGACCTGGACTTTATGCTGTCTGAAGCCAGGAAAATGGAACGCAAGATCAGTGCGCCTTTTTCAACATTGATTCATGGTGACTTCAATGTGGATAATATTATCTTCCCTGACGATAACAAGGGTTTGTATTACATCGACGTGCATCGGTCGCGTTATGGAGATTTCACCCAGGATGTGTCGGTTTTTCTCGTGTCGAATTTTCGTATTCCGATCTTCAGCACAGATATCAGGCAACGTCTTAATGACGCGAATGTTCATCTGTACGACGCTGCGCTGCGTTTTGCCCGTAAAAATAACGATGAGACTTTCGAGGCAAGATTAGCCCTGGGATTGTTTCGCTCCCTTATCACTTCAACCCGGTTTTTATTCGATAAGAAATTTTCCGCAGAAATGTTCCAACGTGCAACCATGATTCTGCGAGAGCTGCTGACCTACAAAGATAACCCGGAGAAATTCAAACTGCGCAAAGAGTTTTTTCAGTATGGTTAGACCGGTAAATATTGGTGTGATTGGTATCAAGGGAGCCTGGTCGACTGAAAGCTTGAGCCAACAGTTAAGAAACAAAGGGTCCGGCGGTGCCGTCATCGAAATGCAGGAACTCTCTTACGACCTCTCTCACGATTTCTCTTATGACTTCTCATACGACGGGGGCGATAAATTAGTCTCCCATCCGGATCATGATTTACTGGCGTTTGACGCATTTCTTATTAAAAAGATGGGCCGCGATTACTCCTCGCACCTTATGGAAGAGTTGGAGCTCCTTGAAATGCTGGAGGGTCGCGGCTTGAATTTCTTCCCGTCGCCTCGCAATATCAGGAAGATGATAAGTCGTCTTGGTTGTACCATCCTATTACGCAACAACGACATACCCATGCCGCCGACCTTCATTACCCGATCCATTGATGAGGGTGTAGCCTGGGTTGTTAAGCATGGACCCGCTATCCTAAAACCGCTGTACAGCAGCAGGGCGCGGGGAATGAAAATTTTGCACACCGCAGAGGAGGCGCAGGTCGCGCTATCTGATTTTGTCGCATCCGGAGAGAAGATAATGTATCTGCAGAAAAAACTGGACCTGGCAAACAGCGATTATGGCCTCGTCTTTCTTGGTGGGAACTATGTCGGTGCCTACGCCCGTGTGGGTGACGGGTCCACCTGGCATACCACCACAGAAAGTGGCAGAAAATACGAGCCATATAGCCCGCCACAGGCGTTTATCGACATCGCTGAGCGTGCTCAACGACCTTTTGGACTGGACTTCTGTAGTGTCGATGTCGCGGATAGTGCAGAACTGGGTCCCATTGTTTTTGAGGTTTCAGCCTTTGGCGGCTACAAAGGTTTGTTCGACAGCAGTGGCATTGATGCTTCTGAGCTGGTGGCGGACTATGCGATAGAAAAGTTAATGCGCATGTCTACGCTATAAACGATCTTTTAACTGGAGACTATTGCAGTAACAAGCGGGAGTGCCAGTCAGCGTCTTCTGCTTGAAAGGGCAGCAGGCGAGACAGCAGGGTCGCACCTTCGTTAAGAATCGATTCGCCGGTTGCGATCGACTCAAGGTTCAGCCTGACAAGAGACTCGGTTTTTGATCGCCTGAGGCTGAATCGCCAATCTCCTGGCATTTCAAAACTCAAACCATCGAAATCATCGACGTGGGTAGCCAGCGGATTGTAGAACTTTAGCATCTCGTTAAAAGCACTATCAACATCCGCCAGGTTGAGGCTGATCTCTGGCGTGCAGAGGTATTTTTCACGACTGTGTTGTATCAGTTCAGCGACCGATTTACCGGATTGCTGGGTAATCTCCAGCGCTTTCAGCCAGGCGTACATGCCTGAGTCTGAGGAAAAAAAGTCCTTGAAATAGTGATGTGATGACAGCTCCCCACCATAAACCGCGTTATGTGCACGCATCTTCTCTTTCATAAAAGCATGGCCGGTCTCCGAGCGAATTGGCTTACCCTCATTTTGACGGATGATATCCAGGGTATTCCAGCAGAGCTTGGTATCGTAAACGATTGCGGCGCCGGGATCGGACTTGAGCGCGTGTTCTGCAAACAAACCGATGATGTAGTAGGTTGGAATCAGTTCACCATCATGGTCAAAGAATACACATCGATCGCAATCTCCATCCCAGGCGATACCCAGTTCAAATTGTTTCCCTGACATGAAATCTCTCATCTCGTTGGCCAATTGTGGATGGGTCGGTTCTGCACCCTGGGATGGCATGGGCCCGGGGTTCTGCCGGAACCAGGTGCAATTGAGCTCATATTCATCAACCAGTCGAGTTGCCAGGATTGTAGCGGTTCCATTGAGCCCATTCAGGGCGAGTGAACCAGTGATACCCGGTTCGATTTTAAGACTTGATTTTATAAATCGAGTGTAATCATCATCCAGATATAAGTTCGATTGCAGGCCTGGGGCAGAACCTGTTATTACTGTGTTGGCATGCATGAGCTGTTCAATATCCGCCAGACCAGCGCGGAAGGTGGCTTCTTTGCCAGGCTTCAACATGCACTTGAAACCATTGTACCGGGGTGCATTGTGACTTGCGGTGACAATAATGGCGGCTTCAATATTGTTCTGGGCAGCGGCAAAAGAGCCAAGCTCAGTCGGGCACAAACCCAGATCGAAAACATTGATGCCAGCCTCAACGAGGCCATCGTTCAACGCATGTTGAAGTACGACGCTCGATTCGCGCGTATCACGACCGGTGGCGATGTTCCCGCTCAGCCTGAACTGCTGGATGAACGCATGAGCGAATTGTCGTGCAAACTCTTCGTCAACATCAACGGGGTAGACCCCCCTGATATCTCCAAGCCTGAATGCAGAATGCGTCGTTGTCATTGGAGCCGCTGTCTATTTCAACCTGCAGCCAGTGGACCTCTGATTAATTGGCCGGGTAATTCGCCCGTGTGCTCACAATCTTTCATCAAAATCTTGCCGTTGACGACGGTGGCAAGAATCCCATCAGCTTTCTGCTTCAAACGCCGGGCACCGGCAGGCAAGTCATAGACAACTTCCGGTAGTCGGGGACAAATTGTCTCCGGGTCTAGAATCGTGATATCTGCCGCAAATCCCTGTCTGATTAAGCCCCGGTTGTTGAGCCCCCACAGAGTTGCTGGCTCGAATGTCACCATCCTAACCGCTTCCTCCAGCGTGAGTGCCTGTTTCTCACGCACCCAGTGGCTGAAAACATGAGTTTGCAGGCTGGAGTCCATGATCTGTGAGACATGGGCACCGGAATCCGAGAAGGTCACGACGGACCTCGGGTGTTTCATCATTTCGATCACGTGATCCTGGTCTTCGTTGGCGATTGGCTGCATGAAGAACAGATCCAGGTCTCGTTCAAGGGCCAGGTCTATCATGGTTTCGACATTGTCCTTGCCCCTCGATTTTGCTATCTCGGCAATGGACTGATAGGGACCTTTCATGTCGAACAGGGGGAATATCCATTCCCATTTTGGTGGCCTGGCTTCGGTGCCAATCTTGCGGGGGCCTTCATAGCGTTTATTGGCAGCTTCGATTAGCCTGGCTTTTATGGCAGGATCCCGCAACGCGTTAATTTGCTGATCGATTGGCAAATTGCGTATTTCCTTCCAGTGATCCCAGTTATCGAAAGGTAAATTGCTCTTAAATGAGAGCAATACATTGAGCGCCCGTGAATGTGTCTGGGCGAACATGCGTCCACCTTCATTGGCGACCTCGTCCAGAAGGTCAAAAAATGGTCGCCACAACTCGGGGGCAACCCGCGTGCTGAACATACCCCAGGTCATGGGTCGGCCCGAGTCTATGGCCAGTTTCTTCATTCGGTCGAAATACTCCCTGACACGTTCCGGATTTCGACCGGGCTGCTCGTGGGCAATCTCAAAAATACCGGCGTTCAGGACTCCCATTTTATTCACCAGGTATTCCACTTCCGACCATTCCGCGATACGGCTCGCAACGGGGCGATCATCAGGCGTCTGGTGATTGGGTGTCCTTGAGGTGGAGAAGCCAATCGCTCCTGCCTTGATGGCGTTGGTCAACTCGTGGCCCATCAACCTTAGATCATCCTCAGTTGCCGGTGCTTCAAATGCCCGCTCACCCATGACATAGGTACGTAACGCAGAATGACCGATGTACCCGGCATAGTTGATGCCTTTCGGTAACTTATCGACCGCGTCAAGATATTGTGGAAACGTTTCCCAACTCCATTCGATGCCAGCGTCCATGGCTGCGGGAGAAATATCTTCTGCCCGCTCCAGGTTGCGCATCACCATATCTTTTTCAGACTCACGGCAAGGTGCCAGGGTAAATCCGCAATTCCCCATCACGACACTGGTGACACCATGCCAGCAGGAACAGGTGCCAAGTGGATCCCAGGCTACCTGGGCATCCATATGGGTATGTCCGTCAACGAAACCCGGAGAAACGATGTGTCCCTCTGCGTCGATGGTTTCTGTACTTTTTTCGTTGATGCGCCCGATATTTTCAATACGACCTTCCCTGATGCCCACATCGGCGTGATAGCGGGGCATCCCTGAGCCGTCGATAACGGTACCGTTCTTAATGACGAGATCATAGGCCATGAAATATCTCCTTTTTCATTATTATCAGGGAAGCGCTGTGATTCCCCAGCAGGCTACCAGCCAATATAAACCTTACGGGCTGCAAATGGCTATATCTTACTATCTTTTGCCGACCACAACGCCGTTCGCGATGGCCAGCTGACCCTCTCCATTCAACACGCGGAAGAATACCTGCTGCTGGCTTTCGGTCTGATGAATGTGCAGGCACTGCAACTGGATCGTGCTATTCATCAGCACCATGCCGCGCAGTTGCCCACAAAGACGGGTGATCCGGTTCGAGTCACCCTCAAAACAATGGTTGATAACAGACGTCAGGGCGAGGGCTTTGGTGGCACTGCCGTGCAGGATAATATTCGGCAATCCTGCTGCAATCGCGACACTCGGTTCAGTATGGATGGGATTATAGATATCTGCACATTCCGTATACTGTTGTCCGGCATGAAGTGGAATAAAAACATTGTCAGACCACAGTGGATCGTTGCTAAATTTATCAGAGGTCGGTTGCGCCGGGTTGGGTTCAATTTCAATGTCGCCACCAACTAAAACACCCCCGCGAGTGATACCGTTGTAATCAAGTTCTGCCAGCAGGTCACCCTCGCTGTTGGTCATTCGATAACGCTCGACGGAAAATACACCGGGACCAATTTGCCTGCGGGAAACCACTCTTCCCTGGGTCGTCACAGCCTCACCGTGACGAAATGGCTGGTGGATACGCAGATCGGTTTCTGCATGGACCCCAAAAGGCGCGGCCCTGTAGTTCGTGGGCTGATCAATACGAAATCGGCTGTTCCATTGTAGTGAGAAACAGATGCCGGGATGTACATTGAGGCCGCCTGATCTTGTATCGTCGAAATACGCTTCGTTGATGTCGTTGATCCCTGCGGCATAGGCCATAATGCGCCTTGCATCCAATAGGACAGTCTTTGCGACGGTATAACTACCCACCTCGGTCGTGGTTATCTCTCCTGGTCCTTCGTCTTGATCCGCCATCCCGGTATCCCCATATCTGTGTTTTCAAATGTCATCAATCCATTGCCTGACTTTTCTACTACTTATCCGTACACGAATACAATAACCCAACCAGCCGCATCGCGCGCGCCGTATCCAGTTGATCATTTACTGAGGTGCTCTAAGATGATCCGTTGCTGACCGCTTTTTGGGTTGATCCGTCTTTCGACCCAAAACAACGGGCTTGTTTGCTACCCCTATCAGTCTGGTTGCCATGACAATATTTGTGGTCTGCTACGGGTTTAATTTGGCGGGCCGGGAAAAGGTCGTTCAGAATTTCCCTTTTACGGCCCAGCCTGCCATCGGTGATGACAGTATTCAAATTTCATCAATCCACTGGCGTACAATTCTTCCACTTTCTTCGTATACCGACTCGGTGGAAGTTCTTGTTCGCTTGAGAATTTTAAATCCATGGTCCGCGGTATCCAGCAAGTGCAATCTACCTTGAGGGAGTGAATTCACTATTGGTTCCAACAGATCAAGGTAGGCGAGGGTGTCTCGCGTTCCGGATATAAAGAGCTGCGGATTCTTTATTTGTGTCAGGTGACTGGCGCGTCGCGTATCCGGCTTTTTACTGGCATGCAGGGGAAAGGAAAAATAGACAAGACCTGTGAATTCATGAGCCAATTGATTCTCGGCCTGGGCGGCGAAATGTGACGCCATTCTGCCACCGAAGGAATGGCCGCCAAGAAATATTGAAGCATCGGGTTGCAGGCTTTTGGCTAACAAGAATGCATTGGTGATGGTTGAGACACAAACGGACAAATTGTCAGTTCTCTTTCCACCGGCTTGCATATAGGGGAAGTTAAATCGAAGGCTCGAGATGCTCTGCTCGACCAGGGCATCTGCCAATTGGCTCATATGTTGATGGGACATATCTGCGCCAGCACCATGAGCGAAGACAAAGAGTGATTTCGAATCCGGTACTTGCAGATGGATTGCTGAGACCTGTCCCTTTTCCTGGGTGGCTTCGAATGACAGCGAAACTGGTTCTGGCATTAACAATTTTCCTGTGGTTTATCGCATGGTATGGAAAATTGAGTGTGTGGACAATATCCTTAAGCGCGCTAGATTCCTGCGGTCAAATTAAACGAACCATGATACCGTTCACTGATCGTCCTGAGTTTACTCACTGCATTTGAGTGAGACGCGTCTGCCAGTACGGCAATCGCTCCTGCGGGATGAGGGCTGATATAGCCACGCCAGATATCGTTGTTAACTTCAAATACATTACCTGGTGAGTACTCGGGTATCAGCATCACGGTGTATTGATCTTCTCCATTCTTGATCACCAGATGTGCTGCCTGTTCCCCGTCCAGGGGACAAACAGCCGCGTAGACCACATTGTCAATTTCTCCCTCAGCGTTAATGGCTTTGAGTACTCTCTGCAATTGATCATTCTCAATCGGGGTATGTTCTTCACCATAAAAATCATGTGGCTGATGATTGATGTGAGCGAGCAATTGCTCTTCAATTGCAACGGCTCTACCGGGCAGCAAAAATTGGTAAACCATAAAAGTAACCAGGAAAAAAGAAGCGGCCATACTTAACCATAAGCGACGCGTGGGCATACGCGAGACCTTTTGTAAGGATTGGTTAAGGAGAATCCTGGCCGCAAGTCCCTCAGATACCTCAACAGACAGCGCTTTATGAATATTGGCATCCAGTGTTGAGATTTCTTGCTCAAACTGGCTACAAAAATCACAACCATCACGATGCTGGTCCATAGCAGGGTCAGGAGTGTAAGGATCACTCAGTTTGATTTGTCTAAATTCAAGGCAGTACATTGGTTGATACCAGTTCCTGTTCGCCATTTAAGTGTTTACGTAACTTTTGTCGAGCCCGATGCAATCGGGTAGCGACGGTGTTTCTCGGCAGATCAAAAATCCCGGCAATCTCTTCGAGATTAAATCCTTCCAACACCTGCAGGATTAATGGCTCTCTATATTTGGCTGGAAGGAGCCTTAACGCGTTTCGTAAGGCCAGTATTTCCGGCCGCGTATCAAAATCTTCCCTGTCTGAGGGGAGCGTTTCGAGTTCAACATTGGAGTACTCAAGTTGCTTACGCTCAAAACGACGTGCGTTCTCTCGTCGCAGAATAGTCGTCAACCAGCTCTTTGCTGAACCCTCGTCTTTGAGGGAATCGAGAAACCGCCAGGCTCTGAGATAAGTTTCCTGCACCAGATCTTCGGATGTCGATTTGTCACCACATATCCAGTAAGCGTAGCGATACAGCCAACTGCTGTACGCGTTTACAAGATTGTTAAAGCGCGTTTGTTTGTCTTGCATGACTAAAAGACCCAGGTTTGTTGCAGAATATTCCCTTCCCGGGAGGATAGATGGCACAGGACACTACACTAGTCACGGGGAATAAGCTGACAGGTCAAAAAGCTGGAACCAGGAGCTGTTAGCCGGGTCTGGTGCAAGGGTATGCCAGTCCGGATACTTGATCGGCATTGGTGTCGCAAAAGGCACGACACCCAGAATCATCAGGTCTGGCAGTCCGATGGCGATGATATGGGTCACTGGATCCAGGCTGTGATAGAGCGCTTCGGTCTCGTGTTGTTTACGCGACAAGTCGCAATATTCACTGTTCATATTTCGTAAGAAAACCGACGCACTCTCGTCGGGCAGGCTGGCCAGTGAAAAGATTCTGGTTCGCAGGTTTTTATTGCTCCAGTCAAGCAGACGGATGACACAAAAGTCGTTGCAGCGACGGCATTGAAGTATGCCGTTAACAACACCTTGCCAATCATTGAATGTAAAAACCAGGTTTACGCGGGCAGATTGATTGAGCCATTCGTGGGTATGCGGGTCGTTCAAAAAGATACCTATTCGAAACGCCGGGTGAACTCTACAAACTGTCCAACCATGCGTTTCGCCCGGTCGGTCGTTTTTTCATCCTTGAGCAGCCCTTGTTCGTCAAAAGCAATATATGCGCTGGGAATCGTTAAGGACTGCGGAAATACAATTGCCCCAAGACCGGAAAGCAGGGTCCTCAAGTGGCTTACTGCTCGGCCACCACCGCCGGGACCAGGAGATGCCCCGGCAATCAATACGGTTTTACCCGCGAATGCGGACAAATCAACGGAAGCCTCGGCGGATCGGGTACACCAGTCAATGGTATTGATCAGCATTGGGGTCATAAAGCCATTGTATTCAGGACAGGCAATGATCATCCCGGACTGGTCCTGCAATATTTGCTTGAGCTCTGCTACAGCAACAGGCAAACCATCAGTCGATTCGAGGTCACCGTTGTAAATCGGCAGTTCGAATTCACTGAGATTAACGTATGTCAGCTCGGCACCATGGGAGCTGGCATCCGATGCCAGTTGATTGGCGAATTTTTGATTGTACGAATCCGCACGGCTGCTACCGCTAAAAACTGATAGTCTGGTCATGCCAGTTCAGGCCCTCATGAAAATCAGCACTATATAGGACTCGGTGCCGTGAATGGGGCTTTTCTAATCAAAGTGGTCTCTCCAAAGCTGCCGGTATTGGTCATGGAGGTTGAACCGAAGTGCTATTCGGGTTTACTCTCTGTCTTTTGGGCAAGAAGGCGTAAATCAATGTCAGAACAAGCAGAAGCAACAGCAACCGGGCCATTGCCCGTGGTCGATTGGTTAAAACTCCCTGAAGGGGGTGATCCTTATCTGGAGGGTCAAAAGTGCGGGTCCTGTGATGCGATCTTTCTCGGCGAGAGGGACGTGTGCGCAAAGTGCGGAACCCGTGGACAATTGAAGGCAACCAAGTTATCGAATAAGGGTAAGCTCTATGTTTATTCTATCGTTTATCGGAGTTTCCCCGGCATTGATGTGCCCTATGTTTCGGCCATTGTTGATTTGGATGGGGGCGGTACAGTAAAAGGCAACCTGATTGGAATTGATCCAGACCCGGAAAAAATCAAATTCGATATGGCAGTCGATGTTGTTTACCAGGATGCGCTCGGCAGAAAAGATTCCGACGGAAATAGTTACATCAGTTATTTCTTTAAACCAGCGGCTTGATTTACCAACATGACCTATCAACAGAATCCAGTAACAAATATTGTTAAATTTAGAACAATTCACACGAGGAGTTTCTCATGAGTGATGTATATGTAATGGGTGTCGACATGATCAAGTTCGGTCGATTTCCTGAAAAAACCGTACCGCAACTTGGTGCGACTGCTGCCTTAATGGCCCTGGAAGATGCCGGACTTACCATTCAGGATATGCAGGCCTTGTACTGCGGCAACCTGGGCCAGGCGAATGCTATGGTAGGACAACGAATACTGCAGGAGATTGGCCAAACCGGTATTGGTGTCGTGAACTGTGCCAATGCCTGTGCAACCGGTGCGACAGCTTTCCGTGAGGCATGGATGTCTATCAAGGCGGGTGTCAATGATGTCGTCCTGGCTGTTGGTGTTGAGCAGATGGGTCGCGGCCTTCTCGGCGGTGGTGGTGGTGGCACTGGTATCCCGAAAGAGGGGTTGCTGGGTTCAGGTACTATGCCCGCAGTATTCGCCGAAGCGGGGATGGAACATGCTCGCCAGTATGGCACTACATTCGAGCAGTTCTGCAAGGTGTCGGTAAAAAATCATCATCACTCCACGTTGAATCCAAAGGCAATGTACCAGATAGAAACACCACTGGATGTTGTTATGAATGCTGAAATGATTTCATACCCCAATACCAAGCTGATGTGTTCAGTCAATGTAGATGGCTCTGCTGCAGCGGTATTGGTTTCAGAAAAGAAAGCCAGGGAGTTGGGTATGGATCGTGCCATTAAGGTGCGCGCGTCTATACTGGCTTCAGACCCTTATACTGATCGTGATCTTGTCATGCCGGATGTGAATGCAGTCACGCGAATCGCAGTAAAGCAAGCTTATGAAATGGCGGGTATCGGACCGGAAGATGTTGATCTGGTTGAATTACATGATTGTTTTGCAACCGCTGAAATTCTCCATTATGAAAACCTGGGGTTATGTGCCGATGGTGAAGCCGGTCGCATGATCGATGACGGGGAAGTTGCTCTCGGGGGTCGAATCCCTGTCAACGTATCCGGGGGTTTGCTATCAAAGGGGCACCCTCTAGGGGCTACCGGTATCGCCAATATCTACGAAGTCAGTACCCATTTGCGAGGTGAGGCCGACAAACGACAAGTAGAAGGCGCGCGTATTGGTATGACACATGTCATTGGCCTGGGCAGTGCCTGTGGTATTCATATTCTGGAAAAAGTAGCCTAGAACCTTTCCCCATCGGGTAACCTGCCAACAAGCAAGAGGCGGTATCGACGTGAGTCGATACCGCCTTCTTTTTGACAACACCCGCTCTTTAACCGAAACAGCTTTTTAAACAATAACGGTCATCATGCGAATTGGCGTCGTCTCAGATACTCACAATAACCTGAAAAACGTAACGCGAATTGTTGAGTTATTCAATGGGGCGAAAGTTGATCGTGTAGTCCATACTGGAGATATCACACAAATCAAGACAATTGGTTTGTTGAAAAATCTGGATGCCCCTTTGTACGGGGTCTACGGCAACAATGACCTTGGCGAATTACAGCTTCTTGAGCACAGGACCAGGCATTACGGGTTGCACTTTGTTCACCCACCGCTCACCCTTAATTGGGCTGGCAGACAAATTATCGTGGTTCACGATCCATTGGAACTACAACAGGTAAATACCCAGGGTGCTGATGTTATTCTGCACGGGCATACGCATCTGGAAACAGTAGATTTTGAGTATTTTGAACGAGGAACGAGATTGACATTTAACCCAGGTGAATGTGCCGGTATGATTCAAGGCAGTAACGCGATTGGCATACTGGATTTGTTAGATATGAAACCGGAGATTATAAAATTTTGAAGCCAGTTCAAATCCTCCGTTATCTGGGGTTAGCCATCGTTTTTCTATGGTTCTTCCTGGGAGGAGTCGGTCATTTCACGATGACCGAATTTTTTGTATCAATAATGCCTCCCTATGTTCCTTTTCATCTGCCGATTGTCTATATCAGTGGAGTATTCGAAATTGTCCTGGCACTCCTGATCCTTTGGCCAGGAGTACGGCCCCTGGCAGGGTGGGGATTATTCGCCTTAACGATTGCGGTGACACCCGCGAACATTCATATGTGGCTACACCCGGAGCTGTTTCCGGACGCCTCGGAGACAGCACTGTCCATCAGACTCGTGGTTCAAGTGATTCTGCTCGCACTGATATGGTGGTCGACACAGGTCGAATCACCTGACAGGGCGACCGCCGCGGGTTAATGATGAAACTTCAGGTTCATCATTTATTATGCCTGGCGACACTGTTACTGATGTCCGGGCTACTTATCCCAGGATCCGGCCAGGCCGCGAGCAATGAACTCCGGCGCCTGATAGAGCAGTCACAATCTTCAACAACTCCATTACCGCCGGTGCTGCTGTCCAGCATTCATCGACTACAGGTTGAGGGAACAGATCCTGAACCCGGTGAGATTGCGCATTATCGGCAGTGGATCGAATGGCTGAGCCGATCTCCGACCAAACTGGGTTATAGCACGTTTGTCAATGAGCCATTGAGCGTGGGCATGACCGACCACATACGCCAGATATATCATGTCGGTGTAGGCATCCAATCGGGCGGTGGCATCGTCCTGGCCAGCCATTGGCAACATTCCATTGAGTTTCAAACCCAGGATCCATCTCGTGAGAACTTTGTTCGAATTGCGACAAAACGATCTGGCGTCCGGTTTGGAAGTGCCCGCACGGTGATGTCTGGTATTTATGCTGGTCTGGATGCCGGCCAGTCGATGCCCTTTTTCCCGGTTGAGTCAGGCGAACTCAGGGCTGGGGATGAGATCACTATTGAGTACAGGAATCTGCAATTACCCACTTATGCCAGTGAGTCGTTTGTGTTGCCGATCTATTTCAAATTAACAAACCAGGGTCGATATTTCCTGGCGCCTGTAGCGCCTCTGCAGGTAACTGCCGGTAAGGTGGCGAATCTCGACGTCATTGTGCCGGGTCAGATTTCCCCTGGGCAAGTGTTTGATGCAGAAATTATCCTTCGGGATGAATACGGTAACCTCGCCAGCGGTCGGCATCCCTCGTTTGACGTGTTGCTGGAGGGAATTTTCCATAGCCGGGTTCCCGCGGGAACCAATAATTTTTATCTGATCCCCGGCTTGAGCTTCGATGCCGGGGGCGAGCCTGAGATCGAGGTGCGATCCAGTGGCGGCGGGATTGTGGGAAAATCTAACCCGTTTGTTGTCGGCGAGGAGGTTAACTGGCAAATTCTCTGGGGTGAGACGCATCGGCATTCATCAGCGGGTGAGGGTGTTTCGAAGATCAACGAAGCACCGAGATCCCAGGGTTTGGACTTCGCCATTTCAGCGACCCACATTGAATATCTTTCAGAGGGCACCTGGTCGGACCTGGCACAACCAAAATCCTGGGTCTGGGGTAAGGATCTAAAAGCAGGCGGTCAACAACTGGTCATATCCAATCAGTATTTCGTCGATGCTCCGCGGCAAAGAGAGCTTGTCCGGCGGTTAACACCAGGTTCAGCGACCCTGGTCGCCCTGCCGGAGTCACCGGTTGACGATCGTTTCCTCGACAACCAGGTAACCCGACTGGTGGAAATTGTGTCCCGGGATTCGCATTTTGAATGGTACGCGAATCGGCTCCTGTCCCGTGGTTACAGGCTGGGGTTTACCGGATCCAGCCATAGCCATTTACTCCCTTTAGAGCAAGCGCCCAGGGCAGCTTTGACAGCCGTCATCTTAAAAGGTGACGAGACCTGGCAGGATGCCATGAGCCAGCGCCGAACGTACGTTACCACGGGCGAACGGACATGGCTCAAGGTTGAATTGAACGGTACCGAACCAGGTCAGCGCATCGCCAACGATCCCAGGCGAGTGATCAAAGGTGAAGTCAGGGCCTCGTCAGCGTTGCACCTGATTGAGCTGATCAAAAATGGTGAGGTGCTCGAACGGCTCAATCTGGCAGAGGATTTGCAGAGCAACACGGTCAAAGTTTCCTTCTACTCTGATTCGCGACCGGCCTCCGGTCAGAGAGATTTGCCTCGTAATGGTCGTGAGTGGATTGGATTCCTTCAATTGACCAATGCATCGATTCTCAGGGCGGATTCACCTGGTTTCAGGATTCCTGCCAGGCAGGCGCTGGTGATAAATCCCAATAATGCCAATCGTATCGATTTCATCACGTGGACCCGGGGTAATTCGAGCAGCTTTTTGGTTGATGTGGATACTGCGAATGAGGACGCGATACTGGAATTGAATCTCCGGAAGGGTCACGAAGATGTAGATGTCAGGCCAGAAACACGACCATCGAGTTCCATTTCCAGTAGTAAGTATCAGGTAAGCCTGTTTGATTTGCGGAATTATCCTGTGGTACGAACAATGAATGTTGCCGGATATGAAGATATGGTGACGTTTGAGCTGGTAAATCGTGGCGCAAAGCGCACTGCGAAATTCGAGTTCGTTGATCAGTCGGCAGTACGACAGGGAGATTACTATTACATTCGAATTACCCAGCTTGATGATCAGATGGCATGGAGTAGCCCGATTTTTGTTGGAGGAAGCGATCATCCCTAGACTTTTACTTATCAGGTTCTGTGTCGTTGTCGGAATTTCAAACTGGCTGTTTCTCGGATCTGCATGTCAGACAGTCCAGGCCCAACCCCTCAGCTTATGGAGGATCGACAATAACGATGCGAGGGTTTATCTTCTCGGCAGTGTTCACGCCTTGCGTCCAGATGTTTATCCTCTGGCGGCTGAAATCGATGCAGCCTTCGAGGAATCTGACAAGACCGTGTTCGAGGTAGACTTGTCGCTCGAGTCCAGCTACGAAGTGTCTGCATTAATGCAACAAAAAGGCACCTACCCACACCCGCAAACTATCGATTCACAAATCTCCCCTGCGACTCTGGAGAGATTGAAGGCGTACTTTTCATCTAACAATCTACAGATTTCTGATTTCAGACGAATGCGTCCCTGGCTTATTTCGCTTCAGATCGGGATTTACGAACTCGGTAAGTTGGGCTATGACCCGGATCTGGGAATTGATCTGTATTACCAGAAAAAAGCCCGAGCGTCCGGTAAACCTATAATGCAACTGGAAACCTTAGCAGAGCAAATAGACCTTTTGGCCGGTGACCCGGTGGATACTCAGGACATATCACTTAGGGCCTTGCTGGAGGAAATCGATGACATGGATTCTCAGATTAAGGACCTGATGGCTGCCTGGCAGCAGGGTGCGGTGGATCACATGTATGAATTGTCGACTCGCTCAAGCCAGAACTATCCAGAATTAGTGGAGCAATTAAGTCGATTACTCGACCAGCGCAATGCTCGCATGGCTGAAAAAATTAACGCTTACCTGAATACCAAACAAAGTTACTTTGTCGTTATCGGGGCACTGCATATGGGTGGTCCCAACGGAATACTGGCGTTGTTGGGTAAAGATCACCGTATCGTGCAATTACAACATTCACGAAAATGATCTGCTTGAATGACAGGAGTGAAATCTCCTAAAATACTACCAGGTTACCGTCATTAGCCTGCTACCCGCCGGGGCAAAGCGTTCGCAGTGACTCACATCCAACCTTTTCTTACCTGAAGCGGGTCACGCTTGTCGCATACCCTTAACATTTGGAGTAACTCATGCGTAAAATTGCATTTATTCAGTCCTGTTGGCACAAGGACATTGTTGATCAATTCAAGTTTTCTTTTACAGAAACCATTAAAGAACTGTTACAAAACCAGGTCGAAATTGATTACTTTGATGCACCTGGTGTTGTTGAAATTCCGTTGTTGGCAAAACTGAGTGCCAAAAAGCAGTGTTTTGACGCGATTGTGGTTTGCGGTCTGATCGTTGACCATGGTGTCTACCGACATGAATTTGTCGCTCAGGCTGTGATGGATTCGACCATGGGGGTGCAGATGGAAATGGAGGTGCCGGTTATCTACGGTATCCTCACGGCGCAGGATTTTCTTTCTGAAGGTCGTGAAGCATTCTACCGAGAACATTTCCTGGTAAAAGGTAAGGAGGCCGCAAACGCCTGCTCGAAAACACTCTCCAATATTATGTTGTTAACGGCTTAGGGTTACTGGGGGCCCGTCCCAATTTCTTTGGGCTGTACAGAGTTGTGAAGAATTGCCAACATCACTATTCTTGCGGTTTCGATAACCGTAAGTACAAGGATCAATCCTATGAAATATCTGCATACCATGGTCAGGGTCAATGATATTGACAAATCACTGGCGTTCTACTGTGACAGTCTTGGCCTCGAAGAATTGAGAAGAATCGACAGTGAGCAGGGGCGGTTTACCCTGGTATTTCTTGCGGCGCCCGGTGACAGTGAGGCACAGGTCGAATTAACCTATAACTGGGATGGAGATGAGCTCGGTGAGGGTAGTCGCAATTTTGGTCATCTGGCCTATGCGGTACCCAATATCTATGAAACCTGTCAACGACTGCAAGCCGGTGGGGTAGTTATCAATCGACCGCCCCGGGATGGGCGAATGGCATTTGTCCGGTCACCGGACAACATCTCCGTTGAGTTGCTGCAGACAGGCGAAGCACTTGCGCCCAGTGAGCCGTGGATTTCCATGGACAATGTGGGCGACTGGTAGATGACGACGTTTTTATTGATTCGGCATGGCGAAATTGATGCCAATATAGACAAGCGATGGCATGGTGCCACCGACAGTGAGTTGAATACCAGGGGTATGGAGCAAGCGGGTAAAATGGGTAGATGTTTATCCAAACAATATCCAAATATTACAAAGGTTTATAGCAGCCCTTTAAAGAGAACTATGAAGACTGCGATGGCACTGGCAGATGCCCTTGGCACCACACCGGAAGGCCACGAGGGCCTCCGTGAATATGGTATAGGTGAATTGGAGGATACGTCCTACGACTCCCTGCTCAAGGATCATGACTTTTTTGATTCAATTGCTCGTAATCAGGACTTCGCACCGCCGGGAGGCGAGTCTGTCAATCGTGTCCGCGATCGAATGATTTCGGCTTTTGATGACATACGTCACCGGCATGTGGGTGAAAAGGTCGCGTTGGTGAGTCACGGCGCAGCGATGGCAATTGCCCTGTCAGAATTACTCAAGGGATCACCATTTCCGTTTTTTGATTTTCACATGTCCAATACCGGCGTGAGTCAGTTGGTTTGGGGTGATTCCGTGGCGCTTACTTCATTCAATGATACGGATCATCTATAAGCCTGGGTTGTAAAACCTCTCGCCGCCAAAGCTATTTGCCAGTTGCAATTGATTCCTGTACAAGGGATTCATAGTCTAAAAATTTTGGCGAAGGAGTGCGTGTGGTAGAGGCAGTTGATGAACGCAGCGATTGCCAGTCCCAAGGCGTCGCCTTAAATCTGGCGCTTGGTGTGGACCGCGAAGAAATCCTCGCGGCTCTGCAGGACTTGCTCGATCAGCTTACCCGGCATCCCAGGATTCTCACTGAGGTCTGGCGGTATTTCATGACTGAAGCGGCGTCTATCACGCTAGGGTTCAGCACGCTTGACCCTTCTGCTGATAAACGGTTTTCAGATCCAGCCTGGCATGAGAATCCATTTTACAAGCGTCTGGGGCAGTATCACCTGGCAATGGGCAATGCCCTCGATAAGTGGTTGGACGGCAGTGAACTGGAAGAGATGAATGAAAAGCGAGCGCGCTTTCTGCTGGGAATCCTGAAGGACCTGCTAGCTCCCGTTAATAACCTGTATAGCAATCCAACGGCACTCAAATCCCTGTTCGAGAGCCAGGGAGAGAGTCTGGTCAATGGTTTGAGAAATTACCTGGATGATGTCCGTCACAATTATGGCTATCCGGCCGTGGCCGATAGAAATAGCTTCGTGATCGGCAAGGACGTTGCCGCGAGTGAAGGTTCGGTAATTTTCCGAAACGAACTGCTTGAACTGATTCAATATGAGCCCACTACCGAGAAGGTTCATGAGCGCCCCTTCCTTTATGTCTTCAGTCAGGTCAATCGATTCTATCTGGGTGATCTCACACCGGACCGTAGTTTATTCCAGGAGATGTTGGCGGAAGGCATACAGGTATTTGCCGTCAGCTGGCGAAACCCTACCACTGAACAGCGGGACTGGTCACTGCAAACCTATGCCGAGGGTGTTATCCAGGCGATTGAGGTGCTTCAGGAAATATCCGGCCATGAGAAGATAAATCTCATGGGCCTCTGCGCGGGAGGTATTACCACGGCTACGGCTGCTGGTTTATTGAATGCCAGGGGTAACGACTACATCAATTGCCATTCATTGTTCGTCAACATTCTTGACAATCACACCGAGGACAGTGATTTTGGCTTGTTCGTTTCAGAACGCTCGATCGAAATGCAAAAAGCGAAAGTACAGGCGGCGGGTATATTCAGTGAAAAGGATGTGTTCGAAATGTTCGCCTGGCTAACCCCGGAAGAGAGTGTGATGGCCTTCTACCGGGACAACTATTTACTCGGCAAGAATCCGCCCATACACCCCCTGCTGTTCTGGTCAATGGATTACACCAGGGTATCTGCGGGTCTGCAATGTGACTACCTGGACCTTGCCTGGGGGAACAAACTGGCCAAAAGAGAGATGATGATCGCTGGTCACCGGATTGATTTATCGAAGATTATCCACGATGTATACATTATGGCCGGCAGTACCGATCACATTACCCCCTGGCGTGGCTGTTATCGAACAACCTCATTGTTTGGCGGCAACGTGAAATTCATATTAACCAACCAGAACCACACCCAGACAATTAGTAATCGCCCGAACAATAAACATATGAAGTACTGGATCGCCGATGAACTGCCGGAAGATGTTGAAGATTGGGTTACCCTCGCCAAAGAAGTGCCATCGTCATGGCGCCTGCATTGGATAGATTGGCTCAAGACCCGTTCCGGTAACGAGGTCGACGCCATGAAGGAACCCGGGTCCGAAAACCACCCGGCCTTGAGTGTCGCACCGGGAAGATATGTCCTTGAAAGCTAAACACTTTGTATGATTCATCGTAGATCCCAGTGTTGGTCATGGCTGACCAACACTGGCTATTAACAATAAGGGGTACCAGTATGGCCACGTATATCATGTTAAGCACATTGACCGATGATGGGCGAAAGACCCTGAAGGAGAGACCAGAGCGACTCAAAGAAGTTAATAAAGAGGTCGAATCGATGGGAGCGAGAGTCACAGCGCAGTTTGCAGTGATGGGTGGCTATGATTTCGTTAATATCATTGAGGCACCCACCAACGAAGTCATGGCCAGGCTTGCCGTCGAGCTTGGCTCCCGCGGCACGATCCAAATTACGACTCTGCCTGCCATCGGGGTCGATGATTTTGTCGATATGCTCGCGGGTAACGCACCCGGCGGAGAATAAAACATGCCGGTCTATGTGCTGCTGTCCCGCCTTAGCGGCAAAAGCATGCGTCAGGTGCTGGATCAGCCTGAGACATTGTATGGCATCAGGCAAACACTGGAAGAGTTTGAAGCCAACATCCTCGGAGACTACCACCTGCTGGGTAAGTTTGATCACTGTACGATCTTTGAGGTCTCCGATAATTTCAGAGCCCAGCAAGCTGTTCTGCACCAGGTCTTAACGAATTCTCCAGATACGGTGTTGCTGCCGGGCTTCGATCTGTCCCTGTTCCAACGAATGATCAGCATGGAGATCCGAACCGAGGGTCCCCACAAATGGCAGATAAAATGGTGGGCCAAGTCTGCTCGTCTTTGCTTCCGCTGGTATCAATATTCACGATGGATGTGGCGCTATTGCAAGCCGTTTACCGCAACGGGTAAAGAAAACTTCGAGGGGATAAACGGCCCTTGTATCGTGGTGGGTAACCATACCAGCCACTTCGATGCACTGGCGTTGTTCCATGGTTTACCGCAACGCATAAAGTGGAATATCTACTTTGGCGCTGCCGCTGATCGTTGGTTCTTAAAAGGGGGTGGCGGTCGCAAAGAGATCGTCTTGCAACCCTGGTACAACTCGTTGATTGGCGGTAGCTTTCCCATTCGACGAGGTGGCGGCTCAGCAACCCTGGATTACTCCAAATGGCTTCTGGATCATGGTTCAAACCTGGCGATATTCCCTGAGGGTACTCGCTCCACATCGCGGAAAATGAGCCGATTCAAACACGGTGTCGCACTGTTGGCGATTGAGAAAAAAGTGCCGATAGTGCCGTGTTACCTCACCGGGCTCAATAAACTCAGACCGAAAGGGTCCCGGGAGATTTCCCCCGGCCCCGCAGCTGCCAACTATCAGCCCCCGATCTATTTACCGGATGGCATCACAGTTCCAGAAGCTACCCGAATGATATTTGATGGTTTGAATACGCCTCACCAACTCGTGTCGGAATATGGACCCGAAGCGGCTCGCTGGAACTGGAAAGCCGGTGCATGATCTAGTGGCCTAGCAAGCAGGGGTCGTGCGTCATTCGAATGGATGCTATGCAAACGATTTCAACGCGCAGCTATAAAAACATCAGGGAGACGATCCGGCGTTACCATCGTCGCGATGAATCTCTGGTTATCAATGAACTGATGCCGCAAGCGGAGCTCCCGCCGGGTTGCTATGAGAGAACCCGGCGGCGAGCCCATGACCTGGTCACTTCGATTCGAGCCAGTCAGAAAGGAAAAGGGGGTGTCGATGCCCTGCTAAAAGAGTTCTCTTTGTCCACAGCCGAGGGAGTGGTTCTGATGTGCCTGGCCGAGGCATTGTTACGGGTGCCGGACCCACTGACCGCAGACCGATTGATCAGGGACAAGTTGAGCGGCGCAGATTGGTCGTCTCACCTGGGCCAAAGTGATTCATTGTTCGTCAACGCCTCAGCCTGGGGACTGCTGCTCACTGGCAAGATAGTCAACTTTGGTGACGAGGTTGAAACAAATGTCCAATTTAGCCTGTTGAAGCAAACGACAGCACGGCTGGGTGAACCGGTGATTCGGGCATCTGTTCGTTATGCCATGCAGATCATGGGCACCCAGTTCGTCATGGGTAAGACCATCGGGGCTGCTATCGAACGGGCTCAGGAGCTGGAACAGCAGGGCTATCGGTACTCCTACGATATGCTGGGTGAAGGTGCGCGCTCGATGACGGACGCTGATCGATATTTTCATTCCTATCTGGACGCTATTGAAAACATAGGCCGGTCAGCCCCGGGCTCTGGTCCGATTGAAAACTCCGGGCTATCGGTGAAACTATCGGCGATCCATCCACGTTACACAATCTCACAGCACCAGCGGGTGATGGATGAGCTGGTACCCAGGTTAAAAACCCTTGTACTGGCGGCTAAACAGCAGGATATTGGCATTACCGTCGATGCAGAAGAAGCTGATCGCCTGGATCTTTCACTGGACGTGATTGAGGCCGTCTTCTCCGACAGCGATCTCGATGGCTGGGAGGGATTTGGGATCGCGATACAGGGCTACCTGAAATGTGCGCCCCATGTTATTGAGTGGTGCAGGCAGATTGGAGAAAATGTCGGGCGAAAAATGATGGTGCGTCTGGTTAAGGGCGCGTACTGGGATTCTGAAATCAAGTGGAGTCAAACCGATGGACTCGATGATTACCCGGTATTTACTCGCAAATCATCGACAGATCTTTGTTACCAGGCTTGCGTAAAGCTGCTCTTACAAAGCCGTGACACTATCTATCCTCAGTTTGCCACCCACAATGCTTACACCGTTGCCATGATCCTTGAGTTGGATCACCTGAGTTCAGGGACCAACGGAACGGGATATGAGTTTCAACGCTTACACGGCATGGGAGAAAGCCTGTACGACAAGATCATGCCCGCCAAGAATGTGAACTGTCGAATCTATGCACCGGTGGGTGAACACGCAGACCTGCTCGCTTACCTGGTTCGTCGACTATTGGAAAATGGCGCGAACTCTTCTTTTGTTAACAATATTCTCGACGATTCTGTTCCCATCGAACAACTGCTGGAGAACCCCCATGACATTGTTTCAAGCCTGGCCCACAAGCATAACCCGCGGATTCCGTTGCCCCGTGATCTTTACGATACTGATGATTTGTCTCGACGGCTCAATTCCCGCGGCCTGGATCTGAGCGATTCCGGTGCGACCAGGACTCTGTTGGGCGCCATTGACAGCTGGTGGGACAGGTCCCGGCCAACATTACCAGCCCCCGAAGCTGCGGGTAGTAAAACTGGACAGGTGCCCGTATACAACCCAGCCCGCAGTGATGAAGTTGTCGGTTATGTTGAATACGATACCCCGGATTCGATGGATAGAAAATTGGCACTGGTATCCAATGCGCTGGTTTCCTGGTCTGAAAAGCCCGTTGAGTCGCGGGCGCGGTTGCTCAAGAATTTAGCAGATGCACTCGAAGCAGATCGGGCGACACTGATTGGTCTATGCGTCAAGGAAGCTGGCAAGACCATTGCGGACAGTATTTCAGAAGTGCGCGAAGCAGTGGACTTCTGCCGGTACTACGCAGATGAGGCCGAGAAGCTTGGCCCGGTGATCCCGCGCGGAGTATGGCTCTGTATCAGCCCATGGAATTTTCCTCTGGCGATCTTCCTTGGTCAGGTGACATCCGCCCTGGTCACCGGCAATGCCGTTATTGCCAAACCAGCAGAGCAAACCAGCCTGATTGCATTACATGTGATCGGGTTGATGGTTCAATGCGGTTTTCCTCAAGATGTTATTCAACTTGTTATTTCGCCCGGTAAACCTGCGGGGGAAAAACTGGTCCCGGACAGTCGCATTAAGGGGGTTCTGTTTACTGGATCAACCCGGATTGGGCACTGGCTGAATCGAGCCCTGGCAGCGAGAGACGAGGTGGATATTCCCCTGGTCGCCGAAACAGGCGGTCAGAATGCCATGATTGTTGATTCTACGGCACTGCCAGAGCAGGTCATCGATGATGTTGTGATATCAGGCTTCATGAGTGCCGGGCAACGATGTTCGGCCCTGCGTGTGCTGTTTTTGCAAGCGGATATTGCAGATAAAATAATCAACATGCTGGTGGGTGCCATGACAGAGTTAAGCATGGGTGATCCCGGTGTACTCAGTACTGATATTGGCCCGGTGATTGATACCAATGCATTCAACAGGTTGCTGAATCATCGCAGATACCTTGCTGACTGTACGGATCGAGCAACCCTGTTGTGTGAATGTGTGTTACCGGAAAACCCCGGTGCCGGGCATTTCTTCGCGCCCTGTCTGTATGAAATTAGCGATCTTTCAATATTGAAAGAAGAGGTGTTTGGCCCCGTTGTCCATATCATCAGGTATGCCGCGGACGAGCTGGATAGTGTAATCGATCAGGTGAACGGCATTGGTTATGGTCTGACCCTGGGGGTACACAGTCGAATCCAGACTACGACTTCGAAAATTGCCCGTCGCGCCAGGGTTGGCAATGTCTACGTCAATCGAAACATGATTGGCGCAGTCGTAGGGGTGCAGCCGTTTGGTGGTCAGGGCTTGTCCGGCACAGGACCGAAGGCAGGTGGGCCCCATTACCTGCCGCGACTGGTGAACCCGCTGATTAACGATCAGCCCATGGCAGACAGACAAGCCAGGGTCGGTGCAGGGGATGTCGGAAGCATCCCCGGAAACACTGCCGGTAGCCAGACCGCGCAAGCATACCGGTCGCTGGTTAGAACCAGCATTGCACAGAGAACCTGGTTCAACACTGCCTTCAGCGAGAGGGTAGCCACGCTGCGGGAAATTGCCTCAGACCTGCCGGACGATATTGATCTACTGCCGAAAAGCATCGACGAACTATTTTCCCGGGCGGATAAATACCTGAAGCAACCCCTGGCGCTTTCAGGGCCAACAGGCGAGAGTAATCAGTTACTGCTGGAAGGTCGCGGTTTGATTGCCGTGCTGGTTGACAGTGACACCAGCCGGGGAACACTAATTCATCAGGTTCTCGCGCTCTTGTTAGCTGGTAATGGCGCCGTACTTATATTGCAGAATGGGTTGAAGCTGGATTCGATTGTCGGTTTGTTCAGCAAGAAGGTGTTGGCCGATGAGCTGGTTACGGTGGCAACCATGGAGTCGCTAACGAGCATCCTGAATGATCCTGATTTGAATGGTGTGATTGTCGGTTCATTTTCCCATATGATTAAGCCGGTGCAGAAAGTTCTTGCAGATCGGCAGGGTGCCATCATTCCACTTTTGTTATGGCAGGATGGCGATGCTGATAGCGAGTCAATGTTGTTGCGATTGTGCGTCGAAAAGACCGTCACAGTCGATACAACGGCGGCGGGTGGGAATGCCTCGTTAATGACAGCGGCTGAGGACCCTTAGCCGGGAGAATTCAAAAAAGCCAGGTCTTGCGGTAGATTAAATCGACAGTGACACCATGGATTTGTTAGTTTGGTTGCAGACTTTGTGGAGTTAAGTATGTCGCGACTGGTTAGTATGTTATTGGTTCCGTTCTTTGTTCTTGTTTTGACGATAGCGGGCTGTTCAAAAAAACCCATTGGGGAGATCCCATCTGGTACCGTGACAGACTGGCCTGCCTATGGGGCGACACCAGGGGGAACTCACTTTTCCCGGGCTGACCAGATTACGCCGCAGAACGTCGCTCATCTCGAAATCGCCTGGGAGCACAGGTCTGGGGACATTCGTCAGGCAGAAATTTCGGAAGAAAGATTCATTACCCAGAGTTCTCTGCAAGTCACGCCTATTGTGGTAGACGATCGAATGTACTACTGCTCGCCCTTCAATAAGGTATTTGGTCTTAATGCTGAAACCGGTGAAGAACTCTGGGCTTTTGATCCCGAAGTAGATCGTTACGCAGATATTCTGCCGAACTGTCGCGGTGTCAGTAGTTGGAAATCAGGTGAGAAAGGCTTCTGTGAACATCGAATCCTGGTCGGCACCCTCGATGCCAGACTGATTGCATTGGATGCAGAAACCGGCAAGCGATGCACGGGCTTTGGTGAGGGTGGTGAAGTTGATGTGAGCCATGGATTGTCCGAGCACGCGCCGAGGGAGTACTCGATTACCTCACCACCGGCGATCCTGGGAGACAGGGTGATCACAGGTGCGATGGTACTGGACAATACCAGGGTAGGGGTGCCAAGTGGCGTTGTCAGATCCTACGATATCAGAACAGGAGAGTTTCTCTGGGCGTGGAATCCGGTAAAGCCAGGCGGCGAAGAACGTAACGCCGATGAAACCTACTTAAGCGGCACTACCAATGTCTGGTCGATCATCAGCGTAGACGCTGAAAGAGATATGGTCTATGTACCGACAGGCAACACCTCACCAGACTACTATGGCGGACACCGGGGTGACCTCGATTACTACTCGAGCTCGGTCGTCGCACTTCACGGCGATACCGGGGAAGTCGCGTGGCACTACCAGATGGTGCATCACGATGTCTGGGACTATGACACACCGGCACAGCCAACACTGGTAGACATGGACGTTAATGGCAAAACGGTTCCGGCAATTGTACAGGTTACCAAGATGGGTATGACCTTTGCCTTGCATCGTGATACCGGACAACCGCTCTGGCCGGTTGAAGAAAGGGCAGTGCCACAAACGGGGGTAGCCGATGAACCACTTGCGCCGACGCAGCCATTTCCGACGCATATACCGCATCTTATTAACCCGCCGCTAACCAAAGAAGATGCCTGGGGCATGGTCATCTGGGATAAAAATAAGTGCGCCGACAAAATCAGCGAGTGGCAAAATGAAGGCTGGTACACACCGCCATCCCTGAGAGGTTCCGTCAATTATCCGAGTAATGGCGGGGGTAATAATTGGGGCTCACCAGCCATAAACCCGACTTCACGGATTATGGTGGTGTACACCAATCGGGTTCCCGGGCAGACGCGTCTGATACCCCGTGAAGAATGCGGTCAGTTTGGGCAGTTGCAGCAGGGAACGCCTTATTGTGTTGAGACCGGATTCCTGATGTCGCCGCTGGGTGTACCTTGTACTGAGCCTCCCTGGGGAACACTTGATGCAATTGATCTGCAGGCGGGCAAATTACTCTGGAGTGTGCCCATGGGTACCACGCGTCATATGGCGCCTTTTCCTTTTTGGTGGATAAATGGCCTGCCAGGGTTTGCTGCCCCCATGATGACAGCAACAGGTCTGGTATTCTCCGGAATATCCAATGACCACGCGTTCAGGGCTTTTGACCTGAAGTCGGGTGAGGGATTGTGGAAAGCTGAGCTACCGACTGCGGCGAACGCACAACCACTGTCATATCAGGTGAGTGCATCGGGCAGGCAGTTTGTCGTTGTTGCAGCGGGTGGGCACTGGTCCGGAGGTAGTCCGCCAGGAGACCACATAATTGCTTTTGCCTTGCCGGAAAAACCGAACTAGGACTAATCAGCCAACCAATCATCGAGGTCTCATATGTCTAACGTCAATACCGTACTGGGTCCAATAGAAACAGACGAGTTAGGATTCACCCTGATGCACGAGCATGTCATGGTCAGTGCCAGTGGCCTGTATGAGAGCTATCCGGATTTGCTCGGCCAGGAGCGGGAAGAAAGAGCGATTCAAACCCTCAAGAATGCGAAGGCTGAAGGCATCGACACCATTGTAGATGCCACGACATTTGACCTGGGTCGTAATACCGAGTTGCTGGTTAAAGCGTCCCGGGAATCAGGCGTCAATATCATTAACGTGACCGGCTGGTGGCTGGACGTACCCCGATTTATTCATGGTGTCTCAGCTAACCAGATGGCGCGGGAATTTATCAAGGATGTTGAGGAGGGGTTTCGTGGTACTGATATTAAAGCAGGACTATTAAAATGCGCGGCAGACTTTGAAGGGGTCACCGAACAACTTGAAGTCATGGCCAGAGGTGTTGCCCGTGCACATAATGCAACCGGCTTGCCTATCATGGTTCACTCGTACCCGACAGGCCATGTTGCGCGTCAACAGATAAAAATATTCAAGGAGGAAGGTGTTGACCTGACTCGGGTAAAGATCGATCACTCCAATGACACCACAGATATCGAATACCTGAAGTGGATACTGGATCAGGGCTGCTATCTTGGCCTGGACCGGTATCCGGGCCGCTACGTCAGTCCTCATATGCGAACAGTGACACTAAAAAACCTGATTGATGCCGGGTTCGCTGATCGACTCTGCCCGTCCCATGATTGTATTTGCCTCGCGGTTCTGAAGGAGAACCCGGACGGCACCATGCCCATGGAGCATGAGTTCGCCCGCCACAATGAAGATCAGTACCTGTACATTAAGCGCCAGGTCATCCCGGAACTGTTGGAAATGGGTATTGACGAAGCGACCGTCAGATCTCTTTTTGTGGATAATCCCCGGCGATTTTTTTCCGGAGAATGAGCATCAGAAATTGTCAGTGACCGTGCACAGGATCACTAACTGATAAGGTGTGAATCCGCGTCCAGACCCAGGTAATGCTTCCCGACGAGGCTGTAGATTTCCGGCCGGGCTTGCAGATGCTGGGAAATGACGTGCATGTCCTGGAATCGTTTTTGAATATCCTGGCCTTTAAAGATGCTGTCGGTGCTACACAGATCATAAGTGATGTCAGTGACTTCTTTCGCCTGACGAATGACGTGTGTTGCCGCCAGTCTCAAGGCAACCTTATCGTCAAATTTGCAATGTCCCAATTCACTCACTGACCCCCAGACCTTATCGACGGTATTGTGCAGGTATGCCTCGGCACTTTGCCAAAGCGCTTCCGCTTTCGCCACCTGGTCTTGCGTTATCCAATCCTGATTCATTGCCTGTTTGTCAAAGCGTTTGATCTTCTTCCGCAGGCGTTCTTCCGTAAAGTCGAGTGCCGCACGGGAAACCCCCAGGGCCACGGCGGCGAATCCACCAGCGAACAACAGGTTCATTGGAATCTGGTAAAGGGGTGGATCTTGTGGGCGAACTTCTATGGCAATCGCATGGCTTTGTAGAATCGGGAGACTCTCAACGGAGAATTGGTAACTCCCGGTGGCTCTTAGCCCGCTGACATCCCAGTTGTTTTCAATCACGGCTAAATGTTTGGGAAACAGGTACCAGAAAAAAGCCCGGGTCTTGCCGTCTTCCTTGACTGGCGCCATTCCCAACAGCCAGTCGGCATGGTTGATGCCACTGCTGAATGTCCATGTCCCCGTGAGGAGGTAACCATCTTTGGTTTTTTGGGACTCACTTTTCACCGGTGGTCCATTGGCAAGTGTCACACCCGGGGAGTGCCAGATCTCTTTTGCTGTGTCCTCAGGAACAAGCCGGGCCAGACTGGCGAGCACCGAGCCCTGATTCACGCACCAGCCAGTGGAACCATCAGCTCTGGCAACTGACTGTACAAAACGAATATACCCGGGATAGTCCATTTGTTGACCACTCAGGGCTTCGGGCAACAGCCGGGTAAAGTAGTTTTCCTGTTTTAGTTTTGTAACCAGTGGTTCCGGGAGGGCAGTGGCGTCACCAGACGTTAGCGCTGTATCAGCAATCTCGTTCAGTAGTTCCAAGGTTACTCCTGGTATCTTGATAAAAGCGATTCATTGTCAGCCATCGTATTCAAATTCTCGATACTGCAATCTAGCATTTTGACGCGACAAACAAAACGGAATCCGTTCAGCCTGCAGCTGTTGTGATAGTCTGCGCAACTGTGACCAGGCTTTGATATACCTCAACGCTGCGCCTTCAAGACAGTGTTAAAATGGCAACGATTTGTATAAAGGCATATTGAAGCAAAACTGGCAATCGACAGTAACAATAGTTAACGGAGAGAAATATGTCCGAGGTAATTAAGATCGCGAACTGTAGCGGATTTTATGGAGATAAGTTGTCCGCCGCAAAAAGCATGGTCGATGGGGGCCCCATTGATGTGTTAACCGGTGACTATCTCGCCGAATTGACCATGACGATTTTGTACAACCAGAAACAACAGCGTAAAACCGGTGGCTATGTCGGGACATTCCTTAAGCAGGTGAAGGAGGTTCTGGTCGATTGTATGGAAAAGAACATCAAGATTGTCACCAATGCGGGGGGCTTGAATCCATCGGGTATGGCCAGCGCGATTAAGGAAATAGCCGCAGAAATGGGCGTCGATGCCAGGGTTGCTTATATCGATGGCGATGATTTATTGCCGAGAATCGACGAACTACAAGGTGAGGGCGAAACCTTTACCAATATGGATACCGGCGTTCCTCTGCAAGATACAGAGAATCCAACTGTTACCGCCAACGCCTATCTGGGGGCCTGGGGAATCAAGGAAGCCCTGGACCAGGGTGCAGATATCGTGGTCTGCCCCAGAGTAACTGATGCAGCCGTGGTCATTGGTCCTGCAGCCTGGAAATTTAACTGGCAACGCTCAGACTATGATGCACTCGCGGGTGCTTTGGCAGCCGGTCATATTATTGAGTGTGGCGCCCAGGCGACCGGCGGCAACTATTCGTTCTTTCAGGAGGTCCCAAGCTTTCACAATATGGGATACCCCATTGCCGAGATCGAACAGGATGGCAGTTTTACGATTACAAAACATCCGAACACAGGAGGATTGGTCTCTGTTGGCACGGTAAAAGCACAGCTTCTGTACGAGATATCATCACCGGCTTATCTGAACCCGGATGTTATCGGCCATTTCGATACGCTAGCCATCGAGCAAAGCGGAGATGACAGGGTCTACGTCAGCGGTTGTCGCGGTTCCTCTCCACCGGATACCCATAAAGTCTGTATCAATACCGTGGGCGGTTATCGCAACGGCATGGATGTGATTCTGACGGGCCTTGATATTGAAGAAAAGGCCGAACTGTTCACAGACACGCTGTTCCGGTCTGTCGGCGGACGAGAGCAGTTTGATGCAGTCGATATCCAGTTGGTTCGTAGTGACAAGCAAGACCCAAAAACTAACGAGGAGGCTTATGCGACACTGCGAATTAATGTCAAGTCTCACAACCAGGCGCTGGTTGGACGTTTGTTTTCAGCCAAGATGATCGAACTGGCACTGGCAAATTATCCCGGCTTTTCATCCAAAGGGGGCCCTGGTGGTGGTGGCTCATTTATCTCCTACTGGCCGGCCCTGGTAGATAGCAGGTTCATCACAGAAAAGGTTTATCTGGGTGGCAAGGAGACAGCGGTTGCGCCAACGAGCCAGTTAGGTTTGGAGCCGATTTATTATCAGCAAACACCGGTAAAAATTCCTGATGTGCCACGTGGCGAGACTGTGAAAATACCATTTGGCAGGCTCTTCGGTACACGCTCTGGCGACAAGGGCGGCTGTGCGAATTTAGGTGTCTGGGCAAAGGATGCTGCATCCTACGGTTTTCTGCATCAGTTTCTGACAGTCGATAAGTTCAAGGCGTTATTGGCAGATACGGCGGAGTTTGAGATTGACCGTTATGATCTGCCAAACCTGGACGCACTCAATTTTTACATCCACGGCATCCTCGGGGAAGGTGTTTCTTCTTCGGTCAGGATTGATGGCCAAGCCAAGACCATGGGGGAGTATCTGCGGGCAAAAATAATTGAGGTACCGACGGTGTTGGCAAAAGGCATACAGGAAAAAGCATGACGAACAGCAATTCAGAAAATCCTAAGGACCTGGAGACTTTCAGGGAGGAAGTTTCCCATTGGTTAAAAACGAATGTACCGGCACAGCCTGATTTTTTGTTACCTGAGTCCTTTATGGAAGTGGGCACCGATCAGCAGTTCGAATTCTTGCGGAATTGGCAGCAAAAAATCTACGAAGCTGGTTATCTGGGGATGGCATGGCCAAAGGAATATGGCGGGGGTGGTATGCCCCAGATCTACCAGGATATTGCCACGGCTGAGATGGCCAGGCAGCGTGTGCCCTTTGTTCCCAACACCATCGGCTTAAACTGGGCTGGGCCCTTAATATTGCATAGTGGCACCGAAGAAGAGAAGAGAAAATACATTAAAGGGATTCTTTCTGCCGAAGACATCTGGTGTCAGGGGTTTTCTGAACCCGATCATGGTTCAGATCTGGGTAACGCCCAGTGCCGGGCGGTTCGGGATGGTGATGAATACGTTGTTAACGGTTCCAAAATTTGGACCAGCCTGGGTAGTTACGCCAAATACATGATCCTTCTGGCACGTACTTCAACCGGTGATGACAACAAATATGCCGGTCTGAGTTTTTTCCTGTCTCCGATGCACGTGGATGGTATTGATCCCCAGCCGATCAAGAAACTAACGAGTGAATACGGTTTCTGCCAGACTCACTTTGTTGATGCGCGTATTCCCGCTGACTGCCTGATGGGCAAGGAAGGCGAAGGCTGGCAAGTCGCTATGACTACATTAATGTTTGAACGGGGCGCTACAGGTGGCCAGGCTGGCGGCATGTCCTTTATGGATTTAAACATGGGTGACGTCGTGGAACTCTCACGTCGTGCCAGGAGAAATGGCAAACCGGCGATCCGGGACCCTATGATCAGGGATGAACTGGTCAAGCTGTTAATAGAAGATCAAGGTAACCGCATGATGAATGTCAGGGCGAGAATACCTGCGTTGGTATCAGAACGTCCCACCGCAATTGCCATGTCAGGTAAGCTACGTGGTACCGAACTTAAGAGACGTTTCACGCAATTTGCCCTGTCAATGCAGGGGGCAAACGGAGGTCGTTTTGTCAGTCCTAATGCTGTGGATGGTGGTAAATGGCAAAGATCCTATTTTAATTCTTTCTCCGCCACGATTGGCGGAGGCACGAGCCAGATCCAGAAAAATATTGTAGGTGAGCGGGTGCTCGGTCTGCCGAAGAGTTAAGGGGCATTCTTTCGGAAAAAGAAGCCATAAGAGAAGTTGGTAAAGAGCGATGACAAAAACGATAGAATTTAGTGAAGAACAAATCATGTTACTGGATACGGCAATGGATTTTTGCAGGACTCAATCGCCGATCAGTAAAGTTCGGGCCCAGTTGGATGTCGCGAATGGCTTTGATACTGACCAGTGGCGAGCCATGGTTGATTTAGGCTGGTTAGGCGTGGCCATTCCAGAATCCCACGGCGGTATTGGTCTGGGTATGGCTGATGTTGTTCCGATAGTCGAGTGTATGGGTAGACAATTAATGGGTTCACCTTTTTTTGCATCGACCCTGGCTGGCCAGGCACTGGTGCACGGTGGTACTGAAGCGCAGAAGAGTACCTGGTTACCCAGAATAGCGGCTGGCACGATTGTAACCTTGGCACTGCAGGAAGAGAGCGGTGACTGGGATCTGCGGAATCTTACTGCCACAGCAACCCAAGACGGTGACCAGGTAACATTGAGCGGTAAAAAAACCTTTGTCATGGACGCGACGGTTGCTGACCTGATCATTGCCTCGGTCTCCCTTGACGGCAATGCGGTGCTCGTCTGTATTGAATCCGGCATGATTCCTGAAAACCAGATTGTGCGTGAAGTGGTCATTGACGAAACACGCCGTTGTTATGAAGTCAGCCTGGATGGAATTACTGTTCCCGTTTCAGCAATGTTCGCCCATCAGTGTTTTGGCGAGATCGAAAACGCTGCCTTGCTTATTTTGTCTGCCGAGATGGCAGGGGGGATTGCCGGTGTCCTGAATACGATTCTTGAATACCTCAACACCCGTAAACAATTTGATCGATTGATAGGCAGCTATCAGGCGCTTAAACATCCAGCGGTGGATATATTACTGGGGTTGGAAGCGACCCGATCCCATGTTTATCATGCGGCAACCGTTTATGACGAAGGTGATGGCAAGGAACTGGAAATTTCGCTCAAAATGGCGAAAGCCGCAGCCAGCGAGCACTTTGCTTTCGCCGGTGACCGGGCAATTCAGTTCCATGGTGGCTTTGGGTTTACGTTCGAGTGTGACGCGCAGCTCTACCTGCGCCGAGCCCTATGGAGTCAGTACCAGTATGGTGATGAAAAATATCACCGACAACACCTGGCATCATTACTGCTGGACTAGCAGCCTGCGCGGTGAGGAAAAAGTAATTATGAAGGAACAGTATGAAACTTTATCATTGTAAAGATGCGCGCTCACTGCGCCCCTTGTGGGCACTTGAAGAGATGGGGCTCGAGTATGAACTGGTGAACATGGAGTTTCCGCCCCGATTCACAGTCAAGGGTTACCTTGACCTGAATCCGATGGGCACCGTGCCCACATTCGTGGATGGTAATTCGACTCTGACTGAGTCCGCTGGCATCTGCCAGTACCTGGTTGAGAAATATGGGCCCCATGAAATTGGCATGACCATAGATGAGCCGGAGTACCCTGAATACCTAAACTGGCTGCATCGCAGCGATGCTACGTTAACATTCCCACAAACACTGGTGTTACGTTACACCAAACTGGAACCGGAAGAGCGCCGAATTCCCCAGGTCGCTGAAGACTACGCAAAATGGTACCTGTCACGCCTGAGGGCAGTGGAGCAAACACTGGAAGGTAAAGAGTATCTTTGCGGAGATCGATTCACCATCGCAGATATAGCGGTCGGGTACGCGCTTTTTCTGGGCAGGTCCCTGGGGCTTGATGAACGTTACAAGGATAACTGCAAACAGTATCTGGCGAGGTTGATGCTGCGACCAGGGTTCATTCGGGCGCAGGGTCTTTAGCAGCCTGCCTGGATCACCGTTCCGAACTCGCGTCAGGCAGCTTCCTGAACCCTGGGCTCATCTATGACAGGTTGAGATTCATCGATCTCGTCAGTTGTTCGTGTCTGGGGGTTTAGCTCGCGTCTCAGCATTTCGATAACGGTGGGATCCAGCGGTCCCTGTGTATGTGGGCTGAAGTGCATTGCCAGCGCTATAAGTTTAAACATATTGATTCCTGTAGGATTATTCGATAAATTTCTCTGCCGTCTATATTGGGTCGGTTGTTTGAAATTAAACCCCCTGTGAACGGGGAAAATTCACTTAGTCGAAGATTCCCCAAAACACGGCTTGGCTTCTTACCTGAAATACTGAAATAATATCCCCCTTTTCAAAATGGAGCATCGGAGCTGACATGGGTGAAGATTTTATTGTCGCGCACGAGCGCCGGGCATTCACCCGACTCGCAATCAAGGCACCGGTGGAGGTTCGCCAGGGAGACTCTGTATGGAAACTGGAACTCATCGATCTCTCCTTAACCGGTCTTGCGGTCACGGAGCCAGACGAAATCGAGGCGGATTACTCACATCCGTTCTACTTCTACCTGTGCCTGGAACCCGACAACCCGCTGCAATTTCATGCCAACCTTATACGTATGGACCCTGGTTGCATTGGTTTTGATATGGGGCACCTCGAGAAAGAGCAGCTCGTTCCCCTGGCAAAGTTGTTGTCAGCGCGCCTGGATGAAGCGACTATCAATAAAGAACTAGCCCTGCTGGCGTCGATGGAACGATAGTTTACAAGGCTCATACAAGCCGCTCGACCGCCTCACAACACTGAATATTTCCAACTGATTTTCACTTTTCATTTCAATGGGCTAAATACATATATATCAGGCAGCAAGCCAATTCTTCCGTGGCTGTGACAGACAATAATTCTGACAATCATCGTTGAATCCTGTCCATCGCTCTAACTGGGACGGTGGAGATCTGATCAGACTAGAATGCGTAACCTGTCACCGGACCAGACTCTGGTTTTGGTCAATGGCACACGGCGACATCGTTCAGCATTGGTCAATCTCCAGTTAGCGCCGCTCGGGACCACCAGCCAGGGTGCGCAGGCTATCGATTTTTCAACCTTTCCTGCGGCTGCAATCCAGCGAGTTGAGATTTTGAGAGACGGCGCCTCAGCACAGTATGGCTCTGATGCGATTGCCGGTGTAATTAACCTTATCCTCAAAGATGCGGATCACGGATTCGATGTTTCTGCCCAGTACGGTGAATATACCGAGGATGACGGGGAACGCGTTACCGTGAGTGCCAACGCCGGTTTTGCGCTTGGCAGTTCAGGTTTTCTTAACGTCACGGCGGAACACGCAACATCTGATATTACCACCCGCTCCAAGGCTAGACCTGATGCCGCCTCAGTCGCTGGTATCGTTGGCGCTGGTGATGTGCCTTACAATGGACTGGGACAACGCTGGGGAGATCCTGACATTGAATCCCTGAAGCTGTTTGCCAACCTGGGATTTGAAATCTCAGACAGTGTAGAACTCTACGGTCATGCCAGCTATATGGATAATGAAACTCTTTCCGGGTTTTTCTATCGAACGCCAGTACTGCCCGGTACCGGTAATATTGCCATTCCCGCGCGCACAACCCTCAAGACTGATGCCGATGGTGATGGTATTGCAGACAATGCCGACGCTGCACTGGTCAGCAGCATCATGACGACCGGACTGGACCCGGCAGACTACCTGACCGCAGATCCAGCCAGTCCCAGCGGATACGTCTTGTTAAATCCGATCCACACGCTGTTCCCGGGTGGTTACAGCCCATTGTTCGGTGCTGACATCCCCATTGTTCGGTGCTGACATCTCTGACTACACCATACTCTTTGGTGCCAGGGGTGAGTCATCAATAGGCTTTACCTGGGACATTCGAGCCCGTAGCGCAGAAAATGAGGTCGATTACGTATTAAACGGCAGCATCAATCCAAGTTTAGGCCGATTGTCACCAACATCCTTTGGTCCAGGCACCCTGACCCAGGAAGAAAACAGCATCAACGGTGATTTTGTCATGGCATCCAGCAGCTCGCCGATGAACCTGGGCTTTGGTTTTGAATGGCGCGAGGAAACATACAAAATCGGAGCAGGTGACGCGGCATCAATCGAGGTCGGTCCTACTTTCGCACAGTTTGGTGTGGGCTCTGACGGTTTCCAGGGCTCGTCCCTGGAGTCAGCAGGCAGCTTTGACAGTGCTAGCTATGCCTTATATGTGGATGTGGAAACGGACCTTACAGATCAGCTCTCCGGTGCCATTGCAGTACGTTTTGAAGATTACGACGAGTTTGGCTCTACGGTAAACTGGAAGATTTCCGGTCGTTATGCCTTTACTGACAACTTTGCCGTGCGGGCAACAGCGAACACAGGTTTCAGGGCGCCGACTCCGGGCCAGGTTAATACCCTGAACGTCACCACAACTTCCGATTCGTCAGGTAATTTAATTCCAAATGGTACCTACCCGGTTGACCATCCCGTGTCTTTGACCCTGGGATCAAAACCTCTCGATCCGGAAGAGTCACTGAGTTTTACACTGGGTCTCGTCTGGTCACCAACACAAAGAACGTCAATAACCCTGGATTATTATGACATCGAGATCGACGACAGGATTGCGTTATTGTCCAACACCATCGACGCAGCAACCGTTGCCGACCTGGTTGCAGCAGGTTTTCCTAACGCAAACCTGCTACAGGGTAGCAATGCGAACTTTTTTGTGAACGGCTACACGTCAAATATTACTGGTATTGATTTTGCGCTGACGTCTGCCTACGAGCTTGGTCGTGGTTCTCTTGGAGTGGATTTCCGTCACAGCTACAACCAGCACGAGGTCTCTGATGTCGAGTCGGGTTCAGTCGGTGTGGACAGGGTATACGACCTGGAAAATCAGGTGCCTGAACATAACACCGTGTTGAGCCTCAATTACAACCTCGGTAATTTCGACGGCTTACTGCGCATTAACCGTTTTGGTGATTGGTCTACAACGGGTGGTCTTTTTGGTCCCGGTGATGCTTCTGATGCGACCGACTACGGTAGTGTTACACTGGTGGGGATTGAAGCCAGCTATACATTCGCAGATCATTACACTGTCACTGTAGGCGGCGATAATATTTTCGATGAGTACCCCGACAAAGAGAAGAATGGGGTGCTGGATTTTCTTGGTGTGAGGCACGCCATCACGTCGCCTTTCGGTTTCAACGGTGCGTTCTGGTATCTGAGGGCATCAGCTGCTTTCTAGGTACAAGCTTCAATTGCCGAGTAAAAATTAGTCATGTAGCAGGTCGTTGTCAGGACGAGCGATCTGCTACTGACGGTCGACATCGTCAGCCAGCCATTCCTTTAGTTGATTTCGTTCTCCACCCGGGTAAGCCAGTAATCTGCATCAAAGGAGTTGTCGCCCAGCAGGTAGCGCCAGAACCGGATACGATTAAGGTACTCGAGTCTGGCGGTATCAGCTTCGAACCAGGGTTCAGGTGTGGTCAGGGTTGAATGCAGGTGTTGCGGGTCCTGTACACCGGTCCAGAATATCGGACGTTGCCTGTTGTGATCCTCCGGCAAGTCGGAGTCATCCCATAATCTTACCTGGCGTTCCGTCGGGCAGATGCGAACCTTGAACATGTAACGCATATTTTCAGACCGGTTCGACCCGCCGCCATGCCAGATACCCATATGCATGAACAGCAACGTACCCGCATTGCAGGTTAAGTGTTGCTGCCCAAGAATATTCTGGTAACGACCAATGCTGGCTTCACTAACAATTCTTAAATGGGAGCCAGGAATGTAACGGGTACCCCCCATGTCTTTCGTGACCTCGTGTGGGTAATACATCAGCTGCACATCAAATGATCTGCGGGGGTCAATTGTAGAATCCTGGTGGGTATGCTGGGATACTTGTGCGGTGCCTCCATTGAACCCGGGAGGGAAGGCAATATGCAGAAAGTGATGATCAAACAAAGGTCGTCTGCCTACCAGGCTTTGTATCGCACCGGTAACCAGCGGTAAACCCAGTAGTTTGCCCAACGCGCTGTCGGCAGGGTAGGCATCCGACAATGGCACCCCGGCATTTACCACGGGGATGGTACTGGTTGCCATCACATCACGGTAATGATCTCGTGGATGCGCAACATCGAGCCCATCAACATGACCAATATCACTGAGAAACTGTTGATTAATGGCGTCAGGAACAACGCTGTCCAGTTTTAGGAATCCTCGCGAAGCAAACTCCATCATCTGCCTGGAACTGAGCAGATTTGATTCAGCCACTGACGTTCACCATCTTCTCGAAGAAAAACTCATACTTCAGGTAATCGGTTCTAAATTCGTCACCGGTGACATGACTCACAAGCGGGCTGGCCTGAATCAAACGCCAGCCGTCTTTCAATGCATCCAGCCCGGTTCTATAGGGTGCTTCATCACAGTCTCCGGACATATGTCTGGTTTCACCCGTGCCGTCATAAAAAGCCCAGGCCACGACACGGGTATCCAGAGCCGACGTTGCCGTATACAAAACCATTACTTGTTGCCGCATAGGGAAAAACCGGTCAATTCACGGCGGATGGTATCACAAGCATTGGGAGTGGCTTGCTTAATGTGCGTTTTGTATAGGACTACTAGTAGCGTGTAATGGAAAAATAAACCCGTCGCTGGTTTGGCACACTGGTAAATGGCACAGAGGTTGTAAATTGCAGTCTGTCCGCATCGGTCTGCAACAGGTTTTCGACAATGAATTTACCCGACCAACGTTCAGTAATCCGGTAGGTTGCAAAAATATCAACAAAGTGTTGATCTTCAGAATAAGGTACAGGTTGTTCGGCTGACTTGTCGTGAAGGCTGGTATTGAGGAGATAATTACCACCGACAGATAGTCGATTTTTAAAGAAATAACTGGTGATACCCATCCTGACCTGGTGCACCGGCCGGGTTTGCAGGGTGGTTTCCTTGGTATCGATATAACCGTAACTCATGTTAGTGCTGGTATTCTGTAGAACCTGGTAGCGGACAATCAGTTCACTCCCAACGGCTTTACTTTTCTTTTCCAGATTCTGATACTGATTCATACCAATACTGCTGAACGCATCGGCACCTGTTGTGTCCTGAGCCCATTGGCCTGGCAGCTGGCCCAACTCGTACTGATCTTCGATTTCATCGTGAAAAACGCTGACTCCGAGGGAGAATCCAACCGTGATATCCCAGGTATAGTTCAATTCATAACTGTCTACTGTTTCCGGCTTGACCACATCAAAGCCATAAGTAGAAGTGAGCATCGGCGAACTGTTTCGGACTAACCTGTAGTAGTCACGATCAAAGCCCTGCTGGTACGAGACACTCAGGTTATGCCCATCGTTGTTATGATAGGCGGCTGCGAAACTAGGTGAAATCTCCTCGACCGGATCGGCGTCAAGACCAGGTGAGATGAACGATGTATCATCGCGCCCGAACCTGTCATATCGTAACCCCATGGAAAATGTCAGGCTGTCGTTTGGTTTCCAGGTATCCTCTGCAAATAAACTGAACTCTGTCCAATTGCTTTCGACCGAGCCAAAACTGCTGTCTTGTAGATTGTCAGGCAGAAGGGCTGAGAGCATATCAGGGATAAAAAACAGATTGTCTGGCTCATATTGAGCGGCTGTGTAGGTACTGCTTATCGCCAACGTGTGATCATCAAAGCGGGTTCGAAAGATCACTGCCTGTTGCCACTGTTGCTGTATGCCGCCCAGAAAAGGAAGACCGTTGTCGATGAAGATTTGTTCGTGCCAGGACAGTGATGCGGTGAGCTCGAAGCTTTCGGTATCGTTGATTTCTACAATAACACTGGGTTGTATGCCCGCTGTTAAGTTGGAAAGTGTCAGGCTGGAAACCCCGTCGATCAGAATAATCTGGAATCCGCTGTAGGATGGGGCTGAATCCGGTACATCCTGTGGTGAGGTGATTTCAGGAAAGGATAGTGAAGTGACGAAGCCCTGGTCAGCTTGAACACGAACGGCACTTACGCATGCGAGTAGCGCAAACAGCAATGCATATCGCAGTGATAGGAGCATCGACGGTATCGCTCTCATAATCCGCATCCCTTCTGAGTTTGAGTAAAATCAAACTTGCTCAATTCCAATGCCCAACTGGTGCCTCCCCATATTATTCTGAAACATCCAGCTAAAATAATGGCTTGTTGACATTGGTATCGGGTTTATATGACCAGATTAGTGACTTTTACACAAGTTATTATCGTGATTTGATCGCCAATCAACAAAGATACAGCCTGTACCGGTTTGGGTGCTGTTTGTGGCAAAATTGCAAAATGTCAGACATTAATCAGACTACTGAAGTCACACTTAGCAGCAATCCAGTCAATACAAACCCTAATTATTGAGAACCGATGCTACAAAAAGAGGAATACCCCCGAGTACACGCATTGACCGACGACGAATTGAAACGCTATCGGACAGATGGCTACCTGATTCGCGAGTCCGTGTTTTCTACAGACGAGATTGAAGAGCTTCAGGCAGCCGCAGAACGCGCCGTTAATGAAGCGAAGTCTCTGACTCGTAGTGGCCAGCCCTATATTCTGGACGGCAAGCGATTTGTGGATGCCGGTTACACCACGATCCAGTTTGAACATACGACCAGGAGCGAAACGATTCGGGTGATTGAACCGGTACACGAGCTGGATCCCGTTTTCGATCGACTGATCGAAGAAGATCGCATCATTGAGCCCATGCAGGATATTCTCGATTGTCGAAGGATTGCACTGTGGACCGCAAAACTAAACCTCAAGCGCCCCGGCGAGGGCTCCGGATTTGGCTGGCACCAGGATTCACCTTACTGGGTTCATGACAGTGATCATGTTGACCTGCTACCCAATGTAATGATCGCCTTCGACGATGCTACCGAAGACAACGGTTGCTTGCGGGTGATCAGGGCAAGTCATACACGGGGGTGCCTGGCAGGTACCAGCGACGGCTCACAATTGGGTGGCTTTTTTACTAACCCTGATTGTTTTGATGAAGCCGACCAGGTTGCAATGTCAGTCTCTGCAGGGTCGATGATCTTTTTCGACCCCCATGCGATTCATGGCTCCTTGCCGAACAACTCGGACGAGCCGCGTCGAGCCATGGTGCTGACATATCAACCAGCTGATTTTCCTGCGTTGAAATCAAAGGCTGTTCGCAATGTGTCTTAACTCACCTCAAGACCTTCCATATCACCCTGGTCTCGCCATTGTTTAAGGAGTTTATAGAACTGTATAGGACCCGCCCCGTACATCTGCGAGAAGAAGCCATTCTTATTCCCGGGTTTGCCTTCACTATTGTAATACCCCGGGGTGCACTCCGAATAGAATCGGGTACCGAGGATTGATAGCCTTTCGATTTCGTCTACATATTCCTGTTCTGCCTGAGGCGTGACCTCAACGGTGTTTTTACCCTGATTACGCACTTCACCCAGAATGTAGGCAATTTGCTTCGCCTGTTCATTGAGGGCGTGGGGAACATTGACGGTAATCGCTGTCTGGGTGAATCCCATAAAGAAACAATTGGGGAACCCGTTCGATTGCAGTCCGTGCAAGGTCCGCAAGCCATCGGACCAGTGATCGCTCAAGCGACGGTCATCACGACCAATAATATCGTAGCCAGCTCGACGGGTATAGGAAGTACCCACTTCAAAGCCGGTGGCGAAAATAAGGCAGTCAAGCTCGTACTCCATTCCATTGGCAATGACACCTGATTTTGTGAGCGCTTCGACGCCTTTCCCGTCGGTGTTTACCAGCGTCACATTGGGTCGGTTATAAGTCGGCAGGTACTCATCGTGGAAACAGGGTCGCTTGCAGAATTGCCGATACCAGGGTTTCAGCGCTTCTGCCGTGTCCGGATCGTTGACAATTTCTTCTGCACGGGCGCGGACCTGGTTCATTTTCTTGTAGTCAGACAGCTCCATTAACTCTCCGCGTTCGGATTTTGTTAATCTGCGTCCGAGTTTTTCCCCCGCCAGTTTGGCTACAATACCGGTCAGGTTGCGAAAAATATCCGTCCAGCCGTCACTGACCATGTCTTCATCCTGGTGCCCGCCATTAACGAGGATATTAAAGTTATCCATGCGTCGTTTCTGCCAGCCAGGTTCGAGAGAGTCCGCCCATTGCTGATCGGTCTGGGCGTTGTTGCGCACGTCAATGGAGGAAGGGGTACGCTGAAAGACGAACAGTTCTTTTGCGGACGCGCCCAGAGCAGGAATGCACTGAATAGCGGTTGCACCGGTGCCGATAATTCCCACACGCTTGTCTTTCAGGCCTATGAGATTCCCTTCTGCATCGCCGCCGGTATAACCATAGTCCCATCGGCTGGTGTGAAAAGTGTAACCCTCGAAATCATTGATACCGGGAATGCCAGGTAACTTGGGTCTGTTTAAAGGGCCATTGGCCATGGCAACATAGCGTGCTTTCATTCTGTCGCCGCGATCAGTTGTGATAATCCATCGGCGCGATTGTTCATCCCAGCGCAGCTCTTCAACACTGGTTTGCAGACAGGCGTTGTCGTAGAGATTGAAATGTCTTGCGATCCGTTTGCTGTGTTCGAATATTTCCGGCGCAAAGGAGTATTTGTGTTTTGGGACATATCCCAGTTCTTCGAGCAGCGGCAGGTAACAGTAGGCTTCGACATCGCACATCGCACCCGGATAGCGATTCCAGTACCAGGTGCCACCAAAGTCACTGGCTTTTTCAATCACTCTGATATCTTCAAATCCGGCTTCCCTGAGTCTTGCACCGGCCAGCAGACCACCAAAACCACCGCCAATCACCGCTACTTCAACTTCGTCGGTCAATGGTTCACGATCTATTTTTGATTCAACATAAGGGTCGTCGACGTAACGAGAGAATTCAGCCGTGACTTCTATGTATTGTTCATTACCTTCTGGTTTGATTCGCTTGTCTCGCTCAAACAGGTATTTGGATTTTAACTCTTCCGGTACAAAATCTAGTTCACCGACCAGTTCTTCAATGCTGTTCGTGATCATTCGTGTTAATTCCTCAGATATTTGCTTTGTTGTCTAATGCCTAGTTGCCGTGATGTCGTTTATTTCTTGCCAAAATTTTTCAGCCGATCTGCCAAATCAGGACCAGGACCGGGGCTGTTGTGCCTTTCAAAATTAAGACCGTCCTGTAGATGGTGATTTTGCCCGGCGTTAACGAGAGATTTATCTGCTTTGAGGGTATGCCAGGAGTTTTTCACAATGTCCTGCGCAAGCTGCAGTGCACGATCATCTAATTCCTCGTCGGCAACACAATAATTAGCCAGACCCAAACCGACGCTCTCGGCGCCAGTGACAACGCGACCTGTAAACATGAGTTCTTTTGCTCGCATGACACCAATTCGCCGGGGAAGACGCTGGGTCATGCCCCAGGTTGGCGTCATGGACCATTTACCATGAGTATCGGAAAATTTTGCCGATTCACTCGCTATGAGCAGATCGCAGGCGAGCGCAAGTTCCAGGGAACCGGTGTAGCAGTGGCCCTGAACAACAGCAATAACCGGCTTGGGAAGGTTTTCAATAAAATCGAGGGTTTCTGCCTGAAAATGCCTGGAAGGTGCCTGTTCGCCATTTTTGATGGCGTTGAGGTCATTTCCTGCGGAAAAGGAGCGACCTTCACCCCGTAGAATCACGCAGCCGATGGACTCCGCTGATGCAACATCTTCCAGATGCTGTCGCAGTTCGACGAAAAGGTTGGGGCTCAATGCATTAAGCTGCTCCGGTCGATTGAGCGACAAAATAGCGATCCCGTCCTGATCAACACGGGTCACCAGTGAATCCGTGCTAGCTGCTGTGTTTGCCATGACATTGCCTACAGTGAAATGAGATCCCTATTGTTATCCAGATAAATTAGCAATGTCCAGTGATGTCACTTTTCATCAAGCCATTACTGAGCCTGTTGACTGCAACTCGCGGTTTCTGGAGTAGAAATCCAGGCTAACCGATCGGTCCAGATGAGTCAGGTGGAGTAGCGCCGGGGCCTGGTCGTGATCTATGCCTTGCATTCCCAGCTCTATGATTTCAGCCATCACCTCACCAATGAGTGGTGCGTTCTTAAACTGGTTGCCACTCGTGCCAATACTCATATAGAACCCGGGCAGATTGGATTTATCGTATATGGGAATCCAGTCAGGGGTGAGGTCGTATATTCCGACGGTGCCCCGGGCGGTATTGGCGATTCCCAGATCAGGAAAGCGCTGCGCGCTACGATGTGCCTGCAGTGTCCACTGGTCAGTAAAGCCCTGGTTGTAGTGATCCGGATCGACGATATCCAGCGGGTCGCAGGCTGGGTCCGTAGAACCAATCACGACATCGACACCATCCGGTCGCTGGTAGACCCCGGCGTCTACATCAAAAATAACCATGCTCCCTGTGGTCAGGGATGGAGGCGCAGCCAGATACACAACTTCGTGACGCAGGGGTTTTGTATCTATGGCTAACTGCTGGCGTATACCCGCCAGGTCGTTAACAGAGCCGGAGTGTGGTCCTGCGGCATTGATGACGATACTGGCATTTACTGTTTCGCCATGGTTGAGCTCGACTCCGGAAACACCCTGGTCATCCCGAAGGATTTTTTCGATCTTGCTGTTGAATCTGAATTCGGCACCGTTTGCCTGAGCGGCTGATTGCAAATTGCGCGTTGCGAGTTGCGGATCGTTGACATATCCGGCATGTGGCACATAAATTCCCGCCGATATTCGACCACCGGAAGGCTGCCCGAAATCGGGATCCTTGATGGGCCGGGGAGGGCCGTAAGATTCCAGAGAAATGCCGGGGAACAGTTCGCCTAACTCTGTTGCTGATTTATACGAATACTCGATACCCACTTCTTTCATCGCCGCCAGGTTCGCATCGTGCGCATTTTCTTCTCCTTCCCTGACGAGCACCAGCCCGCCACATTCTGTATAGACGGCGTGAGCCTCTTCATTTTCAATCCCGAGGAACCCTCGCCACTCCTGCCAGATACATCGTGCTTCGTGAGCCACGGCGCAGGAAGTCACATGCGAATAAATCGGCCTGATAATCGCTGATGAATGACTGGTAGAGCCATAACCGGCGGCGGGTAATTTATCAATATTCAGGGTGCTGAGCCCCCGCTTGGAGAGTGCGAACGCAATCGAACAGCCGACGATACCGGCGCCGATAATCACCACATCCACATTTTTGCTCGGCATTGATTTGAGCCACTTATGATAAAGTGATCATTGTAAACCGTGTTTCAATTTGACGCGCTTTTAACTTGCCTTGTTCAAGGTCGACAGACATCAAGAGAAGCTCTGATTAAGTGGATATTTCAGAGATTCCCAGGGAGTAATCATGCCAGGACCGTCAGCTGTTGCCACGCCGGGTTGGACGTCACGCTTCGCATTCCTCATGGCTTCAATAGGTTTTGCTGTTGGCCTGGGTAATATCTGGCGGTTTCCCTATGCCACGGGGGAAAACGGCGGTGGCGCATTTGTGCTGGTCTATGTGGCAACCGCTTTTGTTATTGGCGTGCCCATATTAATAGCCGAACTCATGATTGGTCGACGCGGCGGCATGACCCCACCAGGCTCAATGCGCACGCTGGCTGTTGAGGAAGGCCAAAGCCGCCATTGGCAGATTGTTGGCAGCATGAGCATGTTGACCGCTTTTCTGATTATGATTACCTACAGTGTGGTAGCGGGTTGGGTACTCGAGTATCTGGTCAGGGCCCTGTTAACAGGATTTGAAGGTGTGGATGGTCAATCCGCCGCAGCGGCATACAACCAGATGTTCGGCGAGATTGGCAGCTTACTGTTCTGGACATTCCTGGCATTGTTCCTGACGGGCTCGATCCTGTTTGCGGGTGTCAAGAACGGCATTGAACGCGCCGTCACGGTGCTAATGCCCACCCTGTTTTTGTTAATGGTCGGCCTGATGGGATACAACATCACCGTGGGTGGATTTTCGGAAGCCGTTGACTATCTGTTCATCCCTGATTTCAGCAAGGTCAACCCCGGTATGTTGCTGGCGGCAATCGGTCAGGCATTTTTCTCCATTGGTGTCGCCATGGCCGGGATGATGACTTACGGCGCTTATCTGCCGCGGTCTGTTTCCATCCCCAGATCTGCCATGCTGATTGTCATTGCCGATACTGCAGTGGCACTGTTGGCGGGGCTGGTGATTTTTCCCGCGGTATTCAACAATGGCCTCGATCCGGCAGGAGGTCCTGGATTGATCTTCAAAACCCTGCCCGTTGCCTTTGCACAGATGCCAGGGGGCCACCTTGTCAGCGTCCTGTTCTTTTTACTCCTCTCGGTTGCCGCAGTTACCTCTATGGTCGGTTTAACCGAGCCCCTGGTTCGCTGGTTAGAAGAGGGCAGGGACTACTCCCGGCATAAAAGTACCGCTTTAATACTAGGGTCAATAGCTGCACTGAGCACACTGAGTGTGCTTGGTTATAACCTGCTGTCTAATCTGACGTTGGCTGGCAAGGATATTAATAGTTTGGCAGATTACGTCTCTAACCAGATTATGTTGCCACTAGGCGGGTTGCTGATCGCAGTTTTTATCGGCTGGTTTGTTCGACGACAAGTCAGTTTTGAAGAGCTCGATATCTCAAACGAGACATTGTTCAAGCTGTGGCATTTTCTGATACGTTATGTCGTGCCGCCAACGGTTTTCATTGTTTTCGTGCTGGGCGTCGGATGGTGAATGAAAACCCTATTTCAGGGTGTTGAGCCAGTTAGTGCCTATCCATAAATGATTATGTGTGCTTTTCCAGTCACGTTTTGTGCTATTAAAATAGACTCAATAT
>DUAT01000164.1 GCA_012960755.1 Gammaproteobacteria bacterium
CGTCGACTCATCGATGCCTTCAAATTGTTTGCTCGTAAGAATGCCAGGTAGTCTGCACTGCCGTACTGGCTCCCTTGATCACTGTGAACCAACACAGGCTTTTTAGGTTGGCGGGACCAGACAGCCATCATTAATGCCTTAATCACCAAGTGGCGATCGATGTTTTTGTCCATGGACCAACCGACAAACCGGCGGGAAAATAAATCGAGAACCACAGCCAGATATAAAAAGCCCTCATGTGTTCTGATATAAGTAATGTTACTCACCCAAAATTGATTCGGGGCCGCTGGGCTAAACTCTCGATCCAGTACATTGTCGGCAACTGTGGCCAACTTCCCACCCTTCATGTATCGGCGTTTATAACCAATTTGCGCCTTCAATTTGTTTCGCCGCATTATCTTGGCCACACGATGTACGCTACAATTTTCGCCTGCATCCTTTAAATCTCGATGAACCCAGGGACTGCCGTACGTGGCTCCGCTGTCGATGTAGGATCGTTTGATGAGCTGCAACAAACGTTGATCCTCTAGTGCACGATCAGACAATGGTTTGTTCAGCCAGGCGTAGAACCCACTACGATGCAACTTCAATACTCGGCACATCGTCTTAATTGAAAACAAATCGCGATGGGCCAAGATGAAGGCATACTTTACTCGGATTGACCGGCAAAGTACTTTGCGGTGAGTTCAAGCCGTCAGTGCAACGGTATCATTCAGTGTATCTCCTGGCGTTCGATAACCCAAAGTTTTACGTGGCCGTTGGTTAAGTCGCTTGGCTACTTTGTTTAGCTCAGCCTGTGTGTGAACCGCCAGGTTCGTTTTCTTTGGGAAGTACTGTCGCAGTAGTCGGTTCGTGTTTTCATTGGTACCACGCTGCCAGGGGCTTTGTGGATCGCAAAAGTAAACTTTTGTTTCAGTCGCCATAGTGAATGTTTTGTGGTCTGCGAGTTCCATGCATCGATCCCAGGTCAGCGATTCACGTAAATGCCGGGGCAGTTTTTTTACATGTCTAGTCAACGCCGACACAACAGAATTTGTGTCCTTGCCAGCTACTTTGACCAGCATCGTAAAGCGAGACTGGCGCTCGACCAGTGTCGCGATATGTGTGTTACCCGATCCACTGATTAGATCACCTTCCCAATGACCCGGAACAGCTCTATCCTCAATCTCTGGCGGGCGATCGGCGATTGAGATAGCGTCGATGATGCCACCCCGTGCATTGCCGCGGGTGTTGTTTGTTCTTGATTGACGAAAAACGCGTTGAGTACGTAGATGCGCCTGAAGTTCTCTTTTCAACACTCCACGGGATTGAACGAACAAACTTTTGTATATCGTCTCGTGTGACACACGCAAAGACTCGTTATCTGGGTAGGTAACTGATAGCCAACCAGAAATTTGCTCTGGTGACCACTCCTGTGAAAGTTTAGCGGCCACAATAAAGCGAAGTCTGCCATTGAGGGCTAATGCACAGAGCTTCGGTCGGCGCGCGCGTTCCCACGCTCGTGCATCTGCAGTTGCTGCTCTATATCGGGCCACACCACCATTTTTATTGACCTCACGGCTAATCGTAGAAGGTGATCGATTGAGCTCCGCCGCAATTTGACGCATTGAGTGATCACTAGCGAGACCTCGTGATATCGCCTCGCGCTCCAGGGAACTCAACGAACTTGCACGTCTTACTCGCTGAGTGGGTTGGTATCCGCCAAATAGTCGTAACACACCGAAAATCGAGGCAGGGTGTTTCTCTAGCACTCTCCCAATATCACTTAGCGACTCTCCTTCATGCCAACGTCTCCAAGCCTCTGCTTTCTCATCATCGCTCAGTCCAGGCCTTCCTAATCGAGCCATTGCTCACACCTCCGTAATCTTTCATCGAGTATTGTGTGTTGCATTGACCAGTTGAATTCACCGCGGCCTTTTTTAGAATGTCGCGTTCCTCCGTGACGCGACGCAACTCACTCTTCAGCTTAGTAATCTCGGCTTGTTCATCTAGCTTCATTGTCTGTCGAGGATTTGATTCGCCATATCGCTTTAGCCAGGCATAAAGGCTGTGCGTTGTTGTACCCAATCTTTTTGCAACTTCAGCAACAGAGTAACCACGTTCAGTCACCTGTTTAACTGCTTCCTGTTTGAATTCTTCTGTGTATCGCTTGCTCTTCATAAACACCCCTCATAGAGTTAGATTTTAACGCTATTTGGTGTCTAGCAAACTCTGGGAAGTCCATTCTTGGCCAGTTGGTTAATCTTCTTTTTCAGCTCACCTGCGACTTCTGCGAGCTCTAATATCTCGATCAGTTCCAACGCTGTCACAAACATGACCTTGTAGCCCGCTTCGATGGCTTTCACAGCGATACCGGTGGTCAGGTGTGTTTTACCGACACCCGGTGGTCCAATAAACACCAGATTCTGACGTTGTTCTATAAATGTAAAATCCAATAGCGCATTGATCTGCCGTTTTGTCACGGTGGTCTGTATCCGGTAATCAAATTCTGAGAGTGCCTTGTGTAGTGGGAACCCGGCTCGACGCATATTCTGCGCTGTACGTTTGGTATCCCTGTGACTCATCTCGTGGCTAACCAATTGTTCAGCAAACTGCAGATAGGTCAGTTCATTGGCTTCTGCCTGGCTGATCAGGCGTTCCAGGGCCTCGGCGATATGGCTAAAACGTAAACTTCGATATTGTGAGGTAACTTGATCCAGGCTGCTCATGTTGCCACCTCCGGTCTGTTCGTCAGACTGGCATATTGTGACAGCAGTTCCGGGGAGGCCGGTACGTGCTCACCTTCGTCCCGATCCAGGGCATCTGGGTGTTTCTCGAACGTCTCAACATGATTTTTGAGTTGCGTTGCAGTTAATCGCGGCCGCTCGATCATGCGTGTCATCAAACGAGTATCGATATACTCCAGCTTACCGAGAATCTGAATGACACCAGCGAGTTGATCTTTATAGATTTTCGGCGAAGTTTGTTTGATGAACTGACACAGTTGTGCGCCGGTACTTTCTCCGACTAATGCCCGGATACTTGCTTCATAATCAGCAATCCGTGCACTGACATCACGATAGTGATCGGTATTTTTGATCACGTGCCCTTTCCCTAAAACAATGGTGTGTCAGGCAATCTCATTTTTCTGAAGCGTGTCCAGAATCAACAATTGGCCATCCTTGGCTTCAACCAGTACCGTACTTTATTGGTAGGCCATAGGGACCGAGTATTTGTTTGCCTTGAATGAGATAAGCCCGGTTTTGTCGGCCTTGCGTTGTGATTGTTCAGCGGGCATATCAACCGCAATGTACGCATCATCTTGGCTTGCTCACGCGTGTCATAAACCAGCCGTGGCACTTCCCCAGTTGTGCCATGAGTACGGACATTGGCAACATCAGCTAACCAGGATTGCACATGTCGCTGGCCATGTAAGAGTGGGTTAAAAGAATGTTTACTGCCGCGCGGCAATATCAGAATAAAAGTACGAGGCAATTTCCATGTCGATTTTTGGTTTTGTCTTGGCAAATTGATAGATATTTTTGTTTTGCAAACCAAATCGATATTTTTTCCGCCCGTTGCGACGTTGATAACTGGATTTTACGTAGGTTTAACAGTTGGCACGACTGATGCAGTTTGACCCTGCATGCCTTCTCCTCACTTCGATAAAACAGCGAGGGGTGAAGGGGGTTCACTAAAGTAACTTAATATTTCTTAGGAGAAAGACATGAGTAAGATGTACACACAAAAAACTGTTAGCTTACTGCTCTCAGGATTACTGGTAGCTCCGGTGTACGCTGGACCTAAGGTGTCCGGAGGGATCAGTAATACATCTGCGATTAGTAATGCCATCAACAACGCAATTAACGCAAGTAGAGCAAATGCAGGTTCGGTAGATATCGTCGGTGAATCTATCATCAGCGAGACTGGCCTCATATTCAATGATTCAACATTAGATGAAACGACGAATATGGCGCAAGACGGCAGCGAGGTTTTCCTGGGCACCGTCTCGATGAATAATGCAGAGCTTAGAGATGCGATTGTTAACAAGAATGAAGTGAGACAGTCAGTTAATACTGCCACTGCTGACAGTACAGCTGTAATCGGCTCAGTGTTGGTAGGAAACTCTATGTTAACGGAAGGGTATTCGGGCGAAGATCCACAGAGTTTTCCTGTGGGAGAAGAGGAAATAGTTATCCGTGGTGGTGTATTCAACCGCAACACGGTAACAAACGCAACGAACACCGCAACCGAAGGCAGTTCTGCTGCGACTGGATCAGTATTGATAGCAGAGGGTAGTGAAATTTCCGGTGGGGGGCATATTTTTAATCATCAAAACAGTATTAATCTGACGGACAACTCTGCCGCGATAAGCAGTGAAGCCAACCTTGGTACTGTGCGAATGGTTAACTCCAAGGTATCTGGGGAAGGCAGCGGAATTGCTCAATTTGGCAATAACATTGGCAGTTCGATGAATAGTGCATCAGAATCCAGTCAAGCTAACATGGCTACTTACCGGATCAGTGACTCGGCATTGTCCTCACCTAAATGGTCAGGCAACTACGAAAACACTATTGATGGGTCAACCAACAGAGCGGTAAACGGTAGCAGCGCAAATTTGGTATCTGTAGGGATCAGCGAATCTTCCGCGGTTAACGGTCTGATTGACAATGGATTCATCACCGTTACAAGCTCAGACAATTTGTCTGAGGATTCTGCCACGGCAAACTTGGCATCGCTTCAGGTGAAAAGTTCATTGCTCGACGCCAACCTTGAGAATGATCTTCACGCAATCTCTGATTCGGCCAACTTCGCCCTGTCCAGCACAGCTAATCTAGCCTCGATTCAGGTAAGCGGTTCAACTGTGAATGCCAGTCTTGATAACGAATTTCATGATATCATCAGTTCTGACAATTTGGCTGAATCTGGCAGTATTGCCAACTTGGCCTCAATCCAGGTGTTGGAATCAACTAGAAATGGACTTATCAGCAGTAAAGATCATGTCGTTGACTTATCCACCAATATCGCAAAGAATGGAAGCGTATCTAACTTAGCCTCCGTACAAGTTGTTTCCTCTCACGGCGACGTACAGATAGAGAGCTATGCCAACTCCGTCAAAGAGTCTAACAACCTTGCAGAAGGTCCTCTGAGCACTGCCAATATGGCTTCTACTCAGATACTTCTCTCTGGTAGTGGTAGTGGGGCGTCTGACAACAGTGGTCATGACATCGTCACTACAGACAATACCGCCCAGGATGGAAGTACTGCGAATCTGGCATCGGTGCAAATCTCCGGTCTGGAAGGTGGTGGTGATATGTGGGTCTTGAATGATTCCAATAAAATTGAGTGGTCAAGTAACATGGCTACAGGGTCCAGTACTGTGAATGTCGGTGCCGTCCAGTTAACGGGTAGTATAGTGGAGGGCGATATCTACAACAGTCAAAACTCTGTAGTTAATTCCACCAATACGGCTATGGGCAGCAGTCTCACCAATATCGCCTCTATTCGTTTTGAGGGTGTGTTGATGAGTGGTGAAATGAGCAATAGTTTCAGTGTTGCTGAGGTCACCAATTTGGCTGAAGCAGGAAGTACTAGCAATGTTGGTTCCATCGATGTCTTCGGTTCCGACATCCACGGGAACAGCCATAACTCAGGTAGCATCACAAACACTGTCAATGTGGCAAAAAACGATAGTATCGCCAACACGGGATCGATAGTAATTGGTCGTTAAGTACCACGTCTCTAGATTGACAAATGAGATGTGAACAAAGTGATGGGCAGGGGTAGTCCCTTGTTCATCACTGTTTTTACCGTAAGAGATTCTAATTTACACCAGGATATCACTCCCACTAACCCTCGACTTATTCAGGTTGTTTTCAGAATCACCCAGTCACAAAACCCCGCCAGTTTTTTCTTTTATTCAATCAGTATTACACCAAAAATCGATACACCAGAAGTATTAAAAGCCTACATGGCTAAATTTGATATTGGACCAGGCTGGAGTTTCCTGACCGGTAAGGAAGATGAAATTCTTGATCTAAGAAGAAAGCTGGGTCTATACATTGAAGGCATTCACTGTGATCGAACCAACCCCGACGATCATAATCTGAGTTTCCTTTAATATAGCTCCTTACAGCAGGAAAAAAGTGTGTCTTGAGGGTAATATCCACAATAGTCTTTCCATGTAAATCCGCCGCTGGTTATGCACTTGCTATTATCACGGCACAAAAAGGGTTCCGAGTAATGCCACATCTGTCTGGAGGTTTCGGTTAATTCCAAATTAGTACAAATTCTGGTGATTGGTACAGGCACAATGTTGTCATGCTTCAGTGCATGGTCGCTTTTCCAGGTCGAAGAGAGGGCCATAACAAGTGAGTTTCAAAACGATACCCAAGAACGTGCGACTTCACTGTATCGCCAGATGGATATCAATTTCGAAGCATTGCGATCACTCGCCATAATATTTAATAGAGAAGGTGTGCCTGAGCCAGAGCTCTTCAATCTTGAAGCTAGAAAAATTATCGTTCGCCATCAGGCAATTCAAGCACTTGAATGGATTCCCCGCATCAAGCACTCAGAACGGTCAAAGTACGAGTCCGATCGGCGTCTTCAATTTTCAGCATTTGAGATAACAGAACAAAAAACGCAAGGACATATGTTGACGGCATCGGAAAGAGCTGAATATTTCCCAGTCTACTATATTGAACCACTGACCGGTAACGAGACGGCGTTCGGTTTCGACCTCGCCTCTAGTGCTATCCGACTACAAGCGCTTGAGCAGTCCAGAGATTCAGGTTTACCTCAGGCAACTGCCAGTATCACGTTGGTGCAGGAGCATTCAAATCAGCTGGGTTTTCTGGCATTCTTGCCCATCTATTCTGGATTTCCATTGACTGTTGCCACTCGCCAGGAACAACTGAAGGGATTTGTACTCGGCGTGTATCGGATTAATGATATCTTTGCTAGTTCCGCACTAAATGGCGAGTCACCGGAACTGAGCTTTCGAATTGTGGACGAGACAGATTCTAACAGTCACGACATTCTGCACATTGATCCGCCGAAATCCCCTTTCATACTTCATCCAACGATCAGCCATAGAGTCCAGCTGTCGGATATCTGGGGTCGAAAGTGGAGTCTGATAACTTCACCGTCATTAAATTACATCTCATCCAGGAGAGATGTGTTGCCATTGCTTACGTTTTTAACTGGCATCATATTTACACTCTTCATTACCATGTACCTGCACATTACTTCAAGACGCGCTGCGATAATTGAGAGTATCGTAATTCAAAAGACTAACGAGTTAAATGAGGCTAACGAAAAGCTGGAATCACTCTCTCGTACTGATGCACTAACCGGAATCCCTAACAGAAGGTCTCTCGATGAATTCATTGAGCTTGAATGGCTTCGTGCAATCAGAAACAGATCCAGTCTGTCTACAATTCTTATCGATATCGATTATTTTAAGAACTACAACGATAACTACGGCCATATCAAAGGAGACGAATGCCTGCGAATAGTTGCCACCCGGCTAAACAGTCTCGTTCACCGACCAGGAGATTTAGTCGCGCGATATGGGGGTGAGGAGTTCATTCTGATTCTTTCAGATACCGAGGACGCCGATCAGGTTGCCGATCTCTGCTGTCAATCAATTGAAGATTTACAGATCCCACATGAATTTTCAGATGTGACCAGTGTCGTCACCATCAGTCTTGGTTTATGCACAACGACACCAGAAAAAGGCACGGATCCGAGTTTGATCATAGATAATGCCGATAAAGCATTGTACAAAGCTAAATCAGCGGGACGGAACAGGGTTGAAACATATGTTAGCTCTTCTCGACCGTAAAACGATTTCGTTTTTGCTTGTTTGAAGCTTCTAAGTAAATAGTGGATTCGTTCGAATAGTCCTCGGGGTGTTCAAGCTTTCTCAGCGAGCCTCCAAGCGGACTCCCCGGGTAAAATCACCAATCATTACAGTGTGGACATACTTCAGTTACAGACGGTGGCTAAATTCCAGATTCCATAAATTGGTTTGATCCTTGGTCATGAAGTTCAATCAGACGCTAGAGTTATCAGTGTTAGCCGCCCTCATAGTGATGGGCGCGGCTGCGACAGTCTGGAACGGCTACTATTGGACAATTTTGGCCCTGATCTGGTTTGGGCTAGGTGTTTGGATTGGCACACGTTCCGTGAAAATGTTGATGTGTGTCACTACATTCAAACGACACCGTGTTCCTAAACAAAGCGATGATTCTCTGCAAAGTTCATGATTTTTAATGGGAAATCCGGCGTGGTTACTTCTTGCACCCAGCAAACTTCCGCACCTGTACTTGGTCCAAACGAAGCTGAGCAATTACCTGTAGACATCGTTATCGATATACGCGGTAGTACGTTTTTGGTTTAACAATTAATTGCTATTAACGGGTGTAAGATCAGGTATCACAGCGATCCCCGATAGCGAACATCACCACCAAGCGTTTCTCACTTTGCAAAAGCATTTTCTGATTTGCAACAAAAAGTTATACCAAACAATCCAAATGTCGTGAACCTTTCGGTTAACTCGAATATCAATCGTATGCGCTAACTGACTAGCCCTCCAGGTGACACGATTGCCCGCTATTGCTGTTCTGGTGGCGTTCACGCCAACGGTCACCGGGCGAACTTACCACCAAATTACATGCATAACTCAAGCGGTCATGGCTTCTTTGAGAGGCTGGCACGACACATGCTTAGTAGTAAAGCATGTGTCTCAGAATTAGTAACAGAATCGCTACAGTTGTTCGCGAATTACCATCGACAAGAAAAGTTGGGGGTGTAGTGAAGGCTACATAACATAGCAATTCGGGTGATTGTTGTTCCATCACCCGTTAAGGAGACGAAAATGAACCGGCGAAACATGAAACTATCGATATTGGTTGTCGCATTCACCGTCCTTTGTGCAAGTCAGTCGTTCGCTATGGACAATGACAGAATCGCTCCACATGACAATCAGTTACAGAAAAAAATTGAACCCACAATGAAGGATTTTCAGCACTCGTTGGACGCACAGGATTACCCGTCAGCTTTAAGCAACGATCGTAAGATAATCACGCTCGTTGACAACGGAAAACAATCAAAAGGTCATGCACAAGCGTTGCATAATCTTGCAAAAGTGCAGCCGGTAGTGGGCTTGCATGTGAAGTCCGCCGAGAGCTACAAAAGCAACATTGATCTTGTTGAAAGGCAGCACGGAATATTCGCTCCTGATCTACTACCATTGCTCACAGAGTTGAGTTCATTATATTACAACCGTGCAGACTATGAACTCGCCATGAACACCTTACGCAGAGCACAGCACATCACCCATAGAAACGAAGGTGTCTATTCACTGGAACAGCTCACGTTGATCGATTCGCTGACCATGCTAGAAATTAAAACCGGTCGAATAGAAAATGCTGACACGCAGCAGAGATTTTATTATTCCATCAATTTGAAAAATTACGGTAAAGATGATCAACGAATTCTACCGGCCATCAACAGAATGGCAGAGTGGTTCAGCGCTTCAGGCCAGCTTGACAAGTCTTTGAGGTTCTATAAGAAAGCGCTGGACGTGATTAATAAACTTGAACTAGGTGAAGCTGAAAAACTACGGCCACTACGCGGTCTTTCAACGGTGAAATATCTCAAAGGTTTCTGTTGCATTGATGAACATCTCAGAGAGGCGTTGCGGATCATCATGACGCATCCAGGTTCTGATCATGTTGACAAACTCGACGCGCTTGTACATCTAGCTGATATGCATATGATCAACAAGAAAAGACGTATCGCCAATCAATACTACCAGGATGCCTGGAATAGGCTACGCTCCGGTAATCCAGCCACTCAAGCACTCTTTAACTCACCTGAGCTACTGGGGGTCAGCGGGGTCGAAGACGTACACAAGGCCTACTACCTAACTATCGAAGGTCCAATTCTAATGGACAAGAAAGTGTACCTGTCCAAAAACAGCGGACAGTCATCACTTCAGGTGAATATTGGTCAAAAACGAAAACCCGTGCACACGCCAATCATCGGAGAACCGCTCTCTCTTTGCCATTCTCAAGTACTGGAACTAGCCCGCACCAATAGCACCGAAGACCTAGGACAGTACTTTGTCGACCTTAGCTTTACCGTTACCAGTGGGGGAAGCGTTAGAAATGTATCTCTGCTCGATAGTAATGCACCCAGTCGACTACAGCGTTACGTCACCAACACACTTCGCCAAACCCGATACCGGCCGACTTTCTGGCAAGGCGAGGCCATTGATTCAAAAAATTTGAAGATACGGCAGACGTTTTCAGGTGACAGAGCCACTCAGGAGTCGCGAACTCCGTTTAGTCGCACAAACGCTGATGGAAAGCGCGCGACTACACTGGGCTGTCAGTTACTCGCCTCTCGTTAGAGACTCATCCTTGGTTCGAGTTGCAGTTGATTGGCAGCACTTCCGTTGCAAATTAAAAATCAATTCGCAATTTGCAAACCTGATCCCACCCCGTCCTGTCTCAACAAAGAAGCTATCCCATTGTATTTATTGTATATATCTACATGGCATGATTGATGCTTCTTCAACAAGGGCCCCAAACACTTTTTTATCGGGATTCATGCAATGACAGAACCATTCGTGAGTAAATCCGTCGGCGTCCTGTTTATAAGCTTGTTCACGCCAGCCGTACTGTTTGCGGGACCCAAGGTGTCCGGAGCTATCAGTAACACAGACGCAATGAGTCACGCGATCAGTATTGCGGTTAACATCCGCCGTGTGAATGCCGGGTCAACAAGGTTCACAAATAAATCGATAACTCCCGAACCCGGGAGTCTTGTTGTTAGTGCACCGATGGATGCAACCGAGGCGCTTGAAGCCCGAAACGGTCGTGCTTCATACATTACTCCAAAGAGCAATTCAGACCGGAGTGACAACCCTGTTGACACTAATACAATGATCCATTCACAAACCGCTGCTAAAAAAGCCAGCAATGCAACCTTGACCACTGAAGTGGCTGCGCAGTCAGGTGTTCCAGAGAAAGACAAAGGAAAAGAATCGCAAGGTTCCCCTGAAGCAGAAGACAACGTCATCATCCAGAACGACGATAGAAACGTCAAAACGACTACCAGTACTTTGACGGATATTTCGGTTTCCAGTGGGTCGGATATTTTTGAAAACCGCATTGACGGGGGTACTGGCATTGACTTCATTTGGCAGGTAACTTCCACGCTGAGCGACAGTACTTTCAACGAAGCCATTGATATCACCACTTATAAAAATCTGACTGGCAGTGATTACATTACCAACATGGCTTCCAGTCACGAGGTGCGCAATATTGAACATGGTGCGATTGTCGGTAACAAAACACATGGAGATTGGCATTCGTCCAGCATCGCAGTGAAACGTGACGAGACCTTGACTAACATTAACTTAAAACGGATGATGTTCAGTGACTCTTCAATCTTTAATGAATCTATTGATGACATTATTTTTGATGAGGACACCGGGTACGGCCTTGAGGATAGTCACGGCGCCTTCAATCCACCAGATACTCAGATGCTGAATTCCATTACTCGCAATAGTGAAAATCAAAGTGGCATCTATTTTTCTGGCGGTACGACAAACACTATCGATGCGGCAGAATAGAGGTCTCGTCACATGAATCTTGAAAAGCAATCAGCTTTAACCAACGAATGCTCAAAATTATCTATCGCCCTTCTTTTCTTCGTTGGATCTCTTTCCTTTCCAGTGAATGCTGATTTTGGAGACGGAATTAATGCATTCCGCAATAGTGAGTACGAAACGGCAATACGGGAGTGGCAACCCTATGCAGAACAGAATGATCCACGCGCGCTTTACAATCTTGGCCAGATTTACCGCAGGGGATTGGGTGTTGAACCCGATTTAGCCGTCGCCGAACAATACTATCGACGCGCAGCAGAGTTGGGTCATCCTCATGCGCAGGGTAACCTGGGATCTATTTATTATTCTCGGTCACCGGTTGATATGGACCAGGTGCTCTACTATTGGCAAAAAGCAGCCGAAGGTGGTGACATCCAGTCCCAGTATTTGTTGGGTATACAATACTCCCAGGGTAAACACATAAAGCAAGATCATTTGTTCGCTTACGCCTGGGTGAAACTGGCAATTGATTCAGGGTTGGAGAATGCAAAATATGCCCTGGATGTCCTCTCCCTGTCTCTGAGTGAAAACGATATCAAACGAGGTGATGAGCTTGCCAGGCAGTTTTCCGAAGAAACGAGAACTGGTATGCAGCGACAAAGTCCAGAACGGGTGGCGCACTCTGGCGCACCAGACTCTCGCTCCACACCTGATCCACTAACTGATGTATTCCGCATTCAGATTGCTTCGTTAAGTAGTATGAAACAAGCCCGATTCTATCTAGAACGGGAATCTAAGCAAATGCTTGGTGTGTTGGAAGACGCCACCTACTACATTGCAGAAGCAGATCTGGGGGAACGTGGTATCTTTTATAGACTGCAACTTGGCAATTTTACTAAGCGCGAAAAAGCGTCTTCTTTTTGCGACCAGCTGAAGAAAACAGGCCTCGACTGCTACGTCGTTTCGTCATTGGGCATCTGATCAACCCCTTCACATAGAGTTACAAGACGCTCACAAACTCGATACCCCGGTGCTCATAAATGGCAAGCGCAGCGCGCCTGTAGGCACCGACAACGCTGGCAACGGTTATGTCGACCTTAGCCAGTTGATCCGGGGCATTGCGCTTGAACGGGTCGAGGTAGTGAAGGACGGTGCGTCTCCCCCTGTGTCAGAGTAGTTGTCGCCTCAGTTAATTACACATTTGGGGTGGTTTTGGAATATTTTTTGAAAAGGCA
>DUAT01000165.1 GCA_012960755.1 Gammaproteobacteria bacterium
GAAAATAAAAGGTTTCCTCTGCACCACTGCCCATCCTGCGGGATGTGAGATGGATGTTCGGCAACAGATAGCACATGTTAAATCCCAGGGTGTGGTGAGCAATGGACCAAAGAAGGTCCTGGTGATCGGCGCATCAGGCGGCTATGGATTGGCGACTAGAATCACTGCCGCGTTTGGGTCCGGTGCGTCGACCATCGGTGTGTTCTTCGAACGGCCCGCTGTAAGGAAACGTACTGCTTCTGCAGGTTGGTACAAATCAGCCGCGTTTACCCGGCTCGCCGAAGATGCCGGGCTGTATGCGAAGAACATCAATGGCGATGCTTTTTCTGCAGAGTTGAAGCAAGCCACGGTAGATCTGATCAAAAAGGACCTGGGCAAGATTGATATGGTGGTTTATTCGCTTGCTGCACCTGCCCGGCAATTAAGCGACGGCACTGTTGTCAAGAACACCCTGAAGCCGATTGGGGCGCCGTTTGAGGGTGCCACGATTGATTTTAACACCGCGACACTTCGCCCTATTGCGCTGGAGCCTGCTTCAGAAAGTGAGATTGCCGAAACGGTTCAGGTCATGGGCGGGGAAGACTGGGATCTCTGGATAGAGGAGCTGCTGGCCGCTGGTGTGCTGGCGGACGGTTGTATTACCACCAATTATACGTACCTGGGTGGTGAGGCAACCTGGCCTATTTATCTTCATGGAACAATTGGGCAGGCCAAGGAAGATCTTGGCCGGGCGGCGAAGGCGCTGGCGGAGCCCATGGCAAGTGTCAACGGCAAAGCCTATGTAGCGGTTATGAAAGGTCTTTTGACCCAGGCTTCATCCGCCATCCCCGGCATGGCGATTTACCTGTCTCTTCTTTTCAAAATTATGAAAGAGAAAGGCACTCATGAAGGCAGCATTGAGCAAACTGAAAGACTGTTCAGCACCCGGTTGTTTGCTGATGAAGCGCTCGGGGATGTTGACGACGAGGGGCGAATTCGCCTGGACGACTGGGAAATGAGGGATGAGATTCAGTCTTTCGTGAAGGAGCGGTGGAACAAAGTCTCGGATGAAAACCTGAAGGAGATCTCGGACTTTGCCGGTTATCGGGATGCTTTTTTGCAAATGCATGGATTTGGTTTTGATGGTGTTGATTACGAAGCTGAAGTGGAGCAGGACATTCCACTAACGCTGGTGGGGTTTTAATCGACCAAACGCCAATCTACATTCGTTGACAGGACTGATTTAACTGGCCCTTTTTGCTGTAAACGCCTAACTGGCTGATATCGTACAAGAACTGTCATATTCGTCTTACGGGCAGCCCGCCAGGAACTGATTCCGACGCACAGCAAGTTCGTTCAGACTGTGTTGATGAATTTACATAGTCAGACACACTATTTAGTCCGCGCCATTTACCACCCGCGGGTTGCGGCATTTTTCCTGGCGGTTCTGGTCACACTTAGTCAATTCTTTAGTGATCATGATCCGGATTGGCCAATCCTGGGGCTGATTGTGATTTTGGTTTGTTATCCCCACATCGCCTATTGGATAACAGCAGAACGCTATAACACGGCATCGGGGGCTCGATGTAGCTTAATGTTCGATAGTCTTCTGGTTGGGTGTTTGATCATCGCAAACGGGTTTTATATGTTTGCGGGCCTGAGTTTCATTGTTGCTCTGTCGCTCAGTACGTTGTTTGTTGCGCAGCCGAGAATGCTGGCAATTAATCTAGGCATCGTTACCACGGTCTGTCTGACGGGCTGGGTACTGGCTGCCCAGGCGTGGCAATCGGCGTCATTATTGACCAATGCACTTTGCGCTTTATCGCTCTTCTGTCATAGCTGCATTGTTGGACTCATTGGCTTCAGGGTCACGGCCAGTTTAGGCAAGTCACGCCAAACCATCGAAAAAAGCCGCGACAGGTTGGTTGGTGTGACCCGGTATCTAAAACGTTATGTGAGTCCGCAGGTTTTCTCCTCTATTGAAATCAATCAAAAGGAAATCAAGACCCGTCGAAAGCGATTAACTGTCTTTTTCTCCGATATTGAAGGGTTTACAACGCTGATGGACAACCTGGAGGAGGAAACAGTGACCACCATGCTAAATGAGTATCTAAATGCCATGGCAGAGATTGCGATCGACTATGGGGGCACCGTTGACAAGTTTATCGGTGATGGGATTATGGTTTTTTT
>DUAT01000166.1 GCA_012960755.1 Gammaproteobacteria bacterium
GACCCGATCATCACAAGGCCATAAAGCGTGAGAAATACTGCAATCCCAAAAACCAGGGGATCTACCGGGAAACCAGTCAGCTGAGGCGCAGAAGCGGAGAGTTTTTTAGCCATACTCATGACTTAAGCCTTCGAACGAGAGACTTAAAAGAATTGCCACGTTCTATATAATTTTGGAACTGGTCATGACTGGCACATCCAGGCGACAGCAATACGATGTCACCCTCGATCGCTCTGGCTGCGGCGGCAGAAACTGCCTGCGCCAATACATCACAGGCGATGGGATCCTGCGCTGAAAATTCACTCTGCAATGCTGCATAGTTTTTACCAATCAGATAGACACCTTTCAGATAAGACCCCAGCTCCTCAGAGAGCCCTTCGAAACCTAGTCCTTTTGATTGACCTCCAGCAATAAGATGAATATTCCTGTCCCGGGCCTGCCCCTGGACGGCGGCAACCAAAGCACCAGGATTGGTCGCTTTGGAATCATTAATGTAGGTAACCCCGTCAACTTTGCCAACAATTTCAGATCGATGTGGCAAACCTTTGAATCGTCTCGCGGTATCCAGCATCGCCCCCATATCAAGGCCAATAAGCCAGCCTATCGCTAAACCTGCCAGTACATTTTGAAGATTATGAGTGCCTGTTATCTGCAGCTCGTCAGCTGAAAGCAACATCGTATTGCCCTGTGTCACCCAGGTTTCCTTGCCCTGAACAGATACCCCAAAATTGTTATTCCCGGGAACGACCCCTGTTCCAAAGGTAGCTGCGGCAAGTTCGTCACCCAGCTCACCTGACATAGATCGGTTTATGACTGCTTTTGTGGTGTTGTTATACAAACCAATTTTGGTCTGATAGTAATCCTGTTCGGTTTCGTAACGATCCATATGATCCGGCGCCAGATTCAGGACAACCGAGACTTCGGTTTTTAATTCTGTTGCCAATTCAAGTTGGTAGCTGGAAATTTCCAGAACGTGGAAATCCACATCTTCAGCAAGCACATCAAGACAGGGGGTTCCGATATTCCCAGCAACAGACACTTTGTTCCCCTGATCACGGATCATCTCGAATACCAGCCTGCTTACGGTTGATTTGCCGTTAGTGCCTGTGATCCCAATAATGGGCGCCGCGGCCAGTTCCCCAAAGAGCTGGATATCGCCGTACAGGTCTTTCCCGCTGGCGCGAGCCATGGATACCGCTTCGTGACCAAGAGGAACTCCCGGGCTGATAAATATTTGGTCGGCACGCAGCAAACAACCTGCGGTGATTTCCTCGACAGAGGCTCCAGGATTTATCTCGCGCAGGGCCATGACATTACCCTCACCCGGATTGTCGTCCACTACGACAAAATCCTCGTTGCGTGCTACGAGGAATCGCGCATAACTCAAACCAGTTTCTCCGAGACCTACGATCACGTTATTTTTCCTCGCCATCGGTCACCGTACCTACGCTCATGACTTCGTCTATAACCGCATAGTCGCTGAATGGCACCTTGCCTGAAGCTTGCTCCTGATAGTCTTCATTTCCCTTGCCTGCGATCAGCACGACTTCGCTGTCCGAAGCCAGGTTAATCGCCTCGCGAATAGCCTCTCCCCGATCAACGATGATGAGCAGATCAACAGAATCCATCCCCGCCTGAATCTCATCAATGATGGATTCAGGGTTTTCACTACGCGGGTTATCACTTGTGAGCACCACCCGATCAGCAAATCGGGACGCTATCAGGCCCATGGCTGAACGCTTCGAACCATCTCGATCACCACCACACCCAAACACACAGCTGACAGGATGGCCTGGAAAGTGCTCGCGTACGGCGGCAAGTGCTTTGTTTAACGCGTCCGGCGTATGCGCATAGTCAACAATGATCGTTGGCTTCCCCGCCCGTCGCTGTACATCCATTCTTCCCGCGACTGGCGACAACTTCTTAAGCGAAGCTTCAATTTTGAGCGCACTCCATTCCATTGCGACCAGCGTGGCCACCACGGCTAGAACATTTTGGACATTAAATAACCCAAACAAAGGGAGCCGCGCCTTAACAATATCGTTGTGAACGGAAATAGAAACTTCAACCCCACGAGCCGTTGCTGCCGCTTCTATCAGCGAAACATCCGTTTCTTTTTCAAGGCTATAACCGATCACCCGAACACCGCCGCCC
>DUAT01000167.1 GCA_012960755.1 Gammaproteobacteria bacterium
GCAATATTGCCGCCATTGTTTCAAGAGGCGGTGTATTCCCTAACGCTAAAGAACCCTGTGAGGCAGGGATGGTGCTGTATTTGTCTGGTGAAGATGACCTATCAGACACCATAGGGCCACGCTTTATTGCTTGCTCAGGGAACAAAGATAACTTCAGGCAAGTTGGTTGTACTAAGAGTGATGGTGAAGTGTTTAGCCTTACTGAAATCCTTGATGATCTAACTGAATTTGTTTTCGATAAGCGGGTTAAGTTGCTCATCATTGATCCCATAACCTCGTTCATGAATGAGAACTTTGATAACAACTCCGTTACGTCTGTTAGGAAGATGGCAACACGGTTAAATGAGTTCTGTGAAAGAACTGGCGTTGCAGTAATTGCCCTTAACCATCTGACCAAAGGTAATCAGAGTAAATCAATGCACCGAATCCTAGGCTCTGGTGCTTGGGTTCACGCACCCCGCATTGTCTTGGGCGCAACCATCCACGATGGTAAGTATCTATTCGGCAAATGGAAGGCGAATATTACTGATTGCAAGCCCGTTTACCAATTTGAAATGGTCAACAAGCAAGTACAAGGTATGGATGTCATCTGTATAGATTGGTTAGATGAAGTCCTATTGGATAAACGCCTTGATGAGTACGATGCGTTTGCTGACGCAGGCCGTGGCGAAAAGGGTGAAATTGCGCTTGAAGTCTTGCGGGAGGATTTGTCTGACGGAAGATGGTATCGCAGTAAAGAGGTTAAAGAGCGAGTGCGCAGAGAAGCAAGTTGTAGTGAAAGAACTGTGGAACGACTCGCCCTAGAAACCTTGAAGGTGGAGGTTCAGAAGGAGTCTGGAGTCCACGGCTATACCAGTTGGCGTTTGCCACCCACGACATAGCCCATATCCCAAATGTCGTAGGTACTCACGACATAACTATTTAGTGTCGCGGGTACTCACGACATGGGGATGCCCCTTGTGTCGTAAGAGAAACAATCTAATTTAAGGAGAATTTATATGGAAACAGCAATAAAACTAGAAGAACGCAAAGAACGTGATGAAGAGTTTGTACGGGAGTACGTAAACAATGGCGGTAATGCCACTCAAGCGGCAATAGCGGTCGGTGTGAGTCAAGCAAGTGCTAGCACAGTAGGGTATCGCTTGAAGTCCAGATTGACCAAGGAGATAGATACAGAGCAAAAGGCCCAGTTACAAGGCTATGCTCCCAAAGCAATCCACCAGATTCAATCACTGGCGGAAAAAGCAGAGTCAGAGAATGTCAGATTAAAGGCTAATGCTGACTTATTAGACAGAGCAGGGTGGAAACCCGTAGATAAGCAGGAGATAACAGAAACATCTGCTATTGAGAATATGTCTGATGAAGAGTTACAGGCGGAACTTAACAGGCTCTATGCCGAGCAAGGCGTAAAGATTGTGCCTATATGAACGGCGGCTAGCCGTTTTCCTTAGTCCTTAACAGGTACACATCTCGCACGTAACTCAGTTTTTATGGTTACCTTGCAATTGAAGAATCGATCCAATCTCTCTCCGTATTTTGGTTCCAGCGCCTTTTTAGTCATTCCAGCGTGGTAGTCGTCTTCGATCGCAACTCTCAGTTCTTCATATCCACAGACTCTTTCGTTCCAAGGCGGATGCTCGTAACGGAATGGCCAGCCCTCTCCGAACTGCCAAGAATATACATCTTTCCTCGGCCCTACACCGTCTATGGATTGCTGACACTCATGGTAAGAAGAAAAACTGTCGAAGTTGGGATTCCAAATGCCAGTACCAAATCGAGCAATCTCATTTTCTCCCTGCATTAAAACCAAAATCAAAACCCATTCAAATGCACCCATCTTCCTGCTCCTGTCGGTATAGGTAAATCATAACCGTATAGGCACTACATACCCAGTTACTCAGTAACGCTCAAATAGCAGTGTTTGGTGGTGTTTGGTTGTTCAGGAAGTTGGAAAATGGCGGTTTCAGATGTTTACATTTCGGGGCTGAAATCATGTTCCCCACGCACACCCACACAACCCTCTCCATTACTAGGGTCACCTTCCAAATGTGACGGTCATCACATATTGCAGTAGATTACTGGTGACATACTGTGATGCTTGGGTAATTGCGTGGAGAAAAACGATGAAAAGGCTACTGGTAGTGCTGTTT
>DUAT01000168.1 GCA_012960755.1 Gammaproteobacteria bacterium
CGCGGAACCGGTGGACCCTTACTCCCCAATGGTTGGCAAAAATTTCCCTCGCAATGTTTTTTTTGGTGATACACACCAGCGAGCTTCGTGACATCAGCGATCGTGGATAATTTTCCGTATTCTACTGTCAAGCGTCTTCTAAATTAAACAATCATACCTTAGCTTTACGGAGGAGGGCGTGCTGCCTACCTCCGAGGATTAGATCATGGGGTATATGGATCTATGCGGCATCAAAACTTGAATTTTGCGGTCACACCCGCATAGCGTTCGGCATTACGAGGCGTAATATGTACAAGTGCCGTCGTGTTGCCAAAAAGAACACCAAAATCTATTAGCTCACTTCGGTAGCTTTCGTCAAAGACATTGTTTACAAATGCGGTAACTTCGTAGCGGTCTTCTTTGTCAACGATCCCAAATCGAAGATTCGCAATACCATAGCTGTCCTCTTTCATAAATGGAGCTTGCGAAAGGCCAAAGCTGATTTCATCCTGCCACACGTATAAAACATTGGCATAAAGATCAAAAGGCAGGTTAACCAGGCCCTGCTGATACTCGAGTGCAATCGTGTACTTCCACTCAGGCGAATTCGGTAATTCACCGCCATCAACAGTCTGAAATCCAGCAATACAACCCTGCGCCTCTGTCTGGTAGCGATAACATTGCGCGCCACTGTATTCGTTGACGACTGCATCGATATAAGCGGCATTGAATATCAAGCTAAAGCGTTCGGACAACAGTGTCAGGGATTCAAGTTCAATACCCCTCGTCTCTAACTCACCGACATTCGCTTTCCTGAACACAATTGTGGGTCCGGTAGTAATAGCAGTTTGCACCTGAAAATCATCATAAGTCGTCTGGAACGCCGTAACATTCAACTGCATTCGCTGATCCCACAACGTACTTTTTATACCAATTTCGAACGCATTGGCTGTTTCAGGCTTGATCGGGTTGTCGGCATTGCTCTGAGAAAATCCAGCCGTGATGTCGTACGCCTGCGCTTTATGACCTCGCGTATAGCTTGCAAAGATCATTGAATTGTCATTCAAAAAGCGTTGAACCGATATTTTGCCGGTGACCGCATCATCCTCATCATCTGCAACTATGGTTATTGGTGTTGCCACGGCAAAGTCTGTGACTACCGTACTTATTTCCTCATCGACATAGCGTAATCCCAGGCTAACTGTTGTGTTCTGACTTGGACGCCAGTTCAGCTGGCCAAAAACCGCATAGTTTTCATTACTCGCAAAAGCATCAAAATTCGCTGGCGCCACAGGTAGAATCCGGAAAAATGAACGGTCCACGTCCGTATCTGAGTAGTAAAAGCCAAGCAGATAGTCATAGTTGTCGTAGGTCGGCGATAATAGACGCAGTTCCTGGGAAAAGAACTCCAGTTCGCGAACGCTATCTGAGTAGAAATTGCCGCTGACAGCCCCGCCGGTAAATATTGCCAGCACATCGAGTTCACTTAAGTCCACGTCTTCACTGTTGGTGTAGTCCCATTCGTCATACGCGGTAATCGATACCAGTTGAAAATCACCGATATCAACACTGAGTCGAGCACTTACGCCTTGTGAATCATTGTCGCTATTCGGCAGTGTGTCGTACCGAACCGTTGTGTTGTCATCTGTAGCATTGATGCCTGCGGCAAAAACGGATTGAGGTATAGCGCCAAACAGCGCTGCTCCTGGTTCAAACCCGCCAAGAACACGTGCACAGCATTGACTCTCCTCTTCTGTAACATAGGCTTTCAGTTGAAGGTCGACGTTGTCGTTTATTCCCCAGTACAACTTGCCGCTGAAACCCTTGCTTTCTTCGCTATTGAAGTCATCAAGACCGGTGGCTAGATTATCGACCCAGCCATCAAGGTCAGCTGAGTGTGCAGTGAGGCGAAACCCAGCATTGTCAGAGATTGGGCCCGATACAGATGCTATTACCTTGTAATAGCTCTCGTCCGTTGCCGTCAGCTCAACAGACCCCTCGAACTCATCAGACGGGCCCTTGGTGGTGATGCTGATGACACCGGCAGAAGAAGCTTTACCAAAGAGAGTACTTTGCGGACCGCGGAGCACTTCTATGCGCTCAATATCCACCATATTCGCCAGGCCCTGGCCCTGCTGGACCTTGGCGACATCATCGACGATAACAGCCACGCCCTGCTCGATTCCAATACCAAACAGGTTCGTACCGATACCGCGAATACTAAAAGCACTGTTGGTCTTGTTGTTACTTTCGGTCACCGTGAGCGAAGACGATAGTCGCGCAATATCTCCAGTGCTCTGCAAGCCAAAACTGGATATCATTTCAGCACTAATTGCTGTAACAGAAACCGGGACATCCTGGATACTCTGCTCCCGCTTCTGTGCGGTAACGACAATTTCCTCAATTTGCAGGATGTTTTCTGCCGTGGCGGCACTCGATGCCAATGCGGTAAGGGCGCCTACAAGTACGCCGTAAGTTATCGACCTGATTTTCATAATATTATCCTTGTTCGCGCTACGTTATTTGAGTTCGACGCTCTGCCCGTCAGTAGGAAAATCTGCACCTGTTAATTGCGCAACCCCATTAGAACATAGCTGAAAATGAATGACAGGGCTAGCACATATGCCTACCTAAATGCTGACTTTTGTGATTCTTCAAAGATAATATTTGGGTTTATGGCTACAAAGAAACAGGACATTCGTATGCGTTTGTATCGGCCTGCCCGATGGACCAATCTTATAGAAAAGGCATTAGTGGCTAGAACTACCCCTGATAATCGTGAATAGCGGCCCATTACCCAGCTATGTCATAGGCAAAATCGATGGAGAAAGGCGTTGAAGTCATTGAGAGCCGTTAACCTGAACCTTCTGCCAATACTGCATGAGCTGTTGATACGCTCCAGCGTCACCGAAGCCGCCAATGCACTCTTTTTGAGTCAGTCCGCTACCGGCGAAGCGCTGGGGCGCCTGATAATTAAATATTATCGTGCAGGACGTCTTTCCACGGATACGGGAAGACATTGAATTATATAAAGCCATAATAAACAACGGGTTAAAAAAAAAGAGTTCGGGTCGAGTTACTATTCTTTTCCAGAATAATTGACAGCGATATCAAATATGGACACTATCAAACTCGACGCCGTGGCGGTTTGGCATCGCCTCAAGCCAGAATTTGGCGGGAAATCATAATAAAAATCCCAATTGAGGAACTTGAGCAGTGGATTCTACGGTACCCGGCAGAATTGAACAGGGCGACGCCCACGAAGCAGCTAACTACAGGTTTGCATTAACGGCATTGACTAGCCTCTTTTTCATGTGGGGCTTTATTACCTGCCTGAACGATATTCTGATCCCACATCTGAAGAATGTGTTCTCACTCAATTATGCCGAGGCCATGTTGATCCAGTTCTGCTTCTTCGGCGCCTACTTTGTCATGTCGATTCCGGCTGGCGCGCTGGTTCACAGAATCGGTTACAAACGTGGGATCGTGGTCGGCCTGGTCATCGCCGGAGTTGGTTGTGGCCTGTTTAATCCGGCGGCTTCGTTACGGGAGTACGGTCTTTTTCTGGGAGCTTTGTTTGTCCTAGCATCAGGCATTACGATTTTGCAGGTTGCTGCAAACCCCTATGTGGTGATTCTAGGGCCTGTCGGGACAGCGCCCAGTCGGTTAACGATGACACAGGCGTTTAATTCACTGGGAACGACAGTTGCCCCGTTCTTTGGTGCGTTTATGATCCTTGCCGCTACCTCTGAATTCTCGGCTGACATTGCGAGTATCGCAGCAGAAGAAGTGGCGACTTTTCGTGAGCAAGAAGCGGATGCTGTCAAGGTGCCTTATCTGATACTGGCGGGTGCCCTGTTTGTTCTAGCGGTGATCTTCAGCCTGCTGAAACTGCCAGTTTTTGATGACGAATCGGCAGCTGCATCTTCGTCGCACGAATCCGGATCCATCTGGCAGTTTTCACATCTCGCCCTGGGCGCGCTCGGGATTTTCATTTACGTCGGGGCAGAAGTATCGATCGGCAGCTTGCTGATCAGCTATCTGGGTGAATCTAACATTGCCGGGATGCCGGAAACCGAGGCAGCGGGTTATGTCGCCTACTACTGGGGCGGCGCCATGGTCGGTAGATTTATTGGATCCGTTGCCATGACCCGGGTAAAGCCAGGTTCTTTGCTCGCGTTCAATGCTGTTGCTTCAGTAATTCTGCTTGCTATGGTCATACTTGGCAGTGGGTCGATAGCCATGTGGGCGATACTGGCCGTGGGACTGTGTAACTCGATCATGTTCCCGACCATTTTCAGCCTAGCGGTACAGGGGCTCGGACCTTACACAAGCAAAGGTTCAGGCCTGCTGTGCCTCGCAATTGTTGGTGGTGCAATCATTCCTCTGGCGCAGGGCATACTGGCTGATGCAATCGGACTGCAGCTTTCCTTCATTCTTCCTGCTGTCTGCTATCTCTATATTGTCTATTACGGGTTGAAGGGGTGCGAGATCAAATTTACGGTTGAGGGACAAACAAATTGATGCAGGTACTGAACCCGATGAAGCTATTGGTCACTTTTTGGTCTTTGATGCTCACTGTTTTTGCGCTGACAGGCTGTGACACGTCGGAAACCGCTTCTGCGCCCCAAGGCGGACAGGCTCCTGTCGAAGCAGGCTATCGTGATCTTAACAATAATGGTCGATTAGATACCTATGAAGATGAGTCAGCACAGATGGTTGCCCGGGTGGCTGACCTGCTGTCGCGCTTGACCCTCGAACAGAAGGTTCGTCTGGTCAGCGGCCTGGGTATGAACATGAACCTGGACCAGCCTGGTGACTTCGAAACAGTACCCGGTGCGGCTGGCTATACGTATCCGATCGATGAACTGGGTATTCCTTCTATTGTGCTCGCCGATGGACCTGCGGGTTTGCGAATCTGGCCAAAGCGTACCGGAGAGGAACGAACCTACTACGCCACCGCGTTTCCGATTGAAACATCGCTGGCTTCGTCCTGGGATACTGACCTGATCGAATCAGTGGGCAGGGCAATGGGCGACGAGGCGAAGGAGTACGGTGTGGACGTACTGCTTGCTCCAGGTATGAATATTCACCGGGACCCACGAGGTGGCAGAAACTTTGAATACTATTCTGAAGATCCTTTTTTGAGTGGCCATATGGCTGGCGCGCTGATTAACGGTGTCGAATCAGTCGGCGTTGGTGCAACACCTAAACACTATGTGGCCAACAATCAGGAAACCAACCGGGTCATGGTTGATACTATAGTCGGTGAGCGTGCACTGCGAGAGATCTACCTGCGCGGTTTTGAGATTGCTGTAAAGAAGTCTGATCCCTGGGCGATTATGAGCGCCTACAATAAAGTCAACGGCATTGCGGTGTCCGAGCACAGGCCGTTGCTGGTTGATGTTCTTCGCGAAGAGTGGGGATTCAGCGGCGTTGTCATGACGGACTGGTTTGCTGGATATGATCCTGTCGCACAGATGATTGCGGGTAACGAACTGCTGATGCCGGGTCAGGAGAATCGTACATTGCAGATTCATGAGGCGGTGCTGAACGGCGATCTGGATGAGGCAATACTAGATCGCAATGTCGCTTTGATTATTGAGATGGTGTTTAAGTCGCCAACCTTTGCCGGTTATGCCCATAGTGATGATCCCGATCTTAAAGCCAATGCCAAGACGGCGAGAGTGGCTGCAGCAGAAAGTGCTGTACTGCTGAAGAACGAAAAACGAGTGCTTCCACTGACGTTTTCTACGAAGAAAATTGCGACTTTCGGCATCGGTTCCTATGAGTTCGTTTCCGGCGGCACAGGTAGCGGCGATGTTAATGAGTCTTACACAGTGGCTCTGATAGATGGGCTAACTAACCGTGAATATGAAGTCGACAAGTCGCTGCAGGAAATTTATGAGCCCTATATTGCGGGGGAGAAGCTCAAACTTCCCAAGAAAAAGTTCTTCTTTGAGTCGGTTCCGCCGCTGCCTGAAATGCCTCTCGGTAGTGATTTACTGGACGGTGCCGCGGTTGCTAACGACATCGCCCTGCTCACCATCGGACGAAATTCAGGGGAATTCCAGGACCGTGGGCTGAAAGGTGACTTTTATCTGACTGAAGCCGAACGAGCCATGATTGATGGGGTTTCCAGCGCTTTTCATCGCGCAGGGAAGAAAGTTGTTGTAATCCTGAATATAGGCAATGTGATCGAAACGGCAAGCTGGCGGGGTCAAGCAGATGCGATTCTGCTTCCCTGGCAAGGTGGTCAGGAGGCGGGAAATGCCGTAGTGGATGTTCTGACCGGTGACGTGAACCCATCCGGAAAACTACCGACAACTTTCCCCATCCGGTATGAAGACGTGCCGTCGTCCGATACCTTTCCAGGCGTAGAAATACCGGGCGAAGAGATTTCAATTGCCGGTGGTCTGCTCAAAGCAAAGCCTTCGCGCGTTGAGTACGAAGATGACATTTTTGTCGGCTATCGATATTACGATACCTTTGATGTATCTCCTGCTTATGAATTCGGTTATGGCCTCTCTTACACGAGGTTCGAATACAGCGACGTCACAATAGCCGCTAATGGTGGATTTTCCATTACTGTCACTGTAACCAACGCCGGTGCTGTAGCAGGCAGGGAAGTGATCCAGCTCTATGTCTCAGCACCTGAGGGAAACCTGGTAAAACCAGCAAAAGAACTTAAGGGCTTCGCCAAGACAAGTGAACTCCCACCAGGAGCATCGGAAACAGTGACCTTTGAGCTGTCGTCGAATGACCTTGCCTCTTTCCATGATGATCGAGCTGCCTGGCTTGCTGAAGGCGGTGAGTATCTGGTCAGTGTTGGCGCTTCGTCCCGTGACATTCGATCAGTCGCCAGCTTTATTCTTGAAAAGGAAGTTGTTGTCGCAGACAACCTGATTGACCTGTCTCCGGATACTAATCCCGAGAGACTACCATCAAGTATCAGACCATGAATTCTTTTTACCTGGCGGCGTCTGGTAACCCAGCATGCGATGCTGATTTGTTAAATGATCCGGGGACGACTGCATGCCGCTATCCAGACAACACCTGATGCTGCAAACGGTGGACTGATCGGATGTATTCAGTATAGAGGCCTCGGCACCATTGATGCGGAAGCATGCACATTCACTGTTGAAGCAGACCTTGATTCCAGGCCTCCAGTTGTGCTTAAGCTATCGGAACATCACTTAGGTATGGGGGAAGAACTGTTCAACCCGTTCAGAACCCAGGTTGGATCGGCGGAAGCCCGTGCCAGCGTGTTGAGATAATGGACACGACAGATCTTTTCAGCGAAGTGCGGGTTGTCCCGGTGGCTGTTATAGAAGATGTGACGAGCGCGGTACCACTGCCAACATTGCGTGGTGCAGGTATTGGCGCGATAGAAGTTACGCTGCGTTCTGAAGCGGCCTTCTTCCCAACCGGAGACATGACGCTGTCGATTGCAAGAGAATTCCTGGCGTTACCCGATGTACGCTGTGAGACATATGAATAAATTGAACGGTACTTCAAGCGTTGCCTGGAACCTCGTCGCTGATATCGGTGGCACAAACGCCCGTCTGGGTATTGAGGATTATGCCACCAGCAGGCTGCAACTGGTGGAGCAGTACACGGTTTCCCAGCATGAAAATTTCTCCGACATGTTGTCGGCTTTTCTGACCGGAATCGCCTCAGTCCAGACATGGAAACCGCAGCCTGAGGGAGCATGCTTTGCAGTTGCCTGTGCCGTAGAGAGTGATTGTCTTCACCTGACAAACAGCACCTGGACAATCGACAGGGCTGAGGTTTCAGCAATGCTGGGTGGCATTAGTGTTGAGTTCATCAATGATTTTGCTGCCGTTGGGTATGCGGTAACAGATCTCAACCCGGAGGACTGGCACGAAGTTGGCCGCGGTCAGCCTGTACCCGGTCGACCTATCGCAATTCTTGGACCGGGCACCGGTCTGGGTGTCTGTTCGCTTCTACCTGTCGGTGCCGGGTATTCCGTCATCGAGGGTGAAGGCGGGCATGTCGACTTTGCACCGGCCAGCAGTCAGGAAATTCTGATACTGAAGGCTTTGCAGGCAGAATTCGGACGGGTATCCGTTGAACGCCTGCTGTCAGGCAGCGGTCTCCTTAATATCTATCAGGCGCTTGCCACGTCAGTTAACAACACACCACGATTTGATACGCCGGAGGCTGTGAGTCAGGCTGCGCAAGCCCGTCAGGACGGACTGGCAGTGGAAGCGTTGTCGACGTTCTTTGCGGTGCTGGGTTCAGTCGCAGGAAACCTGGCACTTACCTTGGGCGCCAAAGGCGGCGTATACATAGCTGGGGGTATCGCGCCCCAGTTGATTGAATTCGCAGAAGCCAGCGAACTCAGGGAACGGTTCGAGGCAAAAGGACGCTTTCGATCGTACCTCGAGAATATTCCGCTACGCGTCGTGATTAAAGAAGACCTGGGTTTGGTCGGTTCAGTTAAGAAACTAAGCCTTAGTCAGTTCTAAACCGGGCAAAATCCGATACCTATTTGAAGTGAAGGAAAAGACCTGATGATGATAAAAGCAGTTCGGTATCTCGGGATTAGCATTGTTGCTGTCCTGGCGGCAGTCCTGTTAGCAGTTGGCGGTTATTCCGGCTATTTAGCCGTTCAATCGAACCAGAACATTGCCAACGCTGGAAACGAGGCGCCAACGCTCGACCATAATGGTTTCTCTTATCGTGACTTGAATAAAAATGGACGACTTGATGCCTATGAAAACTCGGGTCTGGAAACAGAGGCACGGGTTGATGACATTATTTCGCAAATGACGCTGGAAGAAAAAGCCGGAATGATGTTCATCACGATGATTGGGGTAGGCATGGATGGCGGCCTGCAGGAATTTCCTGACCCGGATAATCCTTTTACCTTCGCATTTCCAAGCAACTCGGACTATGTGGTGAACAAACTGATGAACCATTTCAATGTCATGGCGACGCCAGAACCAGGGAGGCTGGTGACATGGCAGAACAATCTGCAGAAGCTCGCCGAACGGACTCGGCTGGGTATCCCCATCACGATCGCATCAGATCCCAGGCATGCTTTTGGATACAACCCAGCGGCCAGTATTTCTTCTGAGCATTTCTCTTTGTGGCCCGAACCCCTGGGATTGGCTGCTGCGCGTGATGCTGAAATGGTTGAAGCATTTGGCGACATAGCGCGCCAAGAGTATCTCTCGGTTGGTATCCGTCTCGCCCTCCACCCCATGGCTGACCTTGCGACGGAGCCTCGTTGGGCCCGCGCGGCCGGTACCTTCGGTGAAGATGCTGAGCTGTCGGCCAAGACAGTTTATGCCTATGTAAAAGGGTTCCAGGGTGATGAACTGGGGCCCGACAGTGTAGCAACCATGGTCAAACATTTCCCAGGCGGGGGACCGCAGAAAGATGGTGAGGACGCGCACTTTACCTATGGTAAGGAGCAGGTCTACCCGGGCGATAACTTTGATTATCATCTGATCCCGTTCGAAAAAGGCGCTTTCGCGGCGAACGCAGCGCAGATTATGCCTTACTACGGTATTCCGGTTAGTCAGACCAGTGAGGATGTTGGGTTTGCCTTCAATAAAGAAGTTATGACTGGAATGCTAAGAGATAAGTATGGCTTTGATGGCGTGATCTGCTCGGACTGGGGACTCATCACAGAGTTTTCAATATTTGGCGTTACGATTCTTGAAGCAAGAGCCTGGGGCGTTGAACATCTGAATGAATCCGAGCGGGTGCTCAAGATGTTAGATGCGGGCGTTGACCAGTTCGGTGGTGAAAACATTCCCGAAATTGTTGTTGAACTTGTGCGGTCAGGTCAGGTTGAAGAGGACCGAATTGATCAGTCCATACGAAGACTGCTCCGTGACAAGTTTACTCTTGGGTTGTTTGATGACCCTTTTCTGGATCCTGACGAGGCTAGAAAGGTGGCCGGTTCAGAAGAGTTTCGTAAAGCCGGTATTGCAGCACAGAGGAAATCACTGGTACTGCTGAAAAATCCCACCCAGGCAACAACGGGTGTGCTGCCACTTACAGGTAAACCGAAGATCTATATTGAGAATATTGACTCCGCTATCGCAGGGCGTTACGGCCAGGTCGTAGAAAGCAGGGCCGATGCAGATTTTGCGATTGTTCGTGTGTCCGCACCCTACGAACATCGAGAAGGCTTGTTCGAAAGTTTTATGCACGCCGGTGATCTTGATTTCAAAGGCGTAGAGAAGCAGCGACTCATTGCCCTGATGGATGAGGTTCCGACAATTGTGGACATCTACCTGGATCGAGCGGCTGTCATCCCTGAAATTAGTGAGAAAAGCGCAGCGTTGATTGCCAATTTCGGTGCGACAGACGGGGTTCTCCTGGATGCCATTTTTGGTAAATTCAGCCCGACAGGAAAGCTACCGTTTGAAATGCCGTCGTCGATGGATGCTGTTCGCAAGCAAAAAGAAGACGTGCCATACGACTCAGTACTGCCGCTATTCACTTTCGGACATGGTCTTACCTACCCAAGTGTGGCACTGAACAATAGGAAATGAGGTTAACTTATGATTTGGTTGAAGAGATTATGTTTGTTTATCGGGGCGTTGCTGCTGCTCGGTGTATTGACGGTTGGCCTGTGGGTGGGAGCAAAAATCGTACTGTATGATCAGCAGGACGATGCAACCCATCTTACAGAAAAGAAACGCTATCTCGAGAGCATAGGGAAGCTGAATCGATCTGCTGATCGACCCAATATTGTTTTCATCCTGTTTGATGACCTAGGTTATGGCGATCTCGGTATGACTGGCAGCCAGGCGATAAAGACCCCGACGATTGATAAGTTGGCCAGCGGTGGTCTCACCATGACTAATTTCTACTCACCTGCGCCAGTCTGCACCCCTTCGCGGGCTGGTTATCTGACCGGTCGATTCCCTGTGCGTGCAGGTATGCCTCTTGTGCTCTTCCCCAGTTCATCGCCGATAAACTATGCCAACCGGATTTTTGGTGTCAACAATCGATTCCCCGCGGAAGAAATTACTTTAGCTGACACGCTGAAGGCCAGTGGATATGCCACCGGTATGGTCGGGAAGTGGCATCTTGGAGATCAGTCACCCTCGTTGCCAAATGACATGGGGTTCGATAGCTTTTTTGGCGCTCTGTACAGTAATGACATGACACCGTTTGCGTTGTACAGAAATAAAACGGTAGAAGTAGAAGCTCCCGCTGATCAGAGTCGACTGAATGAATGGTACGGTCGTGAGGCAGAGCAGTTCATTTCAAACCATAAAGAGGAACCGTTTTTTCTTTACCTGGCCCACAATTTCCCCCATATCCCGCTGTATGTGCCGGATGAAGATAAGAGCAGATCCAGCGGCGGCCTTTACGGTGATGTCGTCGAAGGCCTGGATGATGTGGTGGCCAGAGTCATTACGTCGCTGAAAGCCAATGGTGTCTATGATAATACCATTGTCCTGATCACCAGTGACAATGGGCCCTGGTTTCAAGGCAGTCCAGGTCATGATCGTGGACGTAAAGCAGATACTTTTGAGGGCGGAATGCACGTTCCTATGATCGTGCACTGGCCCGCGAGGTTCAAGCAGGGCAGGTCTGTATCGGGTCTAAGCATGGGAATGGACTGGTACCCGACGCTGCTGGACTGGCTGGATATTCCGCTCCCGACTGATCGTACTATTGACGGGAAGAGCCTGACGGCGATGCTGGAAGACGGCCAGGGTTCTCCCCATGATTACCTCTACTACTTCGACGGAGAAAATCTGAGGGCAGTCCGGGACGAGCGTTACAAGTACCATGATGAGCCGAGAATTCCCTACGCCGGAGGAACTACACCTGTAGCTGCTCGTATTGCGAAAGGACCGTGGTTATTCGATATGATTACAGATCACAATGAGTCCTATGACATTTCAGTCAATCAGCCTGATAAAGCAAGCAGCATGCATGCTGTACTTGAGGCGAAACGGAACGAAATGCTCGAAAACCCACGTGGTTGGCTAAGCTCTCCACCATAAAACGAATCTTGTTATTTCTCCTGATTGCCACTGTACTCCCTGCGTCTGGGAGTACAGTGATGTCCTCTTTTTTAAAACTGGCTATCTTCTTTCGTTTGGCTTCTCTGAGCATGACCTGGAGCGCAACGTCTCCAGATAGCTTCATGGCGTGTTCTCGCCCAACAGTAAATTGCGTGAGTATGTCATTCAACAGAAACCTGGAGAAGAACGAGAAAACCCGAAACCGAAGGCCTACTCGATGACGTGGGCGCAGCGTCTAAAACGTGTGTTAACCGGGCGGCGTTCCGCATTGATATAGAGGAGTGTGAAAAGTGTGGTGGGCCGGTTCGGATCATTGCGTCAATTGAAGATCCAGATGTTATCCAAAAGATACTGAAGCACCTGGGACTGGATCAGCCGGGTGACACACCTATCCGCTCACCGCCATCGGTGCTGTCTGACGATTCAACGACACTATTCTGAATTCAAAAACATCGATTATGCACCGGTGACAGTCGCGTTCAGCCGGAATCTGGATTCAGATCCAAATCGTCAAGTTTTCTATCACCCTACATAGGCTTGGATTCACCGTATGGATCGCTGGAGGGAACAGCAGGTAACCCCCCAAGGATGACGATACTTTTCTGAATGTGGAAAAAGGCTGGTTATTCGTCCTAACCGCCACTTTAGTAGACACCTTGGAGCGTTACAATGAAGTTCAAAGTAAGCGCTGATGTCTGACAAACGTTATACAGAAG
>DUAT01000169.1:0-453 GCA_012960755.1 Gammaproteobacteria bacterium
AGGCGCAAGCAACTGGACCGCATTACCTCGGCGGGGCGGCAACTCCCGTTCGACGGTTGTCTGTTCTTTCTCTAGCCGATCTCTTTCTGTTTTAGGATCAAGGCCGTTGGCGAGCTGGCTACGGTAGTACTCCGCCTTCTCTCTTGCCTGAGCAAGCGATAAAGCAGGGTACTTTCCCAACCCTAAGTTTGTTCTCTTCTTAGTCAATGGGCGGGTGTAGTTAAAAACCCAATGCTTTCCGCCACTAGGTTTTATACGTAGGTGAAGACCCGCGACCTTACCGCATGACAGATTGAATTCTTTTAACCGGGGTTTGACCTTAGTTGCTTGAGTCGTAGTGAGCATATAGACCTCAGTGTTACATGACGTGTTACATCAATTCTGAGATTGTATGATACAAAGTGAGACAAGCTGAGTCCCCAAGAGGCTGTAATTATATATGTTTACAGCAAC
>DUAT01000169.1:492-66516 GCA_012960755.1 Gammaproteobacteria bacterium
TCACTGGAGTGGTGTTTGGTAGCTATGGGTGGACTTGAACCACCGACCCCAGCATTATGAATGCTGTGCTCTAACCAACTGAGCTACATAGCCACACTTAACCTGTTATCCCCGCTTTTGCCTTATTTGAAGCAATAAATCGTTCAAACCAGCAAGGGGAAAGGACGCGCATTCTCCGGTTTCAGGGCTATTTTGTCAACTTGCTATTAGCCCAGGTTCCAGACCCCAACTCGAATCTGACCTGATTCGTGTATATAGTCGTCTTGTCCATCAAAAACAAGGCGAGAGAAGAGATGAAAATAGGATTATTCGCAACATTTATGTCACCGACCTGTGGTTCGGAAATGGTCGCGGAATTTGGCAGTAATGCCGAAGAAATCGGTATCGAATCCCTGTGGCTGGGGGAGCATGTTGTGCTGTTCGACAAGATGGAGTTTCCGTATCCCGGCAGCAAGGATGGCAAGATTCCCGTACCTGCTGGCGGAGGGATGCTGGACACGGTGGCAACCATCGGGTTTATGGCCAGCCGTACGACAAAACTTCGATTTGGCACCGGTATTACCCTGGTGCCGCAACGGAACCCTGTTTATACGGCGAATGAATTTGCCACCCTGGACTGGCTCAGTAACGGGCGTATTGATTTCGGTGTTGGTGTGGGCTGGTGTAAGGAAGAAGTGCTGGCTTGCGGTTATTCCTGGGAAGATCGCGGCAAACGGTGTGATGAATTTCTAGAGGTGATAAAGCGCCTCTGGACTGACGAAGTCGCATCCTTCGAGGGGGATCACTTCTCTCTGCCTGAGTGCCGACTAGACCCTAAACCTATCCAGAATCCGCATATTCCAATGATCATCGGGGGTCATAGCGAAGCTGGCTTTCGTCGGGCTGCCCGGTTTGGTGCCGGTTGGTATGGTTTTAACCTGAGTCCTGAACTGACTCAAAATGTACTTGGCAATATTGACCGGGCATTGGAAAAACAGAATCGAACCCGGGATGACTTCGACATTGTCATCACACCGCCGTATAACGCGACGCCAGCCACGGTACGTGAATATGAAGACCTGGGTGTTGACCGCCTGGTGATGCATCTGGGCAACCAGAAGCCTGAACGGGTTGAGCAGCGATTGACCGAGATGGAAAAATTTGTCGCGGCTTAGACTTACCCTGACGGTCGGGGGCGGTTAGACGTTAAAACGGAAGTGGATAACGTCACCGTCCTGAACCCGATAATCCTTGCCTTCAAGGCGCCATTTACCTGCATCCTTGGCGCCGTTTTCTCCGTTGTAGGCAATAAAGTCATCGTAAGCCACGATCTCGGCACGGATAAAGCCCTTCTCGAAGTCGGTATGAATAATACCGGCGGCTTGCGGTGCTGTTGCCTGTTGGCGCACTGTCCAGGCACGAACTTCTTTTTCACCGGCGGTAAAGTAGGTTTGTAACCCCAGCAACTTGTAGCCCGCTCGAATGACCCGGTCCAAACCCGGCTCCTGCATACCAAGATCCGTGAGGAATTCCATTTTCTCTTCGTCTTCCAGTTCGGCAATCTCCGCTTCCAGCTTGTTACAGATCACCACCACTTCGGCATTATCTGCCGTCGCGATCTTGTTGACGGCATCCAGATAGGGATTATCTTCAAACCCCTCCTCATCAACATTAGCGATATACAATACCGGTTTCATGGTGAGCAAATGCAGCTCTCGAACATCGGCGCGTTGTTCCTGAGTAAATTGCTCCTGGGTAAGTTCAAGCGACCGGGCAGAATTGCCTTCATTAACATGGGATTGAATAGTCTCGTAGAAGGCTTTTTTGGCGATCGCTTCTTTGTCGCCGCTTTTCGCAACCCGGTTGACTCGCGTGATTGCTTTTTCAATGGTATCGAGGTCTGCCAGTTGCAGTTCGGTATCAATCACTTCGATATCACGTACGGGATCGATAGTGTTGGAAACATGAGTGACATTCTCATCCTCAAAACAGCGCACCACGTGAGCGATGGCGTCAGTTTCGCGAATGTTGGCCAGAAACTGATTCCCCAATCCCTCCCCTTTTGATGCTCCCGATACCAGACCTGCAATATCTACGAACTCCATGCTGGTGGGTATCACTTTTCGCGGTTTGACGATATCAGACAGTTTATCCAACCGTGGGTCCGGCATCGCAACGACACCAGAATTCGGCTCGATGGTACAAAACGGAAAATTCTCAGCACCAACTCCGGCTTTCGTCAGTGCATTGAATAGCGTCGATTTACCGACGTTTGGCAATCCTACGATGCCGCAGTTAAAACCCATTAGTTTTCCTTGACCCTGAAACCATTAAGATCAGTCATCGCTTGTTGCCATTCGCCGTTAACGGCCAGGGGCAACACTCTCAGCGCCTCATCAATACATTGATAGATCATGGACTCATCTGCAGTGCTCACCTTGCCCAGCACATGCCCGGTCACTTCGGCTTTCACACCCGGGTGTCCCACCCCGATGCGTAGACGGCCAAAGTCCTGATTACCTCCAAGGCATCTGGTGATATCCCGCAAACCATTGTGACCTGCAAGTCCACCGCGCTGCTTGAACCGAATGACCCCAGTAGGCAAGTCCAATTCGTCATGAACAATGAGTATCTGTTTTGCGGGGATTTTAAAGAAGTTCGCAAGCGCACCCACTGCCTTACCGCTTTCATTCATGAACGTATTGGGTAGCAGCAGGCGAATTTCGCGGGATTCATACTGCGCAATGGCAGTTCGCCCGAAAAACTTTTTTTCTTCTTTGAAGATCGCACCCTGTTGGTCGGCGAACCGGGAGACAAACCAGACGCCCGTATTGTGACGGGTTCTGGCGTACTGCTCGCCCGGGTTACCAACACCAACAATGAGCTTAATAAACAAGCTCATGTTGACACTCAGTCTTCCGAAGACTCTTCTGAATCAGCTTCGGACTCAGTACCGGGTTCTGCGGCTTCTTCATCCTTGTCGGTTACTTCATCTTCTTCAGCGGTCGCTCTGGTTATGATGACCGAAACCACCACCTGGTCATGGTCTTCACCCTGGCCCAACTCAGGGATTGTGACTCCAGTTGGAAGCTGCAGATCCGACATATGGAGTGAAGAACCCAGGTTAAGTTCGAGCACATCAACTTCGATAAACTCTGGCAGGTCACCCGGCAAACAGCTGATCGACAAAGAGCTCATCACGTGTGAAACCATTCCATCGTCTTGTTTAACGCCTACACAGTTTTCTTCGTTCAAGAAGTGCAGTGGTACTTCGACGTGAATTTCCTGGTCCATTTTTACCCTCAGAAAGTCAGCATGCATAATTCGCTCGGTGGCGGGATGTCGCTGCAATGCCTTAACAATGGCATTTTCTTTCTTACCGGCAATTTTCAGATTGATAATGTGTGCAAAAAAGGCCTCATTCTCGCAGGACTTTTGCAGCTCATTTTGCCCAATTGATAAAGTAACCGGATCTTTTCCTGCACCATAAAGAATTGCAGGAACCAGACCGGCATTTCGACGCAGGCGGCGGCTCGCACCTTTCCCCAGGTCTGTACGTACTTCGGCATTAAGCTCGAATTCGTTTGCCATCTTAGTTCTCCCAAGAAACTATGTTTACTAAATTAACAACAATGAAAAAAAGGCCGGGCTTACTGCGACCGTAAGTCCCGGCTTCGTGTCCTTGCGGACTTCTATACAACTACACTGCTTTTAAAACCTTCACTTTTAAAACAATGCCGGTTGAATTCTCTTACTGAAAAGTGCACTCAACGATTCCTCGTTACTCACTCTTCGAATCGATTCTGCCAATTCGTCAGCAATACTCAGCTGACGTATTTTTGCGTTCGACGCAGCCTCGCTAGACAACGGGATAGTGTCCGTCACAACCAGTTCATCTATCGTTGAAGCGTCAATATTCGCAATCGCACCGCCCGATAAAACCGCGTGGGTACAATAAGCGACAACCTTTATCGCCCCATGTTCTTTCAACGCATTGGCCGCCGCACAAAGTGTTCCGGCCGTATCTACCATATCGTCAACCAATATACAGGTTCGGCCTGCGACATCGCCGATGATATGCATAACTTCTGACTCGTTCGCCTTGGGGCGTCTCTTATCAATAATTGCCAAATCAGCATCATCCAACTGTTTAGCTATGGCGCGAGCCCTGACCACACCACCCACATCGGGGGATACGATTATCAAATCCTCGTACTCGCGTTGCTCAATATCCAACAACAACACGGGTGTTGCATAGATGTTGTCTACCGGTATATCAAAAAATCCTTGAATCTGATCCGCATGCAGATCGATGGTTAACACTCGATCAATTCCCACACTGCCTAACATGTCGGCAACGACCCTGGCCGTAATCGGTACACGGGCAGATCTAACCCTTCGGTCCTGCCTGGCGTAACCAAAGTACGGAATAACTGCCGTGATCCTGGTTGCAGATGCCCTATGCAAGCAATCCGCCATCACGATTAATTCCATCAAATTGTCGTTGGTCGGCGCGCAAGTCGGCTGAATAATAAACACGTCTTTACCGCGAACATTATCCTGAATTTCTACCATGACTTCGCCGTCACTAAAACGACCTACCTGCGCATCGCCAAGGTCCATTCTCAAGCGTTCAACCACACGGTTCGCCAGCACCCGATGGGCGTTACCCGTGAAGATCTTTAATTCAGCCACATTGCAATCCAGAAAAAGAGCTTTGTCAGTTGTGTGTGGCTGGGGTGGCAGGATTCGAACCTGCGCATGCAAGGATCAAAACCTTGTGCCTTACCACTTGGCGACACCCCAATCATTACACTTCGCGACTAACATTATCGAAGGATTCCTTTAACAGTTTCACTTTCCTTAACAGAGGTGATTCATCCAATCCCTCGGCGATAAAAACGTGCCATTTTTCGGGAACTTCCCGGCACACGGCTTCGGCTTCATTTTTGGAATCAAAGTCAAGAAACACACAGGAACCCGTGCCAGTCATTTTAGCAGGGCCCCATTTGTTTAACCACAATATGGCCTTATCGACTTCAGGGTATAGCTTACGGGCAACTGCCTCACAATCGTTGCCTGAACCCTGCTCTAAAAAGCGCGCTATTGTGATGGGTGCTGAGTCCCTTGTCAAATCTCGATGAGAAAAGATTTCGGCAGTCGAGATCTCGCAATTCGGTTGGATTACAACGTAGTGCTTTGGCGGTAGATTAATCGGTGTGAGTCGCTCGCCAATCCCCTCAGCCCAGGCAGAACAGCCCTTTACAAACACCGGCAGATCCGCCCCGAGCGGCCTGGCCAGCGTTAGCAGCATTTCGGTATCCAATCTCAATTGCCACATCAGGTTCAAGCCGACAAGGGTTGTCGCCGCATCGGAGCTACCGCCGCCCAATCCGGCACCCATTGGCAGCACCTTATTGACCGTAATCCTGGCACCGAAAGGCCGCTTCGACTCTTTATTACTCTGATTCAAGGCAAATTCCGCAAGGGTGTTCGCCGCTTTAAAGACCAGGTTTTCTTCCTGGATAATTTGATCACAAATTACTTCGATGTTTTCAGCGGCTTCAAAATCGATCAGGTCGCCTATCGAGAGGATATGAAAGGCTGTTTGAAGTTCGTGATAACCATCAACGCGACGTCCTGTGATGTTGAGGCACAGATTTAACTTGCCCGGGGCGGGGAGTTGGAATCGGGGAAATTTCAGCCCCATGAGCTGACCACCAGCATAATTTTCACATCAGCCCGACTGAAGCGCATACGAACGGGCTCGTCCTCTTTGAATGCAAGGTATTCAATTAGCCAACCGTACTGTACCAGGCTTGAATCATCGCGTTCAAAGCCAGCTGCGGGGTCTGGTATGCCACGTACCCAATACACCAACGATTCTATTGGTAACGACAATCCGGTGTGCTGCAAGAGTAGTGCACTGGCGCTATCCGCCTCGAACCTGCCTTCGCCCGGCACTTCGATTGTCACACCGCTGGCATCACCCCAAACATGAGCCACAGCAACTCCAAGGGTTGCATTCAGACGAATATCGAATGATTCTGATTGCTGCCGCCACAACAGAGAGAAACTTAAGGTTTTGTCAGTACTTTTAATGCCCACCCGACCCTTCAACAACCAGCCATCGGAAATGGCAGCATCAGGGTCCGGTCTAGTGGGACTAACGCACCCTGAAACCCATAACAGGAGCAGGTAAACTGTAGTTAAGGTTAACTTATTGAAGTTTACGGGGACGTGAATCTTTCAATTACCTTCTTCAATATGTCGCTGTCCGGTTTTAGTTCCAGCGCTTTTTGCCACACTTCTGACGCTTCAGTCTGCTCGCCGATGACCCACAGAACCTCCCCCAGATGTGCTGCTACTTCATCATTGGTAAACAGTTCCAGCGCTCGGCGCAGGTATTTCACGGCTTCTTCAAAATTCTCGAGCCGGTACTGCACCCAGCCCATGCTATCAATGAATGCAGCTTCATCCGGCCTTATGACCAGTGCTCGCTTGATCAGATCGAGTGCTTCTTCATGACGGTCTGTCTGGTCAGTGAGGCTATACCCGAGCGCATTCAACGCGTCACTATTCTCGGGATCCAGTTCAATGACCCGCAGCAGGTCACTCTCCATGATGTCCATGCGACCAAATTTCTGCCCCATCATGGCGCGGAAATACAGTAGGTCCTGGTTGTCGGAAGCTGCTCCCAACATCTCGTCAAGCAATTCAAATACCTCGGTAGACATTCCCTGATCGCTCAGCGCCTGGGCTTCAATCATCACCAACCGATCCGCCCTCCCGGGATTTTCTGAACGTAAATTCGACATGTAGTTCTTCATTTCGCTTAACTGATCCTGCTCGATCATTAGATTAGCGATTCGTGACAGCGCCGGGAGAAACTCATAACCACGACCCACCTGTTTATATTCCCGGATGGCGCGCGGAACGTCATCAATTCTCTCCGAGATATTACCAAGGTAAAAATGTGCCTCGCCAACCCTGAGATTCCAGCGGATCATCTGCTGCAGGTAGCTGGTTGCCGTGTCATCGTCTTTCAGTTGAATAGCAAGCAGGGAAAGGGCAAACAGAACGTCGCCGTCGTTGGGTGATTGCTCAAGCAGGTACTCATATTGCTTCTGAGATTCCACCAGGTGTTCACCTTCGAATAGGAACCTTGCGTAAATCAGTCGCAATCGCCTGTTTTCGCCAGTGTCATTCTTGATAACGTCTTCGAGGAAAACCAGCGCTTCGTCAGATCGGTGCAGGTTTCTCAGAATATTAACTTTAAGGATCGTGACGTTGACATTTTGCTTCGCTGCCAGCAGTTCATTGGCCAAAGCAAGGGATTCTTCAAGCTTGCCGGTCTGCTCCAACAGTACCGCTTTTGAAAACATCAGCTGATGATCTCCCGGATGTCTTTCAAGCAATCCGGAAATGGCATCCAGCAGTGATTTCTGGGAGGCCTCATCCAGATTGGCGGCTCTGTAGGCAAACACGTCAAAATTAGCGAGTCCACCCAGGTTTTTTACCGCTTCCATGTGATAAATCGCATCTTCCAGTTCACCAGCCCGCATCAATTGATCTGCAGAATGGCGGTGCGCATCAATATTATCAGGTTCTGCCTCTGCCCAAATCTGGGATGCTTTCAGGGAAAGATCATCCCTCTTTAAGTAGTTGGCTAATCTGGTCGCCCTGGCAGCAACACCTGCATCCTGGGTCTCTTCAGCCATTTGCATGTATTTTTCCAGCGCAATTTCGTATTCACCCCGATATCCGGCAACTTCCGCGACCAAAAGTTGATACAAAGCATCATTTTTAAAGGGTTCGACGGGATATTCGTGAGGTTTTGGGCGTGCAGCAGGGATTGCAGGTTGTTCCGTTTCAACAACCTCGGGCTGAACCGCCACAACCTCCGGTGGATCTTGCGGTGCCATGGAGGCACACCCCCCGGTAAACAGGACAAAAGCCAATAGAATCAACAAATTTCGAAGCTGGACCTTCATTCAACACCTATAATCACTTTACCAACCAACGTACAATAAGCCACTTTTGATCCACGTCCTATGTAAATATGCCTAATCGGTGCATATTAGCAGGATTAACGTTCATTTATCGTTTGTTATAAGAAACAATCACTTACCGAAAGGAAGGGCGGGGCCGCCCAGGCGGGGCCGCCCTGGCGGGGCCTAGGCCGCAGAGGTATGGCACTCACACTACTCCCGGACAGGAACTGACTACATTGGATTTATTAATCGTAGGCGTCAACCACACGACTGCGCCCATCGAACTCAGAGAAAAGATCGCTTTTACCCCGGAACAGCTTGGGGATGCATTGCTGGATTTAAAATCCGACCAGTGTCTGGATGAACTCGCCATTCTGAGCACCTGCAACCGCACCGAGATATACGCGATAAAAAAGGACGGTAACTCTGGCGGCATTGTGAACTGGCTTGCCAAGTACCACGACCTGCCGCCCGGCGAGCTGGGAGAAAGCATCTACATCTACTCCGACCAGTTAGCGATTACTCACATTTTAAGAGTGGCTACCGGTCTTGATTCCATGGTTCTGGGAGAGCCCCAGATTCTTGGCCAGCTAAAAGAAGGTTTCGCTTCAGCTCAAACCAACCATGTAATGGGGAAACAACTCAACCGGCTCTCTCAAAATACCTATCGCATAGCCAAGCAGGTCCGGACACAGACAGCCATCGGCCAAAATACAGTATCGGTGGCATCCACAACAGTGGTTCTGGCTTCCCAGCTGTTTTCCGATCTCAGCAACTGCAACGCATTGCTGCTGGGTGCCGGAGAAACCATCGAGTTGGTTGGGCGCCATCTTAAATCGGCTGGTGTGAAGCAGATAGTGATTGCCAACCGAACTGTAAGCAACGCCGAATCCCTTGCAAAGGAACTGGATGCGACGGCAGTGCCATTATCTGAAATCCCTGATCATCTCGTGAATGCCGATATCCTGGTGGCTTCAACTGCCAGCCAGTTACCTATTCTCGGCAAGGGCACCGTTGAACGCGCCATAAAATCACGCCGCCATAGACCTATTTTCATGGTTGATCTCGCGGTGCCCCGTGATATCGAACCAGAAGTCAATGATCTTCGCGACATCTACCTTTACAGCATCGATGATCTACAACAGATTGTCAGCAAAAACATGAGTTCCAGGCAAGCAGCAGCATCGGAAGCCGAATCCCTGATTCATCATGCAGTCCACGAATTCCAACAATCTGATAAGTCTCTTGGCGCCGTCGATACGCTGGTAAGATTCCGCCAGAAACATGATGACATCAAGAATCGGGAGTTGACCAAAGCGATTAAGCGTCTCGACAACGGCGACGATCCGGAACAGGTGCTGAGAAACCTGGCCAACCAATTAACCAATAAAATTATCCACACACCCAGCGTACAAATAAAGCAGGCCAAATTGGCCGGTGAAGAAGCGTTACTCGATGCCATTGAAAAACTGTTTCAACTCGAGGACAAACCACAACAATGAACTCGTCATTAAAAGCTAAACTGGAACAACTACTTGAACGATACGACGAGCTCGCTGCCTTGCTCAGTGACGGTGAGACAATTGCCGACCAGAATCTTTTTCGCGGATATTCAAAAGAGTATGCAGAAATAGAACCCGTTGTTCTTTGTTACCGTGACTTTGAAGAAAATTCAACCGAACTGGACGATACCAAACTGATGCTCCCCGATGATGACCCGGAAATTCGTGAACTGGCCCAGGAAGAAGTATCCAGGCTTAACGAAGTTGTTGGGATGCTCGATGCCCAGTTACAAAAACTACTCCTGCCGAAAGACCCTAACGATTCTCACAACGTGTTCCTTGAAGTCAGGGCTGGCACCGGCGGAGATGAAGCAGCCATCTTCGCTGGTGACCTGTTCCGAATGTACAGCAGATTTGCTGAGTCAAAGAAATGGAATGTGGAAATTTTGGCCGAGCGGCTGGGTGAACACGGTGGTTACAAGGAAATCATTAGCCGAATAGACGGCAAAGATGTCTACGGCCAGTTGAAGTTTGAATCTGGCGCGCATCGCGTCCAGCGAGTCCCACAAACGGAATCACAAGGGCGCGTGCATACATCTGCCTGTACGGTCGCTATCATGCCGGAAGTTGAAGACCTTGACGAAATAGAAATCGAGAAGAGCGATCTGAGGGTCGATACCTACCGTGCCTCAGGCGCCGGGGGTCAGCATGTCAATAAAACGGATTCCGCCGTCAGACTTACCCATATACCTACTGGCATCGTCGTTGAATGCCAGGACGAACGATCACAACATAAAAACAAAGCCCGGGCTATGAGCCTGCTGCAGGCCAAACTGATGGATGTGGCCGTGCAGGAAAGGGACGCAGAACAAGCGGAAACACGCCGCAGCCTCGTCGGCAGCGGGGATCGATCAGAGAAAATTCGTACTTACAATTTTCCCGATGGGAGAGTGACCGACCACAGGATCAATCTCACCCTACATCGACTTGCACAAACCATGACGGGCGATCTGTCACCTATCATCGACCAGCTCGTGCAGGAGCATCAGGCGGATCTGCTGCGCAAAATGGGTAAGGATTCTCAATGACAGTTGCTTTACAACCGACGACGGTAAAAGAAGCGCTTCGACAACATACCCAAATCAAATTAAGCGATACACCGCTGCTGGACTGTCAGATTCTGCTCGCATTTGTGCTTCAGCAATCCCGTACCTGGCTGTATGCCCATGACGACTATCAGCTGACCTGCGTGGAGACACAACGCTACCAAATACTCCTTGATTCGCGCACTGCGGGAAAGCCAGTCGCCTACATTACGGGTATCCAGGAGTTCTGGAGCCTGGATTTTCACGTCACACAGGATACGCTGATTCCACGCCCGGAAACGGAGCTCATCGTCGAAACTCTGCTTAATCGCTATACAGAATCCCAGGCAACAGTGATCGATCTTGGTACCGGCGCAGGTCCCATAGCGATCTCCCTCGCCTATGAACGGCCAGAGTTCAACATCTTCGCCAGTGACAAATCTCTGTCTGCACTGCAGATTGCCCGATCAAACGATCAACAGCTCAACGAAAGTCCGGTTCATTTTGTTCAGTCAGACTGGCTTGAACCATTCAAATCGGGACAGTTTGATATCATCGTTTGCAATCCGCCATACGTAGACCCAGAGGATTCACATCTTAAACTACTCAAGTACGAACCGGCCGATTCGCTGGTTTCAGGCAATAGCGGTATGAAAGATATTGAAAGGATTACCTGTTCGTCCCCGGCTTATCTAAAACCTGGCGGTATGATTCTGTTGGAACATGGTTACAATCAGCAGTTCGCTGTACAGCAGCTGTTAAAACACAGCGGCTACACGGATGTCGAACCACTGTCCGACTTATCAGGTCAAGCCAGGGCAGTACTGGCCTATAAGCCCTTATGAAAAATCTTCATAAAACTCATAGTGCGGCAATCTTATGAACGATGACGACCTGTTACGTTACAGTCGACACATCATGCTGCCGGAGATTGAAATCGCCGGTCAGGAAAAGCTCCTCGAAGCAAAAGTTTTGATCATCGGCATGGGAGGTCTGGGCAGCCCCATTGCTTTATACCTGGCAGCAGCAGGTGTCGGTCACCTGTCTATCGCTGATGATGATGTTGTCGACCTGAGTAACCTGCAACGTCAGATTGCCCACAGCACGCCGGACATAGGTCGTCTCAAGGTGACTTCTGCGCGGGAATCAATGCTTGCCCTGAATCCCGGTATCAAGGTGACGACCTATGAGCACCGCTTCGATACGCGCTCGTTAACGAACGTCGTCGAGGAAATTGACCTGGTTATTGATGCCACAGACAATTTCGAAACTCGATTTACCATTAACGAAGTCTGCGTCGCCACAAAAACTGCGGCGGTGTTTGGAGCCGCAGTCCGGTTGGAGGGGCAAGTGCTGGTTTATGATCCTGCGACTGAATCAGCCTGTTACCAGTGTTTGTATAACGGTGTTGCAGACAGCGCGTTGAATTGTGCGGAAAATGGTGTTGCAGCGCCTGTCGTTGGCATAGTAGGAACTACTCAGGCCATGGAGGCAATCAGGTACCTGACGGGTATGGGTAGTTCTGCTGGGTATCTTCAGATACTCGACGCAAGCCAGATGGAATGGCGAAAGTTTACATTACCTCGAAACAAGAATTGCCCTACTTGCAGCCACTAACCACCACCAGGATTTTCTATGGCTGGAAGATCGTCGCCGCATTGTTTGTCATGCTGTCCTTTTCATCCGGGCTCGGTTTTTATGCGCATACAATCTACCTGCAGGCCCTCTCACAACAGGCCGGATTCCCCATAACCCTGGCGTCCAGCGCAGTTTCACTGTTTTTTCTTTCCAGCGGCATAGCCGGGCTGGTGATTGCACCCTTGTTGGAAAAATACGATGTGAGAATCGTAATAGTCCCGGGCGCCCTGGTTGCAGCCTTGTCGTTATGGCTAATAGGGTCTGTTCAGTCCACAGTTCATTTGTTTGCAGTCTACTCCATTTTTGGAATCGGCTTTGCCGCTTCCGGCCTGTTGCCCGCAACAACACTCATTGCCCGGTGGTTTGAGTTCAATCGTGCAAGGGCGCTGTCTGTGGCTTCTACGGGACTTTCACTGGGCGGTGTCATTCTGACGCCATTGTGCGCCTTCATGATAGAGTCGAACGGGTTGGTTGAGACAACTCCCTGGCTGGCAATAATGTATCTGTGTGGCATCGTCCCCGTTGCTCTATTGCTCAGATCAAACCCCTCAGACATGGGCTTGATGCCGGACGGGAAATCACCGACAACCGACTTCAGGCAGGTGCCGTCAATCCGGTTGACTGATGCCCTGAGACACCCTTTTTTCTGGTTACTCAGCTCAGCCTATCTGTTTGTCATGCTGGCGCAGGTTGGCGGTATCGCGCACCAGTATGGGCTGCTGTCTGAACGCATCAACCCTGAACAGTCCCGCTATGTCATCGCGATACTTCCGTTATTCAGCATTCTTGGGAGACTTGCCGGTGGCTGGATTCTGGACAAGATCGAGACCATGAGATTCACGCTGGGCATGATGTGCCTGCAGGGATTGTCTCTTGGGTTAATGAGTGCTGCAAACGAACTCTGGATGCTGGCATTGACCCTGGCGGTATTTGGGATAACAGTAGGTAATTTGCTGATGCTGCAACCGCTTATCATTGCAGAGGTGTATGGGTTAAAGGACTACAGTCGTATTTATTCCTTGTCAAACCTGCTCACAATGTTCGGTGTTGCGGCAGGCCCTGCGATCCTGGGGATGCTGTTCGTCCTGACGGGAAACTATGAACTGCCCTATCTGGCAGTAGCCGGGTTGGGTTTTGTCGCCTGTTTTATTTTTACTCTGGCGCTGCCATATGTATCGACAATACAGCCTCTCGAATCAGCGCGTGTCAGCGAATAACCCGTTGGGATTCGGGAACTAGGTACTCAGGAGCTTTTCCAGCTTAATTTGATCAACTGTGAAATTACGAATCCCTTCGGCGAGCTTCTCGGTTGCCATGGCGTCTTCATTCATGCCCCAGCGAAACGCTCCTTCAGACACTTCGACTTTCGCGATGGCCTCCCCCGGATTTTCCGGGCTTAATTTTCGTTTGAGTTCTGTTGTGCTATTCGACAGCTCTTCCAAGAGTGGCGGGCTAATCGTCAGCCGATCACATCCTGCCAGTGCGAGTATTTCACCACTGTTACGAAAGCTCGCTCCCATGACCACCGTGTCGTAACCATGTTGCTTGTAAAAGTTGTAAATACGCGTGACTGATATTACTCCCGGGTCTTCTTCCGCAACATACTCCCGCTCAGCATCCGAATCAGCATTTGCCTTGTGCCAGTCGAGAATGCGCCCGACAAAAGGTGAAACCAGAAATACACCGGCATCTGCGCAAGCGGCGGCCTGGGAAAATCCAAACAACAATGTCAGGTTGCAATTGATACCTCCTTTTTCAAGCACCCTTGCGGCTTGTATGCCTTCCCAGGTAGATGCAATTTTGATTAACACCCTCTCCGGGCTGATACCAGAACGCTCATACAATTCTATTATCCGACGCGCTCTTGCAATGGTTTCAGTTCTGTCGAACGATAGCCGGGAATCGACTTCAGTAGAAACCCTGCCGGGGATAATCTCCAGTATCTGACAGCCAATGGATACGGCCAATTGCTCGCTGGAACAGGCAACCTGTTCTGCGTCACTGCCACCCTGCTGACTCGCAAATTGCCGGGCGTCATCAACCAGATGCTGGTACTTTGGCAACTGCGCGGCTTTCAAAAGCAGAGATGGATTGGTGGTTGCATCCATCGGCTTATAGTTTTCAATTGCTTCAATGTCTCCGGTATCTGCAACCACGTCGGTCATGGATTTGAGCTGGTTCAAGGTGTTGTTGTTCATATTCATTCTCGGTCAGACGCAGGCTGCTAGCATGCTGCTAGGTAACCACCCCTCCTTCTGCTTGTATATCTGCATGATATGAGGATCGAACCAGGGGCCCACTGGCAACCTGATCAAACCCTATGGCCTGGCCCAATTCCTTCAACATTGAAAACTCGTCAGGGTGAACGAACCGCTCCACTCTCAGGTGATCCCTGCTGGGCTGCAGATACTGACCAAGGGTCAGCATCTCGATGTCGTGATCACGCATGTCCCCCATCACCTGTTTTACCTCGTCGATGGTTTCGCCCAGGCCCAGCATGAGCCCTGATTTCGTCCGCACAGATGGTTTCATCGCTTTGTAGCGTTTTAGCAGCGTCAATGACCATTGGTAGTCCGCGCCGGGCCTCGCTTTTCTATACAACCGGGGAACGGTTTCCAGATTGTGGTTGAACACGTCCGGTGGTTGCCTCGCCAAAATTTCCAACGCAATATCCATGCGCCCGCGAAAATCCGGCACCAGAACCTCAACCCGGGTATCTGGATTATGTATCCGCATCTGGGCAATACACTCAGCAAAGTGAGCGGCGCCACTATCCTTCACATCATCCCTGTCTACCGAGGTCACCACCACGTACTTGAGTTTCATTTCACTGATCGCTTCAGCGAGGTGCCTGGGTTCATCCGGATCCAGTGGATTAGGCTTGCCGTGGGATACATCACAAAAAGGGCAGCGGCGCGTGCAAATTTCACCCATGATCATAAACGTGGCAGTACCATGGTTGAAGCATTCAGATAAGTTAGGACAACTGGCTTCTTCACAGACTGAGGCCAGCTTTCGCTTCCGGAGGATATTCTTAACTCGCGTCACTTCAGTACTGGCCGGAATGCGAACCCGAATCCAGTCTGGCTTACGGAGTATCTCATCAGATGGAACAACTTTAATCGGGATACGGCGGACCTTGTCATTGCCTCGCAGTTTGACACCCTGTACTAGCTTGTTTCTCTCATCTCTGGCCATAAATCGGGGTATTACACTTTGTTGGTACGAGAATCATACCCGAAACACCGCATTATGTGATTAGTGAGTCTACTACCCACAGATTCCAGGCTATCTTCAACACCGAGTTGTCGCAACTGGACCACTTCGAGGTCTTCATAACCGCAGGGGTTAATCCGACTAAAGGGCTCACAATCCATATCAACATTAATACTCAGTCCATGAAAACTACAACCTCGTCTCACCCTTAACCCCAGCGCTGCTATCTTTCGTCCTGAAACATAAACCCCTGGGGCTCCCTTAAGAGTTTCAGATTGAATGTCGTAACTCAACAGCAAGTCCACCACTGACTGTTCAATACCCGCTACCAAATCGTGCACGGACAGCCTCTGCCGCTTCAGGTCAAACAATGTATAACCAATCAATTGCCCCGGTCCGTGGTACGTCACCTGACCACCGCGATCTGATTTGACAATAGGGATGTCACCCGGTGAAAGGAGGTGTTCTTCTTTGCCTGCCTGCCCCAGGGTGAATACTGCCGGGTGTTGCAGAAGCCAGAACTCGTCGATCGTCGAGGCTGACCTTGCCTCGGTGAATTGCTTCATTTCCTGCCAGGTTTTCTGGTACTCGCACAAGCCGAGGTGCCGGGTAACAAGCTCACGACCAGACATCACAACACCATGCGTACAGCTTTGCATTTCTTGAGCTCTGAAAACAAAGCCTGAAGTTGTGGCTCTCCCGTCGCCCATAACTCGAACCTGACCGAAACATAGTTGCCGAGTCGGCTTGGTTTTTGAGTCACCGTGCTAATGGAAATTGAATCATCATACCCCTCTACGATGCGGACAATCTCATCGAGAACATCAGGCCCTGTCTGCACAATCACTTTTACAGGATATGAACAGGGGAACTCTATGCGAGGCGGCTCATCCATGGTTAAACATGGTCACGACAACCCCCTATATCTCAAGGGGATCCCCGGAGAAAACCTGGGTGAAAAATAACATGATGGCGTCCCACAGACCCTTGAAGAATCCAGCCTCTTCGATCGATCTCAGCGCTACGAGAGGCACCTCGGCCACGACAGTGTCGCCGTTAGTGACGAGGAGTTGTCCCAGCTTCTGTCCCCTTGTGACCGGTCCCTGGATAACTTCCTGAATATCCATTGAGGCTTCCAGATTCTTCTTTGACCCACGGGCAACGGTAATGACCACAGCATCATCGAGCCCAAGATTAAGCCTGGCACTGGTACCACCCCACACACGCACAGTTTTCAGCGTTTCCCGTGCATCATACAAATTTAAGGTCTCATAGTAGCGAAAGCCGTAGGTCAGTAACTTTAAGCTTTCCGTTGCCCGTGCCTCCTCAGACCGCGCGCCCATGACAACGGCGACCAATCGCATGCCATTTCTTTCCGCTGAAGATACCAGGCAATATCCCGCCGCTTCCGTGTGCCCGGTTTTTACCCCATCGACAGACTTATCACGCCATAACAGTAAATTTCTGTTTGGTTGTCGCTTCGGTTCTTCGCCCGGTGCACCATAGGTAAAATACTTCTCCCCGTACAACTTATAGTGCTCCGGATAGTCATATATCAATGCAACGGTCAGTTTCGCCAGGTCAGATGAGGTGGTGTAATGATCCTCATCCGGCAGGCCGGTTGCGTTCATAAACTGGGTATCGTTCATTCCCAAAATCTGTGCCTGCTGGTTCATCACGTCAACAAAGGCTTCCTCGCTGCCTGCGATATGCTCAGCTAACGCAATACTGGCATCGTTACCCGACTGAATGATCACGCCGCGTAACAGATCATCAACTTTCACTTTGGTGCCTTCCCGAATAAACATACTCGAACCCTTGGTTCGCCATGCTTTGATACTCACTTCAACTTCTTCATCAAGCTTCAGCGTACCATTGTTGAGCACGGACGATACAACGTAGCTGGTCATCATTTTCGTTAAGCTGGCCGGTGGCAGGCGTTGTTGACTATTGTGCTCGACCATTACCTGACCGCTGTCAGCGTCAACGAGGAGATACCCTTCGGCAGCCAGTTGTGGGGATGCCGGAATAATCGCCGGTGCCCCGAGCACACCCTGAACAGGTTGTAACACAAAGAACGCCAGGACAGTCATTAAAATCTTGGTGTGCATAGCTTTCCTGTGGTTGGCCTGTGGTTGGGAGAGCCCGAAAGTAGAGAATCCCAAGTGCTAATCCACCCCTACTTCAAGAGGCGTACCCAGTTCTGCCTGCATAACAAGAGCCACGATCTGTTCTCGTTTGCCCGCATCGGGAATCGGGCCAAGCCATACTTTGTGGAGAATTGCAGTGCTGGTTTCAGTTTGTAATATATTCACCGGGATCGAAGTCAACTGATGTTCGCTCATCAAGTCATCGATGCGATTGCGTAATTTCTCTGCCCCAACCAACTGGGAAAACGCACCAAGCTGTAAGTAGAGCGACTGGCCCGGCTCAGGATCACTGCTTCGGCGCGGGTAATTCACTTCATCCAGTGCCTCAACAACCACGGGTGCCGTGCCCTTGTCTGCAAACCCCAGTTCTATTGCGGTTTCATAGGACAAATCAATAACACGATCGTCATGAAAAGGTCCTCGATCATTAACCCTCAAAATCACCTGTTTGCCATTGTCCAGATTGGTCACTTTGACAACCGTGGGCAGGGGCAGTGATTTATGCGCAGCCGAGAGTTTGTACATGTCGTAGGTTTCACCGTTGGACGTCAAACGGCCGTGAAACTTTTTCCCATACCAGGAGGCAACGCCGATTTCGAGGTACCCGAGACTATCCGGGAGTACCTCATAAGTTTTTCCAAACACCATGTAAGGGGATTTGTTGCCCGGCGTGTAGGTCCCCGCAGAGCTATTTTGCATCACAGCAGGGCTAACCTGGCTTTCGCAACCTGCGAGAATAAGATTACAAAAAACTGCAACTGAAAATAAACGCGACGAATTAATGATTTAAACCTGTCTGAAGAATGCTTTCGCAACAAGGGCGATTCTTATTATAACGAAATCTTTTGGAAATAAGTAAGTGGCACTAAAGCCCCTTCAATTTCTCGCTAAGTTGATAAACAGCCATCGCATATAATTTGCTGTGATTATATCTGGTGATGACATAAAAATTCTGTAACCCAAGCCAAACCTCTTCACCTTGCTTGCCGTTCAACAACATGGGTGATATGGATGTCTGTGCGGCGATACTCACCGCAGACAGAACGCCAAACTGTGACATTTCAGCCATTGTGGAGGTGGGCTTGAGCGAGACATTAAACAGTTCTTTGGTGCCATCTTCGGGCTTTGATGCTCTGACAGTAATCAGCTCACCTGTTCGCCAGCCATGTCTCGCCAGATAATTCGCCACACTACCAATGGCATCTGACGGGTTATTCCAGATATCCCGAAGCCCATCACTATCGAAGTCGACGGCATAGTGACGGTAGCTGCTGGAAATAAACTGACCATAACCCATTGCTCCTGCATAGGATCCCAACGGATCATTCGCGTCCTGACCCTCTTCCTTCACCAACCGCAAAAAGTGCTTCAGCTCTTCCCTGAAAAAACTGCTACGAGGTGGATAATCAAATGCCAGGGTTGTCAGTGAATCAATAACCCGGTACTTGCCGGTGATCCGACCGTAAAAGGTTTCAACACCAATGATCGCAGTGATGACGACGGCTGGTACGCCGTATCTGTCCTGTGCCGCAACAAGCGCATCACGGTTTTCATTCATAAACCCCAGTCCCTTTTCGACCCGTGATCGGGTTAGAAAAATGTCCTGGTACTCGTTCCAGGTCAAGGTTCGTTCAGCAGGACGAGAGATAGCGTCGATAATACTCTGTTTGAACTGGGCTTGTGAAAACAGCGTCTGCAAGGCTTTTTTGTCAAAACCCTCGGCGACCATCTCCTCTACGAATTGATCAACATCCTGGCGACTACCATAATTACCATTTTCTGCCGCCACAGTCGGCACAAGACTGAACAAAAACCATACAAACAAAACACGAGAAACCAACATTTCCTTCCTTGCAAGTAAAGAGTTACCGACTCCATTGGCAACTACCAAAGAGTAATCAATCTAAAGCGTATTCAATCTAGAGCGTATTCAATCTAGAGCGTAATACGACGATGCGTGTGAATCGACATAATCATTCCAAACCCGGCGAATAAGGTCAGAATAGAAGTTCCGCCATAACTAACCAACGGTAAAGGCACACCCACCACTGGCAGAATACCGCTCACCATACCGATATTAACAAAAACATATACAAAAAAAGTGAAGCTGATGCTACCGGCCAGCAAGCGTCCGAATGTATCCTGGGCTTGAATCGCAATCACAATGCCTCTACCCGTGAGCAGGACATAAAGGCCAAGCAACACCAACACGCCTACAAGACCCATCTCTTCAGCCAGTACTGCAATGATAAAATCTGTCTGGCTTTCCGGCAGGAAATCGAGATGCGACTGTGTTCCCTGAAATAATCCCTTACCTGAAAGGCCTCCTGAACCAATAGCTGTCTTGGATTGTATAATATTCCATCCGGCACCCAACGGGTCGCGCTCCGGATTAAACAACGTCAATATCCGCCCCCGCTGGTAATCGCGTAAAACAAACCACAATGCAGGTGCGGAAACCAGACCAACGCCGATCACAGTCAGTATATAACGCCATGAAACCCCCGCCAGGAACAACACCAGCAACCCCGAAACCCCGATGATCAGTGCAGTACCGAGATCCGGTTGCTGTGCGATCAGCAATACCGGGATGACAATCATCAATGCTGCCCAGAACAGGTGTTTGATTCGTGGCGGTAAGTGTTGGTCATGGAAGTACCAGGCTAAAATCATCGGCACAACCAGTTTCATTAACTCTGAAGGCTGGAACGACAAGACACCAGGTATACGCAACCAGCGCTGGGAGCCATTGACCGTATAACCAAAAAAGATCACCGCAATCAGCAAGCAGACACCCACCAGGAACAACCAGGGCGCCAGTCTTAAATAAAACATCGGCGGCATCTGGGCCATCGCCACCATGACCACGAACGCGATTCCAATCTTGGTGACCTGCGCATTTACCGGTGCGTTCTGCTGCTCCACTGCACTATAGAGGATAAGCAATCCATAACTGACAATGAGTATCAAGAGCAATATCAATTGTACATCAAGATGTAATAGTGTGTTGCCTCTGGCGGTAAACGATGTACTGACACCAGGCATTCGTCTGACAAAATCTTCACTCATGGATTTTTTTCAAAGCCTTTGCGCAACTAAACAGCTGGTGTTCATAACTTTTTGCCTACCGCAGCCACACCAGAGTTACCCAAAAGGTAGTGATCGAGCACCTGGCGTGCAATCGGTGACGCATACTGACTCCCGCCTCCGCCATTTTCCAACAATACCACCAGTGCGATCACCGGATCTTCCACCGGCGCGAAGGCAACAAACCAGGCATGTTTTCTCTTCCGTTCACTCAGCATATCTTCGTCATATTCTTCACCCTGGGCGATGCCGACCACTTGCGCCGTACCAGATTTACCCGCCATACGGTATTGGATTCCCCTTCCAATATACGCCCATGCAGTACCATTCTCACCAAAACCCTGGTTGCCTCGGTGAACGACCTTCTCCATCGAATCAATCACCAGATCCCAAATCGACTCAGGCACCAGGTCAATATCAGACGGCTGATCAGGCGTTCTGATGAAAGAGGGCTCGACCACAGATTCCTGCCTTAACATACGAGGTCTGACGGACTTTCCACGGTTGGCTAACATAGCGACGGCAGTCGCCAGTTGCAATGGCGTGACCAGAATGTCTCCCTGTCCAATACCTACATTTAACGTATCACCCGGATACCAGATCTGACCCCTGGCGCCCATTTTCCAGTCTTTGGAAGGCAGCAGACCACTGCGCGCTTCGGGTAAATCAATGGCTAGGTTCCGGCCAAACCCAAACAGCGACAGGTAACTGTGAATTCGATCTATCCCCAATTTGTTCGCAAGTTCAAAGAAGTACACATTGCATGATCGAAAGATCGCCTTTTGAACATTCACCCGACCATGACCACCGGTGCCTGATTTTTTCCAATTCCAATCTCGATACAAACGTTCATTGTTGGGAAGTCGAAACCAACCGGGATCTTCAATTGTATATTCCGTACTGGTGGTGCCAGTGACTAAACCCGTCAACGCGAGAAACGGCTTCACCGTCGAACCCGGTTCATACTGTCCCTGCACGGCCCGATTAAACAACGGCACATCAATAGAATCCCTCAGGGACTTGTATGTCGCGAAGTCGATTCCGGTGACGAACAGATTCGGATCATAAGAGGGCTTGCTGACCAGGGCCAATATGCCTCCCGTTTTCGGATCTATGGCAACTACCGTCCCTCTTTTGTCGCCAAGGGCATCGCTTGCCGCCCGTTGTAAACCAGCATCCACATGTAACACAAGATCGACACCGGGAAGCGGGGGATTGGCATCCAACACTTTCATAATGCGACCCCGGGCATCAGTTTCCACTCGTTGGTAGCCCACCTGGCCGAGCAGCACATTTTCGTAGTATTTCTCGATGCCAATTTTTCCGATGTGGTTCGTGCCCGAGTAGGCAACCGCATCCAGTTTTCTCGCATCTTCCTCGTTGATTCGTCTGACACTGCCTACCGCATGGGCCATTAATTCGCCCAGCGGATAGTGCCTGACTAATTTTGCCTTAACTTCAACACCGTCAAGGGCATGCTGGTTAACCGCTATCCTGGCAATGTCCTGCTCCGATAGCCGAAAAAGAATGGGTACAGACTCGAACGGGCGCTGTCGCCTGCCCAGGCGGCGTTTAAACGATTCAATTTGATCGTCGCTGAGGCCAATCAAGGCATCGATAGCCGCGATGGTTTCTTCCATATCTTCTACCCGCTCTTTGGTGATAGTCAGGTTGGAAGATGGAATGTTGTCGGCAAGAAGAACACCATTTCGGTCATATATGAGTCCCCTGATGGGCTCGATGGACTGCACCTGTATTCTGTTCTTGTCCGATAGCGTGCTGTACATATCGTGTTGGATAATCTGCAGATAGAACATCCGAGCGACTAGAAGCACCGTAATGACGAGCAGAAAGCCAAAGCCCTGTATGATTCGATCAAAAAAGACCTGACTCTCTTCACCGTGATCCTTCAGTACTAACGGTTCTGCCATGTCGAGATTCGTTTCCGCTATTTATGGTAAGGATGATTGTTGAGAATAGACCAGGCTCGATAGATCTGTTCTGCAATCAGGATGCGTACTACAAAGTGGGGAAATGTCAATTTGGATAGTGACCAGGTCGTACTTGCAGCCTTCAGGCATTCATCCGATAAACCATCAGGACCACCAATCATTAACTGAACCTGTTTATAATCCATTTGCCAATTCTGTAAATTTTCCGCAAGTGTTTCCGTACTCCAGGACATGCCTCTGCTGTCGAGAGCAACAAGTTGAGACCCTGGCTTGACCGCCGTGAGCATTCGATTACCTTCCGCCATTTTAAGTTTCTGAACAGATTCCCCCTTATGCCTTTTCGGGACCTGAAACTCTTTTAAACTCAGCTGCCAATCTCGAGGTAACCTTTTCTGGTATTGCTGAAAGCCCGTTGCAACCCAATCAGGCATCCTGGTGCCAACAGCCAGTAACTCAATGTTCAATAACCGCACTCTCCTCTTTGTTAACCGGACCCATACTCCACAATCGTTCAATATCATAGAAGTCACGTGCTGCGGGTAACATGACATGGACTACAACATCAGCCAGGTCTATCAGCACCCACTCGGCATCTTCCATACCTTCGACACCAATGGGAACAAACCCTGCTGCCTTTGCATCAACGACAACATTTCCCGCCAGCGCCTTTACATGCCTGTTGGAGGTGCCACTTACAATAATCATGTAATCTGTGATGTCGGTTTGCTGGGTCACATCTAGGCAGGTGACCTGAATTCCCTTAACGTCTTCCAGGGCCTCAATGACCACCTGTTTAACACTCACTTGTTGCATCTATTCGTCTCTTGTGTGGAACTGCAGTTTAAATCCGATTTAACAATAAATCCGATGTTTCAGAATATATTGAAGCACCGTATCAGGCAGCAAAAAATCGATGTTACCGCCTTGACTTATTATCTCACGAATCCTCGTCGCTGAAATATCCATTTGTGTCAGGCTCAAACGGCACATGAGACCCGCAGCTTGCCCGCCTAAACACAGCGGGTCTGCAACCCACCGATCATTTGCCCAGTCGATGACTTCGCGGGCAGGTAACTGTTCACGATGGCCCGGTCTTTCCAGGATAACCAGATGAGCAAGCTCCGCTAAAGACTCCCAGGCGTACCATTCGTTGAGCAAAACGTATGCATCGGCTCCCAGTACTAGTGACAGGGGAACTGCAGGTCCAATTTCATCCCTGAACGATGCCAGGGTATCTACCGTGAAAGATTTACCCTCGCGACGGATCTCACGCTCATCAATCTGGAGATATTCCAGATCTTTTGTCGCCAGTTGCAACATGTGCAATCTCTGTTCCCGGGTCGTGGACGGCATCTTGCGATGGGGCGGCACACTCGCCGGAATCAGTTTTAACTGGGACACCTGGAGCGCCTGATATACCTCCACAGCCGACCTCAGGTGACCGAAATGCACTGGGTCAAAGGTGCCGCCGTAAATCGCCAGACTAGCCACTGAACTCATTGCCGGACTTGTCCAGACCCAAATACCACATACTTCTGGGACGTGAGCCCTTCAAGGCCCACAGGGCCCCTGGCATGCAACTTGTCGGTTGAGATACCGATCTCAGCGCCGAGTCCGAACTCAAATCCATCGGCAAATCGGGGAGAAGCATTAATCATCACCGAACTGGAATCCACTTCCCTGATAAAGCGGCGACTTCTCGAGTAATTTTCGGTAACAATGGTGTCGGTGTGTTGCGACCCATAGGTATTGATATGGTCGATCGCCTGGTCAATTCCATCGACTACCTTGATCGACAAAATGGGTGCCACGTATTCTTCAGACCAATCTTCCTCGCTCGCAACATTGACCTGACCAATACCGGCGAGAATCTTTCTGGTTTTGTCGCAGCCGCGTAATTCAACCTGCTGGGCGCAGTACAATCTGCCGAGTTCAGGTAACACATCGTTGGCAATATCCGACGCGACAAGCAATGTTTCCATGGCATTACAGACCGCATAACGATTGCACTTTGCGTTAAACGAGATGTTGATCGCCATTTCCCGGTCCGCATCAGCATCAATATACACATGACAGACACCGTCCAGATGCTTTATCACCGGAATCGTCGCCTCATCGGCAATACGCTGGGTGAGACTAATACCGCCACGGGGCACAATGACATCGACATAATCGTCCATTGTAATCAACTCTCCCACGGCTGCTCGATCCGTGATTGGTACCAGCTGCACTACCTCTGCGGGTAATTGCGCGGTTTTCAATCCTGCCTGGATACACCTTGCCAGGGCCAGGTTGGAATGAATGGCTTCTGATCCGCCACGAAGGATCGTCGCATTGCCGGACTTTAAACACAGGCTTGCAGCGTCAATTGTCACATTCGGCCGGGATTCGTAAATAATACCGATCACCCCCAGGGGTACTCGCATTCGCCCAACCTGGATACCGCTGGGTTGATAGGAAAGATCCGTAACCTCACCAACGGGATCATCAATCCCGGCAACCTGTTTTAGTCCCTCAATCATGGTGCCAAATCGGGATTCGGTAAACGCCAGACGATCCAACATCGCCTCGGTGAGGCCATTTTCACGCGCTGCCGCAAGATCTTTCTCGTTGTCGACCATCAATTGATCGCACCGGTTCTGAATTTCGCTGGCGATAGCTTCGAGGGCATCATTTTTTTGCCCCGTCGTGGCTTTACCAATGGCAGTGGCAGCACTTCGAGCCGCAATCCCCATCCCGCGCATTTGCTCTTTGACGCTCATGTAATGATTATCTAATACAGTGAATCACTTATTATACCTGAACTTGAGGTACGCTGAATCAACAGCCGGAGTAGGTCATCTACTTGTGCACTCTGACCGAATATCACTCGTTTACGAGAAATTGTAAGTTGAGCGTTGAGTTGAGATGATCTCGCAACATGAAAGATAATTCCTTACCCCGTAAGCCTGGATCAGGACCGAAACTACTCGGTGCTTGTTTTTTTAACCAGCCCGCTACCAGCCTGGCAATCAGCCTGCTGGGAAAAGTCCTGCGGCATCGGTACCAGCTTCCAAACCGGGACGTGGTATGGCTTGCGGCGAGGATTATTGAAACCGAGGCTTATGAGATCACAGATCGAGGCAGTCATTCCTCCCTGGGGTACACGCCGAAGAGAAAGGCGATGTTCATGAAACCAGGCACTGTTTATATGTACTATGCCCGGGGAAGGGATTCGCTGAACTTTTCCTCAAGGGGAGAAGGCAATGCGGTATTGATAAAGAGCGGGTTTCCATACGTTGATTGCGTGTCACCGGAATCCAATCTGGCGGTGATGCAATCCTTGCATCAATCCGTCGATGAACAACCCCGCAAATCCCTGTCAAAACCACGGAAAATCGAAAAACTTTGCAATGGCCAGACACTGTTATGCAAATCCCTGAATCTGAAAGTTTCTGAATGGGACACCAGAACAGCAGCCAGAGATAAGTTTCGAATCGAAGACGTCGGGCTTAATCCGGTTAAGATTATCCAGTGCACTCGCCTGGGAATACCGCCGGGGAGGGACCAACAGCTAAAGTATCGATTCGTCGATTTCGACTATGCGCAACACTGCACCCGCAATCCACTAACAAGAAGAGACTGGCAAGTTGACCGGGACTACTTTGTTATTAACTCGTTGTAGATTCCACCAGGATGCTTCCTACCGATTCAAATCCTGCATTCTCAAGAGTTGTTTCTCCAGCTCAGTCAACCTGACCACTGGATTTTCAAGTTCCAGCATTCGCTGCTTAAAATTGTTCTCGCAAGGAAGCAGCTCCGTGAGGCGCGCACTGACATCATCGGCAGCCTCGAAATCAACCGTCAGGTCCAGAGACTGGACTGACTCGTGCCGTGTTAGCGTTTCAAGCAGCTCAACAAGATGGTGTTTGTTTTCCGGTATGGGACTGGGATCTTCCAATGGCAAGAATTCAACCTGCGCCAACATCAGACGATCTACATTCTCGTACTGATGTCTGATCGAAAACTTTACCTCACCTTCAATGGTTATTTGCAGTAAACCATTAGCTTGCTGATCAAAATCCACTATCGCGCAGTAGGTCCCGATGTCGGCTATTCTGGGTTGCTCCTGCCGCGCATGACGTAACACCTGTTTACCTTCTTCAATAAGAATCACGCCAAACCCGACATCTTCCTTCATGCAGTTTTTGATCATGTCCAAATAGCGTGTTTCAAAGATTTGCAGCGGTAATTTGCCACCAGGAAACAAGACGAGGGGGAGCGGGAACAACGCAATTTCAGTCATGGGACAAGTGTACCTGACACAGTGGGTTAAGGAACCTCTGATTTTCCATTCCTGCCTTCCTTGCCCTGACGAAAATATCTACTTAATCTTAGGTTCCTTAGATAAACTGCCGCACTTCTCACATGACTTACATTATCCCAGGGAGTCCAATTGGATACGTTTCAAGTTTTAGTTCTGGCACTGATACAAGGTGTCACAGAGTTTCTGCCAGTTTCCAGCTCTGCCCACCTGATCCTGCCTTCCTCAGTACTGAATTGGCCAGACCAGGGACTGGCTTTTGATACCGCCGTCCACCTGGGCACATTGATAGCTGTTATCTGGTATTTCAGGTATGAGCTGATTTCATTGACGAGCGCTTTTTTCCAGAACCTGTTGGGTAGACCGACCATTGAGAGTAAATTCGCAATCAACCTGCTTATCGCAAGCCTGCCGATTATTCCGGTTGGGTTCATAATAAAGAGCTTCGTCGAGGGGGAGTTCCGATCCACAGAAACCATCATTTTTACGACCGTGTTTTTTGGCTTGCTGCTCTTCGCGGCAGATAGCTTCAGCAAGAAAAGCAGGCTGGAGACGGAACTGCACTGGCGGCATGCGCTCATCATCGGCGTTGCGCAGTGTTTTGCGCTGATACCTGGAACTTCCCGCTCGGGCGTGACAATGAGCCTCGCCCTGTTACTGGGGTATACGCGTGAAAGTGCCTCCCGGATTTCTTTCTTGCTCTCTATACCTGCAATCGCTGGCGCGAGCACCTTAAAGACCTATGACCTGATTCAGGATCCGACAACGGTAGATTGGCAGAGTATGGCGATCGGTATTATTGTTGCCGCCATCAGCGCCTATTTGTGCATCCGCCTATTCCTGGATTTCATAAACCGGATTGGGTTCACACCTTTTGTCCTGTATCGGTTGATGCTCGGCGCGCTGCTGTACTTGTTGGTTTAGATGCTACCTGTCAGTCGGTTAAAACGGGATGTCGTCGTTAAAATCTTCGGGTGGTGGTGAATCAAAAGCAGGGGCAGCATTTGACGACGAAGATTCAGCCCTGGCCTGGGGTTGATTGAAACCGCCCCCACTGGCGTTCATATCACCTCGACCATCCAGCATCTGCATTTCGTTGGCGACGATTTCGGTGGAGTAGTGTTTCTGCCCCTCCTTCTCATACATACGGGTCCGTAGTTCTCCTTCAATGTACACCTTGGAGCCTTTCTTCAGGTACTCACCAGCAATTTCAGCGAGTCGGCGAAAGAAAACTACCCGGTGCCATTCAGTTCTTTCATTGGTCTGGCCCGAGTCCCTGTCTTTCCAGGACTTCGAGGTTGCTACACTAATATTTGTCACCGCGTTGCCATCAGGCAGGTAACGTGTATCCGGATCATTGCCGAGATTTCCGACCAAAATTACTTTGTTAACGCCTCGAGCCATACGGTTCTCCTTTTACTATAGAAAAATTTTCTTAAACACCGACTATCGCCTTGTTACCGCCACGGGACAGTTTCTGCAATGCCTGTGAATCAAGCAGGTCGTCATCAACCTTAAGATACGCAACCTCCTCGCCTTCAATGAAGACGGCGTCGATAACACCGTCAATAGATAATAACGCGTCTCGCATCTCATTGGGAGCAGGCTTATCAATTCGAGACAGGGAAACAGACATACTGCGGTGATTATTTGCCGCAGGCATACCGATGATCACGAAAAACCAGATCACTGAAATGAGCGCATTAGCGTACATCAGGTGAGACATTGACCAGGCACCTGCAATGTATCCTCCCGTTGCACCGCCGACAAATGCACCGGCAAACTGGGCAGTGGAATATATACCCATGGCAGTCCCCCGGGCTCCGGCAGGCGCCAGTTTGGAAACCATCGCCGGGAGCATTACCTCCAACAGGTTGAAGGCCATGAAAAACAACACCATCGCCACAATCAGAACATTAAAACTCGAGTATTGTGAAAGAAGCAGGCTGGACGAAATAAAGAAAATTATCATACTCAGCATCAGCTGTTTCACGAAACCCGGTTTATCTGACAACCACATAAAGGGGCCCATGAGGATAAAGGTAACCACCAGGATTAAGAGATAAATCATGTGGTGATCGGAGGTTTCGATCTCGCCTGTTCCCAGCATATAAGACGGAAAAGCAATAAAACTCGACATCAGCAGAAAATGGAGAACAAAGATCCCAAAAGTAGTTCTCGCCAGACCCAGATGGTGTAAAACTTCTTTGACCCGCTTGATGCTCAATTGGGAGTCCGGGTTCAGCCCTATTGTATGCGCTGTCGGCACGAAGATTAACAACACCCCAATCCCCACAACCCCGGCCGCGGCTGTCCCCAGGAAAATGCCATCGAGCCCGTAGCTGCGATTAATCCATGGGCCCAGCACCAAAGCGATTCCAAAGGAGGCACCAATGCTCATTCCCACAATTGCAATTGCTTTGGACCGATTCTCCTCCCGGGTAACATCCGAGAGCAGCGCCAACAATGTGCTGGCTATTGCGCCACAACCCTGCAGGAAACGGCCTGCAATAATCCCGAATATGTTATCGGAAAATCCAGCAACCAAACTACCTGCAATAAACACCAGCAACCCGCCAAGGATAACTGGCTTGCGGCCTATTTTGTCGGACAAAAGCCCCAGTGGTATCTGTAGCAAAGCCTGGGACAAACCATAAATTCCCAGGGCAATTCCAATCAGCAATGGGGTGGCGTAGCTGAGCTCGTCTACCAGTAACGGGAGTACCGGTAAAATCATGAACAACCCTAGCATCCGCACAACATACAAAAGTGCAATAGAAATGGCTGCGCGTATTTCTTGTCTATCCATTCAGGGGGTTACTTACAAACACTAAAAACGGGTTCATTCGCTTTGCTTAGCGCATCACAAACTTATAACATCGTCCCCTCTCGAACCGGCAGGATAGCTAAAATACGACTCACGACGATGAAATAGATGATAGCAAGATAAGCGTCTGCCTACACTCAAGTTGTCAAGAATACTAAGTCAAAAATCACATGAATCAACCCACATTTTCAGCAATAACGACCAGGAGCGTCAGCATTCAAGCATGAGCGTTATTTCAATTCGGGGTGCACGCACTCATAACCTGAAGAACATCGATCTGGAAATTCCAAGAGACAAGCTTGTGGTTATTACCGGGCTGTCTGGTTCTGGCAAGTCTTCTCTGGCATTTGATACGCTCTATGCGGAAGGTCAACGCCGATACGTCGAATCACTGTCAGCCTACGCCCGTCAGTTCCTGTCGCTGATGGAGAAGCCTGATGTGGATCATATTGATGGATTGTCCCCGGCTATATCTATTGAACAGAAGTCAACCAGCCACAATCCCCGTTCCACCGTTGGCACAATAACTGAAATATATGATTACCTGAGACTGTTATTCGCACGGGTTGGGCAGCCCCACTGTCCTGATCACAACATACGCTTACAAGCCCAGTCTGTGGCACAGATGGTTGACCAGGTATTGTCGATAACGGGAGAAAAGCGAGTCATGTTACTGGCCCCTGTCGTCAAAAAACGCAAGGGTGAGCATCTTCACCTCTTCAATCAGCTCCGCACCCAGGGATTTGTGCGCGCCCGGATCAACGGGATTGTCACCGACCTCGACGAGACACCTGCACTAAATAAGAACAAACAACATACCATCGAGGTTGTCGTTGACCGGTTCCGGGTGAGGGATGATATAAAAACACGTCTGGCTGATTCTTTTGAAACTGCAATCCAGGCTTCAGATGGCCTGGCCAGTATTGCCTTTATTGATGATGATCAAAAAGATATCGTTTTCTCAGCCCGCTTCGCTTGCCCCGAGTGCGGCCATTCCATTACAGAACTGGAGCCCCGTTTTTTTTCGTTTAACAATCCGGCTGGTGCCTGTTCTGCTTGTGACGGTCTCGGGCTAAACCAGTTTTTTGATTCGGCGCATGTCGTCCACGACCCAGACCTATCACTGGCCGAGGGTGCAATCCATGGCTGGGACCGACGCAATATCTACTACTACCAGATGCTGAATTCACTGGCAGATCACTACCAATTCAGAATTGATACGCCCTTCGCAGATCTCAGCGAAGCTGATCGAAAGGTGATCCTGTTCGGCAGCGGAAAAGAAAAGATCGCGTTCCGCTATGTCAATGATCGCGGTGACGAATACACCCGGGCCCATGCCTTCGAAGGCATTATTCCCAACATGGAGCGGCGCTATCGAGATACGGAGTCCCAGGTGGTGCGTGAAAACCTTGCCCGCCACCTCAGCACCCAGAATTGCACGAGTTGTCTGGGAACAAGGCTGAACAGGGATGCCTGTGCAGTAACAATCAACGACACGTCCCTGCCCACAATCACCAATTGGTCTGTGGCTGAGGCGCATCAGTATTTCGAACAACTCATTCTGCAGGGCCAGAGAGCCAAGATCGCCGAGAAGATACTCAAGGAAATCGTCAATCGCCTCAGCTTCCTCATGGATGTGGGTTTGAACTATCTCACCATTTCCCGCAGCGCAAACACCCTAAGTGGTGGAGAAGCCCAGCGAATCAGGCTCGCCAGTCAAATTGGAGCAGGGCTGGTAGGTGTACTTTACATTCTGGATGAACCATCAATCGGTCTGCATCAACGCGACAATCAACGTCTGCTAAACACCCTGAACCATCTTCGGGATCTTGGAAATACGGTTATTGTGGTAGAACACGATGAAGAGGCGATCAAGTCTGCCGATTATATCGTCGATATTGGTCCCGGTGCCGGGGTGCACGGCGGTGAAATCGTTGCCGCCGGTAATCTGGAGGATATTCTGGCTGCAAAAGAGTCCATTACCGGCCAGTTTCTCTCGAACACGCGTCGCATCGAAATTCCCAAAAAGAGGACACCCTACGACCCCGAAAAAGTCCTGCGTATAAAAGGGGCGTCAGGAAACAATCTCCTGTCTATCAACCTGACAATACCGTTAGGTTTGATGACCTGTATTACCGGAGTTTCCGGTTCGGGAAAATCAACCTTGATCAACAATACCCTTTATCCCGAAGCCGCCAAACACCTGAACGGCGCCCAGAACCCGAACTCGGCACCGTTCGACGAAATGCATGGCCTGCACCAACTGGACAAGGTAGTCGATATTGACCAAAGCCCAATTGGCCGCACACCGCGATCAAACCCAGCTACCTATACCAATATTTTTACCCCGATCCGGGAATTGTTTGCCGCAACGCAGGAGGCACGATCAAGAGGCTACAAGCCCGGTCGTTTCAGTTTCAACGTCAAGGGTGGTCGCTGTGAAGCCTGCCAGGGTGATGGCTTGATCAAGGTTGAAATGCACTTTCTGCCTGATGTCTACGTAACCTGTGATGAATGTATGGGCAAACGGTATAACCGGGAAACCCTGGAAGTGCACTACAAGGGCAAGAACATCCACGAGGTACTGGCTCTAACCGTCGAAGATGCCTACGGGTTTTTCTCGGCGGTGCCCATGATTGCGCGAAGGCTAAAGACGCTGATGGATGTTGGCCTCGATTATGTGCGCCTGGGTCAGAGCGCGACAACGCTATCGGGGGGTGAAGCACAAAGAGTGAAACTGGCAAGGGAGCTATCAAAAAGGGATACTGGTAAGACGCTGTATATTCTCGATGAGCCAACCACAGGTTTGCACTTTCACGATATTGAACAATTGTTGGAGGTACTACACCACCTCAGGGATCGGGGTAACACCGTTGTGATCATTGAACACAACCTGGATGTAATAAAAACCGCAGACTGGATCGTCGATCTAGGGCCGGAAGGCGGGTCCGGTGGTGGCGAGATCGTCGCATTTGGCACACCTGAAGACCTGACAAAACAGGAATGCTCGTTTACAGGCCAGTTCCTTGCTTCCGTACTCGCTAAGGGCTCTCGACAAACCTAGCATTTATGGACTACTAGCGGCTCTTGGAGGCTACCGAATGCGCGCGATGGAGGACCATTTCATCATGCAACAGTGTGATCATTCTGCTCCCACTGCTGGTGAACATAAATGGCAAGAAAGCATGTATGCCACACATCAACGCTGCAGATGCCAGGCGAATTGAGAACGACATGGCCGTCCAAAAATGTTCCGGGTAACTTTCACCTACGCTCGCTGGATGCTCTAAAAAAAACCTTTCCCACATATTGATATCTTACAAAGCCAGTATTGTTATCAACTTTAAATCAGCGGGCGGAAAATACTTCTCAATTTAGTGCTTCTTTTAGGCTAAAATTGGGAAATATTACTCATTTATTCAAATAGTATGCAATTAGATTCGAAAGACAGACAAATTCTTCAAATCCTTCAGAGAGCATCTGATACCCCGATAGTCGAAATCGCCGAAACCGTGAGTCTCTCTGTTAATGCCTGCTGGCGCCGGGCTCAACGACTGCGAAAAAATTTCATCACTCACAACGTGGCTATACTGGACGCGAATAAGCTCGGACTCGGCCTGACGACATTCGTTTCAGTCAGGACCAATCAGCACAACGACAAATGGCTTAGTCAATTTTCTGAAGGAGTAGCGAGGATTCCCGAAGTAATAGAATTCTACAGATTAAGCGGTGAGATTGATTACCTGCTTAAAGTCGTTGTGAGGGATGTTGCCGACTATGACAGGGTTTACAAGAAGATTATCAGTGCGGCACCCCTGAGTGACGTTTCGTCTTCATTCGCGATGGAGAAAATCAAGTCGACCACCGTGCTGCCCATATAAATACAGGCAGAGACAGCACATTGACATGCTCGTTAGACGTAGCTGGCCTGAACCGCAGCCGTTGCTACCCCTTTGTTGATATGTGCATTGTATTGGGACAGCACCGCTTCCAGCGCACTGACACACAACATCACATTCTTTGGATTACTGGCGTACCCCATCAGGCCAATACGCCAGACTTTACCCGCTAAACTCCCAAGGCCAGCTCCGATTTCAAGATTGAACTGTTGCAGTAACTGTTTCCGGACCACGGCTTCATCAACACCCTCTGGTATGGTTACCGCATTAAGCTGCGTCAGCCGCTCATCTTCAGGTACGATAAAAGACAGCCCCATCGCCTCAAGCCCTGCCCGTAAGGCAAGATGATTACGGTTGTGCCTGAGCCAACTGGCTTCAAGGCCTTCCTCTGAAAGGACAACCAACGCCTCGTGCAAACCATATAACGCGTTGACTGGCGCTGTGTGATGGTATGCCCGGGTCTGACCTTCGCCCCAGTAACCCATCACCAGATTCAGGTCCAGAAACCAGGAGCTGACCTGGGTTTTTCTGTTTTTTATGGCTTCGACCGCCGCTTCACTCAAACTGATAGGCGACAAACCCGGGGCGCAGGAAAGACATTTCTGGGTCCCGCTATAGGAAGCGTCGGCTCCCCATCCGTCAAGGTCAACATCGCAGCCACCTAACGATGTTACACAGTCAACGATTGAAAGACATTCATACCGCCTGGCAAGATCACAAAGTTCCCTGGCATCGGACCGGGCGCCGGTAGAAGTTTCAGCATGAACAAACGCCACGATCTTCGCATCGGGGTTTGCATCAAGCGCCTTTTTTAAAGCATCAGGATCAACCGCACGACCCCATTCCTGCTCAACCACAACCGACTCGGCCCCCATTCTTTTTACATTGTCTGACATCCGAGACCCAAACACACCGTTCTGGCACACCACGACCTTATCACCCGGTTCCACCAGATTGACGAAACAGGTTTCCATACCCGCGGACCCTGGGGCAGAAACGGGGATAGTTAACTCATTTTCAGTCTGGAAGGCGAACTGGAGCAAGCCCTTAATTTCGTCCATCAAACGAATGAACTCCGGATCCAGATGGCCAATGGTGGGTTTTGCCATCGCGTTAAGAACACGCGGATTAACATCAGAAGGACCGGGACCCATTAACGTGCGAACTGTGGGATTAAATGATCTGTACATGTTAATTGCTTCTCCGCAGGCTTTTCTGATTGCAGGCAGTTTCCGGGAATCAAAAACCTGAGTTTATTGTGAAATAAAAAAAAGGCCGGTAACTAACCAGCCTTGATAAGTCATCACACACTTTTAAGACGCGATGACACGTTTTGCGGACGATTATTTAGTCTTCATCGTCGTCGACATCATCATCGTCAAAATCTGGAACCGGTCTATCTACTAATTCAATAAATGCCATCGGCGCAGCATCACCTGCCCGAAAGCCGCACTTTAAAATACGGGTGTAGCCTCCCGGTCGATCTTCATAACGCGGTCCGATGTCGGTGAAGAGTTTACCAACACTGGCCTTGCTGCCCATGCGCGCAAAAGCGAGACGTCGATTGGCAACCGAGTCGGTTTTCGCAAGTGTAATGAGTGGTTCAGCAACCTTTCTCAGTTCTTTCGCCTTTGGCAATGTCGTCTTGATGACTTCATGGTCAATCAAAGAACACGCCATATTCCGAAACATCGCCTTACGGTGCGATGAGTTCCTGTTTAGTTGTCTACCACTCTTTCTATGGCGCATGAGATAACTTCCTAATTACGCTTTTTCTAATTCCGCTTTCTTCTAAAAAGAAGCGATATTGCCCAATACCCGATCGTCACCACGCAGGCTTGTCGGCGGCCAGTTCTCAAGGCGCATGCCAAGAGACAGTCCACGTGAAGCCAACACGTCTTTTATTTCCGTCAGTGATTTCTTACCCAGGTTTGGTGTCTTTAACAATTCAACTTCTGTTCGTCGAATCAGGTCACCAATGTAATAAATATTTTCTGCCTTCAGACAGTTGGCAGAACGAACCGTGAGTTCAAGATCATCTACCGGACGCAACAGAATTGGATCAATCTCATCTTCATGCTCTTCCGGCTCTGGCTCATTTTCGCTTTGCAGATCAACAAATACATTAACCTGCTGCTGCAAAATAGTCGCAGCTCGACGAATCGCCTCTTCCGGATCGATTGTGCCATTGGTCTCAAGATCAATTATGAGTTTATCGAGGTCAGTTCGCTGTTCAACCCGCGCACTATCTACCTTGTATGCGACTCTGCTGACAGGGCTATAGGAAGCGTCAATTAACAGGCTGCCAATAGTACGGCCCTGTTCTTCTTCAATCATGCGGACATCTGCGGGCACATAGCCACGGCCTCTGCTAACTTTAGCGCGAAGGTTAATACTGCCAGATTCATTTAGCGTTGCAATAACATGGTCCGGATTCGCAATTTCGACATCGTGATCAAGCTGGAAGTCACCGGCAGTCACTACACAGGGACCTCTTTTATCCAACGCGAGTTCAGCCTCATCAGATTCATTCAACTTGATGGCGACACCCTTAAGATTTAGCAATACTTCTATGACATCTTCCTGCACACCTTCGATGGAGCTGTACTCGTGGAGTACACCATCGATCTCAGCCTCTGTGACAGCACAACCTGGCATTGAAGATAGCAATATGCGTCGTAAAGCATTTCCCAGAGTATGACCAAAGCCCCTTTCGAGAGGTTCCAGGATGACGGTTGCACGGGTCTCACTGACCTGATCAACCTGTATATGTTTGGGCGTTAAAAACTCTAATGACGAATGGGCCATAAATATACCTTTAAATTTTTAATACTGGATTACTTGGAGTAAAGCTCAACAATAAGATTTTCATTGATTTCAGCAGGCAATTCTTCACGCGCTGGAAATGCCTTGAAAACACCTTCTAATCTGTCGCCATTTACTTCGACCCAATCAACCGGTCGGTTCGCAGCCAGGGCAAGTGCGCCCTGGATCCGTAGTTGTTGCCTGGATTTTTCACGAATCGTGATCGTATCGCCCGCTTCTACCTGATAAGACGGTATATTGATGACGTTACCGTTAACCAGAATAGATTTGTGAGACACAAGCTGGCGTGCCTCTGCCCGGGTAGATCCAAAACCCATGCGGTAGACAACATTGTCTAACCGACGTTCGAGAATCACGAGCAGATTTTCACCTGTTGCACCTTTTTGGCGATCAGCCCGCTTGTAGTAGTTACGAAACTGCTTTTCGAGTACGCCATAAATGCGACGCACTTTTTGTTTCTCTCGTAACTGTACCGCGTAGTCTGAAAGCCGGGTTCGACGCGCACCGTGCTGACCTGGTGCATTGTCTATCTTGCACTTCGATTCAATCGGGCGCACGCCGCTTTTGAGGTACAAGTCAGTACCTTCTCTTCTCGCTAGTTTACATGTAGGGCCGAGATATCTGGCCATATAGTCTTTCTCCTTTGTCCGCCGAAGGTCTTAAATCACACCCTGCGGCGTTTCGGTGGTCTACAACCATTATGTGGGATAGGTGTCACATCAGTAATATTCGTGATTCTGTAACCAACACCATTTAGCGCGCGTACGGCTGCTTCACGACCAGGACCAGGTCCCTTGACGAAAACTTCCAGATTCTGCAATCCATAATCCAATGCTGCAGTCCCAGCCCGTTCAGCGGCAACCTGCGCTGCAAACGGCGTGCTCTTTCTTGCACCGCGGAAACCGGAGCCACCTGCTGTTGCCCAGGACAAAGCGCCACCCTGACGATCTGTAATCGTGATGATCGTATTGTTAAACGATGCATGAATGTGAGCCAGACCATCAACAACCTGACGCTTGCCTTTACGCCGTGTCGGCATAGGTGCACTCTGGGTTTCAGTTGTTGATTCGGTCCCAGCCTCTGCCGCCGTCTCTGTCACGGCTGGCGCTTCTTTGGTTTCTGTTTCTGTTTCTGTTTCTGTTTCTGTTTCTGTTTCTGTTTCTGACATATTGGTCACTTCACTCAAAATAAATTTCTGCTTTCTTTACCAAAACTAGCCAAATTAAAAACAGCAAAAAGGCAATTTTGTTTTATCTTCGAATTGGTCTTTTCGGACCTTTTCTTGTTCGTGCATTTGTCTTGGTTCGTTGGCCACGCAACGGCAGATTACGACGATGCCGAATCCCCCGATAGCAACCAAGGTCCAGCAGACGCTTAATGTTCAACTGCACAGTACGCCGCAAATCACCTTCAACCGGTAACTTAGCAATTTCCGTGCGAAGACTATCGAGCTGCGCTTCGTCCAGATCCTGTATTTTCGCGGTCGGACTCACATTCGTTTCCGCACACAAATCCTTCGCAGTTTGCCGACCAATACCAAAGATATAGGTCAGGGATATTTCTGCATGTTTATTATCGGGAATATTAATTCCAGCTAAACGAGCCATTCAAACGCTCCTATCAACCCTGGCGTTGTTTATGTTTTGGTTCTGTACAGATAACCCTGACAGCACCCCTGCGTCGAATAATTCGACAGTTCCGGCACATCTTTTTTACTGAAGCTCTAACCTTCATAACCTGCTCCGTTCCTTATACGTCTAACGTCGCCCAAAATTCTGGAGATTGGACTTTTTCATGAGTGACTCATACTGATGCGACATCAAATGAGTCTGAATCTGGGATATAAAATCCATAACCACTACCACAACAATCAGTAGTGCCGTGCCACCCAGCTGAAACGTCACGTTAAACTGAACGACTAAAAACTGTGGCAACAGACACACCAGTGTCATATACAACGAACCGAATAATGTCAGCCTCGTTAAAATTGTATCTATATGTCTCGCGGTCTGTTGACCGGGACGATAACCCGGAATAAACGCACCGGATTTCTGTAAATTTTCTGCCACCTCTTTCGGGTTAAACATAATCGCCGTATACCAGAAGCAGAAAAATATTATCCCCGCTGAAAACAATAAAATGTTCAATGGTTGCCCGGGGGCAATCTGTAAACTCAGTTCCTGTAGCCATTCCATACCCGGCGACTGCCCAAACCACTGACCCAGAGAAGCCGGAAACAGCAACAGGCTACTGGCGAAAATTGCGGGTATTACACCAGCCATATTCACTTTCAACGGGAGGTGGCTGCTCTGTGCCTGGTATTGTCTTCTTCCCTGTTGCCGCCTCGCATAATTTATCGTAATACGTCTTTGACCTCGTTCGACATAGACCACAAATGCCACTACTGCGATCGCCAGTACCGCGATTAACAACAATCCCAAAATCGGAATCTCACCCTGGCGTGCCTGTTCAAACGACTGGCCAATGGCGCTGGGAAAGCCCGATACGATACCGGTAAAGATTATTATCGAAATACCGTTGCCTACCCCTCTTTCCGTTACCTGCTCACCCAGCCACATCAAAAACATCGCACCAGTCACTAAAGTCGCCACTGCTACAAAATGAAACGCAAAATTTCCGGCGTAGGCCAGACCTTGAGCTGACAAGCCACTACTAAATGCAAAACCCTGCACTGTCGCTAGCACCAATGTGCCATATCGCGTGTACTGGGCTATTTTTCTCCGCCCCGCATCACCCTCTTTTTTTAGCTGCTGCAGTGACGGTGTAGTCGCTACCAACAACTGCGTGATAATGGATGACGATATGTAAGGCATAATGCCTAATGCAAAAATACTCATGCGCTCAAGTGCACCACCTGAAAACATGTTAAACAGATCCAAAATACCGCCCTGGTTCTGGCCGAACAGCAACTTCAATCTTTCCGGATCTATACCCGGTACAGGAATATGGCTACCCACCCTGTAAACGATGATAGCAACCAATACGAACAACAAACGCTGCCTTAGTTCCGTTAGTCCGCCACCTGCACCAGATGACGAACGTGTGTTTTGTAGCATTGAACTAGTCATTACGCTTCGATTTTTCCACCTGCTGCTTCAATCGCAGCCCTGGCTCCCTTACTCGCCCTAATACCTTTTAGGGTGATTGCTTTATTGATCTCGCCAGACAGCATTACCTTGGCGCGTTGCATCCCTTCGCTGATAATGTCTGCATCTTTAAGTGCCTGCAGGTCGACCACGTCGGCATCTACTTTTGCCAATTCATGCAAGGTGACCTCTGCAGTCACTCGTGCCTTGGCGGAATTAAAGCCAAACTTCGGCAGTCTGATTTGCAAAGGCTGCTGGCCACCTTCAAACCCAGGCTTAATTCGGCCACCGGATCTTGATTTCTGGCCTTTGTGACCACGCCCGGCGGTCTTACCCAAACCACTGCCCATACCACGGCCGACACGTTTTTTGGCGGTCTTGCTGCCAATCGCCGGATGTAAACTGTTTAATCGCATTTTAAAAAAGCTCCTACTCGCCTTCAACGCTGACTAGATATGAAACCTTATTGATCATGCCTCTGTTCTCGGGCGTATCAATAACTTCTACCGTTTGCCGGACTCTCTTCAAACCCAGACCTAACACACAGGCCTTGTGGGTCTTCAACCGACCAATTGTGCTTTTTGTTAACGTAACTTTAATCGTTTTATTCGCCATAGCTGTTGGTTAACCCATTATCTCTTCGACCGTTTTGCCGCGTTTTTCTGCGATACTTTCCGGCGCCCGCATTTCCTGCAAGCCTCTAAACGTAGCCCGAATAACATTCACGGGATTCGTAGAGCCATAGCATTTCGCCAGTACATTCTGTACACCAGCGACTTCTAAAACTGCTCGCATGGTCTTACCGGCAATTACACCAGTACCATCGGATGCAGGTTGCATGAAAATCTTCGATGCACCGTGTCGAGCTGTAATCGGGTACTGAATAGTTGTACCTTTCAAATCGACTTGAATCATGTTTCTACGTGCTGCTTCCATGGCTTTCTGGATCGCCAAAGGCACTTCCCGTGCCTTCCCACGACCGTAACCAACCCGGCCGTTGCCATCGCCAACTACAGTTAAGGCGGTAAAACCAAATATTCGGCCACCTTTTACAACTTTGGCCACCCGGTTTACCTGAACCAGTTTCTCCTGGATGCCTTCTTCATTTTCCTGGTCGTTATACGCCATTATTTGTCCTCAAACCCAGCTTAAAACTGCAGGCCGCTTTCGCGGGCTGCATCTGCTAACGCCTTAATCCGGCCGTGATACTTGTATCCGGATCGATCAAAAGCAACCTGATCAATTCCTGCTGCCTTGGCTCTTTCCGCGATCAGCGCACCTACTTTAGCCGCACTATCTGCATTTCCTGTGGCCTCACCGCGAAGCGACTTATCCAGCGTAGACGCTGACGCTTGTATGGTGTCTCCTGATTTAGAGATCACTTGTGCATATATATGGCGAGGAGATCGATAAACACAGAGCCTTGGCACAACAAGCTTCTCAATGTGTTTTCTGCCTCTTCTTGCCCTTCTCAACCGGGCATCATTTTTCTTGCTCATAGCTTCCTCTACCGAAATCCTCTATGCGACTAATGACTGCTCGCTAACTACCTGTTACTTTTTCTTCGCTTCTTTGCGCTTAACATACTCATCCACATATCGAACACCTTTGCCCTTATAAGGCTCAGGTGGCCGGAAAGCGCGAATATCTGCTGACACCTGACCCACCAGCTGCTTATCAACGCCCCTCACCAGAATCCGGGTATTCGACGGAGTTTCTACCTCAACGCCCTCAGGAATCACATACTCAACCGGGTGTGAAAACCCAAGCGTCAAATTCAGCGTCTTGCCTCTCGATTGCGCACGATAACCAACCCCATTGAGTTGTAGTTCCTTGACGAAACCCTCACTCACGCCTTTAACCATATTGCTGACGATCGATCTGAAAGTACCCGCTAGAGCACCTGATTTCTTGGTGCTTTGCGTCGCGGCAAATTTCAGGACGTTTTCAGTCTGGGTAATCGCAACCAACTCATTCAGATCCAGGCTCAAGTCACCCTTACCGCCTTTGATCTTCAAAGTACTTTGGCTGATAGTCGCCTCAACGCTATCAGGCAACTCAACCGGACTATTTGCTATTCGTGACATATCTAATCTTCTACGTGGTTCTTGTGGATAGTCTTGTGGACAGCCTCATGGACGGTCTTATTCGGTCAACCAGCTTCAAAATACGGTACAAATCAGTTCACCACCGATACCAGCAGCGCGTGCCGCACGATCACTCATCAGACCTTTGTTTGTTGAAAGAATAGTGATTCCCAGACCACCTTTGACAACAGGGATATCATCCTTGTTTCTGTACTGCCTTAGACCTGGTCGGCTTATCCGGGTAATTTCCTCAATGACCGGACTGCCTTCAAAGTACTTGAGTTCAATACTCAGCAACGGTTTACCCTCACTATTAACCGAGTAGTCAACAATATAGCCTTCATCTTTCAACACCTGCGCAATCGCGACCTTGGTCGTGGACGAAGGCATCTCAATATCCTGAATCCTGGCAGTTTGGGCATTTCTAATTCTAGTCAGCATATCGGCCAACGGATCTTGCATAGTCATGAATTCGTCTCCTACCAGCTAGACTTAACCAGCCCGGGCACGTCTCCGCGCATGGCTGCTTCTCTTAATTTTGTTCGAGCTAAACCAAATCGACGATAAACAGCATGAGGGCGACCGGTTAAACTACAGCGTCTCATCTGCCGTGACGGGCTGGCGTTGCGAGGCAGTGTCTGAAACTTAAGCTGTGCTTCCCATCGCTCTTCATCACTTGCGTTAACATCTGCGATCACTTTCTTAAGGGCGGCGCGCTTTTCAGCATACTTGGCAACTGTCTTAGCTCGCTTTTTCTCGCGGTTGATCATTGATTGTTTAGCCATAAACGTCTCTGCTTATCTACCAACTATTACTTCTCTAATAGGAAGTTCTCTACGAAGAAGTACTTGCTTCTCTAAATGGAAAGTTAAAGGCACGTAAAAGCGCCCTGCCTTGATCGTCAGTCTTTGCTGTTGTGACGATACTCACGTCCAGACCACGAACCTTGTCGATCTTGTCGTAGTCAATTTCCGGGAATACGATTTGCTCGGTAAAACCCATCGAAAAGTTACCCCGGCCATCAAACGATTTCGGGCTGATACCTCTAAAGTCCCGCTGACGCGGAATGGCGATATTGATCAGTCGATCTAAAAATTCGTACATTCGCCTTTTTCGCAACGTTACCTTACAGCCGACCGGATATCCGTCACGAACTTTAAACGCCGCGATAGATTTACGGGCTTCAGTTACGACTGCTTTTTGTCCGGCAATCTTTTCCATATCAGAAACAGCGTGGTCCAGCTGCTTTCGGTCACCAATAGCCTCACCAACACCCATGTTCAGTGTGATCTTTACAATGTGTGGAACTTCCATCACATTATCCAGGCCCAGTTCTTCCTGGAGCTTTTGCCGTAGTTCTGATTCGTATTGTACTTTTAGGTCTGCCATTTTGCTTTAACCGTCTATCTCTTCACCGGTCGACTTAAAGATTCTTACCTTCTTTCCGTCTTCCAAAGTTTTAATGCCCACTCTGTCGGCCTTGTTGCTGCCTGAGTTGTAAATCGCAATGTTGGATACATGTATCGGCGCTTCCTTTTCGATAATACCGCCAGCCTGACCCATCTGCGGGTTGCCTTTGGTATGACGCTTTACCATGTTCACTCCAGAGACGTAGACTCGATCATCGTCACGAATACGGGTTACCGAACCTCTTTTGCCCTTATCTCTACCGGCGATGACAATGACGTCATCATCTCTTTTGATCTTTTGCATCTCTTGCCTCGTCTTCTACTTACAGGACTTCTGGTGCCAGAGAAACGATTCTCATAAAGTTATCGTTTCTGAGTTCTCTGGTAACTGGCCCAAAAATACGAGTACCAATGGGTTGTTTGTTGGCATTGAGTAATACTGCCGCATTGCCATCAAATCGAATAACTGAACCATCAGGACGTCGCACGCCTTTTTTAGTTCGGACCACAACGGCATCCAGTACCTGCCCTTTCTTTACTCGGCCGCGAGGTATTGCTTCTTTTACCGTGACCTTAATAATGTCACCAACACTGGCGTAACGCCGCTTGGAACCACCTAACACCTTGATACACATCACACGACGCGCACCGCTGTTATCTGCGATATCCAGATATGTCTGCGTCTGTATCATTGCCTTAACTCCACTCTCAATCGGTTCTTACACCGTAATGTTTACTTAGTCATTTTTCCAAAAAAGAGACGACTCTTGCCGAACCCTCACTGAATGACTGCTGCTTTTCTATCTACCGAGGTCAGCTTCCAGGCTTTGCTCTTTGAAATGGGTTTTGTTTCTTCTATCGTTACCAGGTCACCTTCCTGGCATACATTTTCCGGATCGTGAGCATGGATCTTGTTGGAGCGCTTCATGTACTTACCGTATAGCGGATGCTTGACCAGACGCTCAACCTGAACGGTGATAGTCTTATCCATCTTGTTACTCACAACCGTACCATTTAGGGTACGTGCATCATTTGTCTTGCTCATTCACTTACCTTTGCTTTTTCGGTGATCACAGTTTTTACCCGAGCAATATCGCGACGAACTGTTTTCAGTAAATGTGTCTGCCCCAATTGACCAGTAGACTGCTGCATACGACTGGTGAACAGGTCCCGGGTCAGATCCACCAGGGTTTCCTGGAGTTCCTCGACTGACTTATCTCTTAATTCTGAAGCTTTCATATCGATCTCACCGTCACATTACGGAGCGTTTAACAAATGCCGTGGGGAACGGTAGTTTTGCAGCTGCCAGCCTGAATGCCTGACGCGCCACTTCCTCCGTAACACCTTCCATTTCGTAGAGCATTTTGCCCGGCTTGACCTGAGCCACCCAGTATTCAACATTACCCTTACCCTTACCCTGGCGAACCTCAAGGGGCTTGTTGGTAATTGGCTTGTCAGGAAAAACTCTTATCCAAATCTGCCCGCCACGTTTGACATGCCTAGTCATAGCTCGACGACCCGCTTCAATCTGGCGTGCAGTCATACGACCACGGGCTGTAGATTTCAGCCCGTATTCACCGAAACTGACGCTGCTGCCACGGTGTGCCAGACCCCTGTTACGGCCTTTCTGTTGTTTCCTGAATTTCGTTCTCTTGGGCTGTAACATCTATTCCTATCCAAAAGTCTGAACGTTATTTTGTTGATCTTTGCCTTCTTCACGCTGGCCCAATATCTCACCTTTGAATATCCAGATCTTGATACCAAGAATCCCGTAGGTGGTCAGTGCCTCGGCTGTCGCGTAGTCAATATCAGCGCGCAATGTGTGCAGCGGTACCCGACCTTCATGGTAGGTTTCTGAACGAGCAATCTCTGCACCGTTGAGTCGGCCGGCCACTCTTACCTTGATACCCTCTGCTCCGAGGCGCATCGTGTTCTGTATGACACGCTTCATGGCTCTTCGAAACTGAACTCGACGTTCCAATTGCTGCGCGACGTTTTGTGCGACGAGATATGCATCCAATTCCGGCTTCCTGATTTCCTCGATGTTGATATGCACCGGTACTTTCATCAAATTTGTGACTTCTCTGCGCAATCTCTCGACATCTTCGCCTTTCTTACCAATCACAATACCCGGGCGAGCAGTATGGATCGTGATTCGCGCTGTCTGGGCAGGTCGTTCAATTTCAATTCTGCTCACCGACGCCTGGGCCAATCGGTTTTGAATATACTCACGCACCGCCATATCGTTATGCAATTTCTCTGCATAGGCGGCTCCGTTTGCGTACCAAATCGAAGTATGCTCTTTAACAATCCCAAGTCTGAATCCTACGGGATGTACTTTTTGGCCCATAATACTTTCCTTACGTTACTTGTCTGTTACTGCAAGCGTAATGTGGCAAGTTCTTTTCAAAATACGATCCGCTCGACCTTTCGCACGGGGACGTATTCTCTTCATTGTTAAACCTTCATCGACGAGTATTTTTGCAACACTCAATTCATCAACATCAGCAGCTTCGTTATGTTCAGCATTGGCAATGGCAGACTCCAATAACTTACGAACCAGGTGTGCACCTTTTTTCGTGCTGAAATTGAGGATATCCAGCGCCTCGCCAACCGCTCTACCGCGGATCTGATCTGCAACCAGACGTACCTTTTGCGCTGATATTTTCGCGCCTGTCAATTTTGCGGCTACTTCCATCGTGATTCCTCTACCTTCTCTAATCGGCTTCTTGTCGTCTTAATTACCGACGTACTTTCTTATCCGCAGCATGGCCACGAAAAGTACGAGTCGCCGAGAACTCACCAAACTTGTGACCAACCATATCTTCAGTAATAAACACCGGGATATGTTGTCTGCCGTTATGAATCTGAACAGTGAATCCAACGCACTCTGGCGTAATCATTGATCGCCGTGACCAGGTTTTAATAGGTCGCTTGTCGTTTGTCTCTCCGGCTCGCCTAATCTTCTTCATTAAATGAAGATCAACAAAGGGGCCTTTTCTTAAACTTCTTGGCACTTCAATTTCTCCTAGCGACTTAATCGTCGTCGGCGAACAATCATGTTGTCAGTTCGCTTGTTCTTTCGAGTCTTGTAACCTTTAGTCGGCATACCCCAGGGCGATACAGGATGACGACCACCAGAAGTCTTGCCTTCACCACCACCATGGGGATGATCGACCGGATTCATAACAACCCCACGTACTGTCGGCCGTACCCCACGCCAACGCTTGGCACCCGCCTTACCTAATGAGGTGAGATTGTGTTCAGAATTACTGACTTCACCCAGGGTAGCTCGACACTCCGCTAATACCTTGCGCATTTCACCCGAGCGCAGTCGCAACGTGACATAGGGACCTTCCTTTGCCACCAGCTGACAGGAAGTGCCCGCACTACGAACCATTTGTGCCCCCTTCCCGGGTTTCAGCTCGATACAGTGAATAACGCTGCCCATGGGAGTGTTTCTCAACGGAAGACAATTACCCGCTTTAATCGGTGCGTCATTTCCTGATTGGACTTCGTCGCCTACGTTGAGATCTTTGGGAGCGATGATGTAACGTCTTTCACCATCTGAATACTTGAGGAGTGCTATGTTTGCGGTTCTATTTGGGTCGTACTCTAGTCTTTCTACTACTGCTTTAATACTGTCTTTGTTTCTTTTGAAGTCAATAATTCGATACTTCTGCTTATGGCCACCGCCAATATGCCGGGTCGTAATACGGCCTTGATTATTCCGGCCACCGGACTTGGACTTTTTGTCCAATAGCGGCTTGTAACCTTCTCCACGGTGCAGCCCTTGGTTTACGACCTTTACGACGAACCGGCGACCTGGCGATGTTGGTTTAGCTTTTACGACTGTCATTTTTGTGACTCGTTACTTATCCGTTTATTAAAAAAAGTGATCAACTGCCTATGCTGGCAAAATCAATCTCATGGCCTTCTTCCAGCCTGACATATGCTTTCTTCCAACTTGGCTTACGACTTACACCTCGAGCATTTCTTTTCACTTTTCCTTTCACGTTAAGAACTGTGACATTCTTAACGACGACGCTGTAGATTTTCTCTACTGCTTCTTTAATCTCTGGCCTGGTTGCATCTCGGGCAACCTTAAACGCAAACTGGTTTGCCTCGTCAGCAATCACTGTCGCCTTCTCTGAAATGTGCGCACCAAGCAGTATCTTGTACATTCTTTCGGTGTTCATGCGAGCATCTCCTCGGCTTTCTTAAGTGCACCCACCGTGAACAGGACCTTCTCGAAGCCAATCAGGTTAACCGGATTCACTCCCTGGACATCGATAACCTCAACATTGCGAAGATTTCGCGCACCGAGGTACAGGTTGTTGTCGACTTCTTCAACCACTACCAGCACATTGCCAAGCTCAAGACTTTTCAGTGTCATCTGCACTTCTTTAGTTTTAGGTGCATCAACTGAAAAATCTTCTGTTACGATCAATCGATCCTGACGAATTAATTCAGATAAGATCGACTGCATCGCACCGCGATACATCTTACGATTCACTTTCTGGCTAAAGTCCTGTGTTTTGGCTGCAAAGGTTTGACCGCCACCACGCCAGATAGGAGAACGGATCGTTCCCGCGCGAGCACGACCGGTGCCTTTTTGACGGAAAGGTTTTCTACCCCCGCCATTAACCTCGGAGCGTGTCTTCTGGGCACGGGTCCCCTGTCTGGCACCTGATAAATATGCCGTTACCACCTGATGAACCAACGGCTCATTGAACTGACGTCCAAATGTTGTTTCAGATACGTCAACCGCCCGATCTGAAACTCCCTTGCCTGGTTCTGAAATATTAAGATTCAAGGTTCCAACTCCACTTAATTCCCGGCTTTAACTGAAGGCTTAACGATGACATCGCCACCTTTCGCCCCCGGCACTGCTCCTTTGATGAGCAGTAAATTGTTTTCTAGGTCAACCCTGATGACTTCCAGGGTTTGTGTCGTCACTTGAGTTGCACCCATATGACCCGCCATCTTCTTGCCTTTAAAGACACGACCTGGTGTCTGGCATTGGCCAATAGACCCTGGCGCCCTGTGTGAGATTGAGTTGCCATGGGTTGCGTCCTGCATTTGAAAGTTGTGACGCTTTACAACACCGGCAAAGCCTTTACCTTTTGACCGGCCTGTGACATCAACCTTCTGGCCTACTTCAAACGCTTCCACGTTCAGGCTGTCCCCAACTGCTAACTCTGTTCCGGCTTCACATCGAAATTCGTAAAGGTGACGACCTGCTTCAGTATTTGCCTTGCTGAAATGTCCAGCAGCGGCCTTGTTCACTTTCGACGCTTTTACCTCACCACAAGTGACCTGAATCGCCTCGTAACCGTCAATCTCGCTGGTTTTTCTCTGGGTAACCCTGTTGGGTGATGCCTCGATCACCGTCACGGGAACGGAATCACCTTCTTCGGTGAACACCCGTGTCATACCCCTCTTTACGCCAATAATGCCAATAGTCATGATTGCTCCATTAGCCCAGGTTTATTTGAACATCGACGCCCGCCGCCAAATCCAGTTTGGTCAGTGCATCGATGAACTTTTCTGTCGGCTCGACGATATCGATCAGGCGTTTGTGTGTTCTAATTTCATATTGGTCCCGCGCATCCTTGTATACATGCGGTGAGATCAACACGGTAAATTTTTCTATTCGAGTCGGTAAAGGTATTGGGCCTCTTACCTGTGCGCCTGTGCGCTTGGCAGTGTTGACAATTTCCTGAGTCGAAACATCAATCAGACGATGATCGAACGCTTTTAGTCGAATTCTAATTCTCTGGTTCTGCATCCAACCCGTCTCCTGAACCGGTAGTTGCTCTAGCTTGGCTCTATTGAAGAGTAGCTAAACATTAAGGCCAAAAAAGCCCCTTCCCGCTGCTGAGGGAGGAGCATTCAATCTTACTGCCTTTTCCCGAAATGGGTCCGGCTACCACTGACCTCCTATCGAGGTCCTGAGTATTCATCACCGTCAGTTTTATAGGCTTTCGGCGAGAATGTGAGGGCGCGAATTATACTAATAATCACACCCTTTACCAGCCTTTTCTCAGCTAATGAGGTAATTAAGCGCTGATTTTGGTAACAACCCCTGCGCCCACGGTACGACCGCCTTCACGGATCGCAAAACGCTGACCTTCTTCCATCGCAATCGGCGCGATCAATTCAACATTCATGTTCACATTGTCTCCCGGCATCACCATCTCGGTGCCCTCCGGTAACTCGACAGATCCCGTTACATCCGTCGTCTCAAAGAAAAACTGTGGCTTGTAACCCTTGAAAAATGGGGTATGACGTCCGCCCTCATCCTTACTCAGCACATAAACCTCACCTTCAAACTGCATGTGCGGCGTAATCGATCCTGGCGCTGCCAGTACCTGACCACGCTCCACATCTTCACGCTTCGTGCCACGCAACAACACGCCAACGTTCTCACCTGCGCGACCCTCATCCAATAACTTGCGGAACATCTCAACACCCGTACACGTCGTCTTCTCCGTATCACGGATTCCCACAATCTCTATCTCTTCACCCACCTTGATGACCCCACGGCCTATTCGACCCGTCACCACCGTGCCACGACCCGAAATAGAGAACACGTCCTCTATCGGCATCAAAAATGGCTGGTCGATTGCACGCTCAGGTTCCGGAATATACGAATCCAGCGTCTCAATCAACTTCAGTATCGACTGCGTGCCAATCTCGGAGGTATCATCTTCCAGCGCTTTCAACGCACTTCCCACAATAATGGGCGTGTCATCTCCCGGAAAATCATACTGGTCAAGCAATTCACGAACTTCCATTTCAACCAGTTCCAACAGTTCGTCATCATCAACCATGTCAGCCTTGTTCAAATACACAATGATGTAAGGCACACCTACCTGCCCTGCCAGCAAAATATGCTCGCGGGTCTGTGGCATCGGGCCATCTGCCGCTGAACAGACCAATATCGCTCCATCCATCTGGGCCGCCCCGGTAATCATGTTCTTCACATAATCCGCGTGTCCCGGACAGTCAACGTGCGCGTAGTGGCGATTCGGTGAATCATATTCAACATGAGAAGTCGCAATCGTAATACCACGCTCGCGTTCTTCCGGCGCATTATCAATCGCATCAAAGGCATGAAACTCTCCACCCCAGGTCTCGGCACAAACCTTGGTAATCGCTGCCGTCAGCGTCGTCTTACCATGGTCTACGTGACCTATCGTACCCACATTTAAATGCGGCTTCGTGCGCTCAAACTTCTCTTTGGACATTTTTACCTCGTAAAAATAATTGTCTTACGCCATTCTTGCTAAACAAGTGGTTACCACTTGCTAATAATCGCCTGGGCAATATTGTCTGGCACTTCCTTATACTGCTTGAACTCCATGGAAAAACTCGCCCGACCCTGAGTTGCCGATCTCATATCAGTCGCGTATCCAAACATTTCGGACATCGGCACTTCTGCTCTTACGGCTTTGCCCGCAGGGACTTCATCCATGCCCAGGACAACACCCCGGCGACGATTCAGGTCTCCAATGATGTCGCCGTAGTAATCTTCGGGTGTGACGACTTCAACAGCCATCACGGGTTCCAGCAATACCGGGTCCGCATCGAGCGCGCCTGCTCTCAACGCCATGGATCCCGCGACCTTGAAGGCGACTTCACTGGAGTCAACATCATGATAGGAACCATCAAATAGGGCGGCCTTTATACCTTGAAGTGGATAACCCGCCAGTACACCATTCGCCAGCTGTTCCTGAATCCCTTTATTCACCGCATTGATGTACTCGCGAGGAACGGATCCACCAACAATTTCATCAACAAATTCATAACCCTCCTCACCCGCGAATGGCTCGATACGAATCCAGACGTGGCCATACTGACCTCGGCCACCCGTCTGGCGGATAAACTTGCCTTCTGCCTCGACTGATTTCCGGATGGTTTCCCGATAGGAAACCTGGGGTTTGCCGATATTAGCTTCAACCGAGAACTCTCTCCTCATGCGATCGACGATAATATCCAGGTGTAATTCACCCATCCCGCCAATGATCGTCTGACCTGACTCTTCGTCGGTGCGTACACTAAAGGACGGATCTTCTGCTGCGAGTTTTCCCAGGGCGATGCCCATTTTTTCCTGGTCGGCTTGTGATCGAGGCTCAACCGCGACGTGGATCACCGGGTCCGGGAACTCCATTCTTTCGAGGGTGATAATCTCTTTAAGATCACAGAGCGTGTCTCCGGTGGTCGCAAACTTTAACCCAATAGCGGCTGCAATATCCCCGGCGCGCACTTCATTGATTTCCCTTCGGTCGTTTGAGTGCATTTGCACCATCCGGCCTATCCGCTCTTTTTTACTCTTGACAGGATTGAATACAGCATCGCCCGAGTTGAGTACGCCCGAGTAAACGCGAAAGAACGTCAGTGCTCCCACATAAGGATCCGTGGCAATTTTGAATGCCAATGCAGAAAAAGGCTCATCATCATCGGCGTGTCGATAACCGTCCGTTTCTTCTCCGTCGTCGAGGTATCCGTGAATTGCCTTAACTTCATCTGGCGCCGGTAAAAAGTCAATCACCGCATCCAGCATTGTCTGTACACCCTTGTTCTTGAAGGCAGAGCCGCAAATGGCCGGTACAATCTCATTGGCCAGGGTTCTTGCACGAATTCCGTATTTTATTTCCTCCGTGCTGAGTTCATTGTCTTCAAGATACTTTTCGGTCAATTCATCATTGGCTTCAGCAGCAGCTTCGATCATTTTTTCACGGTATTCCAGGGACGCAGGCAGGAGATCTTGGGGGATTTCCTCTTCCCTGAAGGTTAGCCCCTGATCTTCTTCATTCCAGTAAATGGCTTTCATATTTAACAGGTCTATCACACCCGCAAAATTTTCTTCAGCACCGATCGGCAGTTGCAGTGCGACAGGAGTTGCACCCAGACGTCCCTCAATCTGGTTAACGACGCGAATAAAGTCAGCGCCTGCGCGATCCATTTTATTAACGAACACCAGTCGAGGGACTTCGTACCGGTTAGCCTGTCGCCAGACTGTTTCTGATTGCGGCTCGACGCCGGATGTACCACAGAACACAACCACTGCGCCATCGAGTACCCGGAGCGAACGTTCGACTTCGATTGTAAAGTCGACGTGGCCCGGTGTGTCGATGATGTTTATTCGATGTTCTTCGAACTGTTGCCTCGAGCCCTCCCAGAATGTGGTGGTGGCAGCCGAGGTTATAGTGATGCCACGTTCCTGCTCTTGTTCCATCCAGTCCATGGTGGCGGCGCCATCATGGACTTCACCAATCTTATGGGATATGCCGGTGTAGTACAGTATTCGTTCCGTCGTGGTCGTTTTACCAGCGTCTACATGGGCAACAATCCCGATATTGCGATATCGCTTGATGGGTGTCGTTCTGGACATAGAGGTACGCCATTGACCAAAGTTTCTTTCGAGGTTCTTTTACAAGAACTTCTAGAAACGATAGTGGGAGAATGCCTGGTTCGCCTGGGCCATTCGATGCGTGTCTTCTCGCTTTCTAACTGCTGCACCGCGCCCTTCAGCCGCATCCATAAGCTCACCAGCCAACCTTTGAGCCATTGACTTTTCGCCACGCCGGCGAGCAGAGTCAACCAACCAGCGCATTGCCAGTGCGCCACGACGAGAAGGCCGGACTTCAACCGGCACTTGATAAGTTGCGCCACCGACACGGCGAGACTTAACTTCGACAGAAGGTGCTACTGCCTCGAGGGCCGCATCGAATACTTCAAGAGGATCACCACCCTGGCGCTCCAGAATTCTATCCATGGCACCATAGACAATCTTTTCAGCAAGGGATTTTTTACCGCTGACCATGACATGGTTCATGAATTTTGCGAGCGTCTGATTACCATATTTGGGATCAGGCAGGATTTCCCGTTTTTCCGGGACGCGACGTCTAGGCATGACTTATTCCTCTTAAGTTTCAGGTTAATCCAAGACTGACTGTTCATCTCTCAGTTCTGTTCTACGAGCACGTGACAAGCTCAGGAGAAATGTTGTCGCTTGGCCTTACTCTGGTTCTGGTCATGTACCAGCGCCAGGATTGTATCTAATGGTTTTCTTTTAAAGCTTCTAACTCTTCTTGGAGCTTCTAACTCTTTGGTTTTTTGGTACCGTACTTCGAACGACCTTGCATTCGATCGGCAACCCCGGTTGTATCCAATGTGCCACGTACTGTGTGGTATCGAACGCCAGGTAAGTCTTTCACACGACCACCACGAATCAGTACGACCGAGTGCTCCTGCAAATTGTGACCTTCACCACCAATATAGGATGTTACTTCGAATCCATTGGTTAACCGTACACGACACACTTTTCGTAATGCAGAGTTTGGCTTTTTAGGCGTCGTCGTATAAACCCGGGTGCAAACTCCACGTCGCTGCGGGCAGGATTGCAAGGCTGGCACGTCACTCTTGGTGACTTTGCGCTTTCTAGGCTTTCGAACCAATTGACTGATTCTTGCCATAAATTAGTAACTCCACTTTATCAGTCGCCTGCCTGTTCTGAAAAGGAAACAAACGAGCCTGCATAATATTCAATATGACGAACCCACCAATAAGTCGTGAGACTCCGCCAAAAACGAGGGGCGAATTCTAATGAGCCCGCCCCCATGAGTCAATACCTCGATTCGATCAATTCATCCGCGTTTCATATGGCTTCGTTATCAAGCTTATATGCATTGAGGGCGAATTCGTTAAAGCCCCGACTCACTCGAATTCAAATTCAGGGCTTCACTTAACGCTGCTTCGACTTCTGTCGCGCTCACGGTGGTTTTTGATTCATCTTTTTCGAGTCGTTTCTTACGTCGATCTTCGTGGTATTTGAGACCGGTACCCGCTGGAATCAATCGACCCACGATCACGTTTTCCTTTAATCCACGCAGATAATCACGTTTTCCAGTGACGGCTGCTTCTGTAAGCACTCTCGTTGTCTCCTGGAAGGATGCCGCAGAGATAAAAGATTCAGTAGCAAGTGCTGCTTTGGTAATGCCCAACAAGACACGACTATATTTGACCAGTTGTTTGCCGTCGGTACGCAATTGGTCATTTTCGTCGAGCATTCGAGTGAACTCGACCTGCTCACCCTTGATCATGGCGGATTCACCCGCATCGACAATATCAGCCTTACGCAGCATCTGGCATACGATCACTTCAATATGCTTGTCGTTGATAGTCACGCCCTGGAGCCTGTATACGTCCTGGATTTCCTTAACGATATACTGGGTCAGCTCTTCAACACCTTTCAGGCGTAGAATGTCGTGCGGATTTTCCGGGCCGTCAGAGACAACTTCGCCCTTGGCGACATTCTCACCTTCGAAGACGGTCATGTGACGCCACTTGGGAATCAGCACTTCGTAGTGATCAGCGCCCTCGGGCAGCTCACTCGTATCCTGCGGGGTAATAACCAGTCGACGCTTGCCTTTGGTTTCCTTACCGAAGCTGACAGTTCCGCTGATCTCTGCCAATACTGCTGCTTCTTTTGGCTTACGTGCTTCAAACAGGTCCGCCACTCTGGGTAGACCACCCGTAATGTCCCGGGTTTTGGAGCCTTCCTGGGGAATTCGAGCCAGTACGTCGCCAATTTCTACATGGTCGCCATCTTCCAGGCTTAAAATAGCATTCGCTTCGAGGAAGTAGTGAGCCGGTACATTAGTACCAGCCAGCAACAGCTGATTACCTTCATCATCGATCAGACTGATTGCCGGGCGTGTATCTTTACCTGCAGACGGCCGATCTTTCGGGTCAATCACAGAGATGCTGGACAGACCCGTTAACTCATCTGTTTGACGGCGAATGGTGATGCCTTCTTCCATGCTTTCAAACACGACCTTGCCTGCCACCTCGGTGACCATGGGGTGAGTATGCGGATCCCAGTTGGCAACAATTTCTCCCGCTTCAATAACGGCTTCGTTACCCTTCTTGAGTACCGCACCATATGGAATCTTGTACCTTTCACGCTCACGACCCGTTTCTTCCTCTGCAACAGCGACCTCACCAGAGCGGGAAATAGCAACCAGATCACCATTAGCCTTCTGAATCGTTGTGAGGTTATGCAAACGCAAAGAACCTGCGTGTTTAACCTGAATGTTATCAATCGCAGTGGCCCGGGAGGCAGCACCACCAATGTGGAAAGTACGCATTGTCAGCTGTGTACCGGGTTCGCCGATTGACTGGGCCGCAATCACACCTACCGCCTCGCCAATATTCACGAGGTGTCCGCGACCGAGGTCTCGCCCATAACAATGACAGCAAACACCATATCGGGTATCACAGGTAATCGGGCTTCGAACGAGGATCTCGTCAATACCCTCCATATCTTCCAACTCAAGGATAGCCCCTTCATCGAAGAGTGTACCAGCCGGAATCAACACGTCATCGCCGGTTGAGTTTAATACGTCTTTAGCAACAACCCGGCCCAGCACTCGTTTGCCGAGTGGCATGACCACATCACCACCTTCAATGACCGCCGTCATCACCAGACCTTCGTCTGTACCACAGTCGACTTCTGTGACAACCAGGTCCTGGGCGACATCGACCAACCTGCGTGTCAGGTAGCCGGAGTTGGCCGTTTTCAGCGCAGTGTCTGCCAAACCCTTACGTGCACCGTGAGTGGATATGAAGTACTGCATGACATTCAGGCCTTCACGGAAGTTCGCGGTAATGGGGGTTTCGATAATGGAGCCATCCGGCTTGGTCATCAATCCTCGCATACCGGAAAGCTGCCGAATCTGCGCGGGTGAACCCCGTGCGCCCGAGTCAGAGTACATCCATACGCTGTTGAAAGAAGTTTGTTCTTCCTCCACTCCCTCGCGGTTAACAACCGTCTCCTTGCTCAGGGTATCCATCATGGCGGCTCCAACAAGATCGTTGGCACGCGTCCAGATATCAATGACTTTGTTATACTTCTCACCCTGGGTCACGAGACCGGAAGAGTACTGGGATTCTATTTCCCGAATTTCTGCCTCGGCTTCTCCAATGATGGTTGCCTTTTCTGCCGGAATAACAAAATCATCAACACCAATGGATGCACCAGAGCTGGTGGAATACTCATACCCCATATACATAATCTGGTCAGCAAAAATGACTGTCTCTTTTAAACCAACACTTCTATAACAAATATTGATCAGGCTTGAAATATCCTTGTTACCCAGGGCGCGGTTAACATGTTCGTAAGCGATACCTTGGGGGACAATTTCGAATAAGAGTGCCCGACCGACCGTCGTGTCTTTGATCTCGGTTTTGGCAACCAATACGCCGTCAGCGTCACGTTCGTACTCTGTGATGCGAACCTTGACCCGGGCTTGCAATCCTACCTGACCGGTACGATACGCTCGTGACACTTCTCCAATGTCTGCGAAGATCATGCCTTCGCCGTGATCATTAATTCGTTCCCGGGTCATATAATAGACACCGAGGACCACGTCCTGGGAAGGTACAATAACCGGCTCACCATCGGCAGGAAGCAACACATTGTTGGTTGACATCATCAACGCCCTTGCTTCCAGTTGCGCCTCAATAGTGAGGGGCACGTGGACCGCCATCTGGTCACCGTCAAAGTCTGCGTTGTAAGCCGTACAAACCAGAGGGTGTAACTGGATGGCTTTACCTTCAATCAACACTGGCTCAAATGCCTGGATACCCAACCGGTGTAGCGTGGGCGCCCTGTTAAGCAGAATCGGATGCTCACGAATCACTTCCGCAAGGATATCCCAGACTTCAGAGGTTTCTCTTTCAACCATTTTCTTTGACGCCTTGATGGTCGTCGCCAACCCTCTGGCTTCAAGCTTGCCGAAGATAAACGGCTTGAACAATTCCAATGCCATCTTTTTGGGTAATCCGCACTGATGCAGTCTGAGTGACGGACCCACAACAATCACCGAACGGCCCGAGTAATCCACCCGCTTGCCCAGCAGGTTCTGGCGGAATCGCCCCTGCTTGCCTTTGATCATGTCCGCTAATGACTTGAGAGGCCTCTTATTGGTTCCCGTAATTGCTCGCCCGCGTCGACCATTGTCCAGCAGCGCGTCGACAGCTTCCTGCAGCATGCGCTTTTCGTTACGAACAATGATGTCTGGTGCAGAAAGGTCCAATAAACGCTTGAGCCGATTGTTGCGATTGATGACCCGACGATACAAGTCGTTCAGGTCGGAAGTCGCGAATCGTCCACCTTCCAGAGGTACCAGGGGTCTCAGATCAGGCGGCAAGACAGGAAGAACCGTGAAGATCATCCATTCCGGCTTGTTACCCGACTTCTCAAATGCCTCCATTAATTTCAGGCGCTTGGTCAGTTTCTTGATCTTCGTTTCAGAATTTGTTTGCGGTAATTCTTCACGGACAATGGCGATCTCTTCTTTGAGATCCATATCTATCATCAGGTCCTGAATCGCCTCGGCACCCATTTTAGCTTCGAATTCGTCGCCGAATTCTTCCAGGGCTTCGTAATATTGCTCATCTGTCAGCAACATGCGCTTTTCCAGTGTTGTGAGACCCGGATCAGTCACCACAAACGATTCAAAGTACAAGACTCGCTCAATATCCCGCAGCGTCATATCCATCAACAGACCAATTCTTGATGGCAATGACTTCAGGAACCAGATATGAGCGACCGGGCTTGCGAGCTCAATATGACCCATCCGCTCCCGGCGAACTTTTGCGAGGGCGACTTCAACACCGCATTTTTCACAAATAACACCACGATGCTTCAAGCGCTTGTATTTTCCACACAGGCATTCGTAATCCTTCGTGGGTCCGAAGATTTTGGCGCAAAACAGGCCATCTCGCTCTGGCTTGAACGTTCGGTAGTTGATCGTTTCCGGTTTCTTTACCTCGCCGTAAGACCAGGATCGAATCATCTCCGGAGACGCCAAACCAATGCGAAGTGAATCGAACTCTTCAGACTGTCCCTGGGTTCTGAGTATGTTAAGAAGATCTTTCAAGGCTTTCCTCCACCGGGCTCTATGCCCGACTGTATGTGAATACTTTTTAGTTCGACAAACCGTTTTCTCTTATTCGCTTTCAAGTTCGATATCAATTCCGAGAGAACGGATCTCCTTGACCAAAACGTTGAAGGACTCCGGCATACCGGGCTCCATACGATGATCCCCATCAACGATGTTTTTGTACATACGGGTACGGCCATGTACATCATCTGACTTAACCGTCAGCATCTCCTGCAAGGTGTATGCTGCGCCATAGGCTTCAAGGGCCCAGACTTCCATCTCACCAAATCGCTGACCACCAAACTGGGCTTTACCACCCAGTGGTTGCTGAGTAACAAGACTGTAAGAACCGGTGGAACGCGCATGCATCTTGTCGTCAACCAGGTGATTGAGCTTTAGCATATACATGAAACCAACGGTCACCGGTCGATCAAATTGCTCACCTGTTGTGCCATCCCACAATGTGGCCTGGCCATTCGTTGGTAAATCCGCCAACTCCAGCATCGATTTGATCTCAGACTCAGCCGCGCCATCAAATACCTTGGTCGCCATCGGTACGCCACCGCGGAGGTTACCCGCCATTTCGATAACTTCAGCGTCAGTAAACGAATTCAGATCTTCTTTTTTCCCACTCCGGTTGTAAACCTTGTCGAGGAACGACCGAATCTCTTCTATCTGCCGTTGATCATCCAGCATTTTTCCGATTTTCTTACCCAGACCATCAGCAGCCCAGCCAAGATGGGTCTCCAATATCTGCCCAACATTCATTCGCTTGGGTACACCCAGCGGATTCAGGACGATATCGATTGGATCTCCGTGCTCATCAAAAGGCATGTCCTCGACCGGTTTAATAACGGATATAACACCTTTGTTACCGTGGCGGCCAGCCATCTTATCACCAGGCTGGATGCGGCGTTTGATTGCCAAATAGACTTTTACAATCTTCAGCACACCAGGGGCCAGGTCATCACCTGATTCCAGCTTCGCTTTACCTTCCTCAAACTCTTCGTCGAGTTCCTGACGACGCTCTTTCAGGCGCGCATCAGCAGCTTCGAGCAATCCATTTAAATCATCAGAGCCCATTCGCAGCTTAAACCACTCGTCGGAAGGTAACCCTGCCAGGTACTCTTTCGTTAACTTTTCGCCCTTGGATAGATTTGGCCCGGCAACAACTGTCTGACCTTCCAGGGAATCACCCAGTCGTTCAAATGTCGCGGTCTGAATAATTCGAAATTCCTCCTCAACATTACGCCGAATTCCTTCGATCTCATGCCGCTCTATATCCAGGGCTCGCTGATCTTTATCGAGACCATCTCGGGTGAACACACGAACATCGATGACGGTGCCGTTGTAGCTACTGGGTACTCTTAAAGACGTATCCTTTACATCCGATGCTTTTTCACCAAAAATTGCTCTGAGTAGTTTTTCTTCCGGCGTTAACTGGGTTTCACCTTTGGGTGTTACCTTGCCGACCAGAATATCACCTGCCTCAACTTCTGCGCCAATATAAACAATCCCTGACTCATCCAGTTTCGACAGGGCGCCTTCTCCCACGTTAGGAATATCACAGGTGATTTCTTCTGAACCTAACTTGGTATCCCGCGCGATACAGGTGAGTTCCTGAATATGAATCGTGGTAAATCGATCTTCTTTTACGACTCGCTCAGAAATCAGGATTGAGTCCTCAAAGTTGTAGCCGTTCCAGGTCATAAAGGCAATACGGCAATTCTGACCCAGCGCCAGTTCACCCATGTCGATGGAAGGACCATCCGCCAGGACATCACCACTTGCGATCTCATCACCCTGCTTAACCAATGGTTTTTGGTTGATACAGGTGTTCTGGTTTGATCGGGTATATTTGGTGAGTTTATAAATATCCACACCTGCTTCACCGGATGCAGTTTCATCATCATGCACACGAATCACTATTCTTGCTGCGTCAACGGTTTCAACAACTCCGCCGCGTTTGGCGACAACACAAACACCGGAGTCACGTGCCACGATTCTCTCCATACCAGTGCCGACGAGGGGTTTTTCTGCTCGCAGGGTTGGCACGGCCTGGCGTTGCATGTTCGACCCCATCAATGCACGGTTGGCATCGTCATGCTCCAAAAACGGAATCAAGGAGGCTGCAACCGAAACCACCTGTTGTGGTGACACGTCCATGAAATTAACGCTGTCTCTTGAAGACTTGGTGAATTCACCCTGATGGCGTACGTCAACCAGATCTTCAAGGATGTTGCCATCGTCGTCCAGAGCCGTACTGGCCTGGGCAATGATGTAGTCACTTTCTACAATCGCAGACAGATACTCAATTTCTTCAGTCACTTTACCTTCAATCACCTTGCGGTAAGGAGTCTCAAGAAAACCGTAGGAATTGGTACGTGCGTATGTCGCCAGTGAGTTAATCAAACCAATGTTTGGCCCTTCCGGGGTCTCAATCGGGCAGACACGTCCATAGTGGGTCGGATGCACGTCACGAACTTCAAATCCTGCTCTTTCCCGGGTGAGTCCGCCTGGTCCCAATGCTGATACGCGCCGCTTATGGGTTACCTCGGACAGGGGGTTGTTCTGATCCATAAACTGGGATAATTGTGCAGAACCGAAGAACTCCTTAACCGCCGCCGCAACTGGTTTAGCATTGATCAAATCCTGAGGCATCAAACCCTCGGACTCCGCCAGGCTTAAACGTTCCTTAACTGCCCGCTCGACTCGAATCAGGCCAAGTCTAAAGGCGTTTTCTGCCATTTCACCGACGGAACGAACGCGTCGATTTCCGAGGTGGTCTATATCATCAACGGTATCTTTGGCGTTCCGGATATTAATCAGGCACTTCAATACATCAATAATGTCTTCATTCGACAAGATACCTTGACCTGCTTCCTCTTCCCGACCAAGGCGCCGATTAAACTTCATGCGGCCGACCGCTGTCAGGTCATACCGCTCTGGTGCGAAAAATAAATTTGAAAACAGATTCTCGGCGGCTTCTTTGGTGGGCGGCTCGCCAGGACGCATCATGCGATAGATTTCAACCAGGGCTTCCAATCGGTTGTTTGCCGGATCGACATTCAGGGTATCTGAAATCCAGGGTCCACAATCGAGGTCGTTAGTATAGATTGTCTTGAAACTTGCCAACTCAAGCTCTCTTATCTGCTCAAGCGTCTCTTCAGTCAGAGAGGTGTTACAGGGAATAACAATTTCACCAGTTTCTGCATCAATGATATCTTCAGCGGTGACATGCCCACAGACATATTCTACCGGTACATCCAATTGCTGAAGATTGTCTTTGTCCAACGCCCGTATATGCCGCGCAGTGATGCGTGTGCCTTCCTCAACAATCACGTTACCCTTGCTGTCAAGGACTTCAAACTGGGCTGTTTCACCCCGCAGACGCTCTGGAATAAGGTCGAGGCTATAACCCTCCGGCAGCACATTAAAGTTGTCGGTGTCGAAGAATATTTCCAGGATTTCCTGCGCGCTGTAACCCAGCGCTCGCAGTAATACAGTTGCTGGTAACTTTCGTCTTCGGTCTATTCGAACAAACACGCAGTCCTTTGGATCATATTCAAAATCAAGCCATGAACCACGCATCGGGATAACACGGGCTGAGTACAGTAACTTACCCGATGAATGAGTTTTGCCCTTGTCGTGATCAAAGAACACACCTGGAGACCGATGCAACTGGGAAACAATCACTCGCTCAATTCCATTAATGACAAAAGTACCATTGTCCGTCATCAACGGGATTTCACCCATGTAGACTTCCTGTTCTTTAATGTCTTTGATTGCCTTGTTGGACGAATCCTTGTCGTAGATGATCAATCTAACCTTTACGCGAAGGGGAACCGCATAGGTCGCACTCTGTAACTTACATTCCCTTACATCAAATGGCGCTCTGCCAAGTCGGTAGCTAACGTACTCAAGGGCAGCACTACCCGAATAACTGACAATTGGAAACACGGATTTAAACGCTGTGTGTAACCCCTTGGCTATTCTGTCTTTGGGGTCAACATGTTCCTGCAAGTATCCCTTGTATGATTCAACTTGAATCGCCAGCAGGTAAGGAATATCCATCACCCTGCTCAGCTTACCGAAATCCTTACGAATACGTTTCTTCTCTGTGTATGAATAGGCCATTAACGCCTCCAGGCTAGATCTTTAATTCGCGTCACGTACTCAACAGTGCAAACACCGCAGAGTCCAAAAATTGCAAGCACAAAAAGGCTGTTCAGCATATAGCTGACAGCCTTTTGCACATCTTCTTTTCCAGAACAACAATCCTGGATTACTTGAGTTCCACTGAAGCACCTGCTTCTTCAAGTTGTTTCTTAAGGTCTTCTGCCTCGTCCTTGCTGACACCTTCCTTAACAGGTGCGGGGGCGCTATCAACCACAGCTTTGGCTTCTTTCAGGCCAAGACCGGTAATCGCACGAACCGCTTTGATGGCGTTTACTTTCTTCTCACCAGCTGCAGTGATAATAACATCAAATTCTGTCTGCTCTTCAACTGCAGCAGCACCATCGCCACCTCCAGCCGCAGGGGCAGCAGCTACAGCAGCGGCAGCGGAAACACCAAATTTTTCTTCCATTGCTTCAACGAGTTCCACGACGTCCATCACGCTCATTTCTGCAATTGCATTCAAAATATCATCTTTAGATAAAGACATGAGTCCTTTTCTCCAATTAATAGTTTACTTAAGAGGCTTCTTGTTGCTTCTGATCACGAACCGCAGCAACCGCACGAGTCACTTTCGTAGGCACTTCGTTCAGCGTTCTTGTCAGTTTGGTAACCGGGGCTAACATGACTGACATCAACATGGCTAATGCCTGATCTCGCGTGGGCAATTTAGCCAACGCATCAATCTGGTCAGCAGGCAGCAATTTGCCACCAACACTGAGCGCTTTGATCTCAAACTCCTCGTTCTCTTTTGCGAATTCTTTGAAGATTCGGGCGCCAGCGCCAGGGTCTTCAAGCGAAAACGCGAGAATGTTTGGACCAAGCAGCATTTCGCTCAAACATTCGAACTCGGTACCTTCGAATGCTCGTTTTGCTAAAGTGTTACGAACCACGCGCACCTGCACATTCTGCTCACGGGCTTCTTTTCGCAGTGCTGTCATACCATCAACAGATATACCACGATAATCAGCCATAACAGCAGAAAGTGCGCTGCTTGCAGTTTCGTTAACATCTGCAACAATCGCCTGTTTTTCTTTAAGTCCTATAGGCACAAGTAATACTCCTGTGTCGACTTTAAACAACTTGTCAGTGAATCCGGATTAATACCCGGATACTGCAAGCACCGTACACGGCGATAGATTCAAATTGAATCGGGTCCACCGTCTGCGCAGGCTCCCTTTACCATTTCAGGCTTGAGAACTTAACCTGACACCTTTCTATTTGGTGTCATCGACCTGCGGTCTTTGACGAGCCCTGATTTTCCCTTCGACGAATCGTAGTTCAACCAGGTACCCCAAAGTCTCTCACCGGCTCTCCCGGTGTATCGTCCAATGAAAGGGCAGACACAACGCCCTGTCAGTGACGCTAAAATTAGTCTTCCAACGACGCCTGGTCGATGGGTATACCTGCTCCCATGGTGGTAGAAAGTACAATTTTCTTCACATAGGAACCTTTGGCAGATGCAGGTTTGCCTTTCCTTAAGTCTGTCAGTAAAGCCTCGACATTTTCCTTCACAGCCTGGGCCGCGAAACCTACCTTTCCAACGCCACCATGAATGATGCCGTTCTTGTCGGTTCGATACCTGATCTGCCCAGCCTTGGCATTCTTAACCGCTGTCGCAACATCAGGTGTGACCGTGCCCAATCTTGGATTTGGCATCAGGCCTCTCGGACCCAGTATCTGTCCTAATTGCCCGACCACCCGCATCGCATCCGGCGTGGCAATGACAACACCAAAATCCAGATTGCCTTCCTTCACAGATGCCGCAAGGTCATCCATACCAACAATATCTGCACCAGCAGCAGTTGCTTCATCAGCCTTGTCGCCTTGCGCAAATACCGCCACACGTACATCTTTACCGGTGCCATTAGGTAGTACCGTTGCGCCCCTCACGACCTGATCAGATTTTCGCGGATCGACGCCAAGGTTGATACTGACATCAAGTGATTCTTTGAATTTTGACGATGCAAGCTCAGTTAATATCTGTACTGCTTCTTCAATCGGATAGGATTTACCCACCTCAATTTTCTCCGCATACAGTCGCGCTCGTTTTGTCTGCTTCGCCATCAGACGACCCCTTCTGTTTCTATACCGGACGATCTCGCGCTACCGGCTATGGTTCTAACCGCGGCATCCATATCCTTTGCCGTCAAATCAGGCATTTTGGTCGTAGCTATCTCTTCCAGTTGTGCACGAGTAACTTTACCCACCTTATCCGTGTGTGGAGTAGCGCTACCTTTGGCAAGACCAGCGGCTTTCTTAAGCAATACTGAAGCCGGTGGTGTCTTTTTGATAAAGGTAAAACTTTTGTCGCTATATACCGTAATGACAACGGGTGTTGGCATACCAGCCTCAAGAGACTGTGTTTCAGCGTTGAACGCCTTGCAAAACTCCATGATATTAACACCGTGCTGACCTAGTGCTGGACCAACGGGTGGGCTCGGGTTTGCCTGGCCTGCAGGAACCTGCAACTTTATATAAGCATCAATTTTTTTTGCCATCTAATAAAACTCCTTTGTGGGTTCAAACCTTAGATTCCTCCCCCTGGTGCCGTTTTTGCTACGACAAAGGCGTTATCTAAGTCCCCGTTTAACTCCGGTTCAAATCACCGGAATAACCTTACCCGTTAACCTTTCTCGACTTGACTAAAGTCCAGTTCAACAGGCGTTGATCGTCCAAATATGGTCACTGCCACATGTAGACGGTTTTTCTCGTAGTTCACCTCTTCAACGACACCATTGAAGTCATTGAAAGGTCCATCGACCACACGAACAAGTTCGCCGGGCTCAAATACCGTTTTCGGCGTTACATGTTCACTTCCTGCCTGGACACGCTGCATTATAGTCGCCGCTTCCTGATCTGTAATCGGCGCCGGTTGATCTGCCTTGCCACCGATGAAACCCATCACCCTCGGTGTTTCTTTTACCAGATGCCAGGTATCGTCATCGAGCTCCATTTCAACCAGGACATAACCCGGGAAAAATTTTCTCTCGCTCCGGCGTTTCTTTCCCGCCCGCATCTCGACAACTTCCTCAGACGGTACGATTACTTCACCAAATCGGTCTGCAAATGACGACAGTTCAATACGCTCATGCAACGCACGCATCACCTGCTTCTCGTATCCAGAATAGGCATGTACCACAAACCAACGCTTAGTCACTCACTTCCCCTGGTTTATCAAAAACCCAAAAAGTCATATCAATGGCGTTCAGCCAATTATTGCCTGAATACCCCAGCTGAGAGCAGAGTCCAAACCCCAGAGCAAAAGTGCAACCAGGATTACCACTCCCACAACAATCATCGTGGTCTGTGTTGTTTCCTGTCGCGTCGGCCAGATGACCTTGCGAACCTCTACTCTTGCCTCTTTTGCCAATTGCCAGCCTGCATGGCCACTACCCGTCTGCAACGCAATCGCAATCGCCACAGCGGCAAGACCCAGACCAGCCACGGCCCGTATCAGCACATTGACGGCCACAAACACTGTATTGGCGTAGACACCACCTAACACTATCGCCACCACCAGGATCCACAACACAGGATCAAAGCGATTGGATATACTTTCTGCCTTGTTACTCATAAACCCATGTTCTTATAAAGTGTCTTATAAAATGTCGTATCGAGTGTTGCCTGGCAGGCCAGGAGGGAATCGAACCCCCAACCTGCGGTTTTGGAGACCGCTGCTCTGCCAATTGAGCTACTGGCCTAACAATAGGCGCCTATCTTTCGCTACCTACCTCAGCAAAGCAATCACTTATTCAACAATTAATCCTATACACTGATTTTGGTAACAACCCCTGCGCCCACGGTACGACCGCCTTCACGGATCGCAA
>DUAT01000170.1 GCA_012960755.1 Gammaproteobacteria bacterium
TTGCCCCGGTCAACATGGTTGCCCCGGTCAACATGGTTGCCCCGGTCAACATGGTTGCCCCTATTGTGCGAGAAAGTCATCTCCGCGGAAGATATAGTCTGCTTTTAGCGTGCTTACTGCGGAACGACGCTACTCGAATTATGAACGTATTCGATCAGCTGGTCTTCAAGCTCGAACCGGTCAGTGAGTGATTCGCCAAGATAGGAGAGTTCCGAATGAACCTCTTTGATGCCTTCTTTACTGTGGCGAAGCTTCTCAAAACGTTCATTGAACCACAGGGCCAGTTCCGTTGATTGCTGCAGGTAGGGGTAAAGTGCTTTGACGAGCTGGATTCCGCGGCTGTCGAAGGTTCTGGCTTCGTTTTCCAGCTCCGTGAAAACCTCGAAATGCCCGGCGGAAAGGTAATCCATCAAGACTTCGCAGAACCGCTCCAGGCGGATCAGGAACTCTGATTCGGATTCGTCAATATTGACCTTGTCCTTGGTGAGGGTAAAAAAGAGCCGGATAAGCTCCTGTCGCTCGTCGAGCCATGTATTGATAATTGTGTTGACGCCACCCCATTGTTCTTTCCTATCCTGGATTTGTTTTAACATCGTTCCCTCATATAGCGCAAATTCAGTTTTCTAATTAGTGCCCGTCCATAAATAGAGTAATCTGGGGCAAGCCGTTCAAACTTGAAAATAGTGAGTTATAGAAACAAACGCGTACGAGGGCAATAATCCCGACACTTTCAGTTTATGGATGCACGCTCTTAGATTAGTAAAGGAACTCGAGCTCGGCAAGAAACTGCCGGGAGATTAACGTTTGGCTCGCAAGACCTGAAAGAACCCAATCGTGATCAGGCCAAGAAAAGCAATCAGTAACCATCCAGGTATACTGAGGCCAAGAAAGCTCCAGACCACCTTTGCGCATTCGCCATCGCCGGACAGTACCATCGAAAGTACTTCGCCCAGTGAGAAGACATCAAGGAGATAGTCCAGACTGGCGCCACAGGCGGGAACCTGATCTGCGGGCAGACTTTGCAACCACAGTTGCCTTGCAGACAGACCGCTGCCTACGAGGCTTGTCAGCACGATCAGATAGCCGTAGATCTTTATACCTGACGTATTTGCTCCATGAATTGCGGCGATGAGTGCTATCAGGCCAGTGAAGATTACTGCCACTCGCTGCAGGATACAGAGGTTGCAAGGCTCAAGTTGCATGACATGCTCCATGTACAGGGCAACACCCATCATGGTTATACAGCCAACAAAAACAGCGAGAAAAATGAAGCGGGAATTAGGAAGTAGCATCGACAACAACTTTTACCTGAGATTCTTCTATTATGAACGAAACGATAATCCTTTTGTAAGATTCAATCCAAGTGAAAAAGTTCATGAGACCGTCGCTAATTGTTTATATCCTGATCACATGGGTGATTGTGGTATTGCAGGTCAGGGCCGAAGATGAAGACCGTGAGGCAATGTATGTGAAACTGACTTCAGGTATGGTGGTCAACTACGGTGAACCCAGCCTGAGTAGACTGCATTATCTGAAGGTATCTGTTGACGTACGCGTGCGTAATGCTGATCACGCGGATGCGATTGAGTATCACATGCCAGCGTTACAGGATGCGTTGATCCGGGTGTTCAGTGCGCAGGAGGATGAACTCATTCAAAGCGCGGCTGGGAAAGAGGAGTTGCGAATGATGGTCCTCAAAGAACTCCAGAAGGTGATTGAAAAAGAAGAGGGAATGCCGTTGATCCAGGATCTTCTGTTTACCGGCTTCATTGTTCAGAGGTGAGTGGCGCCTCTACAAATTAATAGCTCGACTACAAATTATCAGAGATCCATTGCTCCGCGAACTGGGTTACCCGTGGCATAAAGAGCGTGAAATCTTCCTCAAGTCCCGGTCTGTTTTGTTGAAATGATTCAATCCCTGTTGCCAGCGGGTTGTCTCGACGCAAGCGTCGACTGATGCTTTTCAAGGCACGATCGATAAAAGTTTCATCTGCGTAGCGCACAAAGGCAACTGCCGATTGCATCCAGGTAATGGTTTCCAGCGCGGTTTCCGGCAGTAGAGGTTTAGCCTTCAAGACACATTGACAGGCTGTTTCATTAAAGGACTCGAGCGGAACTGAT
>DUAT01000171.1:0-130421 GCA_012960755.1 Gammaproteobacteria bacterium
TTAATGTATGAAGGAGAATATAAAGATGGTACAATGAATGGTAATGGAAAATATTTTGATGAGAATTGTAGACGTTTTTTTATCTTTACCAGCTTTAGTTTTAGCCATGGTTATTATAGGTCTCACTGAGAATTCCATGACTTATATTATGGCTGCAATCTCTTTGCTCTGGTGGCCATGGTACTCAAGATTGGTATATAGTATTACAAAATCTGTTAAAAATGAAGATTATATTGCTGCTGCTAAAATATGTGGTGCCTCTAATTTTCATATTTTATTTTTTGAAATTTTACCAAATTGTCTTCCAAGTATATTGACAAAAATTACAACTGATCTAGCTTTTGTAATTATGATTATAGCAGCTTTGGGATTTGTAGGTTTAGGAGTGCAACCACCTATTCCTGATTTAGGAAGGATGACTGCAGATGGTATGGATTTAGTTTTTGATTCTTATGTTGGTGGTGGAGAAAGCGGAGTAGGAAAAAACGAACTGAATTTTAAATGAACCTAACAGAAACAGAACGATTGGTTAGGCGGATTGAGTTGTATCTCAAGCAACAGGACGCGTCTCTGCAGCCGGATGTGATGGCCAGGGAGTACGCCGCCGAACATGGGGCGGCCACGAAGCGGCTTATCACCTGCCAGCGCATTATCCGGGGCGGCGACCATGCCCAGGCGCTGCAACTTGCCGAGGAGCCCCCGGCGGTGTTGGACGTCATCGGCCAGCTGGAATTTCGCAAGGCCAAGGAGTGGCTGGCATTGTGCAGAAATAATGGATGGCCTGTTCCGGAGCCGCTGGATCGTGAGGTGGTGCGGACGCTCCAGGATGCCTACACAAAGGGTGTCCAGGCGGATCAGGAAGGACCGGGAAATCAGGCAAAAGAGCTGCATGCTCGCCTCCCTGCAAATTGCCGAGATACAGCATCAGAAGCGAAATGGTTACAAATTAGCTGATGCAAACAAACTGGATCAGCAGAAACGTAAATTTCAGGCGATTAAAAAAGCAAATTGCAGCTAGGTCTGATAGTGGCACCGTGAAGAGCAGGGGGGTAGTATCTGCTCAGGAATAGTCCGGGTTGTGGCGCGTTACCCGATAATAAGAATAAGGAGTGAGCGGATGCTATTAAAACCGTATCGTGTTCTTGATCTGACCAGCCAAAATGGCATGTTGTGTGCCCAGATCCTCGGGGACCTGGGTGCTGATGTCATACAGATCGAAACTCCCGGCGGGGCAGCAGGAAGAAGCCGGGGGCCTTTCTTTGAGAATCAAATCGACCCGGAACTGTCATTAAACTGGTGGGGATACGCACGGGGTAAACGCAGCATTGAGCTGGATATTGATGCAGACAGGGATATCTTCCTGGATCTGGTCTCCCGCGCTGATTTTTTGATCGAGTCTGAACCCGTCGGTAGCCTCAAAGCCAGGGGACTTGCTTATGATACGTTGAGTGAACATAACCCGGCGCTGATTCATATTTCCATGACGCCCTTTGGCAGCAGTGGCCCGAAAGCGGATTGGGCTGCAACGGATCTCACCCTGGTAGCCAGTGCTGGCCCCCTCGCGATTGCCGGTGATGACGATCGACCTCCCGTCCGCGTTTCAGTGCCACAGGCGTGGCATCACGCTGCTGCTGAAGCAGCTGTCGGTGCGCTGATGGCCTTGACTGAACGCGCCTGTACTGGGCGAGGACAACATGTTGAGGTATCAGCGCAACAGGCGCTCACGGCTGCGACGCAAGGGTACGTTCTAGCCACGGCAGTGAACGATGAAATGGCGACTCGAACCGCAGGTGGTATCAAAATCGGTGACCTGACGATACGACTGACCTTTCCTGCCAAAGATGGGCAGGTATCCATCACCCTGTTGTTCGGCGCCACCATCGGCCCCCCAACCAGACGTTTGATGGAGTATGTTTGTGAGCAGGGATTTTGCGATGAGGCAACACGTGATAAAGACTGGCTGGAATATGGTCTGCTATTGACGGACGGCAGAGAGCCAATGTCGGAATGGGAACGTGTTAAGGAATGTGTCGCTGCCTGTACCGCGTCAAAATCAAAAAATGAGCTGCTCCAGGCTGCCCTCGAACGACGCCTGTTGCTGGCGCCGATGACAACCCTTGCGGACGTTGTTGGCAGTGAGCAATTCGCTTTTCGCGAGTACTTTCGGAGCCCGGAGGGGGAGGGACCTTCAGCCGCACTGCTTTATCCTGGTGCTTTTGCAAAGTTCAGTGAAACGCCTCTGCAAGTTGGCCAGCGGCCTCCACGAGTGGGTGAACATACCGCTGAAATATTGGCGGAGCTTGAAAGTGTGGCCCCTGTATCTCAACGGGTGTCTGCCTCACAGGCTGGAGAAGGCAACGACGGGTTACCGCTCAAAGATCTAAAAGTGCTGGACCTGATGTGGGCATTGGCGGGCCCTGGTGCAACAAGAATGCTTGCAGATTTCGGTGCGACGGTGATACGGGTCGAATCCACCTCACGGCTCGATGTTTGTCGGACGATCCGGCCTTTTATGGATGGTGATGAATCTTCTGAAAAATCTGCGATCTTCCACAGTACCAATGCTGGTAAGCGTATGATGACAGTTGACCTGACGAAGCCTGAGGGGCGTGAGGTTATCCTCGATCTGGTTCGTTGGGCCGATGTTGTAGCAGAATCCTTTTCACCGAAAGCGATGAAAGCCTTTGGCCTGGATTACGAAACCCTGCGACAGGTCAACCCAAAAATTATTATGTTAAGCACTTGTCTTATGGGCCAGACCGGGCCCCTTGCCATGTTTGCCGGTTATGGCAATCTTGCAGCGGCGATCACCGGCTTTTATGAAATTACCGGCTGGCAGGATCGTGAACCTGCCGGTCCCTTTGGTGCCTACACTGATTACATTGCGCCCCGTTATAATGCAGTCGCGGTGCTGGCAGCACTGGATCATCGCAGGCGCACCGGCCAGGGCCAGTATATAGACCTTGCCCAAAGTGAAGCAGCGTTACATTTTCTAACCCCCGCGATTCTCGACTTTGTCGCCAACAAAAATATTCAGTCGCGAATAGGCAATCAGGACCCCTACATAGCTCCCCACGGTGTATATGCGACAACAGGTGATGACAACTACATTGCCTTAGCCTGTGAGACTCAGGAGCAATGGCAGGCGTTTTGTGGTGCGGTTAGTACGCTGGATGCAGATGATCCGCGTTTTAAGAATCTGGACACGAGGCTGGCCAACCAGGATGAACTGGACGCACTGATTAGTGCTTACACCGCGAACCAGGATGCAGCAGAACTTGAGTCAGCACTGCAGTCTGCTAACGTTCCCGCGTCGGTAGTGCAGAACAGTCCTGAATTGTTCGTAGACCCGCAGCTCAATCATCTGGGTCATTTTATCAAGCTGCCACATCCCGATGGCGGCGAAACAACCATTGAAGCCTCTCGCATGCACTTGTCCGGCGTAAGGACATTCGTCGACTCGAGTGCGCCAACATTCGGTAGAGACATGGCTCACGTGCTGAACGATCTGCTGGGGTACGATGACGAAAAGTTTGGTCAGTTACTGATTGCAGGTGCTCTTGAATAGATGAGTATTGCGCTACAGGGACTACGGGTTATCGATATCAGCGGCACAATCGCTACCAGCTACTGCGCCAAACTCTGGGCCGACTACGGCGCTGAGGTTATCAATCTGGAACCGGCAGAGGGCTTCCAGACACGAATATTGCCTCCATTTATTTTGGGTACTGATGAAGCCGACAAGAGCGCAATGCACGCCTATCTCAGCACCAACAAACTGAGTCTCAACAAACAAGCCCTGGGTCAGGAAAGCCTCGCAAGCTTACTGAAAAGTGCCGATCTGGTGTTGGACGATAACACAGATGCTGAGTTAGCCTCCCTTTGCCCGAATGTCAGAGCGAGTATTTCCTGGTATGGCAATACGGGTGAGTATTCGAATTTTATCGGCTCTGATGCCCAGTGCTTTGCATTGAATGGCATGTTGCGAGGCATCGGTCACGTTGAGGGTCCACCGTTGATACCCACGGGTTATCAGGCACAGATTGTGGGCGGTCTGACCTCATTCATTGGCAGCATGGTTCACGTTCTGGCCGGCGAACTGGGCAACCGGCACGACCGGGTAGAAATTGATACGAGTATTTTTGAGGCCTGTCTCTGTTTTACGGATGTCGGTGCGGTTAGCAGCTACAACACAAACATTCAGGTTCCGCGCCTTGGTATCAATCGATTTCCACCGACCTACCCGCTGGGTGTTTTTCCCTGCCGTGACGGTTGGATCGGGGTAACCGTACTCACACCATCACAGTGGCAGACGTTCTGTCAGCTTCTGGATATCGTTGAGTATGCTGATGTCGAACTTTTCCAGACTGCCATAGGACGTTTGCAATCTATCGATATCCTTGAGCCAGTCATCAGGAAGAAGTTGCTTGAACATTCGGCCGAAGAACTCTTCTACCGTGCCCAGGAAAATGCGGTGCCCCTGGCCAGGGTGCCTACAATGGAGGAGCTGTTTGGGATTGACCAGTTCCTGCAACGTCATGCATTCGCACCCGCTATCCTGCCAGGCGATATTCCGTTGTTGGTGCCAACAGTCCCATTTCGTCTGTATCGCACTCCACCTTCGTTTGCCGGTCCCGTCGCATCCGTGGGAGAACATACCGAGAGCTTTCAGCATGGGTAACGTTAAGGAAAGAACAGCACCACTCGAAGGAATACGCATTATTGATCTCAGTATGGGTTGGGCAGGTCCACTAACGACCCGGCATATGGCAGATATGGGCGCTGATGTGATCAAGGTAGAGAGTTGCGAGAGATTTGACTGGTGGCGGAGCTGGGAGGCGACACCGGAGTGGATCGAGAATGATGGTGCTGAAAAGTCGGTGGCGTTTAACACGGTTAACCGTAACAAGCGCGATATTACGCTGGATCTTGAACATCCTGAGGGCAGACAGATATTACTTCAACTTGTTGGCAGCGCGAATGCGGTGGTAGAGAATTTCTCCGGCGGCGTCTTGCCCAAATTGAACCTGGGTTACGAGGTGTTCAGGGAGGTTAAAAACGACATCATTCTGCTGTCGATGCCAGCATTCGGCTCAACTGGACCGTGGAAAAATTTTCGTGCTTACGGGTCTACAGTAGAGCAGGCATCGGGATTACCACATTTAAATGGAGAGGCAGCGGATCCACCCACCATGCATCATGTGGCCTACGGTGATGCAAACGGTGGGCTGAATGGCGCTGCTGCCCTGCTGGTTGCGTTACGCCACCAGAAACGTACTGGTGAAGGGCAGTTAGTCGACATTTCCCAGGTCGAATCGATGTTCCCCCTTGCTGCACATGGCATTCTCGAATTCGCAGCGACCGGTGAAGCACCAGCCAGGCGAGGAAATGCCTCGCAAACCATGGCACCTCACGGCACCTACCCATGCGAAGGAGACGACGCCTGGATTGTGATTCAGGTGATGAATGAAGACCAGTGGGTTTCACTGCAACAGCTTGTAGGAAATTCTCTCGAACCTTTCGGAGCGCTTGCTGATCGCATCGAAAATCGCGATCAGTTGGATCAGTTGATTTCTGACTGGACCCGGAATCAGGAACCTCAGCAGCTGATGTTCCTTTTGCAGAAAAATGGCATCCCGGCGGCGGCAACTCACACCTCAGCCAGCTTGTTGGCTGACGTTCATCTTAAGTCTCGCGGTTACTGGCAGTGGCTTGATCGAGCGGTAGTGGGCAAACAGCCGAACCCATCCCTGGCTTACCGGCAGGGAACTGAGCCTTTTGTGATCACTTCCCCTGCGCCTACCCTCGGTCAACACAACGAGGAGGTGCTGGCTGATATTATAGGAATGGATGAAGCCGACCTCGTGCGTCTCAGGTCGATAGGCATTATCGGCAATCGGCCGAGAATGCGCAGCGTATAATTTGGATGAACCTCAGATTAATTAGACATTTTCGTCAGGGCAAGGAAGGGAGGAATGGAGAAAATATTGCTAATATGCTGTACCTTAACAAATTTTTGGAATTCCACCCTGACGCTGACAGGGCGGAAATGGTGATGCGGCATACTGACCTTAATCAGAGGTTCCTTAAATCAGACAGAACAAAGAATGGAATGATATGCAAACGGCATTTTTGAGGTTACTGTTATTCTCCGGCCTCATAGCGGCTATGTTTTACTACCTGTCGCCGCTGGTCTGGGTGCTGGTGATTTTTGGTGGTCTGGGTGCACTAAGCCTTTACGACCGGTTCCAGAAGAAACATTCCCTGCTCCGTAATTTCCCGCTGATTGGCCGTGGCCGCTGGGTCATGGAGGAGATTCGGCCTTTTATCAGGCAGTACTTTATTGAATCCGACACCGATGGAACTCCTATCAACAAAATGTTCCGCAGTGTTGTCTATCAGCGCGCGAAGGGAGATCTGGAAACAATACCCTTTGGCACCAAGGTGGATACCTATCGCACAGGCTACGAGTGGTTTGGTCATTCACTATCCGCTATCGATTTTAATCAAGTCGAAGACAAAGATATGCGGGTAACGGTGGGGGGACCTAAATGCCTGAAGCCGTACTCGGCCAGCATCCTGAATATCTCGGCGATGAGTTTCGGCGCCCTGAGCAGCAATGCGATCCTTGCATTGAACGGTGGTGCAAAAATAGGAAACTTCGCACACAATACGGGTGAAGGGGGGCTTAGCTCGTATCACCTTAAAAATGGTGGCGATATTATCTGGCAGATAGGTACCGGCTATTTTGGCTGTCGTGATTTAGCGGGTAACTTTGCTGCAGAGGCATTCCGAACGAAGGCGTTGCTCGACGTTGTCAAAATGATTGAGATCAAAATCTCGCAAGGCGCAAAACCGGGGCATGGCGGAATTCTTCCCGCAGAAAAAAATACCAGCGAAATTGCTGAAATAAGGGGCGTGGAGCCTAATGTCCAGGTGAATTCTCCACCGACCCATACGGCCTTTGACTCGCCCCTGGGCTTGGTTCATTTTATCGCGCAATTACGAGAGCTCTCAGGAGGCAAACCTGTTGGCTTTAAACTGGCCATCGGTCGTCCCAGCGAGTTTGTCGCCATATGCAAAGCAATGGTAGAAAGTAATATTACGCCAGACTTCATCACTGTTGATGGGGGTGAAGGTGGTACCGGTGCCGCACCACTGGAGTACACCAATTCTGTTGGCATGCCTTTGCGTGAAGCGATCGCTTTTGTCGCTGACTGTCTTACAGGTTTTGGTCTCAGGCCTCACATAAAGATTATCGCGGCAGGCAAGATAATTTCTGGCTTTCACCTGATCAAGAACATGGCGATTGGGGCTGACCTTTGCAACAGCGCCAGGGGCATGATGCTTGCTCTGGGCTGCGTTCAATCGTTGATCTGTAACACAAATCAGTGCCCTACCGGGGTTGCTACGCAAAACCGCACCCTTTACCGGGGTCTGGTCGTGACCGACAAGGTGAACAGGGTTGCAAAATTTCACGAGAATACGGTGCATGCCACCGCTGAAATCATAGCCTCCGGGAACCTCGCACATACTTCAAAGCTTAATCGCAGTCATATCTACCGTCGCATCAATCAACATGAGGTCAAGCGTTACGACCAGATATTTCCCTACTTACAGGCAAATTGCCTGCGTGAAGGCAATATTCCTGAAGCTTATAAACTGGTGATGAAAGAAGCGACCACGGACACGTTTGAGCCTCACGTTGCCCTCACCGAGATGGATGACAAGATCACGGAAATTCAATAGAACTCAACGCTGGTAGTCCTTTGGAGGACTACTGGTTTATTCCATCGCCAATGATGCGAAAACATCAGCCATCTGGTCTACGTCGTAACCGAGGATTTCTGTCAAAACATGAACATTGTGCTCCCCGAGTTCCGGATTGGCACGAAGCGACCGGCCTGGTGTTCGGGACAATTTGAAGCGAGTACCTTCAATGACGAAATCGCCAACGCTGTTGTGTGGTACAGAAACAAAATGCTCCCTGTGATTGAGTTGGGGATCCCGCATACACTCCGGTGAGTTCTGCACAACATGAGCAGCGACGCCCGCTTCAATCAGGTGTTGTTGTATCTCATCCGCCGGGCGTGAAATTGTCCATGTTGAGATCAACTCATCCAGCTCGTCTGCCCGAGAATGACGATTGTCGCTATCCAACAGTGATTTATCTGCGGCCGCGTCGGTAAACCCCGCGACATCACAAAGCGACTGCCATGCAGCATCAGATTGGCAGGCGATAGCAATCCATCGGTCTTCACCTTTAGCCGGGTAAACGCCGTGGGGGCAGAATTGCAAATCACGGTTACCCATCCTCTGCCAGGCCCGCTGGTTGATTTCATGGTCCAGTATGGCAGGCGCAAGAAAATGGATTGCAGCTTCGGCCTGAGAAATATCAATATACTGCCCTTCGCCGGTCTTGCGCTGATGTTCCATTGCGGCCAGCAGAGATGCAAGCATAAATCGTGGCGCTACCCCGTCGGTGTATGCGAGATAGGGTCCAGCGGGTGATCGGTCAGGCCATCCTGTCAGGTCATAAAAACCTGCGATCGCAGCAGCCATGTTACCGTAACCAGGTACCTGCGCTCTTGGACCGGTTTGTCCCATAAGACAACTGGATATCATAATAATGTTGGGATTGATCTGTTTAAGTGTTTCATAGTCGAGGCCCCAGGCTTTCATCGCCTTGGGTGAGAACGATTCAGTGACGACATCCGCCCAGCGCACAAGATCCAGAATAACTTCCCTGCCTTGTGGGATTGAGGGATCAATGGTCACACCCAGTTTTCCGGCGTTGAAGTTTGCAAACGGCACGCCCATTTCTATGCCTGCATCGTCATTTTTAAAAGTCGGCGCGGCGCGGGCAGGTTCAACGTGTTTGGTGGACTCCACTTTGATTACGGTTGCACCGTAATCTGACAGTACCCGGGTGAAAAGTGGCCCGGCAATCACCCACATAAAGTCCAGTACCTTGAGGCCAGCCAGGGGTAAGGTGTTTGATTGAGAGCTGCCGCTAGCCGATGGGCCTCTTTTTCGCGCTGGGTTCATGGTTCCGGCAGATTTCCTCGTCGGTGCTGCACCGGGCAGGGTCATGGGGCTCGCCGAAAATTTTGCAAATGCACCGGGCGCCCGGATGGCGTGTTTTAACTTCAGACTATTCGGCTCTATTTCGATCCTGTGCCAAAAATTTCGAGCCTGAAAATGAGGTTCTGCAAGTAATTTTTCAATATCAAAAGTGGGTGCAATATACAGACCTCGGCGGATACCTTCGTCAAACAGCGCTTGCTGGGTATGCTGCAAGGTGAAGGATTCGATTTTCTTACATATCTCGAAATAGGCATCTGGTTCTGCTTCTCCGCGTGCCATGGCTGCTAACCGTTCACCCCATTCCACCGCTACATCTTGTTCGGTACAGGCTCCAGATTCCTGAACCCAGGTGAGTAAACGGCGATTAGGCCCGTTGAATGCCGGGCCGAATAAAAACGTGATCGCTACATATCCATCCTTACAGGGCCAGGTTAGCTGGGCGGGTATGATACCAGCGAGGCCACCCGCAGCTCGTTGAACAGTAATAGCGGAATTGTTTGGGGTGGCGAGGATTGCTGATAGTGAGGCCTGGGCGCTGGATTGCTGGGCTGAGACATCAATATGCTGACCCAGACCTGATTTGTGACGCTCCTGCAGGGCGATTAGCGCAGCACCGGCGGCGTCAGCACCCGCATGCAAAAAGGACTGCGGGACACTCGTACGAACCGGCGCCCGATCATTGTCACCGGCCAGGATGTGTGCCCCTCCGGCGGCCCACACGGTCAGATCTGTGGCTGGCCAATCTGCCTTTGGCCCGGTGCGGCCAAATGGGGTAATGGAGACGACAATCAACCGTGGGTTGGTAACTGCCACGGATTGGTAATCAATGCCCAGCCGTTTAACTTCACGATTGCTGAATGACTCAATGAGGAAATCCGCATCAGCCATCAGCTCATTGAGTCTGTTGCGGCCAGCCACAGATTCCAGATCAAGTGACAGACTTTTTTTACCCCTTGAATAGGCTTGCCACCAGAGGCTGTCACCATTGTCGCCGACAAAAGGAGGAATTTGGTGAACCGGTGAACCGGCCGGGGGTTCAACTACCGTCACTTCTGCCCCCAGATGGGCCAGAATATATCCGCAAAACATCCCTTGCTGATTAGACAGATCAAGAACCTTGTATGATGAAAGCATGATTCCTCCTTTATCAATGCTGGCAATAAGAAACTAAATCATGCTTCTTCCTGTTTGGCAATCCAAATTGGCAAAATCGGAGACTGGCATCAAGGGCACCAGCAAAAGTTTTTGCTTGCTGAATTCGGTAGACTTCAACTTGTGAATCAACAAAGAACAATTCAGGCTGATGGACATCTTCATGGTGTTATCGTTGGTTGCCAGCGAGAAGACGGACACTGGCTCTTAATCCGTCGCAGTGCGACCGTTGCTGCGCCTCTAAAAGTTTGTTTCCCCGGAGGAGGAATTGAAAAAGAAGAATCCCAGTCTGAAACTGCCAAAAGAGAGATGAAGGAAGAGGTTGGGGTTGATGTGCTGCCTCGCACGCAGGTCTGGCATTTTGTCTCCCGGGAACGGTCGTTAACCTTATGGGGTTGGCATGCAGAATTGCTGTCGACCGAGGTGAGAGCAAACCTGGAAGAAGTCGATGAGATACTCTGGCTAACGGAATCACAAATCCGCGCTCACCCGGATATCATGCCGCACACAGAGGCATTTCTTGATTCATTGCTTGAAAATCTTGAAGGTTGCCGGGACTGACATAAAAAAATAACCTACAAACTATACGCAGCCAAGGCGCCGGTTCTGCCATTACCGAGGCCATGTTCGCGCTTGCCGCCATCGAATACGAGGTAGAGTATTTGGATTATGGTGCCTTCGGGATTAAAGATTCTTACCCGATGGACGCGTGATGACAGAAAGTGCGGCGATCACACTGTACCTGGTGGATATGGCGCCAGATGCGAATGACTGCAATTGGGAACTCACTGGATCTGGAGGGTAAAGGTGTCCTGGAATTCTGGTCTGGTGCGTAGAAAACTGGCGAACCTTGGTACGCCGTTGGCGGTCTTGCCGAAGTACTTATAGGTCACAATAGTACCAATCGGGGGCGGCTGCCTGCGAATCTCGTTAGTAAAACCTGTACCCACCTTGAATTGCAATCCCTGAGGTGTTTCCAGCAATAGTGAGCCAAGCAGTCCGGTGAACTTCCCGTTACCCGGCATGTGGGCGATCACCCTGGCTTCGGCGTCCTGATAGCGTTTGAACTTCAGTAAATCATCACTTCTTCCTGTCTGGTAGTAGGATGCGCCTCGATGCAACATCAGGCCTTCCCCACCCTGGGAAATTTTTTGATCCAGTTCATTTTCAAGCGACGCCGGTGTGACGAGCTTGTATTGTTTAACAACGTTGAGATAGGGTGAAGCAGGCAGTTTTTTCATGGCCTCTACGCGTTGATTAAATGTGCCGCCATGGTTGGGGATGTCAAAAACCATAAACCGGATCTTTTGCCACTGAGCCGCATCAGGCGTTTGTTTACGGACGGCGCCCGAGACGATTTCAAATTGGTTACGTCCCATCCACAGTTCACCATCTAAAGGTATTGGTGGAAATCCAGCCAGGAACCATTCCGGCGCGTTAAACCAGTGACCCTGCCGCGAGACAAGGTGCTTTCCGTCCCAGTAAGCCCGCACCCCGTCGAGCTTTTCACTGATCCAGTAGTCAGCAAGCTTGATATCCCGCTGATAGACATTGGCCAGGAGCAAAGCAGGCTCTCTCTGGGCTGAAGGCTCTCTCTGGGCTGAAGGCTCTCTCTGGGCTGAAGGCTCTGCCTCGGCTGAACGTGACATCGGGATATGGCAAATCAGCAGCAATGCCAGCAGCAGAAAGTGTTTCTTGAAGTTTTTCATGGATACAAGTCCGGGTGTTTTGCAGAATAATAAGCGCTACCCGGATTTGGACTTGTAGGTTTTCAACCCGTGCTACCATCGATATCGACGTCAACGAAGCGGCGATAATGGGTTGTCATTGTAGGATGTTTTCCCGTGTTGGCCTTTCATCCCAGTTAGAGGTCAATGCTAAACAAACGAGAGACGTTTTCTCCGAGTAGCGGTGCCCTCGCAGATTCCGGTAGCTGCCCGACCAGCCGTGTCAATTCAGGGATGTAATTCGGCGGGTGGTCGGGGTGTGGGAAGTCTGATGCCCAGAAGAACCGATCCTGCCCCACATGAGTGATGATAGGAGCCAGCCCTGTTTCATCAGGGTCTCCCGAAATATAGCACTGGCGTTTGAAGTAAAAACTCGGGGGTTCAGGCATCAGGCGTCGGACGTTCCTGCCCTGTGGTGAGTTATAGACGGTATCCATCCGGTCAAGCCAATGACTAATCCAACCCGCGCCGGATTCAAGAATAACTATATTGAGCTTCGGAAACTTCTCCAGGGTTCCATACTGAAACAATGATGTAAATGCGTGTCGCACCGCGTCAGGCGCGGTCACGTTAATGAAAAATGAAAACTTCCCGCTTGTGTAGGGGCCAAAGCGTCCAGGACCGGCCCATTTTGGTTCAAAACTAGGGTGGATTCCCAGCGGCAGTCCCAGTTCTTCAATAGCCGCGAAGACCCGATCGTGTGCGGGATCACCCAGGGGTTTGCGCGTGTGTGTAAACGGCGGCACCCAAACACCTTTCACACCATCCTGCGCTGCACGGTATAGTTCTGTTTCAGCCGCTTCAGGATCACCCAGTGAAAGCTGCGCCACCGGAACGAGACGAGCGTTTGAGTCAGCACAGAATTCTACGATAAAACGGTTATACGCACGAATGTATGCCTGGGTGAGTGTTTCATCCTCACACTCCGCAATCCAGAGTACACCCAAAGTAGGGTATAAAATTACCGCATCGAGATTCTCTTTATCGAGACGTATAATTCTCTCTTCCGGGTCCATTCCGCCAAGTGGTGCGTCATCGACGTATTTCATGCCGGTCTTGGTTTCTCTCTCATAGACGATCCCTCCGACACGATCCATAAACCCGGTGGCTGCAAGCATCCCTTTGCCGATAAGCTTCGACGGTTTACCGTCAAGCTCAAGATACTCAAACCCCTCATCATCCTGACGTACCCTTATCGCCCGATCCCGATATTCAGGATCGATGTATCGCTCCCACAAATCTGGCGGCTCCATAAGGTGACCATCTGCGTCGACAGCGCCATCGTAGGGAAGTCGATGTAGAGTTTTCATAAGGGATTCCTATTGTATCAATGCCATAATCTCTTCAGTATGCTCACCAAGGTGCGGTGCACGGCGACTGATAGACCAGGGACTTTGGGGCAGCCTGTAAGGAGCACCCGGATAGATCACGGTCCTATCCAGGTCGTCGTGTTCTACACTGACCTGGAATCCCCGCGCCTTGAAATGTTCATCCTCGAAAGCCTCTTCAGGGGAATAAATCAAACCGACAGATAAACCTGCCTGCTGACAACCTGTGAAGAATTCGTATGCGCCAACAGAATTAGCGATTTTCACCAGTGCCTGCCGACCCGCCATAAAGATTGCTGTAATTGTTTCGTCTTCCCCGATCATCGACAGGTCAAAAGGCCCATCCCAGGCTGCACCCATTTCCAGGAAGATCACCTCAGGAAAGTCCTCACTAAGACCTATTTCTTTCATCCAGTTAAGCAGGCTTTTAAATTCCTTTGGGAATCTCGGTGGCACGCCGGTGTTTACATAACGACCATCAGCGCAGCGCACCTGGCTCTCTCCGGTCAATTTGACCGCAGCATGACGACCCGTTTGTCGTTGGACGGTAGATTGATTGACCAGCCAGGAGTAGCTGGCTGCCTCTGTCGTCACATTCAAGGCGGCGGTCATGGACACATCGATAAATTGCCCCGCGCCCGAGACATTCCTGTGAAGCAGGGCAGTCAAAATGGACATAAAGGCAAAATGACAGCCGGTCTGGTAACCCTGGTTTCCCCAGCCGCGCATAGGGGGCAACGAGTGATCGTCGTATCCGCAACTCCATGGCGGACCACCTGCTGCCATCAATGTGAGGTCGGTCACGGGCAAATCGCTCAGGGGTTCGTTTCGACCGTAGGGCGTGACAGCTACATGAATCAGCCCGGGTCGGGTTCCAACAAGGTCCGCATAGTCCAGCGACAGTGTCGATAAACGACTAACTGGCTCAGACTCAATAAGCACGTCAGCGATTCCAATCAAGTCGCGAAAAGTCGATTGTCCTGCGGTGGAATTCAAGTCCACGACTGCACTACGTTTGCTGGTATTGTAGTGCATGAAGTGCAGGCTGCGATTGTCCCCGGGTTCCTGGTCCACAAAAGGTGGTAGTTGTCGGCCCGGGTCTCCGTTCGGCGGCTCAACGAGGATCACATCGGCGCCCATATCGCCCAGCAGCTTACCGGCAAAAGCGATTCGTTCATTGGCGATTTCTATAACGCGAATACCATCAAGTACCGTCATATAACACCTTCCTCGCGCAGCCTGGTAACCTCGTCGGTGGTTTTTCCCAACAGATCTACAAGTACCTCCTCGGTATGCTCGCCCAGGCAGGGTGCGCCCCTTGCCATATGCCAGTCTGTTTCGGAGAAATGTACAGGCAGGCCGTCAACCCTGACCTCACCTATCTGTGAATGGGTGACTGTCGGCCAGAGCCCAAAATTCCCGGTGGTTGGATCCTGGTCGATGCGTTCCGCGGGTTTCTGTACTGCGGCGACAGGTATTTCGCAGTGGCGTAGTCGTTCCTGCAGATTGAATTTTTCCCTCTCCCGGGTCCAATTCATCATATGCTCGTCCAGTTCATCCTGCTGATCGAGCCGGTATTGCAGAGCATCAAAACTACTGCACCACTGCTTTACGGTATCTGCAAGATCTGCGTCAATGAGAGCTGACAATTGCATCCAGTCGTGATCATTGCGACAGGAAATCGCGATCCACTCATCGTCTCCCTGACATGGATAAATACCGTGGGGTGCCATTACCGCGTACTGGCTACGGTTGGAATTGAATCCCGCCTCCTGCCTCATGGGTTGCTGGTTCACTGTCCAGTCCAGCAATGCCGGGCCATTTAAGCTCAGACCTGCCTCGGTACAGGCAAGATCCACCCATTGACCCTTGCCGCTTTTGTCTCGCTCCAGTAATGCGAGCATGATTGCCATGGCCATATAGTAGCCACCCGTATGATCCATGTAGGAGTATCCCCAGCCAGCCGGTGGTTGTTGTGGCAGGGTGGAGGAGAAGGTTAAGCCCGACACCGCCTGGACAATAGGCCCCCATGTTTTAAACTTGCTGTAGGGACCTTCATGACCGAAGCCGCAGTTCGATACATAGATAATGTCAGGTTTGATGGTCTTCAGGTCTTCGTAACCAAATCCCCATTTTTCCAGCACACCTGCAGCAAAATTTTCCGTTACCGCATCTGATTTCTTAATAATCTCGGTAAGGATCTCTTTGCCCTTGTCCGTTCTGAGATTGAGGGTGATGCCCTTCTTGTCGGTGTTGTGATTGTTGAAAGCACCGCCCAGATCGATACCGCGTCGATCATCGGCGAATGGTCCAATACCCCGGAGGATGTCCCAACGGCCCTGTCTCACCGGGTCTTCTATCCTGATGACTTCAGCGCCAAATGCCGCCAGCCACTTAGTCGCCCCTGCACCAGCCAGTTGGCCTGTAAAATCACAAATTCTAAAATGTGAGAGTGCGCCCGCCATAATAAACTCCGCATTTGTAACGAAAAAATATTAATCAGATATCGGAATTTCTCCGCCTGATGCTTTGATATTAAATGTCTACAGCCTGGTCCGCAATTTCATCAATGAGCCCCCAGGCCAGTGCTGTCTCTGCTGACAATCGCATACCCGTAATCGCCAGAAAATTCGTCCTCTGTCGGCCAATTCTCCGCGGAATGCTAACGCAGCCACCCGCACCAGGTACCAATCCCATGCCAACCTCTGGTAGATGAAAAAAAGTATCAGGAGATGCTTTAATTTTTCCGGCAAAGGCAGGCATTTCCAGACCGGCTCCAATACAGGCACCGTGCAGGTGGAAGGTGTAGCGATCAGCTTTCTGGGCCAGATATTGTGCTGGCATACGTAGCAACCTGATTTGATGTGCCAGTGCATGATCAGTAGTCTCGCCGAATTCCGACAGGTCACCACCTGCGCTGAAACAAGGCCCATTGCCGGACACATGCACCTGTTCAATCGACGGATCAAGGATCACCAGCTTAAAGGCTTCCGAGAGGGCATCACGCATCTTGGTCGACAGTGCGTTCCTGTTTTGGGGTGTGTTAAGAACAATAGTCAATTGATTATCATTTCTTTCTACCCTGGCGGCAGGGTCATTGATCTGCACTCCCGCCTTGCCTGCTCGACCTGAGCGGTAAGTCTGCAGCCAACGGGCAAATTCTTTGCCACCTTGTAATGTCGAATAGGCAAGGGATTCCATCGCAAGTGCCTCAGGTATCGACAATGCCAAAGTGCTGCGAATAACCTGCACCAACACCGCAGATGCTTGTGGGTTTTGTGAGATTTTCTCCATAACGGTGATTTTGTCATCATCGTTGAATACGAGAATGTCCACGCTTCTGGAAAGGCTTGACTGATTGTTGTGCCGTGCAATGCCTATTACAGGCACTGGTTGACGATAAATCCAGTGTTCTACCCTTGCCACCTGAGTCTTCGTTAGGGTTTGTTTCGGAAGTTCGACGGCAAGGGCGAGGCTGCCAGGATTTACATCGGCCCAGTTCGGTTCCATCATCAAGGCTTGCAACCCCGAAAAATCAACGACTTGTAGCGATCCCGACACAATCTACCCTTAGTAACCTGAAAGTACGAGTGTAGTGTCCTGTATAGATAGCACGTTAAGCAAGTCTGGTTTTTTTGAAGAAGAATTAACTCAACGGGAAGGCTTTTTAATCTGGCGTGTTTTTTGGCATGCTTGCTTCTTGAGAATAAGAACAACCTGGAAGAATTGATATGCCAGAACCACTGGAAGGATTTACCGTCGTCGAAATGACCGTCGCGGTGCAGGGCCCTGCCGCTGCTTTGTATTTGCGAGATATGGGTGCAGAAGTGATCAAGGTTGAACCACCGCTTGGAGATGCGAGCCGATATGGACGCGGACGAGGCAACGAGACACCGGATGGGACGATTGGACCCCAGTTTGTGGCTGTTAACCGGGGTAAACGATCTGTCTGTATTGATATGGCAACCGATGTCGGTCTTCGCGCCTTATATGGATTGTTGGAAAATGCAGACGTATTTTTAACGAACTACCGTGAACCGGCATTGCTGAAGATGGGTCTCGGGTACGACCAGCTACACGAAAAGTATCCTGATTTGATATACGCTTCGGTTAACGGGTTCGGCCCGTTGGGTCCCGATTCTGGCAAGGCCATGTTGGATGGTGTTGCGGCTACCAGAGGAGGGCTGGTCAATCACACGGGTTATGCAGACCGCGAACCGTCTTTGCCCGGTGCGGTCGTTATCGACACGGCTGGCGCCATGCAGCTTGCTCTGGGCGTAATGACCGCACTACTGGCGCGTGAGCGATATGGCACAGGCCAGCGGGTTCAGACCAGTGCGCTGGGTACGGCGCTCTGGCTGCAACAATGGGAGCTGACCCACGTCAGTATGACCCGTGCAAAACTGACCCGGGATGGAAATCATCACGGCAATATCCGTGGACCCTATGGTGTCTATCGCACCAAAGATGATGGTGCCATCATGTTAGCCCAGACGATGGACCAGGAAGCCTGGGATGCGTTTTGTATTTTTGCTGAAGCCTGGGAGCTTGCGGTTGATCCCCGTTTCCAGACGCCGGGTCAACGTCTGGGAGAAGGTATTACGGAGGACGATTCTATTGAAGTACGCAATAAACTGGTCGATATATTCGCGATGAAAACGACGCAGGATTGGGAGGACTTTTTTCGAACCCAGCCGGAGATCATCTGGGAACGGGCCCGCGCGTGGCATGAGGTGCTGGAAGACGAGCAGTGTATCGTGAATAACTATTTCACCACGGTGCAGATACCTGGTCTCGGCAGCAAAAAGACCGTGGGCAATCTCGTGACGTTGAGTGAGACACCCGGCAGCGTTAAAGGTGACCCACCGGTGTTGGGAGAAGCGAACAAGGAAGTATTGGGTAACCTGGGGTTCAGCAATGATGAATGCCAGGCAATCGAAAGCCACGCGACGCAGGTTCGCGAGGGTTTCATCGCAGAGTTAATGGCCGCGGCCGGTGTCGTTAAGGAATGACCTGAAGTACCGGTAAACAGATTGAACTGATAGTTCGGGGACCGTCGAAATGCACGATATATGATAACGTCATATGATGACATTCAGGCGTTAGCCAAATTGCGAACTATTGCTGATCTACCTCAGGATTCAATTGATGCACTGGACAAACTTTGCAAGAAGGATCAGGTCTCGCGAGCCGAGCTGTTGCGACGGGCAGTTGCCGAATACCTCAGTCGCAGAGCTGTTCTCGAGGATGACGCCGCATTTGATCTTTGGAAGGACTGTCCTCGAGACAGCCGCAGCTATGAAGACTCGGTCAGGGACGAATGGCACTCATGAAAGCGGTTTTCGATCCCAACATTCTAATTGACTACTTAAATGGGCGAGCGCAGGCCACGGTAGAGTTTTCGAAATATGATGCTCAGGCAATCAGCATTATCACCTGGACCGAGGTTATGGCTGGCGTCAGTTCTGCTGAGGAAGATGTTGTCCGAAGGTTTCTGGACCGTTTCGAGTGCCTTTCGGTTTCACCAGCTATAGCGGAACGAGCGGTCAGCATCAGAAGTGAGCCCGCATTCGTGTGCCGGATGCACATATCTGGGCCTCGGCTTTGTGTGAAAGCGCTCTATTAGTGACTCGAAATACCCGGGATTTTCCAAAAAGAGATCCGTCGGTAAGAGTTCCTTACAGATACTATGGAGTACTATGCTGGACGCTTTAACATTCCACCTGATCGACATCGCGACCGTGTTGATTTATATGCCAATAAACATTGGCGAGAAGTTCTATTACTTATTTTTGTTAACGTTTGTTGGACTGGCCTTCCTGAGTTATCAGCTTCACTACAGGAAACGCACGCGGAAAGGGTTTCTTAAATTTTTGTTTCCCCGTTCAATCTATCTGCACAAGTCGGCTCGTGTTGATTACAGTATCTTTCTGATCAATCTTTTTATATCGCCGCTGTTGCTGGTTGGTGCAGGATTACAGGCGTGGTTGTCAACTCAGATTGGCGCGGTTCTGGTTGACCTTAATGGTGACTCAGCGGTGTTTGTTGGTAGCTGGAGTACAACAACCTACCTTGTTTTTATTCTCGGGTACACGCTCGCTGCCGATTTATCGGTTTATGTTATCCATCGTTTTCATCATCAATCGGATATATTTTGGCCATTACACGCATTACACCACTCTGCAGAAGTGCTGACACCGGTAACGCTGTTTCGAAAACACCCGGTGTGGAACGTGCTGGCTCACTTGCTCAGTCTTACCTTCACCGGTGTGTTTCAGGGTATTTTTGTATTCTTTTTCTTTGGCGGTCCATCGTTCGAGGTTTTGTTTGGCATTAATACGGTTTATGTGCTGTACAACTTCTTCGGTGCAAACCTGCGTCATTCCCACGTGTGGTTGTCATGGGGCAAACCACTCAGTTACCTTTTTATCAGTCCTGCGATGCATCAGATACACCATGACCCGGAGCGTATGCAAAAAAACTACGGCGAGGTATTTGCTGTCTGGGATTGGATGTTTGGCAGCCTGTACATACCTGATCACTTTGAAGAGTTTGAGATAGGTTTGGGCAAAGGTGCTCTCAATCCTCACAATTCTCTGGCAAAAGCCTACACTGTGCCGCTGGTGGAAGCCTGGCAGCAATTGGCAAAAAAGTTCACTTGATTTATTGGTTCAGACTACCTTGCAGCACTTTCCCAAGGTAGACTCTAAGCAAATTCTGGAAGATGGTTGTTGGAGATGTGTTATGAAGTATTTACCCGTTGCGTTACTGATGTTTTGCAGTTCAGGTTACAGCGCAGAAGATTGTTCTCAAATTGAAAACACGCAGGATAGATTAACGTGTTTTGATGAGAAATTTCCACGGGCAGAATCTATATCTATAACAGTTGAGCCCAAAACGAATACCGAGATGATCCCCGAGCCGGAAAGTGTGGCGATCACGACGACTATGGTGCCAGAGACAGAGCAGAAGACAGAGCCCGATTTGATTAATGAAACAGCTGTCGAGCCAGCGAAGACATCCTTCTGGGATTTATTCAAGAAACGGGATACTGAGTTCACGGCTACCGTTGAGGATATCCTGAATAACGATCAGCAAAAGATGGTTTTCCTGCTGAGCAATCGGCAAATCTGGTTGCAGAACACTCCCCGAAACCTGCCTATTCGTGAAGGCGACGAAGTCACGATCAAGAAAGGGACAGTGGGTGGTTACATGATGCGGAACAGTGCAGGCACATCGACTCGAGTTAGCCGCATTCAGTAATCGTAAAAAAAACCCCGGCAAACGCCGGGGTTTTTAGTTGTTTAGGTAGACGCAAGGCCCACCATAAATTGTGAGTTACATACTCCCGCCTACTCGAAGGAAGAACATTCTGCCTCGTCCATCATGCAACCTGCCATCATATGCTGTAACAAACCCACCGATGATTGGTGCCTCTTCATCAGTGATATTCATCACACCTAATGTGAAAGAGCTGTCATTCAGGAAAGCGGCTTCACCAAAGCTATAGGTGTATTGCGCATCCCATGTGGTGAAGCTTTTGATGGTATCTTTATTCAAGTCATTAGCCAGATGTCCATTACCAGCGAGTGTGGCAACCGCGGCGAAGAATCCCCGGGTACCGGCAGAATAGTCATTGTCAATTCCATCGACATACTTGACGATCGTAAACGCGCGGTGTTGATTCAAAGACCAGCTCAACGTGGTGTTGATTTTGTACTCCGGCAAGGGTCGCGCCACTGGAGTTTGACTATTGAGGCTTCCCACTGCGTCGAACGTCGTAATACCGCCTGAGGAATTGATAACATCCACCTCGTACTCATTCACAAAAGCCGCCATCAGACCCACTCTCCAACTGCCGATTCCAGTATCGAAACTATAGGAAGCAGTGACGTCTACCCCGCTAATATCTGCACCGTCTGCGTTGGAGAATTCCGGCAGTATGCGCAGCAGGATAGCCTGGCTGTTTCTGATTATCTGGGCTCTGTTACCCGCACCTGCATTCACTGCATCTATGTAGCTTGAACCCGGGTTTGCCGCGATATAGGCAGTCAGGGCAGCGTTGTCTTCAGCCAATAATGTCGCTGAAGACTGCCGGGTGATGATATCGGTGTACTCGTAGGTGTAGTAGTCGAGATCAACCTGCAAGCCTTCCAGCGCACCACCCTGGGGTATCCATGAAAGCCCAATATTGTAAGTATCAGCAGACTCTGGCGTTAACGCCGGGTTACCTACTGTAAGTGAAGGCTTAAAGGTTGTACCACCCACGATGTCAGCCTGGTTGGCGACTGTTGTTAATGTACCAAAGGACTGGTTCAGTGAAGGTACTCGGAATGAGCTACCTGCTGATGCCCGTAAGGACAAGCTGTCTATTGGACGCCATATGGCAGTAATCTTGGGGTCTGTGGTGTCCTCACCGATCTCGTCGAAATCCTCATAGCGTACGGCTATATTGACGTCAAAATTGTCACCGATGGGGATACCTATCTCAGCGAAGACCCCTGTGGTGGTCAGCTTACCTTTCCAGTCCTGGGCACCATAAACGAAGTCAAGATTGTTGGTGACAAGCGATGAGTCAACCGTTACCCAGGCTTTGTCCTGTCGTCGTTGAAAACCAACGGCGAGGCCAACGGGGCCAGAAGCGGTTTCAAAAAGATCACCTGCTGCGACGATATCCGTCACGCGCTGGCGATAATCGTGGGTGCTGTTGGCTCGACCTGCCAACCACTGATAAAGCTCGGTCGGGTTAACCAGGGTCAGGTCGGATTGGCCTTCGCTACCGTCCCGGGCAAACTGGGTGTTACCAAATGGATTGAAGAAGTAACAGGTACCAGAGTCGAAGTCACCGCCGGAAGTCGCATAACTGGCGTTACCTGAACCCGGAACACCGTTAATAGTGTCACAGTTAGGTCCACCCATACCGCTGATTGCCAATTCCATATGTGACGATAACGTATCCTGGGCCTGGGTAACGCCTGCGTTGTGCGAGCTGGCCGTATAAGATGCGTCCAAAGACCATGATTTGTCGCCAAACTCGAAATCCCACACGCCACCAATGACTATTCTTTCGTCGGAATAGCCTCTTTTGGTAAATGTGTCGATTGGTCGCCGGGTCCTGGGTGAGTTTTTGGTACCACCGATCATCCGGGTCAGGTTTGCATATTCAATCGGAACGATGCCTCTGCGAAATGCGTCTTCAACGCTGCCTGGGTTGGCTGCCGACTGAGTTACACCATCTGCGTCGATATAAGCGACAGACGTTGGAATAGTCAGTGCGGGTGCATTTGGGTTCAGGGAGTTCAACCGGTCGAATTCTGATCCGTTGTAGCCCATTTCAAAATAAATTTTGAAGTCATCTGTGAGTTCATAGTCACCATCGACATGAACTTTTCTCAGGGATTCTTCGGCCTGGATAGAGAAAAACGAACCATAGTCATAGACGCAACGATTAAACAGGTTACCCAGGGCGCCGCCTCTTTCCAGGGCAGCGGCATCTTCACAATTTATATCAGCTTCACCCCAGCTTGCGCCAGTGGTATCGCGTGGTAAAAGGCTGGTACCGTTGGGAGTGATACCCACACCGTCAATTGCCCGATCTACTGCCATACCGGGTCGTAAACCATTCGCCGCCCAGGTAATTATCTGCCCGGCAATCGGGCTCACGCGTCCAGGTTGGCCGGTTGAAGATAAGGTTGTGCCACCATAGCGGGAATAATTGTCGTCGATGTTGATCTCATCTCGGTTCAAGAGTGACGCGGATACCACAATTCCGCCACGATCCCCTTGCAAACCCCAAATTATGCCAATCTGATTGGCGTCACCATTACCTGTTTCCTGGTCAACGGTGTACTGGTAGGAGAGATCCATCCCCTCGAAATTTTTCTTTGTGATGAAATTCACAACGCCTGCGATGGCATCAGAACCGTAGAGGGCAGATGCGCCGTCTTTTACGACTTCAACCCGCTCGATTGCGATATTTGGAATCAAGCCATTGATATTAACCGACGCATTTCCGCGGCCGTTATACCACGATGCTGCCTGGCGCTTGCCATTGACCAAAGGTAAGGTCGCACCATGGCCAAGGTTTCGCAGGTTAACCGAGTTTCGACCGTCGGCGCCTTCACCCTGGAATGTTGAAGCCCGGCTCTGGCTACCTGAAGCCCAGGGCATAGCCTGAATGATTTCCGACACATCTGCCGCACCGATATCTTCAATATCGGCTGATGTGACGACTGACAGCGGTGATGGTGAATCAGCCGCGTTGCGTTTCAAATAACTTCCCGTTACCACAACTTCTTCCAGATCTTCCGCAGCATAAATGCTGGAAACAAAAGGAATAATAAGAAGGGCAACCAGTAATTTCGCTAGTGCGTGCAATGGTTTTGTCATTACAAAACTCCCTGTAAAAAGTGACGGATTTACGTTATAACTTATTATTGTGACTATCTTTTTTACGTCTTCTACACTTCAGGGGATTCCATACTGCGTACTTCACTGGTCTCCCCCAAGACCACGTAGAACAGGTATAACAAAAGCATACTATGTGACGAGATTAGCGCCGTCAACAGTCAGTTCTCAATTTGTTTAATGACACACTATACGTCAGGTTAATGGCTTCGCTCTTTGTGAGGATCAAAGTGTCGCTTAATGAGTTGGGCGATTGCTGTTGTTTTAACAGAGCGGACACTTTTTCTAACTGCAAATTCTAACTGTCGTGAGCCTGGTAGGAACATAAGTTAACTTCATATATTTGAAGGCTTGTACTGTGATTCGATGGCTTTGTGGAGACTTTCATCGAGTCGATTGACCGCCTCGATTCCCTCTTTATGTGCCAGGACAAAGTCCTGCACACTACAATAGCGTGCGATCTCAATATCATTCTGCATGACCACTACACCAGAGGGATTTTTTGTATAGAAAATTCCTGTTTTATTATCCATCACTTTGCATCGTCTTCAGAGTTCATTCTTGTTTCATATTTTATAGTTTCATCTTTCTCTTTTTTGTCTTTTTCTACTTCTTTTTCAATGGCAGCTCCAGTTCTCTCCATAAATCGATCATGGTTTTTTGCTGCCCACTTGTAACTTGCTGCCCGGTTCCGGTTTCGATCCTGGAAGACCGGAGCCACGTATCGGGCAAACAGTTCGTAGCTTTTTCTGGTTTGTTCCCAATCGGCCCAGTTGTGGGCCATTTGCAGAAAGCTGCCAAAGCCACCAGATTCCTCCTGCAAACGTTTAATTTGCTTAATGGCATCCTGGGGCGTGCCAATAACTGCCATGCCGGTGTCTACGAGCGCCTGCGCAGGGTCAGCACCTTCCTCCGGGGCAACTGGTAGCGCGGCGACTTCCTGAAAATATTTAACCCAGGGGCCAATTCCATGTCGAACATTCTTCAAGGCTTGCGTCTTTGTTTCGGCGATATGCAACGGGCCGACCAGGGACCAGTTGCCACGATCAATGGTTTGCTTATTCTCTGCAGCCTTACGTTCGTAAATTTCCCAGTTGCTGGCCAGCGCGTCAAATCCACCTGCTGAAGTGGCGCCAATTGAGAGGAGCCCCAGGCCGTGGGTGCCTGCCGCCCTGGCTCCTGCTGGCGAAACCTGGGACGCTACTGCCATTTCGACCATCGGCTTTGAGTAGGGCTGGAGTTGCAATTGTGCTTCGTTCAATTCGAACCATTTTGTCTTACAGGTGACCTTCTCTCCTTTCAACAGAGGAACGAGCACCTCGATAGCTTCTAACATCATGTCCCGTTGCTCGACCGGGTTAATACCCATCATAAAAGCATCAGAGGGAAGAGCGCCGGGACCGACGCCGAACGCCACGCGCCCCCGGGTCATATGATCCAGTTGCATGATTCTGTCCGCCAGGATTAACGGGTGATGATAAGGCAGGCTGGATACCCCGGTGCCGAACCTTAAATCTTTTGTTCGCTGTGCAGCGCCAGCAATGAAAACTTCCGGGCTGGCAATAATTTCGAACCCGGCTGAGTGGTGCTCGCCAATCCACGCGATGTCATAGTTAAGATCATCCAGTAGCTCGACGAGTTCGAGATCGCGCTCCAGTGCAATTGTTGGGTTTTCCTTCAGGGTGTGAAAAGGTGCGAGAAATATCCCGAATTTCAGATTGCCAAAGGACATGCCATACTCCGTAACGCAAGGTATTGCTATAGCCAAACCAGCGATAGCGCGAGAGAAAATGTGATTGTAAATGAATCAGGAGACTGCGTGAATGGCTATAGTGGCGGGTAATGTAAAGGACGAACGAATCAGGACAGAGCTTGTATCTGCCAATGGATTGACCTTTGAGGTTGACAAGTGTGGCTCGGGCGACAAGCTCGCCATCTGTCTGCACGGCTTTCCTGAGCACAGTTTTTCCTGGCGCTATCAATTGCCGATGCTGGCAGATCTGGGTTACGAAGCCTGGGCTCCGAATATGAGGGGTTACGGTAAAAGCTCACGTCCGCCATTGGTTGATGACTATTCACTGGACAAGCTGGTGGCTGATGTTGGTGGTCTGATCGACGCATCGGGTCACAAGCAGGTCGTGCTCATTGCCCATGACTGGGGCGCAGTGGTGGCATGGCAATTTGCTATTATGAAAACCCGCCCACTGAGTCATCTGATTATTTGCAATGTGCCACATCCGGGTGCCATGCGAGAGGCGATGCGCAATGGCTTTGCCCAACTGCGAAAGTCCTGGTATGTGTTCTTTTTCCAGATCCCGTGGTTACCGGAGTATTTATTTGGTCGCAAGCAGGCCAGGGCAATTGGAGAAATTTTTTTAAACACCAGTGCAAATAAGGAAATGTTCCCGCCTGAAGTACGGGAAGTCTATCGCAACAATGCTAACCAGCCGGGTGCATTGACAGCGATGATCAATTACTACAGATCATTGATTCGAAGTGGCAGAAAGTTTGCCCGCCAGCCTTTGCCGATCATTGAAACGCCAACGTTAATGATCTGGGGCGAGGACGACGTCGCATTAACCAAGGAGTCCACTTATGGCACTGACAAATATGTAGCAGATTTTTCAATTCGTTATCTGCCGCGGGTGTCGCACTGGGTCCAGCAAGAGGCTCCTGAAGCAGTAAACGCGATGATACAGGCATTCTTGAAAGGAGAAGAAGTGCCCGAGGTCGAGTGGAAGATGCACCTGGTGTAGTGTCCTATGAGAGCCGGGTTAATAACTCGGGTCAAGATGACTGGCGAATATCTTTTTGACGGTACCCTGCTCGATTCTTAATGAAAGCCAGGTGTTGATATATTCCTTCCACACGGTGTCCTGCGGCAGCAGATAACCTTTTTGCGAATAGGTAAGTGTTTTGCCGGGCATGGCCGGGCAGAGATTCGAATCGTTTGCACTTTGCAACCGCACTTCGATCGCGTCGGTGATCATTACATCAGCATGATCGTTGGCGATTTCAGAAAATATGGTTCGATTGTCCTGGTGAACTCTCACCTCTGCATTCCTGATCGAGCCGGTAACAAATTTTTGGTTGGTTCCACCTGGATTAACAATGATTCGAATCCCAGCTTTATCGATATCAGCCAGGGAACGAAACTGGTCTTTGTCAACGCAACGGATGATGGGGGTCTTGCCGCCTTCATGATATGGCAAGGAGAAAAAAGCCGTTCGCTGCCGGACCAGGTTAATGGAAATACCACTCATGCCAATATCGAATCCGCCGCTGTTTAAATCCATCATTAACGCAGGCCAGGAAGTCTCTATCCAGACAAGTTCGACTTGTAGCGATTGTGCCAGGTCTCTGGCCAGATCAATATCAATACCTTCATATATGGCCTGCCTGGCGCCCTTCGATAAATAAGAGAATGGTTCATAGTCGCCAGTGGTGCCAACTCTCAAGATACCCGCCTCGAGGACCTGGCTTAGCTGGTTCGGGTATGTTTCGATGATTTGTGTTGCATCCAGCAACCGGTTCGCGGTTTCCGTTGAGAGACCCTCAACCGATATGCTTCCGGGTTTAGATGACGGTTGTTCTGTCAGGGCACGGGTAATTTGATTTCCCAACTCGATTAACACCGGACGAATTTCGCTCTTCAAGTCCGGTACCAGGCCTGGTCTGAGATCAGGGTTGTTATTCCAGTGTTCGAACCAGTAACGCTGGATTTCCTTGGCAGCCTCTATTTGGAGCTGGAAGAAATGCTCGCTCGATTCTACTCGGAGACCGTATCTCAGGCCCTGCAGTGAGGCCTGTTTGAGAACGACCTTTTCGCGTTTCACGTCCTCGATAGGCAGGTTGTGGTGCCACTTGTAGGCAGCAACATCTTTCATATGGCCTAGTCGCAGTTGGAGTAATTGATCCAGGGGCCTGGCGTTGACATGGCCAGCGACCAGACAAAGTCCACTAAGCAGGCAGATTAGAATTCGAGTCATGGGGATTTTATGTGACAGCTATGGTAGTTTTCCCGGATTGTAACCAAAAGAGAAACACCATGTCCGATCCTTTGCTATACGAACAAGATGGCCACATTGTAACCTTGACCCTGAACCGGCACGAGACCCGCAACGCGATTTCAGAAGATGAAATGGTTGATGCAATCGAGGCGGCATGTGCGCGGATCAACGCGGATGCTTCTGTACGGGTAGCGATTATTACCGGTGCGGGGAGTGCATTTTCTTCCGGTGGTAACGTCAAGGATATGCGCGACAAAAAAGGTATGTTCGGTGGCACGGCTACTGAAATACGCGATGGCTACCGAAACGGCATTCAACGGATTCCTCTCGCTGTATATAGTCTCGAAGTCCCGATTATCGCCGCTGTCAATGGCGCAGCAATCGGTGCCGGTTGCGATTTGACAATGATGTGCGATATGAGAGTTGCGTCCGAGAAGGCGCTCTTCGCAGAGAGTTTTGTTAAAGTTGGACTAATTCCCGGCGACGGGGGCGCATGGTTCCTCCCCAGGGTAATTGGCATATCCAGAGCCAATGAAATGGCATTTACCGGGGAACCTGTCAATGCACAAACCGCCCTCGCATGGGGAATGGTTTCCCGTGTTGTACCACCGGATGAACTTATGTCTGCTGCAAATGAACTGGCTGAAAGAATTGCCGTCAATCCGCCGGGTGCACTTCGCATGACCAAACGCCTGATCAAGGAATCAGATCATTCCCAACTCGAATCATTGCTGGAGGCATCAGCGTCTTTGCAGGCCCTGGCGCACCAGACCAAAGATCATGTTGAGGCGGTGAATGCAATTATTGATAAGCGTGCACCCCACTTTACCGGAGAGTAGGCACCTTTCCTTTTAAGCACTCTCCAACAGATCATACTTCTTAAGATACCCACGAAGCTGGTGGTAGGTAACACCCAGGGCCTCCGCAGTTTTCTTCTGGTTAAACTGATTACTCGCCAGGGCATTCTTGATCAGACCAACCTCATAGTCCTGTACTGACTGCCGAAAATCGATGGGGAAGTCACTCACACTCGGCACCGGTGGCACGACCGTGGTCGTGTGGTCGCTGGCATCAGGTGTGGATGAAACACTAAGGGTCTGGTTTGCTGCAGTAGGTCTAAAAGGAGAATCGAAGGGATCGAGCGAAATCAGGTCAACCGGTGCATCAAGTGCCTGGTTTCTGTAAACACTTCGTTCCACTACATTTTTAAGCTCCCTGACATTGCCGGGCCAGTGATAGCTGCGCAGTACTTTCCTGGCAGCGGGTGTAAAACCAGGAAAGTACTCTCTGCCCAGATCGATCGCCATGGAAACCGCAAAATGTTCGGCAAGAATAAGAATATCTTCGGGTCGAGCTCGCAGTGGAGGCAGGGTGATTACGTCGAACGCCAGGCGATCCAGAAGGTCTTCGCGAAAGGCACCTTTCCTTGCCAGAGCCGGTAGGTCCTCATTGGTCGCCGCGATCAGCCTGATATCGGTGATTATTGTCTTGCTGCCGCCGACCCGCTCAAATTCACCATACTCGATTATTCTCAATAGCTTCTCCTGCACCAGCTGTGAAGTGTTCGCCAGTTCATCCAGAAAAAGAGTACCCTTGTCGGCCCGTTCAAATCGGCCGCGATGAAGCTTCTGCGCACCGGTAAAGGATCCTACCTCATGGCCGAACAACTCGGACTCCAGCAGGGTTTCACTAATCGCGGCACAATTCATCTTCAGATATTCCTGGTCCCAGCGGCCTGACAGATAATGGAGCCGCGCGGCGATGAGTTCTTTCCCTGTACCTCTCTCGCCGACTATAAGTAAAGGTTTGTTCAATGGTGCTATCTGCGAAGTGAGCTCAAGTACCTCTAAAAATGAAGGCGACTCACCTATAAGTCGTTCTGCTTGTGGTCCTTGTGACATCCATGCTTCCTGTTTGCTTAAGATCAGGTTGGGTGATGATCAGGTTAGGTTAAAATGCTAATTGTTGGTTTGATTCACTAATTTATGAGCAGTGCATTAACAAGGTAATCATAACCTATTCGTGTGGATTTTAAATAACCTATACATAACAGTAACATAGCGTACTCCGATGTCTTGGCACGGAATGTGTTATTGGTTAGGCATAGAATTTAAACGCGCTATGTGAAATAGCGATAAACCGGCAGAGCATCTGCCGATAAGTTTTAACACTAGTTTCAACAAAGAAGAGGCAAACGAAGATGGGTATATTTTCCAGATTCACAGACATAATCAATGCCAATATCAATTCCATCCTGGACAAGGCAGAAGATCCTGAAAAGATGGTCCGACTGATAATTCAGGAAATGGAAGAGACCCTGGTTGAGGTTCGTACCCAGTCAGCAAAACTGATAGCCGACAAGAAAGAATTAGGTCGCCGTACCGAACGGATGAAGAAGGAAGCGGCTGAGTGGGAACGTAAGGCGGAAACGGCGATCTCGAAAGACAGGGAAGACCTTGCCCGGGCGGCGCTGAAAGAAAAGACGGCTGCACTCGAAGAGGTCGATACGGTGAGTTCTGACCTTGGCCAGATCGAGCACAATCTGGAGAAACTGTCAGACGACATCGGTTTGCTGCAGCAGAAGTTAGGTGATGCCAAGGCACGTCAGAAAGCTTTGATCCTGCGTGGTAAAACTGCGAAATCAAGAATTGGGGTTAAACGCCAATTGCACGAGGTCGATATCGATGCTGCCATGAGTCGTTTCGAACATTACGAACGAAAAATCGACGTGATGGAAGGCGAAATAGAGAGTTATGATCTGGGACAACGAAACCTTGCTGATGAGATTGCAGATCTGGAGTCTGACGAGAAGGTCGATGAGGAACTGGCCAAGCTAAAAGAACGCATGGGGCAGTCGCCCGATGCGGCAGAACAGTAAATCCCGATATCAGTCAGACGATTAAATTAAGGTTGAGACTATTATGGAAGGTTGGTTAGTAGCAATATTTGTCCCCGTGCTTGTTTTCCTGGTTATCGTGGCACCTATCTGGATTATTCTTCATTACAAATCAGTCGCTCGTACGGCTGATGGCCTCTCTTCCGGGGAACGTGCGGAACTGGACGAGATGATTGAGGTGGCAAATAAAATGGCTGCCAGAATCGAAACCCTGGAAGCTATTCTGGATGTTGAAAACCCGGAATGGCGTGAAGAACAGCGCCAGGCATAGAGACCGGGTCAGGAAATAAGGGGAATCAAGTGAGCAGGTCAGATCGAGAACGACGTGATGCAGAAAGAGCTGCCAGAAGGGCCAGAAGGCTGGCGGACAGAGCCGAGCAAAGAGCTCAGCGAAAAGGACAGCAGGCAAAGCGCACTGCCGACAGAGCTGAAGAATTAGCACGACGTGCCCATCGCCGACAAAGCCCCAGGGAAAGAGACCTGGACAAATCCATAGAAGATTTTGTCGATGATGTGGCAGAAACATGGTCCCGCAAAGCGGAAGAATGGATCGACGAAAAATCCCAGAAGATGTTTGATGAACAGTCTGGTAGTCATGGCTCCGATACAATGGACGGACTTGATAGCGCAGAAGTTGAAGCCAGAAAAGCTCGTCGCGCTGCAAGAAAAGCCAGGCAGGCCACAGAAGAAGCGGCAGAGTTCGCCAGCAGGAGCAGCGGCCAGGAATATCGCTCCAGTCGGCGCACGAAACGGGGAAAATCAAAACGACAATATCGCAGTTATGGCAATGCTGATTTCCGCCGTTGGGGCCGAACTAAATGGCGACGTCATGGTTACGGGCTGTACCGGGACAACAAGAACAAAAAGATCTGCGGTGTATGCGCCGGTTCGGCTGAATACCTGGGGGTGGAAACCTGGCAGGTTCGGCTTGGCGCGTTGTGTGGGTTATTTTTCTTACCTTCGATCGCCGTCCCTGCTTATTTCATCACCTATTTTCTAATGGACAAAAAACCATATTATCGTGAGGTGACCGACCGGTTTGATCAGGGTCACCAGCGTGAAGATGAGCATATGAGGCCTTCGATGCGAGAACGAAAATCCGAAAACCGCGTAAACAAACCCCGCATATCAAATGTTCAGGCAATGAGTACCGCGAAAAGGAAATTTGCCGATATTGAAGACAAATTAAGGTGTATGGAAACTCACGTCACGTCATCGAAATTTGAATTGCAACGTGAATTCAAGAAAATTTCCGGGGAAGATTGATGACCGTTGAAACTCGTTCAGTGATGAAGTTTGACCAGGTCAGATTTCGTGGCCCCGGCACGTTGAAAATCATCCAATCTGATGACGAATCCCTCACCATTCATGCACCTGACTATGTTCTGAAGAATATTCAGTCTGAAGTGGTCGATGGTGTTCTCCGGCTCGGCTACGTAAATCCTCACATTGTGTTGCTCAAGGTGCGTCGGGAAATCATTTCCTATGATCTGAAAATGAAAGACGTCCGTCGTGTGACGTTTTCCGGCACCGGGCGAATAGTGATACCTGACCTGGACAATGATCATGTTTCCGTGCTGGTTTCCGGTTCCGGTCAGCTCTCGTTGGAAAAGCTCACCGCGGATCAGTTTGAAGCGAATATCACGGGTTCGGGAAGTGTGAAGGCAGAAGGTGATGTCGAAGTTCAACGAATTAAAATAAGTGGTTCCGGACAATATTCGTCTGAAAAACTCGTCAGCGATTTTGCTGACATCAATGTAGCGGGTGCTGGTTCTGTCAGTGTATCGGTCAGCGATGAACTATCGGTTGTTATCTCCGGCTCCGGATCGGTGAGCTATGCGGGGTATCCGGATGTCTACAAACAAATCACGGGGTCAGGGAAGGTAACAAGGCGTAGAAAAGAACCCCAACCCCCAAAAAGAGGAAAAGAACATGCCTGGTAGCACATTTTGGATATTCGTCGGCGTGGTTGTGGTCACGGCGATCATCTCCGATACGGTCGTTAAGATTATTAAAGCCTCGAAGAGTGGCAGCCCGAAAGAAATGAAGGATCGAATTTTTGAGCTTGAAGAAGATCTGGCCCTGATGGAACAGGAACTGGAAGATTCGAAACGGCGGCTGGAGGTGCTGGAAGAAATTGTCACCGATGAGAAGCAAAACCTGAGTCGAAAAATCGATGACCTGGCCAGTAAAGGTTGAAGGGACCATCCCGCTCAACCAGATTCAAACTCAAATTCAATAAAAGGGTGGGCGCCGAGTGACGTCTCCAGGACGTCGCCAGCAGTAAATTCGCCGATTACCTGTTTCCAGAATGGGTAGGCGGCTTTATTTGTTTGCAAGACCCTGACCTTCCATTTACCCGGGTGGCACCCCCAGACTGAAATCGCTAAAGTCGATCCGTATCCCCGGCGCCGATAAGGTCTCAAGATAAAAAACTCAGCCAGGTCTGTGCACTTGTTTCCGTTCGACGGATCGGTTTCAACACGAACCAGCGCAAATCCGATGGGTTTACCATCCAGGTAGAACAAATAGGGTGTACGGTCAGGATCCTGCCAGTAATAGTCCAGGTACGGATAGTCGAAACGCCCATCCCGGCTGATCTGATCGTCGGAAAATTCCGAAAAATCATACAGGTAATATTGCAGCAGATTTGCAAGCACATGTTTCTGCTCGACCCGGGCGATGTTAGCAACTGGTAACATTGTGGTCTTCCTCCCAGGGAAAGCGGTCAGGGAAATTCGTAAAAACGCCGTCTGCGCCCATTGATTTTAGTGCCTGCATATCCTTCTTCTTGTTGACAGTGTAAACGTAAACTTTTAGCCCACGTTGATGGGCTTGGGTCACGGTCTCCTGATCGACAATTTTCATGGAAAGGTTTATAGCGTAGGCGGCGAGCCTGTCCGTCACTGAAAAATAGTCTTTGACCTTGCGATGAAACAGCGCGCCCCGCCGATATCGCGGATCAGCCCGGGCAAGTTCTCTGTGATTGAAGGATGAAATCAGAAATTCTTCGTTTTGCCATCCGGACCGGGTCAGTTCCAACAGGAGCTGGTTCACAGGTTCTGCTGTGTCCGGCCCCTTGAGTTCAATATTTATCCCGGCCCTGTGATCGACGGTTTGAATGACTTCATTCAAGGTTGGGATTTGTTGACCCTGTCCGGCATCCAGAGAGCGAAGGTAGCCTAGATTGGCGTCCATGACCATGCCGGTGCCATTGGTCGTACGCTCCAGCTTGTCGTCGTGAATGACCAGCAGCTCGGTTTCCACCGCATAAACATCCAACTCAACCCAGGGGCAGTTCATGTCAACTGCTATTTCAAAGGCTTTAAGCGTGTTTTCTGGCGCATGGCCAGAAGCACCACGATGCCCAATGCACAGAAAAGTTGATTGCGTCATCGCTGGTGGCCTGTGTGGTTTTTGATTGGGTTCAAACTGGGACAGAAATCCAAAACGTCGCCAATATACGGCATAGTAACAACTTTTCTCAATTCCACCCTTCCTTGCCCTGACGAAGATATCTACTTAATCAGAGCTTCCCTGAGTGAAAACACATGCCGATGAGTGATCTCAAGCGCAATTACTAATACAATCTGAATCGGAGTCGAATTATGCCAAATTTTTGTCAATGAGCTATCAGGTACTTGCAAGAAAATATCGCCCGGCGAATTTCGAGGAACTCGAAGGCCAGGAACATGTACTGCGCGCATTGGTTAATGCGTTAGATAATGATCGTCTGCATCATGCTTACTTGTTTACCGGTACCCGGGGTGTGGGGAAGACCACGATCGCGAGAATTCTGGCGAAGTGTCTTAATTGTGAGACCGGCGTCTCTTCAAAACCCTGTGGGCAGTGCGGGTCCTGTGTTGAAATTGCTCAAGGTCGCAGCATCGACCTGATTGAATATGATGCCGCGTCCCGTACCAAGGTGGAAGATACGCGGGAAATCCTCGATAACGTCCAGTACATGCCTGCAAAAAACCGCTTCAAAGTGTACTTGATTGACGAAGTGCATATGTTATCCAACCACAGCTTCAACGCACTGCTAAAGACCCTGGAAGAACCGCCTGAGCATGTGAAATTTCTCCTGGCAACAACGGATCCAAAGAAGCTTCCCATTACCGTCTTGTCCCGCTGTTTACAGTTCAACCTGAAAAACCTGTCCCCAGAGCGAATCGTGAGTTATCTCCGGCAAATCCTCACTGCTGAGGCAGTGACCTTTGATGATCCGGCACTCTGGCAGCTAGGCAGGGCGGCAGATGGCAGTATGCGGGACGCCCTGAGTTTAACCGATCAGGCGATCTCGTTCGGAAACAACTCCGTTAGAGATGCGGATGTGAAGCTGATGCTGGGTAGCATTGATCAAAGATCAGTCTATGAATTGCTTGATTTACTGATCCAAAAAAATGCGTCGGGGTTATTGGGTAAAATCACCCAATTGTCAGAATTTTCACCGGACTATGGCGCTTTGCTCGCTGAGGTGCTGTCGGTCCTGCATCGCGTCGCTGTAGCCCAGGCGGTACCGGCAGGAATAGACAACAGTCAGGGAGATCGGGAATTGATTATCGCGATCGCCGAGGCGATTGGGCGAGAAGATGTGCAACTGTTTTACCAGATAGGATTGATTGGCCAGCGTGATCTTCCGTTCTCACCTGACCCGAGAACCGGGTTTGAGATGATCATGCTCCGAATGCTCGCATTCTCACCGGCGGCTGCCACCGGCGAGGCAGGCACGGGTGAATCGGAACTTAAAAAAAAAACAGCGTCCGTAGCTCCCATAGATAGTGCAACATCCAGAGTCTCCGGGATTTTGGCAAGTCTTGGCCAGGATTCGACAGAACCCGTAATCAAACCTGTTTCTGATCCTGTGCCTGATCCAATACCTGATCCTTCACCTGATATTTCACAAGAAGAACCCGCTAAATCATCGTCGGAAAATCCCGAAGTTGCACCGGACCTGTCGCCAGGTAACTGGGTAACCATCCTGCCCATGCTTGGGTTGTCAGGGGTTACGTTCTCCCTTGCGTCAAACTGTGTAATCCGTCAGGCAACTAAAGGGGCTTGCCAGCTGCGGCTTAACGAACACCACGCCAGCTTATGGAACAGCAGGCATGAATCGAGGATTGAAGCCGCGCTGGTAAAACTATATCAACGTGATATTAAAGTGAAAGTGGAAATTGGCGAGGCGACAGATGAGACTCCTGCGGCTGCTCGAACGCGTAAACAGGATGAAGCCCGGGCAGCAGCGGTAAAAGAAATAGAAAATGATGAGAATGTGCGACAACTCATTAACAGTTTTGATGGCACGCTGGAACACGACACCATTGCTGCCCGTCAACAATCCGGAGATTAATATGGCGATGAAAGGTGGTCTGGGTGACTTGATGAAACAAGCCCAAGAGATGCAGGACAAGGTAAAGTCGATGCAGGACGAACTGGCCAATGCTGAAGTCCACGGAGAGTCCGGCGCAGGTCTGGTTAAAATCACAATGACGGGTCGGTATGATGTCAAGCAGGTTGAAATAGATGATAGTTTGCTGACAGAGAACAAAGAAATTTTGGAGGACCTTATTGGGGCGGCGGTCAATGATGCGGTACGACGAGTCGAGAAAAATCAGAAAGACAAAATGTCGAGTTTAACGGCCGGTATCCCCATGCCACCCGGATTTAAGTTCCCATTATCATAGTAACAGTGTTAATAAACAGCGCCCAGATATGAATAGTCTCTCGACCATTGATCAGCTCGTGGAAGCACTTCGTTGCCTGCCTGGTGTCGGACCAAAGACCGCGCAGCGCATGGTTATGCATTTGCTTGAACGAGACCGTGATGGCGCTCGGAACCTGGCGGCCAATCTTAATTCGGCAATGGAAAAGATCAGGCATTGTCAAAAGTGTCGTAATTTTACCGAGCATGACGTTTGCCACATCTGTACCTCGACGACGCGTGATGTATCCACCCTGTGTATCGTGGAGAATCCAGGGGACGTCATCGCCATTGAGCAGACCGGTCACTATCAAGGCAGGTACTTTGTGTTGATGGGGACCTTGTCACCCATCGATGGCATTGGCCCGAAGGAAATTGGTATGGACGAACTGATGGCACGGTGTAATGAGGAGGTTGAAGAAGTGATACTGGCGTTAAGTTCTTCGGTCGAGGGTGAGGCAACTTCCCATTATATTTCTGAACTGGTAAAACTAAAAAATATCCGTGTATCTCGTATTGCGCAGGGCATCCCTTTGGGTAGTGAGTTGGAATACGTTGACGGGGGAACGCTGACCCACGCGCTTAATGGGCGAAAAATTATCTGATCTTATGGAAACCATTATCTACCAGCCCGAGTTTGAAATCGTCGTCTCGCCTTCGCGATTATGCGAGGTTGTTGGCCTGTGTCGGGAAAAGAACGTCGTCGCCATAGATACCGAATTTGCCCGATTCAATACTTACTTTCCCATTGTTGGATTGATCCAGCTCTATGACGGAGACGCGTGTTATCTCATCGACCCGGTTCAGATTGAGGATATCTCGGGCCTCACAAACCTGATCGAAGACAGCTCGGTCACGAAAATATTCCACGCATGCTCCGAGGATCTTGAGGTCTTTAAACACTGCCTTGGTGTCGCTCCGGCACCCTTGTTTGACACTCAAATTGCTGCAGCCATGCTCGGTGTCGGCTTTTCTGTCAGCTATCAGAATCTGGTAGAACACTACCTTGGCTTTCATGTGCCGAAAGAAGAAACCCGGTCGGACTGGCTCAGACGACCGCTGACAACCGCACAGCTGGAATATGCCGCGTTAGACGTAATCTATTTGCTGCAAGTTTATGAAAAACAGCATCTACACCTGCAGGAGCGCGGGCGCAGCAGTTGGGTTGAACAGGAGTGTCAGGACCTGCCGACCACAATAGCGACTCAAATCGACCCCCAGGCGTACTACCAGCGGGTGAAGAACACGTCACGGCTGACTCGCCGGCAACTGGGTTTGCTGCAATCCCTTTGTGGCTGGCGTGAGATCAAGGCCAGAGAACTGGATATTCCCCGGAACCGGGTTGTCGATGAAAAGTCCCTGTTTTTGATAGCCCAGTTATCGTTGCATAAACCTGATTTCCAGGAATTTGCCAACCTGTCTCCTCGACAGATGCGCAAGTACGGCGACGACTTGCAATCAATGGTCGATGCCGTTGTGAATGTCGCTGAGCACGAATTGCCACCGGCTATTTTGAAACCGAAGACGGCAGTCAACAACAAGTCGTTAAAGTCGCTAAAGAAAATTGTTGACCAAAAGGCGAAGGATATTAATGTGGCGCCGGAAATGCTCGCAAAGCGTCGTCATCTTGAGCAGTTGCTGCGTTCCGTTGACGAGCAAGGCCAGTACAGCTTGCCTGCAGCATTCGACGGCTGGCGTGAATCGGTGATCGGGCATGAACTGCTCCAACAGCTGGTCAAAAACACCGGAGGGACTCATGTTAACGATTTGTGACGTCTACAAAAGCGTGCAAAAACCCGAGGTTTATATCTACGTCGCACGGCATGAAGGTTTGAAGCGAGTGCCAGCAGAGTTGCTTGAGAATTTTGGTGAGCCGGTGCTGGCGTTAAGTTTTAATTTGAACGAGAATCGGAAACTGGCAAAAGAAGATACTCGTGAAGTTGCAAAGAACCTGCAGGAAAAAGGCTATCATTTGCAAATGCCACCTACCACCCTGGGCCAGCTAGGCAAGCAAGAAGATTAATGGCAAATGTATTCTGGAAAGAAAAGACATTGGCAGAGATGAACCCGCAGGAATGGGAAAGTCTGTGCGATGGATGTGCTCGTTGCTGTTTACATAAGCTCGAAGATGAAGACACATCCGACGTGTTTTATACCTCTGTAGTTTGCCGCTATCTGGAGCCGGAATCCTGTCGCTGTAGCGACTATGAGAATCGAAATGTTAATGTGCCCAACTGTGTCCATTTATCAATTGACAAGGTCGACAAATTTCATTGGCTGCCGGATACCTGTGCGTATCGATTACTGGCGGAATCAAAGGAGTTGCCCTGGTGGCATCCTTTGATTTCAGGGGATCGAAACACCGTGGCTGAAGCCGGGATCACCGTCACAGGGAAGGTTATAAACGAACGCTACGTTCATCCTGATGGTTATGACGAACACATTATTCACTGGGTTCATCAGTAGTTTCCAACTCGTTTTGGAATTGAGAGCGGACAAAATGAACTTATGAGCTGGATTGAAAACAACGAATACGCGGTCGCCTGGTTGGTCTATTTCCTGGCGGGCTTGGGATGTTGCTTATTCTGGTGGAAACTGACCTCCTGGATAAAGAATCGCGGCTGGCGTGATCTGCTCAGAGGGTTGGCAGTAGTTATTATTTTTACGCCGTGGTATGCCGGGGATTCCCCGGAATTTTATGCACCCGCCATTGTGGTGCTGCTGATGGATCTGCTCCTTGAGGGAGCCAGGAGTGGTATGAATGGCGGGGTGGCGCTATTGTTCAGCTCGTTTCTGATGTTGATAGTACTGACGGTCCGGCAATTCGTCTGGAAGGAACCTGAGGCGAAAGAGACCAGTTAGGGTTCTTCGAGACCCTGCCAGGCTGCCGAAAACAGCGAAACAAATGCTCCAACTGCGGTTTGCCCTGGCACCATAAACGCCCTGAATGTGCCAGCAAACTGCCCTATGATGCCTATAGGTGTGTTTTTTTATGCCCTTGCTAAGTAAGCGCTGGCAAATTAAAGTACCGGAAGTTATATTCCTTCGCTTCTATTTCTTTGGTTTTCTTAAATGGCTATGAAATTTTCCAGTACGACGACGTATATCGCAACAGAAGAACTGCAGATGGCGGTTAACGCCGCTGTTACCCTCGAACGACCCTTGTTGATCAAAGGTGAACCAGGTACGGGTAAAACCATGCTGGCTGAAGAAATTGCGGGTTCATTGGAGATGGAGCTGATTTCGTGGCATATCAAATCAACCACGAAGGCACAGCAAGGTCTTTATGAATACGACGCTGTTTCCCGACTGAGAGACTCCCAATTGGGAGATGAGCGGGTCCATGACATCAACAACTACATTGAAAAGGGCAAGCTCTGGGAAGCTTTTGCAGCCGACAAGAAGGTCGTCCTGCTGATTGATGAGATCGACAAGGCGGATATTGAGTTTCCCAATGACCTGTTGCTGGAACTGGATAAGATGAGATTTGATGTTTACGAAACTGGCGAAACTGTTGTGGCAAAAAACCGGCCAGTAATTGTCATCACCAGTAACAATGAAAAAGAACTGCCCGATGCCTTCCTGCGACGTTGTTTCTTCCACTATATCCAGTTCCCTGATCGCGACACGATGCAGGAAATCGTTGATGTTCACTACCCGAATATCAAGCAGGATCTGGTGAAAGAGGCCATGGAGATATTCTTCGACGTGCGCAAGGTCCCGGGCCTGAAGAAGAAACCGTCAACTTCGGAATTGATAGACTGGCTGAAGTTGTTGATGGCAGATGATATTCCGGAAGAAATTCTCAAGAATAGAGACACATCGAAGGCCATTCCGCCACTGTACGGCGCACTGGTTAAAAACGAGCAGGATGTTCAATTGCTGGAACGCCTGGCGTTTATGAACAGACGGCAAAGTAGCGGGGGAGGTGGCCCCCAGAGGGGATAGATAGATGCTAATCAATTTTTTCCTTGCTTTAAAAAACGCCAGGATCCCGGTTTCGATTACCGAGCTTTTGCATCTGCTGGAAATTCTCAGTGCGAAACTGGTGTATGCGGATATCGATGAGTTCTACTACCTGAGCCGTATGGCCCTGGTAAAGGACGAACGTCATTACGACAAATTTGATCGCGCCTTTGGCACCTACTTTAAGGGCCTTGAAGATCTCGCATCGATGATAGCCTCAATGATTCCCGATGAGTTTCTGCGTCGTGAATTTGAGAAGTCCCTGACCCCGGAAGAGCTTGAGAAAATAAAGTCTCTCGGTGGGCTAGAGAAACTCATCGAGGAGTTCAAGCGCCAGGTCGAAGAAGCTGCCAAGGGAGAAGGCAAAGAGAAAGATAAGGAAGGAAAAGGCGAAAATGGTCGTGGCAAAGATGGTAAGGAACGCAAGGGTAAGAAAAAGCGTGGCAAGCGTACCTGGGACAAGCGCGACTATAAAGCCTACGATGACAACGTCGAATTAGGCACCCGGGGAATGAAAATTTCCCTTCGTCGCCTGAGGAAACTCGCGCGTACTGGTGCCGATGACGAATTTGATATCAATAACACCATCGACAAGACCGCAAAAAATGGTGGTTTGCTCGATATTATTATGCGTCCGGAACGCCGCAATACCGTCAAGGTCTTGTTGCTGCTGGACAATGGCGGCTCCATGGACGCACACGTCAAGGTGTGTGAAGAACTGTTCTCTGCTGCCAGGTCAGAGTTTAAACACCTCGAAACCTACTATTTCCATAATTTTATCTATGATGGTCTCTGGAAAGAGCACAAGCGTCGCATGAATGAACGCATTGAAACCTACGACATTCTGCACAAGTACACTCACGACTATAAAGTGATATTCGTCGGTGACGCGACGATGGCGCCTTACGAGATTACCCATGCCGGTGGCAGTGTTGAACACTGGAATGAAGAAGCCGGTGCTATCTGGGCCCAGCGAGTTCAGGATACTTTTGACAAGGTAATCTGGATTAACCCGACGCCGCTTGACACCTGGGAATATTCCAACTCTGTTGCGCTGACCAAAAAGTTAATGGACGACCAGATGTACCCGTTAACCATCCGCGGCATTGAGGAAGGAATGAACTACCTGACGAAATAGTCAGGAGAAAACTGGTTATCCCCGTGAGTAGCACACTCGATGAGTAGCACGCTCCATGGTGAATTAACAAAGGCGCTGGATCAATGCATGATTCGGGATCGACACCGGTTCCGAAAGCTGCTGTTCAAGAAACAGCACCGTTCCAACCTGAAAGCACAGATCGAAAAGTCGGTCTCGCTAGCCGAGAAACGAGCCAGTACCCTGCCTGAACCCCGGTTCCCTGAACAATTGCCCGTGGTTAAGCGGCTCGAGGATATTCAACGAATCCTCTCCAACAATCAGGTGATTATCGTTGCGGGTGAAACCGGCTCTGGTAAAACCACCCAGCTGCCCAAAGTCTGCCTGACCCTTGGACGAGGCATTTATGGTGTGATTGGGCATACCCAGCCGCGCAGAATAGCAGCCCGAACCGTCGCCCACCGGATAGCAGAAGAGCTCGGCGTGAGCTTTGGTGAGAGTGTCGGTTACCAGGTCCGTTTTACCGACCGTACCTCCAGTGAGACCCATATCAAGGTCATGACCGATGGGATTTTGCTGGCAGAGACCCAACACGACCGGTTTCTTGAGCAATACGATACCCTGATTATCGACGAGGCCCATGAACGCAGTTTGAACATTGATTTTCTTCTGGGTTATATCAAGAGGATCCTGCCAAAACGTCCAGACCTGAAAGTGATTATCACTTCTGCCACGATTGATGTGCGGCGATTTTCCAGGCACTTTTCAGGTGCCCCGGTTATCGAAGTATCTGGCCGAACATTTCCCGTAGAAGTGCATTATCGACCGCCGGAGTCCGATTCGAAATCTTCAGATGTTGATGAACTTGTTTATCAAGCCGTGCTTGATACCCTGCATGAGATTTCGATTCTCGAAAAATCCCGTCAGGTCCCCGGCGATGTCCTGATTTTCCTGTCTGGTGAGCGCGAAATACGTGATCTTGCACACCTGATTCGAAAATCCGACCTGCCTCAGTTTGAGGTTTTGCCGCTCTACTCGAGATTAAGTGTTGCCGAACAGAACAGGGTATTTCAAAAACACACGGGTCGGCGAGTGGTGCTGGCGACCAATGTTGCTGAAACCTCTCTTACGGTGCCGGGAATCCGCTATGTGATTGACCTGGGCTTGGCGCGAATTTCACGTTATAGCGTCAGGTCGAAAGTCCAGCGATTGCCGATCGAACCCATTTCGAGGGCCAGCGCGGATCAGCGCAAGGGCCGATGCGGCAGGGTGAGTGAAGGCGTTTGCTTTCGCCTGTATTCAGAAGAGGACTTTGACAGCCGTGTTGAATTTACCTCCCCGGAAATACTCAGAACGAACCTTGGGTCTGTCATTTTGCAAATGCTTGCCCTGAAACTGGGAGACATTAGTCAATTTCCATTTGTGGAAAAACCCGAACAGCGACAGATAAACGACGGTTACCATTTACTGTTCGAACTTCAGGCGGTGGACAACCACAAGCATATAACCCGGCTTGGCAAGGAGATGAGCCGCTTGCCAATTGACTTACGCCTGGCACGTATGCTGCTTGAAGCGGGTAAAAAAGGCTGCCTGAGCGAAGTCCTGACCATTGTCAGTGCGCTGGCAATCCAGGATCCGCGGGAGCGACCCCATGATAAACAGCAGGCGGCCGACGAGAAGCACCGGCACCACTGGGACGAACAATCGGACTTTATGGCGTTGGTGACACTGTGGTCCTTTTTTGAATCAAATCGCCAGGAGATGACCAACAGCCAGTTCAGGAAATTCTGCCGCCGGAATTATTTGTCTTACATCCGTTTGCTTGAATGGAGAGAGAACCATCGCCAGCTTTCTCTGATGTGCCGGGAAATGAAGATTAAAAAGAGTAACCAGGCATCAGATTACACCAGCATACATGCCGCCCTTTTGTCAGGCCTGCTTGGCAATATCGGTGAAAAAGCCAGTGAGAATGAGTACCTTGGGGCACGTAACCGTCGCTTCTATATATTTCCCGGCTCATCGCAGTTTAGACGCAAACCTCGCTGGATAGTCTCTGCTGAACTGGTAGAAACCACGCGCCTGTTTGGCCGCATGGTGGCCCAGATTGATAGCGCGTGGATTGAACCACTGGCACAGCACCTGGTGAAGCGGAACTACACCGAACCGCATTTCTCCTCGGACAGGGGCCAGGTACTGGCCTTTGAGGAGGTCATGCTGTATGGCATTGTTATCGTAAAAAAACGGATTGTTGATTTTGGAGGCATTGACCCGGTCAGAGCCAGGCAACTGTTTATCCAGAGCGGTCTGGTAGAACAGCAGCTCGATTCAAAGGCGGGTTTTTACCGGCACAACTGTCAGTTGGTCTCCGAAATCGAGCAATTGGAATCCAAATCACGACGGCGGGATATTCTGGTCGATTCCTATACTGTCTATCGATTTTATGATGGCTTGCTGCCAGAGAATATAGTCAGTGCCTTTGATCTGGATGCCTGGCGAAAGCAAGTTGAAATCAAACGGCCGAAGTTGTTGTTCCTGCAGAAAGACAGCTTGATGAAGCAACAACCCAAACTGTCCGACACCTTGTATCCAGCCGAACTGCAGGTAGCGGATACCCGGTTGAAACTGGACTATCACTTTGACCCGCAACACGAACATGATGGTGTCAGCGTTAACATTCCCCTGGCGATTTTGCGCCAGGTCGACCGGGCTCAACTTGAGTGGATTATACCCGGCATGCTGGAAGAAAAGTGTCTGGCACTCATCAAGTCCCTGCCGAAGTCTATTCGTAAAAATTTCGTACCGGCGCCGGAATATGCCCAGAACGCAGCCGCACTGATTAGCTACGACGGCAGAGACCTGTCGGTGGTACTGGCAGAACGATTGTTTCGAGTGAAGGGTGTTCGGGTTGAAGCTTCGGACTTTAACATCGATTCGATTGACCAGCATCTGCGCATGAATATTAAGGTACTCGATGAGAAAAACAACGTGCTTGCTACAGGCCGCAACCTGGATACGCTGATCGATCAATTTGCCGAGCAGGTCGCTGAAGGGTTCAGGAAAAGACCTGGCCACCCGTTGGAGCAACAGGGCGTAACCGACTGGCAGTTTGGCGATCTTCCTGCCCGGGTTTCGTTCAAACAGGGCAATATCACTATTCAGGGTTACCCGGCGCTGGTGGATCATAAGGACAGCATCGCGATCGAGGTTCTGGACAATGCTGTGGAGGCAGAACAGTGCTCGGAAGAGGGATTGCTGCGGCTGATTATGTTGCAGATGAAGGATCAGAGAAAATACGTCGAGAAGAATATTCCGGGCTTCAAGCAGTTTGCGATTTTTTACGCGACCCGCGGTGATCGACAGGAATTGCTTGAAGACCTGGTAAACACAATATTTCGCTATACATTCATCGAGGCCAAACCAGCCGTTCGGGCTGAAGCGGAATTCCGGCAACGTTTGACGTACAAAAAAGATCTGATCGACACAATGAATCAGGTCGCCAGGATCATGCAGAGCGTGTTGGAAAGGACCATCTTAATTGAAAACAGGCTGAAGTCCGCACAGAGCAACGAAAACAAAATTACACTTCAAGATATCGGCAATCAAATCAATAGTCTTGTCGGAAGCCGTTTTATCAGGACCGTGCCCTTTACGTGGTTAAAACACTATTCACGATATCTACAGGCAATTGAATATCGATTGGAAAAATTACCGGGAAATTTGTCACGGGACCGGGAATTCACCGCAACGATTGACGAATTCTGGCAGAGGTTGGAAACTAACAATGGCCGTGCCGACAAACGTCTGGGTCAGTATCGCTGGATGATTGAAGAATTACGGGTTTCCCTGTTTGCGCAACCCCTGGGTACCAGCTTACCTGTTTCTACCAAGCGGTTAGAAAAAGAGTGGCAGAAAGCCACGAGCCAAGGATCTTGAGATGAAAAATGTGAGTGTTGTTTGGGTACTCTTAATCCTGGGTCCAGGACTTGCAGCTGGTCAGGGCGACGAAATAGCAAAGGACCCTGATCCCTGGAGTGGCTTCAACCAATCAATTTACCGTTTTAACAATACTGCTGACAAGTATGTGTTGAAACCCGTTGCCACAGGCTACAAAAAACTCCCGGGACCAATCCGGAAAAGCGTAAACAACTTTTTCGAAAACCTCGCGGATGTGGAGAATGGCGTCAACGGCATATTGCAGGGAAAGGTACTGGACGGTGTGAGTGATCTTGGTCGCATTCTGATCAACACAACTGTAGGTATCGGTGGTCTCTTTGACCCTGCCTCCCGGATCGGTCTTCAGAAGCACGAGGAAGATTTTGGGCAGACATTATCAGTCTGGGGACTGCCGCCAGGGCCCTACGTCGTGCTGCCTTTTCTGGGACCTCGACGATTGACTCATGCGCTTACAAACCCTTTAAATCCAAGACTTGACCCGATTAGATATTACTACCCGGTTGCACACAGGAATGTGATGTGGGGTATACGGGCGATTGATAATCGGTCTGACCTGTTGGTTGCTGAAAGCCTGATTTTTGGAGATCGATATATTTTTATCAGGGATGCCTATATCCAGCGAAGGGACTACCTGATTGCAGATGGAGTCGTTGAGGATGATTTCGATGACTTCTAAGAGCGGTGTGAGGATTGGGACCTAAATACTTGTAAACATTGAAATTTGAGAGTAAAGTTTTATTCCAAATTTCGAGTGTTGATTGAAGTTTATTGGGCCGACGTAGGACGTTAAGATGGGTGTCGGAAGTGGTGACATACTGGTCGTGACAGAGGCCGGTACCACAGAAGCAGGAATAGTAAGTTCTTTGACCAACAGCGGATTTTCGGTTCACGTCGTTACTGCTGCAAGCCACTGTCTCCCCTCGATAAAGCAACATTCCCCCAGAGCCATACTGCTTTCTGCTGTTTCAAACTCCATAGATCCCATGAAACTACTGCGCAGTATCAGAAAGAAATATGACACGCCCGTCATTGTGTTGGTTGAAGAGAGTCACGCGGGGGAAATTGTACCTCTGTTAAAACAGGGTGCTGATAACTACATATCGATACCGGCTAGCGACTCTGAGCTACTCACCTATATTGTTAACCAGGCCATCAACCTGAAGCAGGAGAGACTGCAGCAGACCGAGATGGGTATTCGGCTGAGGGAACTGGAACTGGATCAAATTGCCGGGCACCGGGTACAGAGCAGTTCGTTGCCAGACTCACCCGCAAGCCTGGGTAGTTTTGTTTTTTCCCATCATATCAACCCCAGCCTGATCCTCAGCGGTGATTCCGTTGACTACTTTCCACTGCCAGATGGCAAGGTACTCTTTTACCTGGCAGATGTTTCCGGACATGGTGCGGCGGGGGCAATTGTATCTGTCATGTTGACAGGGTTATCCAGAAGGCTTGAACGGGAATTTGCTGATCTGGGCATCGAAAACAGTGCGGCAGTACTGCTCTGGTATAACTGTGAATTATTGCGCCTCAATCTTGAGCAGCATGTCACGATGTTTCTGGGGATATTAGATGCCGCGAATAACACGCTCCAGTATAGTAACGCTGCCCATTTTCCAGCGGCGATTCTTGAACAGCAGAATCAGTCGATATTTCTGGAACTGGGTGGGTTTCCCCTTGGCATGTGTGAGACTGAATACGAATGTTCTGAGGTAAAAATCGAGGAAAACTTCAATTTAGTGATGTTTTCGGACGGCGTGCTTGAAATTATCGATCAAGATACCATCAGGGATAAGGAAACTGAGTTGCTATCACTGGTACAATGTGGAAAGACGGACATTGACGCTTTAGTGAAACATCTCGGGCTGGACAGGCAAATGGATGTGCCGGACGATATCGCAGTTTTTACGGTAGCGAGGAAGAATTGATCTTTATGGGTAAGATATTATTCGCGAAGCAGAACGATGTTCACGTCTTGAAGTTTGTCGGTGATGTTCGAGTCACCCTCGGTCCAACGCTTTCCAATTTTCTCAACGATATCGGTCGACATGACAACCTGAAATCGATTGTTATTGATCTCACAGAAACAACCAATATTGACAGCACATCGCTTGGATTGCTGGCGAAGATATCCTTATGCTCCCAGGACACCGTGGATGCTCAGCCTACCCTCGTTTCGACCAATGAAGACATTAACCGTATTCTATCCAGTATGGGATTCGAGAAGGTCTTTGTCATCGTTGATCAGGAGATGTCCGACGGCCTGGAGTTGGGGGAATTACCGACTCACATCGTGTCGGAAGAAACCCTGCGGGAGCAGGTGCTTGAGGCACATAAGGTATTGATGAGTCTGAACGCAAAAAACTACGCCAGTTTTTGTGATCTTGTTGAAGCGCTGGAAAGAGAGCAGCGCAACGAAGGCGTGTTAAAGGCCAGTTAGTCCCTTTCCCAGGGGTTCATTTCTTTCTGTCTAAATATTCCAGATCGCGAATGCAGCTACAACCCAAGTGCCTGCCTTACTTTTATTTTGGCCTTTGGAAATTCAGACGGTGCCAGGTTTAGCAGCCCGGTTACCTTGCGAATAAATTGTTCTTCGTACTTGTCTACTCTGCCATCAGCGTAGGCTACCTTCCAGAAATTTTCCAGCAACTGTATTTTTTGTTCATTGTTGTAGTGCTGATTTATGAGTTTGGTAAACTGAAAAAGGTCATGGGCCTGTGTCGATCCTGATTCCGCCAGTTCTATCAACTCATCGAGCTGATCATCTGCCAGGTGAAAGGTAGTTCGCAAGACTTTGAGAATAAGCTGGCGTTCGAGCCCGTCCTCTGTGAAATCTGCTCTGGCGAGTTCGATCAGCAACGCTGCTGCTGCATACTCTATTCCGACAGTCGCAGATTCCGGGGTCGTACCGGTGAGCAATAATCGTTCTTCAAAGAATTTTCTGATGTCTTTCAGCATATGAGTCCTTAGGACGAGTTCTTAACGCGAGTTGAGTCCGGACTCGTTCAGTGCATCGTCGACGATACTGATTGGCGTTTCCGGATCAAACATGTGTTCGCTGAGGTGTCGACGAAATCGCCTGGCTCCTGGACAACCGGTAAACAGACCCAGCAGATGTTTTAGCATATGCTTGGGATGATTACCCTTTGCGACCTGGGCAGATGCGTATTCCAAGTATCGATCGATAATATCCAATCTCGGCATGGCATCATACCCGAAGACCCGCTGTTCGATTTCAGCCAGCATGTATGGGTTGTGGTAAGGCGCCCGGCCCAGCATCGCTCCATTGAACTTGTCCAGATGATCCATGGTTTCCTCGACGGAACGAATACCGCCGTTGATGAAAAAATTGATCTCCGGCATATCTTCTGCAATTCGCTCAACATAGTCGTATTTCAACGGCGGGATTTCCCGGTTTTTTTTGGGGGAGAGTCCTTTCAAAATTGCCTTTCGGGCATGGACGTAGAAGATCCGACATCCGGAACCAGAAACGATCTCCACAAATTTCGTGAAGCAATCATAGGAATCATTGTCGTCGATGCCGATGCGGCACTTGATGGTCACCGGAATCCTGACTGCGGATTGCATCGCTGCCAGACACTCCGCCACGAGATGTGGTTCTGCCATCAGGCACGCCCCGATACGGCCGACCTGGACCCTGTCGCTGGGGCATCCGACGTTGAGATTAACTTCCTGGTATCCGGCTTGCTCGGCCAACCGGGCACAAGCCTGCAAATCCAGTGGATCACTGCCGCCGATCTGCAAGGCACAAGGTTCATCATCGCTGTGCTGCAGGAAATGGTGGGCATCACCATGAATCAACGCACCGGATACAACCATTTCTGAAAACAACAATGCGTGAGGCGAAATAAGTCGAAGCAGCACGCGGCAATGACGATCGGTGCATCCCATCATGGGCGCAACCGAGATTGTTCTATCAATTGAATTCATTCTGCAGGTAAATGCCGCAAGGTATTGTAGTTTACAGTGAGACCAGTATTTTCTCAAAAAATGTAACGACAACTAGAAAGTTCGATGGGCGCAGTATCATTGATCTGGGTTGTTTTTTGACGGATGCCCAAAAAGATGTTTTATTCATCCTTGGTCAAAAATAAGAATACCAAAATGATCCGCAATGTTCATGAGCTTAACTTTTTGCATACGGCAATATTAACAGCAGCGCCTACAAGGCGGCTATTGCTACCCCTGCTTGGAGTCTATTTATTATCCTGTGCAGGGCACGGTATGGCGCAGGAGGACGGTGATCACACCTACACCAGCGAGGCGATTGAAAAGGGAAGCCGGATTTACGTGCAACAGTGTTCTTTATGTCACGGTGTTGGAGGTGACCGGGTTGACGGTATTAATCTGAGCATTGGCAAGTTCAAAACTGTTATCGCCGATGATGATATCAAGCGGGTCATTTCCGGGGGGCAGGGTGAAGGGCGTATGCCTGCATTCGACATGAAGTCCGTGCAGCTTAATAACATCGTTGCTTATCTGCGGGCTGGGTTTCACCCGTCCAATGTCAATTTTCGGCTGGGTAATGCCGAACAGGGTAAGTTGTTGTTCAATGGTAAAGGCAACTGTAGTGATTGTCACCGTATTCATGGTTCAGGACCACGCACAGCGCCAGATCTCAGCGAAATCGGGTTGACCCTTACGCCCGGCGCGCTGCAGCGATCGATTCTGGAACCTGATGGATCCCTGCTACCTATCAACCGCGCTGTAAACATCATCATGCTGGATGAAGAAATCGTTGTCGGCCGCCGCCTGAACGAGGACACTTACTCTGTACAACTCATTGATTCCAATGAACAATTGCGATCCCTGTTAAAGACGGACATCGCAGTCTATGAACTTAGTGTCACCGCAACCCATAAACCCAACAGTTTAAATGATAATGAAGTCGCAGACCTTGTTGGCTATTTGAGTTCTCTGCGAGGTCAACGGTGAAAAATTTCTCCCCGAGCTTTGTTTCCCCAAACTATCTTGTGGCGAGCGACTTTATGACGCGCTACCTTGTAAAAGGGTTGATACTGTTGGCTTGTACAGTATATCTACAAACAATGCGGGCTGATGTTCCCTTCGAGCGGATCCTCAATGCTGATGAGGAACCACACAACTGGCTGACCTACAACGGTGGTTACGCCAGCCAGCGCTACAGTCTGCTCAAACAGATCAGGCGCAGGAATGTGCACAAGCTGGAACTCAAGTGGATGTTGCAAAACCAGGTATTCGGCGCCTGGCAATCCAACCCCATCATTGTTGATGGCATCATGTATATCACCGAGAGACCTAACGATGTGATGGCGGTGGACGCCGTGACCGGAAGGGTATTCTGGGTCTATCACCATACGCCCTCAGAAAAAATGCAGGTATGTTGCGGCGCGAATAATCGTGGCGTCGCTATTTTGGGTGACAAGGTTTTCATGGGGACGCTGGATGCACGTTTGATCGCCCTGGACCGCATCAACGGCCAACTGTTGTGGAATGTCGAAGTGGGTGATGTGAACAAGGCCTATTCCGTGACCATGGCGCCACTGGCCGTCAAAGACAAGATCATCGTCGGCGTCGGAGGTGGTGAATTCGGCATTCGGGGGTATGTTGTTGCCTATGAAGCAGAGTCGGGCAAAGAGGCCTGGAAGTTTTACACCATTCCCGGCCCCGGCGAACCGGGTCACGACAGCTGGGAAGGTGATGATTGGCAGCACGGTGGTGCCCCTGTGTGGATCACCGGGTCATTCGATCCTAAGCTCAATTTAGTCTACTGGGGCGTGGGTAATCCTGGCCCAGACTGGAATCCGGGTCAGCGTCCCGGTGACAATCTTTATTCCGATTCGGTTATCGCGCTGGATGTAGACACGGGAGAGCTTAAGTGGCATTTCCAGTTTACGCCTAACGATGGCTATGACTACGACGCAGTCCAGGTGCCTGTACTGGTTGACCGGCAATGGCATGGCAAACCGAGAAAACTCATGTTGTGGGCCAATCGCAACGGTTACTTTTATGTACTTGACAGGGTGACCGGGAAGTTTTTACTGGGCGAAGCTTTCGTAAAGGTAAACTGGTCGAGCGGCCTTGATGAAAATGGCAGGCCGATCCCCACGCCTCAACCTGAAGGTATGCCTACCTGGCCAGGCAATCAGGGAGGTACCAATTGGTATCCGCCTGCCTATAGTCCGCGAACAGGATTGTTTTACTTCAGCGCCTGGGAGGATTATGCAACCATTTATCAGGCCGAGGATCAGGAGTATGAAGAAGGCAATATCTTCCTCGGCGGTAGTTTCAGTGTGCTGGCAACGCCAGGTGCACCAACCATAGGTATTGGTCGCACGTCGCCGATTAACAATTGGACGAATGAAGTAGGACACGCTGCGCTAAAGGCGATGGACCCGGAAACCGGCAAAGCCGTTTGGCAATATGATCAGTACGATGTTAGTGACAGCGGGATGTTGACTACAGTCACTGATCTGTTGATGACAGGTGGCCGGGAAGGCTATTTTCATATTATTGACGCACGAAACGGCAAACTTTTGTGGAAGGTTAATCTTGGTGGGCAAATTGTTATGGCACCTGTGACCTACATGGTGGATGGCGTGCAGTACATCACCGTGATTTCCGGCCATGCGATGGCAACGTTTGCGCTTCGGGACTAGCTACGCTCGCGAGCACGAAGTTTGTCATATGATGTGTGATGCGTTAACATCACGCATCACTTTAGTGTCCAGGCTATGCGAAGAGAATGCGAACGACACTCGACATTGACGACGACGTACTGCTGGCAGTTAAAGCGATTGCAAAACAGGAGTCCAGATCAGCTGGTGCGGTGACCTCATCGTTGCTGCGGAAAGCGATCTCAGGCGCGTCTGCCCGGGTCAAAGAAGCACCGGGTAAGTACGGATTTACGCCATTTCCCAGGCGCGGCGGCATCGTTACCAGCGAACTCATTGATCAATTGCGTGATGAGAATGGAGACTAGCGGCTACAGAGCGCTGCTTGATGTCAATGTACTGATTGCATTGCTGGACGAAGATCATGTTCATCATGCAGTTGCGTGGTCCTGGTTTGAAAACAATCTGCTGTCGGGCTGGGCAACCTGCCCAATTACCCAGATCGGCTGTGTGCGCATCATGTCCCAGCCAGGATACCCGAATCACCTGAGGTCCGCTGATGTGGCGCACCACCTGAGAGCCGCGACTAACGCGCCGCAACACGAGTTTTGGCCTGACACATTATCTGTACTGGACCACCAGAAAATTAACTGGGAAAGCGTGATTAGCCCAAAACAACTCACAGACATTTATTTGCTGACATTGGCTGTAAAAAACAAGGGGAGGCTTGTAACCTTCGATCAGAAAATAACCCCAATGTTAGTCCATGGTGCCGATGACCAGCACTATGAAGTGATTTGACTGCGGATAAGTTCAAGTAGGGCTTGTGCGTACAAACCCTCAATCGGGCCTTGTGAACCCGTTTGGGAGATGATGGAATTGCAGTTCAGGAAACCTCTGATTAATAGTGATGCGGCATGCCGCACTTAATCAGAGGTTCCCCTCGTCAATTATTGGTACATATGATGAAAGTAGAAGTTTTACCTTGCGGCGCTGAAATTCGTGATGTCGACCTGGGAGTGATGAGTAAGTCGGACTTTCAGGATGTGAACGAGCTTTTTTGTGAACACGGTTTGGTTTTTTTTCGCGATCAGAGTATTGATGAGACTGAGCATATTAGACTTGCTGAGCGTTGGGGTGAAATAAACACCAACCGATTTTTTAGAGCGCACGAAGATTATCCACAAATTGCCATGGTGAGCAAAGAACCTGATCAAACCGTGAATATTGGTGGAGGCTGGCATACTGACCACTCCTACGATTTTGAACCGGCTCTCGGTTCTATTCTGGTAGCCCGGGAGTTGCCCCCGGGTGGCGGTGATACATGGTTTACGAGCATGTATAGAGCTTACGATTCACTTTCAGATGGACTAAAGAAAACCCTTGAGGGCCTAAATGCTGTCCACTCTGCGCGTCATGTTTTTGGCAGACGAAATGTCGATGCCAACGAAGCGACATCAGGTCGGATTGGCAATGCCGAGGCGGCGGATGAATTGCATGATCCAGTTCATCCGGTGGTCATCAGACATCCATTGAGCGGACGCAAGGCCTTGTACGTCAATCCTGGTTTTACGCTCAGGTTCGATGGGTGGTCCGCGGAAGATTCGCAGGCGTTGCTGCAGTATCTTTATCAACATGCTTCAAAGGAAGAGTTTGTCACTTGTTTTCATTGGCAGCCGGGGTCGATTGCTTTCTGGGATAACCGTGCTACCTGGCATATGGCGCAGAATGACTATCAAGGCCAGCGGCGGGTAATGCATCGCATCACCATCGAAGGTTGTGCGTTGGAGAGAGCATAGATATGAAAGTAAGAACTCGCGTTGCTCCTTCACCCACCGGTGACCCTCATGTGGGCACAGCCTACATGGCACTATTTTGCCTTTGCTTCGCGAGGCAGCATGGCGGTGAGTTTATCCTTCGGATTGAAGATACCGACGCTGCACGCTCCACCACAGAGTCTGAAGAGAAAATATTCGAGTCGTTAAGATGGCTGGGATTGCAATGGGACGAAGGCCCGGACGTTGGCGGTCCTTTTGCCCCTTATCGCCAAAGTGAGAGAGTAGCGCAAGGATTGTATCGCCGTTACGCAGATCAACTGGTCGATGACGGCCATGCCTTCCATTGTTTTTGCACACCTGAGCGTTTGGATGAGATGCGTGCTGAACTCTCGGCGAAGGGTGAAAGTGCCCAGTATGATGGACTGTGCATATCACTTGGCAGCGATGACGTGCAACAGAGAATTTCGTCTGGTGAGGCCAATGTCATCCGCATGAAGGTGCCGAAGCAAGGCACCTGTACCGTAAAAGATAAACTGCGAGGTGATATTGAGATTCAATGGTCCCAGGTAGACATGCAGGTTTTGCTTAAAAGTGACGGCAACCCGACCTATCACCTGGCCGTGGTAGTCGATGATCATTTGATGGAAATCACCCATATTATTCGCGGTGAAGAATGGATTAACTCAGCACCCAAGCACATTTTGCTGCATGAATATTTTGGTTGGGATATGCCGGAACTCATTCATATGCCTTTGTTGCGAAACCCTGACAAGAGCAAGTTGAGCAAGAGAAAAAATCCAACCAGCATCATTTTCTATGAGCGCATGGGTTTTTTCCCTGAGGCCGTCCTTAATTATCTTGGCATGCTTGGCTGGAGCATGCCGAATGGTGAGGAGAAGTTTTCTTTGCAGCAGATGATTGATGATTTTGATATCAATCGAATTTCACTGGGAGCGCCGGTATTCGACATAGACAAACTCAAGTGGCTCAACGGGCGCTGGCTGCGAGAAGAAATGAGCGATGAGGAGTTTGCTGACCGGCTGACACACTGGGCTTACAATCGCGACAACCTGCTGCGCATTATTCCCCTGATCAAGGAGCGGGTAGATGTTTTTTCTGAACTCGCGCCAAAAGTCAGTTTTCTGGTCGAAGGGATGCCGGAGGTATACAGCGAAAGTTTCGAATCAAAGAAGGTTTCAGTGGAAGATATCGCCAGAATCCTGCAGCTGGCGATCTGGGAAACAGAAGGTCTGGGCCAATGGGATAGCGATAATCTGAGCAGGCTGTTTAACAATCTGGCAGAAAAGCTGGATATGAAAATTCGGGATGTACTGGCACCGATATTTGTTGCGTTATCCGGCAAATCAGTTGCACCACCCTTGTTCGATTCCATGGAGGTACTGGGTCCGGATATGACCCGAGCCAGACTTCGCCACGGGTTGAATACAGTAGGCGGTATTTCAAAGAAAAAACTGAAGAAGCTTGAGAAGGAATACCAGCGGAACTTTTAGCGGCATGTCGGATATCTCACGAACAAGTTGCCAGATGAATCGGAGACCATTATGGGGTTAAGGCTTACCAAACCGTTTTTAAGATTTACCAAAGCCGAAATTGATAAGGTCGGCGGAAGCCTGGGTGTTTTTCAACTCGGCGATGACGACGGACATATTGTTTACATCGGTTATGCAGGTGGTCGATCGCTTTTCGGATTAAAGGGCTGCTTGACAGATTTACTGGGCAAGACCTCTGCGACCTGTTTCAGATATGAAATTAATTCGGCATATTTAACCCGCCACCAGGAATTACTGATGGTTTACATAGCAGATCATGATGAACTACCGGCAGAGAATGATGAAAAAGAGCGGCAGAACCTCGGCAGGCTTTCGCCAGGATAAAAGGAGGGAGTACGAATGGATCTAAAATTATCCCAGGAACAGGAAATGATTGTTGGCATGGTGCGGCGGTTTGTTCAGGAGGAAATTGTTCCTCTGGAAATGAACCTGGATCCGGACGCCGATTCCCTGGAGCCCGAGGACAAGCAGAGACTGATCGAGAAAGTAAAAGAGATGGGTCTGTATGGCATTGATATTCCCGTAGAGTATGGTGGCCCTGATATTGGCATGGTGACCCGTACCCTCATTGCGATTGAGCTTTCCCAGCATCGAGCGGGACTTTATGTCCCCTGTTATGGCGTTTTTGGTGGCGCAGGACTGGCTCAGCTCTATGAAGCCACCGACACACAAAAAGAAAAGTACCTATATCCAACACTTCGCGGAGAAAAGTTCGGCTTCTTCGGCCTGACGGAACCTTCCGGTGGTTCTGACCCGGCCCGGGCCATTCAAACCAGGGCCGTTGCTGACGGAGACGACTGGATCTTAAATGGCAGCAAGATCTTTATATCCGGCGCAGACAAGGCGCAATATGGCCTGGTCTTCGCCCGCACTTCACCTGATCGAGGCAGGGGCGGTGTTACCTGCTTTATTGTTGATACCGACAATCCGGGCTTTCATGTCAGACGCATTGTCCACACCCTGAGATCGGCCAGGTATGCGACAGAGTTACAGTTTGTGGATATGCGGATTCCGGCGACTAACATTCTTGGTGAGGTCAACAAGGGATTTTCCATTGCCAACGACCGACTGTCACGGCAACGGATTCCCTATTCAGCCGGATGTATCGGTGTTGCCATCGCCGCCCACGCGCTGGCACTGGATTATTCCCAGATCCGGGAAACATTTGGTGCACCCTTATCCTCCCGTCAGGCCGTACAATGGATGCTGGTGGACAATGAAATCGATATTAAGAACGCGCGCTGGTTGACGCTGGAAGCAGCAGATCGGGCCGAACGCGGAGAATCGTTCCGTAAAGAGGCGGCAATGTGCAAACTGGTTGCGTCTGAAGCTGCGAGCCGGGTCGTGGATCGCAGCATGCAGATCCATGGCGGTTATGGGGTCACCAAGGATTTCCCGTTTGAGCGCTGGTACAGGGAGATGCGGATTCGACGCATTGGTGAAGGCCCCAGTGAGGTGCAACGACATATCATTGCCAGGGACATTCTTGGGGCGAGTCTGAGGTAAATGTCGACACCAAACACTATCCTAGGTAATCGTCCCTTGCTCACGTAATTGGTTTATTTCTGTTTCAGAGAGATTCAATACCTGTGACAGCACCTCATCTGTTTGTTCACCCAGCGCAGGTGCTGTTGTGGAAGTCGACCCATCGATACTGGCGAACTTAAATGGTGCATTCTGGATGAGAAAGGTTCCAAACTCATCTTCCAATTCCTTAAAGGAGCTTCTCTCCAATACCTGCGGATGGTCGAACAGATCAGCTGCTTTGTTGTAAACGCTGCAGGGGACGCCGGTTTCGTTCAGTCTGGTTTCACAGTCCGTTGTGGTAAGTAGCGATGACCAGGTCTCTATCTCTGCAATGAATTCATCCATATTGACGAAACGTTTACCGCGGGCGAATCGTTCATCCTCCAGCATATCCGGCCTGCTCATTGCCTCACATAGCCCGCGCATGTTTTTTTCGGAGACAATACAGACCATGACGAATCCATCTTTCGCCTTGATCGGACGAAATCCCCCGGGAGCGGGTGGGTTTTCCATCTGTGCGGCCTGAATTTGGCCGGGTATCAACATCATCATGGATTCCATCATGGTCACATCGATATATTCACCCTGGCCGGTTCGCTCGCGCCCCAGCAATGCTGTCTGGATCGCGCCAAACGCATAGGAACCAGTGAGCATATCGGCAACCATAATTCCCCAGACCGGTGGACTCGCGTCCGGATCTGGCTGAGAGAGGGTATGGGCGATATCAAATCCGCTTGCAGCGTGCGCTATAGGCGCATAGGCAGCCCGATGAATGTAGGGCCCGGACTGTCCAAAACCGGAAATCGAACAATAGACAAGGTCGGGTCTATCCTCCTTGATCGAATGGTAATCAAGACCAAATTCTGCCATGACCCCAGGACGGAAATTCTCGATGACGACATCGGCATCTGCAATCAACTGGTGGGCCAGCGCCTGGCCGGACTTTTTCTTCAGATCAATTGAGACGCTTCTTTTACCGGCATTGAAGTGCGCAAACATTCGGCTCATCCCCTTCGGTCCCCGTGTCATGTCTCCACCCATAGGGGTTTCAACTTTAATGACATCGGCACCGAAGTCCGATAGAAAGCGCGCGCAGATAGGACCGGCGTAAACGGCAGAAAAATCCAGTACTTTAAAACTGTCGAGGTGTTTTTTGGGGCGCATAGGCCTCTCGTTACGAAAGCGAATCGCTAGAGTACATAAATAGCAGCAGACCTGGCAACTTTCCGGGCCCCGGGCCTTTGGGTTTCGATTTAGCTAGAGTTTTTTTTAGCGTCCACTGGCATGGTCACAGCGACATTTGGCAGGCTATTGTTGTGACTGACTTTCAGGCCGGTTATGGCGTTGGACAGCTGGGAAGTAACTATGGGGATGCCATCGCTGATTTCCGGTGAACGAATGAGTACGTTCAGGAAACCTTTCTCATCCCTTAGCTCGCCTACGCGGTCGACATTAACCCCCTGCAGGCGATCATTCATGATGACGAACACTCTGTCGTGACCGTACATTGATTGTACCGGAACGAGCATCGTGCCCGCTATTTTTGGCAGGGATAGTACAAGATTTACAGCTCTTCCCAATTCCAGATTGGTTTCGTCGGGCAATGTGAAAAGCCCGTCAACCGATGATTTGCCTCGACTCACTTCGCCTGATAAGCGGGTGAGGATTGTTGCGATTTTATCTTCACCAAGCAGGACGAAGGCAGATAACTGTTCTCCTGCCGTGAGGGCTCGCTTTATTGAACTGAGACTGTTGGTGGGGATCTGGGTCCTGACTTCCATTTTTGCTGCGTCGTACATCTCGACGAGCGCCACACCCGGGCGTACCAGCTCGCCGGGAGACACCATCACCGAGGTGACCCGGCCGGTGAACGGGGCCGTTATCTGTGTTCTCGCCAAATTCATTTCCGCTTCCCGTAGCACGGCTTCTGAACGTTTGATACTGGAAGCAGCGCGCGCCAGTTGATTGTTGGCATCGTTCACCAGTCCCTGATGGCGACTCAACAGGATCGCCTGTCGGTTGGTGTCGCTAAGTACTAGATTGAGCGTTTCTTCGGAAATTGACTTCTGCTGTCTCAGTTGTTCGTGCCGTTTTGACCGTTTCTGGGCAAGCGCATACAGGCTTTTCTCGTGTTCGAGAATCTTCAGGTTATCCGCGACGTTGAGTTTCAGGGTTTCAATATTTGCCTTGCTTTCAGCCAGGTCAGCTTCTCTTCTTTCAACCACGAGGGTGGCATCGATCGAGTCGAGTTGAATGAGAAGATCACCAGCGTTAACCCAGGTGCCTTCAAGCACTGGCACCGTCGATACGTAAGCGGTAACCGCCGCGGTCAGTGATGATTGACGCGGGCTTTCGACCCGACCATAGAGACTCAGTTCCGGTGAATGTTGTCTCGGCGCAGCTGGTATCGCGGTAACCGGCCAGACGGTTTCCTGAACTTCCTTTTTTTCCGGGATTGGTTTAAAGACGATAACGATGGTTATTAGTAAACCAGTGACAATGACCAGGCTGCCAAGAATGCCATTCTTGGTAGACAGTGTCCGTCTGGCTAATTGCGCCACCCAGGACTTCATACTTGAAATAGCCTTAAATGGAGTATTGAGCATTTTCATAGGTTTTTTGGCCTTTTTTAGCAAACCACTCAGTAATAGTGATCACTGACGACAATAATGCCGGAATGACTAACAACACCAGGATGGTGCCGTAGAGCATACCGAAACAGATTGCAACCGCCAGGGGTATAAAGGCTGCTGCCATAGGCGCCGTCTCCAGCATCAGCGGAAACAAGCCTGCGATTGTCGTCAGGGAAGTCAGAATGACCGCGCGAAGCCTTGAGCACACCGCATCTTCGATTGCCTGCTGGGGTGCGATACCCTCTTCAACAAAGTGCTTGTAGCTACTCACAAGAATGATCGAATCGTTAACAATAATACCGGTCAGGGTGAACAGTCCCAGCATCGACATTGGGCCAATGACTATCCCCAGAATGAAGTGACCCAGCAGGGCACCGGTGAGTCCCAGTGGAATGGCGGCCATCACCGCCAGTGGCCAGCTGTAGGATGAGAAAATCCAGGCCAGGACAATGTAGATAAGTGTCAGCGCGATAAGAAACTGCATCAAGAAATCTGCGCCACTTTCCTGCTCGATCAGACTCATGTCATCCAGACCGGATGTAATACCATACTTTGACAGCAATTGTTCTTTGATATTATTGTCAAAATATTCAACGACTTCACCACCAGTGATCAACTCGAGATCCACATCACCGCTAATCTTGATGGTCCTTTCCGCATTGTGGTGGCGAATAATATCGACACCGCGCTTGCCTTCCCAGGTGGCAACATTGCGCAACGGTAGCATTTCCCCGGTTGGAGTTTTAATGGGGAACTGACCGAGCAAGCCGAGATCAGTCCTTTCACGCTCCGGTAATAGCAGGCGAACTTCCATTTCTGTCTGGTCCTGCTGGAAGATCTGGATTCGTTGCCCATCGTAGGCGGCGCGTAGCTGACGGCCGACATCTGCGGTGGTCAGGCCTAAAGATCTGCCCTCTGTTGTTAACCTGAAAATCCACTGTTCCTTACCATAGGGGAGGTCATCGTGGATGTTGTTGACGCCATCGAGGGTAGATAATTCTGTCAGTAATTCTTCGGAGGCACGTTTCAGGTCCTCGATATCCTTGCCTTTTAGCAGTATGGCGAAATCTCCCCAATACCTGTTGGCCTTCTTGATGGTCAGAGAATCGATGATATGACTGCGATTGACCTGTTCCATCCATGCAATCGCGAAATCTTCTGATGAAGTGGATCGTTGGTCTGGAGAAATCATCTCTACCCAGATTCTGGCATACTGAGAACCTGTCTTTTGCTCGTTGCTGATATTTGCGGTGTTAAAAGTGGTGATGTAACTCACGATATTGTCACCACCAAGTGCTTCATCGACCTGGCCAAGTGTGGTTTCCAGGTAGCTGATAAAGTCGTGTTTCTCTGTTTGTGAGGTGCCTCCAACGAACTGGATATCAGCGCTGATAGTGTCAATATTCAGGTTAAGTCCCATCTTGGTTTTGATCCAGCCTGTATTCCAGAGCATGATCGAAAGAATAAACAGCGAAAACGCACTACTGATAACCACCCGGCGATTTTGCATTGAAATCCGTACAACGGGTCGAAATATGTTTTCACGGAAATGTTCGAAACCGTCGTTGAATCGGCGACGAAATTCATTGGGTGCTTTCGTGGCGCTTTTTTCAAACGCTGATTTCAGATGCCCGGGTAACACCAGGAAGCACTCGACCAGGGACGCCGCTATCACACACAACATCATCAACGGGATTTCGATAATTTCATCGCTGCTGCCGCTCAGGAGCGGTATAAATGCGCAAAGTGTCGTGAGGGACGAGGCGATCACTGGGAAAAACATCCGTTGCGCGCCAATCTTTGCAGCTTCACTGGGTGACTTTCCCTGTTGAAACTGGGTAAGTGATTCTTCACCGACCACGATGGCATCATCGACCACGATTCCCAGGGCCATTACGACACCGATCAGACTGATGGCGTTGATTGTCCCGCCGAGGTGATAAAAAGCCAGCAGCGCAGCGAGAAAAGTCACGGGTATACCTACCATGACCCAGAACGCTACGCGCAGTTGAAGGAAAACCAGAAGAGCAAGAATCACCAAGGCTAAACCGGTGAAGCCGTTCTCGAAAATCATATCCAGTTCATCCTGAATAAAGACCCAGGCTTCGGCAAATATTGTCAGCACCACACCCTCGGGCAGGTCCTCGTTGGTCCGTTCAACCCAGGCCGTGAGCATCTTGGCTGCTTGTAGCGAACTGGTCTCAACATTTTTCCTTACGATCATTTGAACAGCAGGTTCTCCACCCACAGTGGCATAAGGGCGATCAACCACAGGCCGTTTTTCAATCTCAGCAAAGTCGCCGAGACGCATTAATTGGTCACCATTTGCAGTAAATAAGGGCAGATCGTTAAACCCGGCAGCATCCCGGCGTTGGTCCAGACTGCGTATTTGCCGAGACATCTGACCGCTACCCACTGTACCGCCAGGTGCATCCTGGCTGAGCTTTGATAGTTCGCGCCCGAGATCGTTGAATGACAACCCCATTTCAAACAGGGTTTTCGAGGGAATCTGGATTGCGATCTCCTGTTTTGGCAGGGCCTGGAGATCGACAATATCCGCGCCACTATTGAGTAGATCGGTTTTTAGTTGTTGTGCCAGGGGTGCAATTTCATCCAGGTCTCCCTGTCCGCGGATAAGCACAGAGGCGACGCTGTCGAAGTATTCATTGAGCCTGATGATGGGTGGTTCGATATCGACAGGGAAGCTGCGAATCTGGCTGACGCGTTGCTTTACGCCATCCATTGCTTTCTGCATATCAGAACCCTTGTCCATTTCCACAGAGACACTGGCATAAGCATCCCGGGTGGTAGATCGGACGAACTTGACTCGGGGCAGGCTTCTAAGTTGTTGTTCCAGCGGGTTGGTGATCAGTTTCTCGACATCTTCTGCGCTCGCACTGCGCCAGACGATAGACACGATCACCTCGTAGGATTTACGCGGCGAATTAAGCCCAACGTTGAGAACGGATATGGCCCAGAAACCGGCGAGCACCATCATCATCATAGTCAGCATTGCTGCTAGTTTGTGATCAACGAATAGGTTTATTATTCTCATGCTGCCTTAGGTATACACTAACTGTGCCAATGGCTAACCAATTGAATTTAAAACAAAAAAATAGCCACTCAATACAATTGTTGCGAATGCCACCAGACATGGGTGGGATTGACCACTTAACATAGGACGCCAGGAATCCGGAAACCGTTGTGATTAGATGACAATAAAATCAGATGTTACGGTTACAAGAATTACATGTGGCTACTATAATTCTGGCCCGGGTGTATAGTTTGGACACAAATCATGCAAACCTGACAAGGAGAAATTGATGATCGAGTATCACAATCCCAGGGCAGAGGTAAATGTAGAGCATTTTCCTTACAACCTGAGTATTACCCTCACCGGAAGTAACAAGGCTTCCGTCGGACTGTTGGCCAACGGCTTCCCGGACTCTGAGAACTTCCTCAACCATATTGCTGATGTTTTGCTTGAGCGGGAGCCTGGCGTGACGCTGCATCGATATAACAAGGGCAATGCGTCTATTCCCGCCAGTCCTGAGATTCTTAAGAGCATCGGTGATGATTGCCAGGCGGTGATCGCCGCCTACGGTCACTGAGGCAGTTGCACTACCGGCACCGTGCGTGACGGAGTATCCATCGCCAGGCTAGGCATTCCAGCCGTGGCACTGGTCACCGAGGATTTTTGGCCGCAGGGCGATTTTGTTGCTGCGTCTCTGGGTATGCCTGACGTGCCTCGAATTCGTCTGCCGCATCCCGTAGCGGGAACCGGCCAACGAAATATGAGAAAAGTAGCGGAACTAGTTACTCCCTTGATTATCAGCGCACTGGAATCTTCTGCATGAGCTCGACGCTACAGAACAGCGTTGATGAATCGATGCTACAGGCTGTAGACGAAGCTGCTGCCTTGGAAACATTACACGATCAAGGTTGTACGGACGGGCTGCCGGTTATCATCCCGACAGCACACAGGGTTGAACGCATGGTACTGGCATCGGGTATCGAAGCTGACATGGTGCTTGGCACCATGGGTCCCATGGGTGGGATTGCGACGGTTGAAAAAGTAGCCGTGGCCGCGGTGATGGCAGGATGCCTGCCCGACTATATGCCCATTGTGATAGCAGCCGTAAAAGCCGTCATTGATCCAGTGTTTGATCTGACGGAAATGCAAGCGACGACTCATTGCACAGCGCCATTAATTATTGTTAATGGTCCGGCGCGGGTGAACTGCGGGCCGGTTTCTTCCGGCTTTGGCGCACTCGGGCCCGGGCACCGTGCGAATGCATCCATTGGCCGGGCCTTGCGTCTGGCGATGATCAATATCGGTGGCGGTCGTGCTGGTGAATCAGATATGGCACTTTTGGGGCACCCTGGAAAGTTCACTTTCTGTGTTGCTGAAGATGAAGAACACAGCCCGTTTACGCCCATGCATGTTTCCCGCAGTTTTGACAAAGACGACAGTGTGGTCACTGTGATTGGCGCCGAGGCACCACACTCGGTGATGTTCAGCGGTGATGCAGATGAGCCGGACAACCACAAAATGCTGTTGCGGCAGTTGGCCGTTGGACTCAGTAACACGGCGACGAACAATGCGATTTTGGGAGGAGGCGCAGCGACTGTCATCCTGAATCCTGATCATGCACAGATTCTTGCAGATGCAGGTTTGACAAGAGAGCAGGTTGCGGAACAGCTTTATGAATCCTGCACTCATTCAACCACGGAATTGGCGTTACTGGTGCCTGGTTTTTCGAATCGGCAGGCAGATGACAAGCAACGTCATGTCTTTGCTACTCCCCACGATATCCTGATCCTGATGGCTGGTGGCAGTGGGTTGTACTCCATGGTGATGCCGTCGTGGTGCGCAGGTGCGAACAAGAATTCTGCCAGTAGCGTACTGGTCGAAGCCGACCAGTTTTGTGAGATTCCCGGCCTCGCCTGAGCCATGAGCTCAAGCGACGACGGGCTCAACCGATCTGTTACACGGCTCAGTGCTTTACTCGGTCCAATTCGTTGCCACAGAGTTAAGGTTATGTTTTATTCTTACAAATACAATTCTCATCAGAGGCGATAAGCAATGTATCCAGGACATTGGTCAACGGTGTTTCCCGACAAAGCGGCAGTGATACACGCGGGCACTGGGCAGACGGTCACTTACAAAGAGCTGGATGACCGCTCGAACCAGCTGGCCCAGTTGATGTGGTCACTTGGTTTGCGTAAAGGCGATCATATCTCCATATTTATGGAGAATGATGTCCGGTATTTTGAAGTCGTCTGGGCAGCGTTTCGATCTGGACTCTACCTCACCACAGTCAACCGTTACCTGACCGATGAAGAAGCCGGGTATATCATCGAAAATTCTGAATCCAGGCTTGTCGTTACTTCGAACTATTTGTCGGAGATAGCGAACAATCTTCATCAGTTCTGTCCTGACGTTGAGCGCTGGTTAATGGTGGGCGATGCAACCGAAGGATACGAAGATTACGAGGCAGCGATTGCTGAATTTCCAGCTGAAAAACTGCCTGAAGAGCCTGCTGGCACGTTTTTGCTATACAGCTCCGGCACCACCGGGCGACCAAAAGGTATTCTGCGTCCGTTGTCAGGCACTTCCATTACCGATGATGCAGGACCCATAGGTGCATTACAGTCCGTCCTGTGGGGTTTCGATGAAAATTCGGTTTATCTTTCTCCCGCGCCCCTGTACCACTCAGCGCCGGTCGGATTTTGTATCGGTACCCACACGTTAGGCGGCACTGTCATTATGATGCCGCGTTTTAATGAAGTAGAAGCGCTCCGAGCTATCGAAAGATACCAGGTAACCCATAGCCAGTGGGTGCCGACAATGTTCACCCGCCTGTTAAAAATGGACGCAGCAGAGCGGGCGAACTATGACCTGTCCAGCCATAAAGTTGCGATACACGCAGCTGCGCCATGTCCAAGAAAAGTGAAACAGCAGATGTTTGACTGGTGGGGGTCGATAATATACGAATATTACGGTGGTACCGAGTTAAACGGTTTCACCCATGTAACGCCAGAAGCATGGCTAACCAAACCGGGTACGGTGGGTCAGTCGTTGCTGGGTGTCATCCATATTTGTGATGAAGATGGCAAAGAATTGCCTAACGGTGAACCGGGGATGGTCTACTTCGAGCTGCCGGAGATGCCCTTTGAATACCTCAAGGATGCGGCGAAAACCAAAGATTCCCAGCATCCCCAACATTCGAACTGGAGTGCGCTGGGTGATGTTGGTTATGTTGATGATGATGGATTCCTGTTCCTGACAGACCGTGCAACATTCATGATTATTTCTGGTGGCGTGAATATTTACCCCCAGGAAATTGAAGATGCAATGATCATGCATCCTAAAATTGCTGATGTTGCGGTCTTTGGTGTTCCCAATGAGGAAATGGGAGAAGAGGTCAAGGCGGTTGTTCAGGTAGAAGCAGGAATTGTACCGGATGATGCGCTCGCTGAAGAGTTAATGGCCTATGCCCGTGAACATGTGGCTCACTACAAGTGCCCGAGATCCGTGGACTTTGAAGAAGAACTGCCGCGCTTGCCAACAGGAAAACTATACAAACGTCTGCTGAAAGACCGCTATTGGGGTAAGAAAGATACGCGTATTGTTTAGTTCAAACGCATAAGAACCAGTTTAATGAAACTGCACAGCAACTTAAAGGAGTGAACCATGGACCCGATTAAAGGTGGTTGTTTTTGCGGTAATATTCGCTACGAAGTTACCATGGCTGAATATCCAATCGCTAATTGCCACTGCAGCATGTGCCGGAAGGCGTCCGGTGCACCTTATGTCACCTGGTTAATCGCGACCAAAGAGTCATTCAGGTATACAAAGGGCTCACCAGCGGAACTGCAATCTTCCGCTGATGGCAAACGCTTTTTCTGTGACCAGTGTGGGACGCCTGTTGTCTGTATCAATGAAAGTCATCCTGATATCGTTGACGTGACCGTAGGTAGCCTGGACCAACCAGAAGCGTTCAAACCAACAATGGATGTTATGGAAGATACCAGGTTACCCTGGGCTTAGCTGCCTGATTGAAGCCTAACCGAACGGTATGGTAAATCCGTTCGCCATTGAAATCAGGGCATCTGCCTCTACACCACCTTTCAGCCTCTCAAGCTCACCGCCATCGAGCCAGACGCCCTGGCACTTCGGGCAACGATCGACAACGATCATATGAGCGATTTCCTTGTTCATTGCCTCACCGTCTATCGGGCAGGGTTGGGTAGTTTCACCTTTAGCCGCGACCAGTAGTGCCATTTCATGTTCGCAGGGCTCACAAATCGGTTTGTCGTCTTGTTTGTGTCGAGTCTTTCTCCCACATCGATCGCAGGCTTCACCGAATAATGCCATCTTGATTCCTTTTTTGTGTGTGTGTGATTTTCTGATTGTTACTTGCTGTTATTCTGCTGTCAATTGCCTGACAAAGACCGCGATGCCTTCCAGCGCGTCGACTGCCTCGGGTAGCTCCGGTCCGAATCCCTGGAAAACGTGCACCATTGTTGGCCAGACCTGCAGTTCAACCTTACTACCACTGACAATTCCTTTGTTGGTGTATCGCTGGCTGTCATCGAACAGCATTTCATGCCTGCTGACCTGAAGCAAGGTGGGTGGCAGATTAGACAGATCCCCGAGCAACGGTGAAAGTTCAGGGTCATTCACTGGTTTACCGTTGGAAAAACGTGAAACGATGGCGATAACAAATTTTGGGACTTTAATAAACACTCCCAGACCCGGACCCAGGAATGGATCGGTTTCGAGATTAGTCTTCCAACTGGGGCTGTTGAGTGAAGAATCCGTCAGGGGCGCCAATCCAATTGCACCGGTTGCTGGTGTTAGTCCATTGTCCCTGGCCCAGGCAATAACCGCCAGGGTCATATTCCCTCCGGCAGAATCTCCAGCGACGAACAAATGTTCGGGTGCGGATTGACCCTCTGGCCCGTTGTTGAGTATCCAGCGGTATGCTGTTCTCGCGTCCTCGTGACAGTGAATTGTCTTGTACTCGGGTTGCATCCGATAGTCGATTGCCAGAACTGCCGAACCGGATCGTCGAGAGATTTCTGACGTGATGTATCTGTGGCTGGTGGGACTGCCAACCCGAAAAGCGCCACCATGCAGATAGAGCAGCCTTTGTTTCGGATCTGCACCTTCGGCCATCACCCATTCCCCGGGTATGCCGTCAACATCAACTGGCGTAACCACGGCATCAACATCTTTGCCGAAAAGCTCCTCCATCTGAATTCTTGCTGCCCTGGTACTGAGTCGACTCCCTTCGCGATGGTATTTTTCCAGAATCTTCAAGACATCCTGATGTTGCGGGCTGACTTCCGATGCAGGCTTAACCAACGGCGCTACCGGCGTATCGTACTGGCTCATATCCGGTGCCCGATAGAGATAAGCCAGAAAGATAACAATAGCGACATCGACTGCAAGAAAGAGGAGAAGAATAGTCATAGGCATACTGTTCAACCTGTGTTTTGGGCTAAGTTACACAGGACTGCAGGACTCTGCAATCTTCCGGTTAGTTCTTCTGGCTGAACCTCCTATTGAAAAGAAGATCGACATTCGCTAGTATTCACGCCCTCTGATTGGGGCTATAGCTCAGCTGGGAGAGCGCAACACTGGCAGTGTTGAGGTCCGCGGTTCGATCCCGCGTAGCTCCACCAAACCTACTGCGTCTGCGGTTGGTTCTTTGACAACGATTGTCCACGACTCTCTGGCCCCGTACGATCCCACATGGCTTCATATTTTGAATCTTTGCTGAATCGCTCTTTGAATTCTCCTAAAAATACAATCGAAACCGCAGCCCAACAACCCAACTATGGTCTTCATCAGGGTTTAGGGCCGGGTTTCTAATGTACTGAATGTCGGGCGAAATCTGGAGGACGTTCATGACCTGCAGGCGTGTAAACAACTCGATAGTCGTCTGGTCATCCAGTCCCGGACCGAAAGTATCTTCATTCGATTCGCTCCAGTTGAAGCCCAAACCAAACAGGCTAATTTTGTTACCCCAGTGATAGCTGACACCGGTACTGAGCGATTTCTGCAGCAGGGTACCGCCGTCTTCGGCGTAGCCGGGCGGTTTGGTAGAACTCATTGGCTTCCTACGGCCCAGCCCGGAAAGAATCCTGACAATTTTGCAAGAGGATAGTGAGGTTATAAATGAGCAAGGTTACCCTGAATGTGAACGGCGCGGATGTTGAATTGGACGTCCGACCAGATATGCCACTGCTGTGGGCACTGCGCGACAAGCTAAAGTTAACCGGTACAAAGTTCGGTTGTGGCATCGCCCAATGTGGTGCATGCACCGTTCATGTTGATGGTGCAACAGTTCGATCTTGTGTCCTGCCAGTATCAACGGTAAAGGGAAAGGTCACGACCATCGAGGGGCTGGCTGGCGATGGCGCGCTGCATCCACTGCAGACTGCATGGATGGAACGCGATGTTCCTCAATGTGGCTACTGCCAGGCAGGTCAAATCATGAGCGCGGCTGCCCTGTTAGCCAACAACAACAGTCCCAGTGATGACGATATTGATGAGGCGCTGGCAGGAAACTACTGCCGCTGTGGCACCTACATCAGGATTCGTGCTGCAAATTCACACTGCAGCATCGTTCTACATCGCAGATAAAGGGGCAAGCTGATGTCACAGATAGTGAACCGTCGCTCGTTTCTAAAAGCCACTGCCCTCGCCGGTGGTGGTCTCATGCTAGAACTGAGTTTGCCTGTGTCCGCAGCTGCAGAAGAGCTTGGCACGCTGGTTGGCTCGAAGGAGCTGAATGCCTATATCAAAATCGCCTCGGATGGACAGATTACGATCTACTCCGCAACCCCCGAAATGGGGCAAGGCATCAAGACCACGCTACCGATGATCATTGCCGAAGAAATGGGTGCGAAGTGGGAAGATGTGGTTGTGCTCGACGCACCGCTCAATGCGGGTAGGTTTGGGATGCAGGGGGCAGGTGGTTCTACCTCTGTACCGCGTCAGAATCGATGGAAGTTAAGCGGGACGAATTGAAAGCAAATGAAAGCAGGGTGACCCACTCATCGGGTCAGGTTTTGACGTTCGGTCAACTTGCTGCAGCGGCGGTTCGGCAGCCGATTCCCGATCCTGAAATGTTGTCATTTAAGGACCCAAGGTCATACACCATTATTGGTAAGGCCATTGGCGGCGTTGACAATCTGGTGATTGCAACAGGTCGATCCGAGTTTGGCATCGACGTGGACGTGCCTGGCATGAAGTACGCATCCTATACTGGTTGTCCCCGCCATGGAGGCACGGCGATCAGTTTTAACCAGGCTGAAATTAAGGCACTTCCGGGTGTAATAGATGCTTTTATCCTGGATCCGGACGCAAGATCAGGTAAGGCAAGTATGGCGTTCCTCGCTGGCCTTGCTGAACTCCAGGGTGGTGTGGCAATCGTAGGCGACGACACCTGGTCAGTGTTCGATGCCAAGAACAAACTCAACGTGAAGTGGGATGAGTCGGGCGCATCCGATGACGATTGGCCAAAGATGATTGAACAAGCAGGGAAGATTGCCCGTGAGGGTGGAGGCACCATACGTAAGGACAGCCCCGCTGTCGACGTCGCGTTTGCCGACCCTGAAAACCGTACACACGAGGCGTTTTACCAGTTCCCCTATGTCGCGCACGTCTGCATGGAACCTATGAACTGCACTGTCGACTTCCGCCAGTCAAGACCCCGTGTGGTGCATGGCGTGCACCCGGTTCCAACACCAATGCTTTCGTTGAGCAGAGCTTTCTTCATGAAATGGCGGTGTTGGCAAACCGAGACCATGTGGAGTTTCTGTTGGAACTGATGGGTAAACGTCGTTGGGTTGTCGAAGGTAATGTCAGAGCTTTGAACACGGGGCGGGCAATTGACGTGATCAAACTTGCAGCTGAGAAGTCGGGTTGGGGGAAAACCATGCCGAAAGGCTCAGGGCTGGGTCTGTCGTTTTACTTCTGCCACGCGGCCCATGTCGCCGAAGTGGCGGAGGTAACGGTCGATGCCAAGAAAAATTTCCGCGTGAAGAAAGTCACGGTTGCCGTGGACGTGGGACCCATCATCAACATGAGCGGGGCTATCAGCCAGGTCCAGGGATCCATCGTTGATGGTCTCAGCACCATGGCGCTACAACAAATCACCATGTCCAACGGTGTGATCCAGCAGGACAACTTCGATGAATACGAAGTCATGCGCATTGCCGCAACGCCTGAGATAGACGTTCACTTCATCCAGAGCAATAACCCGCCAACGGGTTTGGGTGGCAAAGCGCTGGACCTCGCGATTCCTGATGAGCCCTTCCCACACACAAACTCTACTCAAGAGTGGCTTGAGCGTGAGGCTCATCGGATTGACAGCTAGTGGCAACTAGGGGCCCTCCGGTCAATAGGAATGGCATGCGGTTAACTTTCAAGATGCCGGAATAAGCAGCTAGATGAATTAGTATGCTCCTTGACAAAAGCTCAACTTTGGTCGAAAGGGGGAGTTTTGCAGAAACCGTTTATAGCATATCAGGGCATTTACTGGTCTACCTAAGAAGCTGAATCAAGGGTGTATTGACATAAAAAGGGAATACGGACACAGATATTGAAACTACGCAGAAACTACGGCGCAGACATCCGTTGTGCGACAGTCGGGCTTATCTTTGTGAGCTATTTCTGAGAGGTTTGCGGTAGAAAAAGAGTGTGCGTCCGTATATAAAATGATCTGATGAGATACCAACAAAAGAATGCCAGCATGACCTTGCAGCAAGGGTTGGATGAGTACTATGCGAGCAGGGATGATCTCCAGCACGGGCAGGGAATGTCGAATGCGGCAATGGATTTTTTTCGATGTCACGAGACGGTTCATGTTGTGTTTGGTTGTAACACGGAACTACCCAGTGAAGCAGGCGTTAAGATGTGGAGTTTCTTTGGTACGGATGCAGGATTGAAAAGACTGCACCAGGGCTACGCACTCGACGAATCGAAAGAGATCTATACCAGTTTAGGTCTGTGGCAGATGATTGATGCAGGGTTGAAATCTTTGTTTATTGTCCCGGTTGTGATGTTTCAAAGTTTCAGAATGAAGAAACGCTGGCACTGGTCGGAATTTGACAGTTATCTTGCAACGCCGCTTGATTCGATCCGTGAAGAATTCGGCATTACGATAGTCAAGATTGGTTAGAGCGTCCGGCTGGGGTATTGAGTTCTTAGACTACCCTGAAAGTTGTCCACGGAGCCATCGCACCAGGTCTCGCCACATACTGTCAATTTCTCTTTTAGCAGGCATGATACCTGCTGATGCCAACTCGACCGTGACGATTGGCGTTTGCTTGTCTATGCCTGCATAGTTGCCAAGTGAACCTGGGTACACACCCAGTTTGTGAAGATGCAGGGTTCCCAGTACGTCAGGAGCCGAAGGTGGTCCATCGTAGTCGACAAGATGGTATGGCGCGTGCATCGAGATAATGACGTCAGGGTCGAATTCTTCAATCTGTTTCACCAGCCACTGGGTCTCCGGCTCACTTGCCTGAGCAGGGCCGGGATCGCGACGCGGGTTTCTATTGGCATGTTCTTCCCAATAGGAACGGGCGTGTCCTTCCCAGTCTGCTGTGGGGAAATTTCGATTCAAATCGACGCCATTCAGATTCTGCCGCTGCGATTTTTGGTTGAGCAATCCATCAGGATTAGCGGTTGGTACAAATCGCCAGTGAAATAATCCGGAATGAAACTCATCCAGTATCCCCATCCACTTGATGATCACCGATACGGAAGAAAATTCATCGCCATGGATGCCGCCAATGACTAACACGCGACCCAGGGGTTCACGCTCCGGAATGGGGGCATAGTCTTTGAACGCCAGGGATCTCTTTGCAGCGGTTAAGGCAGAGTGAACCAGATTTTGATCCAGACATTCTTCAACCGACACACTATCGAGTTTGTTACCTATTTCCTCGCATAAATTTATTGTTGGATCTTCGACAGCCAAAGACTCAATATCCAGGGTGATTTCTGCTGGCGCAGGGAGATCTGCATCCAGATCGCCCTCATTTACCACAACTGACTCTGTGACCGGGTCAGTCTTGGCAGATTCAATCTCTGCCGGGGAAGCGCTTGCAATGTCTGCTTCACTGACAGCTGCTTCAGACAGATCTGCGTCGAGTGCCATTTCCTCCTCAATATCTACCAGCCCGGAATCGCTTTCTTCTACAATGGGAGTGCTGCCAGAGCCGTGTTCGGTTTCGTCAGACGGAGTTGATTCCCCTATAAACATGCAACCCGTCAGATTGAGAGTCAAAAGCATGCAAAGAAGTGGCTTCAGGATTTGCATGTGTCGATCACCCATTACCTTCATAGAGAATACGCCAGGTGCCTGATTCATCACGGCGCCATAGCAGGTGTTTCCAGCCTTCCCAATTGAAGTTATTGCTCTTGTAGTGTTGGTAAAATCGAATGGCGACGAGGTTTTCTTCACCTGGATAAGCGATAGCACTCAGCTTGGATAAGCTGACACGAATGTAAGATTTGCTACCATTCACCCGTGTTTTATAGGTTTTCCACTGACTGAAATTACGCTTGTCGTCAGTAAAGTCGGGATGGTAGTTGGCGAAATATTCTCCGTTGTTATTATTCTGCCAGTCCTGCTTCCAGTCTTCGAGGGCATCCAGTATGTCTGCAGATGGCTGTTTCGTACCCGGTGCTACCCATTCGAGAGACTCGGCCAGCACAATAAGACTCTCCCCAGCAGCAATATACGGGGCGAATTGTTCAAGGGTCTGATTGTCGATAATGACGCAACCTTCACTGTCGAGTAATGGTCGCGCCTCTGTGCCTTTAGGCAATCCATGTAACCAGATGCCATGCCCTGACCTCTCGGATAATCGATCCCAGATATTGGGATAGTTGATGGGATATGCACCGATACCATAGAAGTCATCCAGCTGGTCGTCTTTCAAAAAAGAAGTAAATTGATAAACACCCACAGGGGTTTTCAGATCTCCCTCGAATTCTTTACCAAAACCCTGTTTACCCATGGAGATGGGCACAGACACACGGTCGAGATAACTGCCCGTCTTAGTCCGTTCAAGCAGATGTAGCCGACCGGTCTGGAGCGCGACCCAAAATAAGTAAGGCAACTGCTGATTTTCGAGAATGAGTCCTACGGGAATCCCCTCGATCAGGTTACGTCCCTGACTCGGGGGTGTTTCGGCAGCAACTGGAGTAAATCCATGCAACAACAAAAATACCAGCGCCCATCGTTTAACAATCGCGTTCAAGTCTCATATCCTCGTGTGGATAGTGCTGGTATGGTCAGTGCTCGAATGGATAATGCTTGTGGAAACAACGCCCTTGTGAATATAACTCCTGTGGAAGGTGTCAGGTTGTGAATACGATCGTACCAGTGCATGTTTAGCGCGCTATGATACCAACAAAAATGCAATAACAATACAACAACTTAGCAACAGTAAACTTTGCATGCTGAGTATTTGTTGATCTACAATCCGGCTGTTGTTTTCCTGTGGAACAAGTATGCCATTGCAACTACCTGAATTACCCACTGGCCTGGTTGGCAGCTACGCCCAGCCTGATTGGTTGATTGATAAAGCGCGACTCGGTGAAAGGCTGCCACCGAGGGTCCGGGCAGAGGAACTCTGGCGCATTGCTGCACCTCAGTTGGAAGAAGCCCAGAGAGATGCCACATTGCTGGCTCTCTTCGACCAGATTCGGGCAGGTGTTGATATAGTGACCGATGGTGAAATGATGCGGGAAAGCTATTCAAACAGGTTTGCCAATGCTCTCGACGGCCTGGACCAGGATAACCCGGGGTCGGCGGTTGATCGAACCGGCAAGGATGTGCCTGTACCGAGAGTGGTTGGAGAAATTCGCCGGGTTCACAGTGTCGAAACTGGGCATATCGCGCTTCTCAAAGCGTATACCGACAAACCCATCAAGCTAACGCTGCCGGGACCGTTCACAATGACCCAGCAGGCACAAAATGATTATTATGCTGATGATGAATCTCTGGCGATGGCTTACGCGGAGGCCGTGAATGAGGAAGTCAAAGATTTGTTCGAAGCAGGCGCTGATATTGTCCAACTGGACGAACCTTACGTACAAGCCAGGGCTGAAAAGGCCAGGGAATATGCTGTTACCGCGATTGACCGGGCTCTGGAAGGTGTCTCCGGAACGACGGTGTTACACGTCTGTTTCGGCTATGGTAAGCATGTAGGTGACAAGCCGATTGGTTATGCTTTTCTGGATGAACTCGACGCGTGTGTTGCTGATGAAATATCGATCGAATGTGCACAACCCCGGTTGCCAGCATCAGTACTTGAAGGATTACCTTCCAAACGGATCCACGTTGGGGTGCTGGATTTGCGAGACCAGGAAGTTGAAACGGCAAAGCTGGTTGCGGAACGAATAGAAGCAGCACTTAAGGTGGTTCCCATGGAACGAATGGTTGTTGCGCCTGATTGCGGTATGAAGTACCTGAGCCGGAATATTGCATTTGGTAAGTTACGCAACATGGTACTCGGTCGAAACCTGGTTCTGGGAATTAAGGGAGGCTCTGATTAATACCTTAATTAGAGCTCCCTTATTCAGAGATTCCTTAAGCTAGAAGAAGAATATAGGAGTCACGATGGCAAACGTAGAACGTCAATTTGTTGCCCTGGAATCACCCATGGGTGCCCGCAATGGAGCAGGGTTTCACCCTTGTCAGGGGCTTTATTATGCTCTTTCGGGAGAAAAGCCAAAGACAGCTTTTATTGCTACCCATTTCAACGTTGATTTCAGTGAACACTATCTGGGCGAATATATGGCCGAGCGAGGCTTCGGTTTCCTGGGCTGGAACACCCGTTTTCGTGGCAACGAAGCATTCTTCCTGCTGGAATATGCCCTGCTGGATATCGGTGCCGGGGTTCGGTGGTTAAAGAAAGAAATGGGTGTTGAGAATGTGGTTTTGCTAGGTAACTCCGGTGGCGGCTCTTTGATGGCAGCCTACCAATCCCAGGCCGTTGACCCGGTACTCGAAGCGACGCCGGGACTTAAGCTTCCGGACGCCGTGAACGATTTGATCCCGGGGGACTACTATGTCTCCTTGTGTGCTCACGCCGGGCGGCCGGAAGTCCTTACAGACTGGATGGACCCCTCCGTCATCGATGAGACGGACCCAACCAGCATTGATCAGTCTCTCAACATGTACAACCCGGAAAATGGGCCCCCCTATTCGGACGAGTTTATCCGGAAGTATCGAGCTGCCCAGATAGCGAGAAACAACAGAATTACAGACTGGGTCTCTGGTGAACTGGATCGATTGCAGCAACATGGACTGTTTGACCGGGCATTCAACATGTTTCGCACCTGGGCTGATCTGAGGTTGCTGGATGGTTCTATAGACCCTTCAGACAGGCCAGTAGGTGTTTGTTATGCCGGTGACCCGAAGAGTTCCAATTTCGGTCCACGTGGTATCGGGCTAAACAATACGCTCAGAACCTGGCTAAACATGTGGAGTTTAAAAAGTTCACCTTGTCGCGGTGCACCCCATCTCGCCAAGATAACACTACCGGCATTAGTGATTCAGTCACTTGCCGACACGGGTGTTTTCCCTGGTGATGCTAAGAACATATTCGATCTGTTAGGCAGCTCTGATAAAAAGCTGGAATTGACCGAGGGTGATCATTATCTGACCAAACCAGATGATGCCAGGGATAAACATGCCGATATGATTGCTGCCTGGTTACGGCAGAAGTTATAGTGAAGCGGATGTACGCGAATCTAACCTGACTTGTTATCTCAATCAGAAATCCGCTCCGGCGATTCGGGCCATGGCGCAATATTCATTGATTAGTTTCTCTCGTTCTGCATGAGGTAGCGTGGTACCTTCGAGAATCAGGGTATCTATACTCTTCAGGCCCATAAATGAAAGCACATGTTTCAGATAGGGTAATTGATAGTCTTCCGGGCTACGTTCCGGGAATGGACTGGAACGACTCAGCAGTAGCTGCACGGGTCTGTCTTTCAATAAACCGATATGTTCGCCAGCAGCATTAACGCCGAATGTCAGGCCTGGCTGTACCACGATATCGAAATAATGTTTCAGTTGATGAGGGATGGAAAAATTCCACATCGGTGTAGAGATGACAATTTTGTCGTGTTGATCCAGTTCAGTGATAACACGGACGACTTCCTTCCAACCCGCTTGCTGCGATTCACTGAGGGTTCCTCCCGTCAGGGGGATCATCTTCGCAAGCGCCAGTTCTCGACCAAAGTAGGGTAAATCTTCTGCCCATACATCCAGGGTGGTAATCTGGTGACCAGGGTTTGCCTGCTGAGCACCGGCAAGAAATGCCTGGGCCATTCGGGTCGAGCTGGAATCATCAGCTTTTGGGCTGCCGACAATGTGCAGGATACGAGTTGAATTCAATTTTTCGGTAGACATAATTGAACTAATTCTCTGCGTATTTGCCAGCCAGTTGCGGTGCGGGTCCCTTGAGTTTTTTTGAACGGCGCTCTGCCCGGGTTTCCCTGGACCAGCTTCGCTTGTGTTCATCGTGAACGTGAAATGCCAACCGTCCCAGCCCCTCGATCTCCTGTTCGACCAGGTCACCGTCCTGCAATGGATGTAATCCCTGGTGGTTGGTTCCGAGGGCTATCACGTCCCCTGCTTCCAGGGTGGTGTTGGCGCTGACGAATGCCAGCGATGCAGCGATATCGTGCGCCATATCGTCGGTGTTGTAATCGTGGGTCGGATTACCATTGTTCCACTGTTGCACTCTCAGATTCATTGGGTTTGCAACTTCGTCTGCCGTGACTATCCAGGGTCCCAGGGGTGCCGAATCGTCCTGGCATTTCATAAAGTAGGGCATGCCCATACCCATACTCAAACCACGTGAAGAACCATCAGCAAAATTCAGGTAACCAAATATGTAGTCATAGGCGTCTTCGGCTTTTACATTTTTTGCCGTCTTCCCAATAACCAGCGCCATTTCTGCCTCTGCCTCAAAAATAGAAGCCGGTACATCGGGCAACTTCATGGTATCGCCCGGGCCGATGACGCTGTGGGAATTTTTTAAGAATGCCTGTGGTTCCGGCTTCTCCTTCAGGGCGCCAAACTCCATATAATTTACCGCCATACAGGCAATTGATATGGGCTTGGGCAAAGGCGCTCTTAGCGTGACGTCTTCTATGGGTCGTGCCGGACCTGCTCCGATAAGAGCCGCAAATTTAGTCTCGTAGTCAGACCAGTGCTCAATGACATGATTCATCAATTGCTGTGGTGGTAACACGTTGAGTCCCTCCGCAATCGCAGCGCTGAGGTTGACTACCCCTGCGTCCGTCACTGCGGCCAACTCGAAATTGTTGATAAACGCCAGCTTCATGTTTTTCTCCGATGTCTGCATATTTGCCGATAGTGTACTGAATTTGAGACGAGAAAAGTAAACTGTTGGAAACATCGTGCTAGCATTGAAAGCAAGCATTGAAAGCAAGCATTGAATGCAGGTATCGAAAGCACTAATACACTGGGAGTAATATATGGCCGGATACTATTTTGAAGAATTCGAAGAAGGGCAGGTATTTGATCACGAGGTTCGGCGGACGGTCACTGAATACGACAACATGATGTTCAGCTGCATGACGATGAATACTCAACCTTTGCATATCGATGCAGAGTTTTCCAAAAACAGCATGTATGGAGAGCGAATCGTCAACAGCATGTTCACACTGGCGCTTGTGGTAGGCATACAGGTTACCGACTTAACCCTGGGCACAACCCTTGGAAACCTCGGTATGACAGATATCAGTTTTCCACGCCCCACCTTACATGGCGACACTATTCACGTACGCACGACGGTATTGGACAAACGCCTCAGTAAATCCAGAAACGATTCCGGCATCGTAAATTTCTGCCATGAAGGGTTTAACCAGAAAGATGAACTTGTCGCCACGGTAAAGCGTACCGCGCTGATGGCAATTCGCCCAGTGGAATCAGGGGCGACTGAATCTGGGGCCACGACGTGAGATCAATGCTATTTCTCCCCGCCGACAGTGAAAAGAAGATTGCCAAGGGTGAAGGTACCCGCTCAGACGGGTTGATTCTTGATCTCGAAGATTCGATCGCGCTGGGGAGAAAAGTTGAGGGAAGACGCCTGGCCAGGGAGTACCTTGATTCAAACCCGCCTGCTACGCGGACTAAAAAACTGATGGTTCGTGTTAACCCCCTGGATGGGGACATGACACTCGATGATCTGGCGGCGGTGGTGGGTGGCGCCCCGGACTATATTATTTTACCCAAATACCGAACCAGGGAAGATGTCATCCGCCTCGATCATTACCTGAGCGCACTGGAAGTTCGCGAAGGTGTTGCGTTGGGACATACCAGGATTCTGGTGATCGGTACCGAAACCGGCCAGGCCCTGTTTAACCTTGGCGGCCTGACTGACTGCAGTGCTCGATTATCTTACGTCAGTTGGGGCGAATTCGACCTTTCTGCCGATGTTGGCGCTGAAACCCATCGTCTACCAGACGGCAATTGGGATGACCTGTTCCGCACAGCAAGAAGCCTCTGTATTGCAGCGGCGGCGTCTGCGGGAATAGAACCCTGTAACACGGTGTTTACTGATTTCCGGGATGATGCCGGTTTGAGACAAGCCTGTGAAGGCGCCAGGCGCGCGGGTTTTACCTGTATGATGGCAATCCACCCAAACCAGGTTGATATCATCAACGAGGCGTTTTCAATTACGGAAGAGCAACTGGTCTGGTCACAAAGAGTCGTAGAGGACTTTGAATCCAATCCCGATGTTGGTGTTGTAGGACTCGACGGGATCATGTTGGACAAACCCCACTATACCCAGGCGAAAAGGATGATTGAGCGGGCAGCTGCCACTAGCCCCTGAGTTAAAAAAACCAGACTCTCCAGGCCCTGAAAATCAAAGGTCACAATCGCTGCCGCAATTCCCTTTTCAACACCTTGCCGTAATTATTCTTCGGCAGGCTGTCGACGAAGTGATAGCTTTTTGGGCGCTTGAATCTCGCCATGTGATTGAGACACCAGTCATCACATTGTTCGCTGGCAAGATCGTGTCCTGTAGCAATCACCACGAAGGCGATAACCGTCTCTCCCCATTCCGGGTCAGCTTTGCCAACCACGGCAACCTCTGCAACCGCTTTGTGTTGCAGCAGCACCTCTTCCACTTCCCTGGGATAAATATTAGTGCCGCCACTGATGATCATGTCTTTGCTGCGATCTTTTAGCGTCAGGTATCCATGTTGATTCAACACTCCCATGTCTCCGGTGTGCAACCAACCATCGACGATGGTTTCACTGGTGGCTTCAGGGTTGGCCCAGTAGCCAAGCATTACGGTATCCCCTTTAACAAGAATTTCGCCGACTTCTCCAGCCGGTAAAACTTCACCGGAGGCGTTGACGATTTCAAGTTCGATTGGCATCTGCGCTGTACCCACTGAAGCCAGCACGTCATCGAGGGGCATATGCTCACGTTCAAGATGGTCTTCTTTAGCCAGGCAGGTAATTGTCATGGGTGTTTCACCCTGACCGTAAATCTGGATAAATCTGTTTCCAAATCGAGCCATCGCTGACTTTATATCAGCGACATACATTGGCCCGCCACCATAGATAATTGACTTGAGGTTACTGGTTTTCACATCGTATGGTAAATCTGCTGCCACCAGTCGATGTATCATTGTCGGTGCAGCGAACATGCTTACCCGGGGGTGATATTGGAGCAATTCGAATATTTCCCGGGCATCAAAACTGTCACTGCGGCTGACCACCTGTTGTGCGCCTTTTGCGATATTGGGGAATATATATAATCCGGAGCCGTGTGACATCGGGGCGGCATGCAGCAGGGTGTCACCGGCGTCGATACTGTCGACGCTTGAGAAATAGCTCTGGGTCATCACCAGCAGGTTACGATGACTCATCATCGCGCCTTTGGGTTGACCCGTTGTACCGCTGGTATAGAAAAGCCAGGCCAGATCGTCAGGTTCACAGGTTTGTATTGGCAACGCAGGAAATTCATACATGGCACTGTATTGTTGGCTGTGCACCGATATGACGGAATCTGATCCGCCAGTTGGGTCAGAGACACTTGCGGACGTACAAACAGGGAATAGTGTGACGAAATCCTCGGTGATAAATAAGGTCGAGGCACCGGAGTTTCGCAGGATGTAGTCGAACTCGTTCTTGTGTAGCTTGGCGTTAATCGGGACGGCGGCGAGTCCGGCGTGTAATACTGCCAGCAACACTTCGATATATTCCGGGCAATTTTTCATGATGAGTGCAACGCGGTCGCCCGGCTGATGGTGCAGTTCATTGCGTAAATAGCCAGCGATGCCCTCAACACGTCGGCCGAGTTGTTGGTAGTTACAGTGTACCGTTTTACCACTTATCACCGCGGTTAAGGATGGAAATCGGGTGGCTGTTTTGCGTAACAAAGACGCGATATTCATAAATTCCCTGGTCTGTGAACTACGTGTTACACATCCAAAACTATTGAAGTTACTTATGCAAGGGGCGCACTGAAAATGATCCCTTAGCTTCTAATTAGTGCTTATCCACAAATAGGTGAATTTCGTCTTCAGCACCCTACTTTGCGCATATTGAGTCTATTTTAATAGCACAAAACGTGACTGGAAAAGCACACATAATCATTTATGGATAGGCACTAATCAGCCAGGGTGTGAAATGTGTGGTTCAAATTATCCTTGCTTAATGCGATAATTGGGACATGTTCAGCCAAAGAAAAAATCTGGCCATACTCTTAACCATCATTCTGGCGATGCAATCACCTTTGTCATTTGCGTTTTCCTGTGCTCAATCATCGCGGGATAATTTTACCGAAACGTCGATGGAAATGATGATGGAAACGCAGATTGGGATGACTCTGTCGCGCCAGGACTGTCATGACGAGATGTCGAATCCCGGCACCACTGCGACAGAGGATCAGACTTCATGTCAATCAGGTTGCTGTCTCGCATTATCCGCTCCGGCATTACTGGATGCAGGAACCTTGAGATCAATGGTTCCCCGGGAACCTGCAGAATATGCCTTGACTGATCAGTTAGTCACTACCTACCTTAAGTCAGATATTCGTCCTCCAATAAGTTAAGTCACGAAGATAGCTGCGTCCGCGTATTCCAGTGCGGCGTGTGTTGTTATTTCTCGCCCGGTATGAGGCCTGGCTTTGATGAGATTTGTGATGATGACTAAAATTTGCGGTTCTAAAAAGAGTACACCGACGCGACCTCTAATGTCACAAGGTCGGGTTTTATTTGGGTTTATCTGTATTTTGGGATTGAACCCCTATTTGTTTGCAGAAAGCAGCTACAGTGAGAGAACCCTCGCCTGGGCAGACCTCGTCGAGTTGTCTGTAACCCATGATCCGTGGCTGGTTCGCAGCAAAGCACTGCAAAGCGCTTCGCTGTTCGAATCTGAGGCGGTAGCGGAGTTACCCGACCCTGTAATGTCGGCTTCTGTTCTGAATTTACCAACCGACTCATTCGATTTTTCGCAGGAACAGATGACCCAGTTGTGGGTTGGTGTCAGCCAGGAGATTACCAGAGGTACCACACGGGGCTATCGCAAACAGATAAAAGTGCTGGAAGGTGAGGCCCAACAGATCGCTCGAACCGCGAGAGTACGACTGATTGAACTGCAGGTTACCGGGTTGTGGCTCGACCTTTATCTGGCCCACAACACCTCTCGACTGATCCGCCAGGATAAGCCCCTGTTCCAGCAGTTGGTTGATGTGACCAACGCCAGCTATCGCCATGCATCAAGCGACACCAGCCAACAAGACATAATACGGGTACAGCTTGAATTGACACGGTTGGAGGACCGACTGCTAAGACTGAAGGATATCCAGTACAGCCGGAAGCAGGAATTTGCACAATGGCTGCCTGCTTCTTACCTGGGCTCGAAGATGACCTGGTCACTGTCTGACAGGCTGGAAGTAGAACCGATTATGCGCACCAGTGAAGAATCCCAGCGTGCACTTTTGGCTCGTCACCCGGACTTACGTTTAATTGACCGTGCAATTGAAACCAAAAGAGTGGGCCTTTCACTGGCACAGGAATCAACAAAACCCGACTGGAGCGTAAATGCCAGCTACGCTTATCGCGATGAAGATCGTTTTGGAAATGATCTCGCCGACTTTGTGTCCGTTGGGTTCCGTGTCAAATTGCCTCTGTATAAACAGAAGCGACAGCATAAGAAAATTGCAGCGGCGGCGGAGCTGGTTTCAGCCGATGAATCGGCTCGGTTAATCAGGTTGCAGCAATTGCTACAACGTTACTTGACAGCCTATGCGTCGCTCGAATCACTGGATGAAAGACTGGTGTTGTATCGCGACACACTGCTGGAGCAATTGGCGACCCTCGTGCAGGCGTCCTTGAATGCCTATACGGCGGACCAGGGATCCTTTTCAGATGTAATGAGAGCATACATTGCCTTGCTGAATGCCAAAATCGAAGTGCAGTCGATGGAAGTCGACCGGTTAAAAACGCTGGCAGAGATTCGATATCTTAGTGTAACCAGGGAGGCTGCAGCATGAGAAATGTGTTGGGAAAGTTATCCTTAACCGTGATGGGAGTTGTTATCGGCATCGCGATAGTTTTCGGTTTCTTCCCTTCGCAGGAAGCAACTATGGTCGAGGTGAAGAAGCAGGAAAAGCAGCCTCTTTACTGGGTCGCACCCATGGATGCAGATTTTCGTCGGGATTCCCCCGGTAAATCACCCATGGGCATGGACCTGATTCCAGTCTTTGCTGACAGCACATTAGGTAAAGGTGTGATTAAAGTTTCCGCGAATGTGGAACATAACCTGGGAGTAAAAACCACCCGGGTTCGCCGTGGTTTGATGAATAGCAGTATTATCGCGTTAGCAGATGTGCAATATAACGAAGAGCTGATAACACGTGTTTATCCCAGGGTAGAAGGCTGGGTCGAGAAACTATTCGTTAAGAGTCTGGGGCAATCTGTTGAAGCAGGGGAGGCTCTATACGAAATATATTCGCCCCATCTCGTCCACGCCCAGCATGAATTGCTGACAGCATTGAAACAAGGCAACAAGATGCTGATTGCATCGGCGCGGGAGCGATTGGAATCCCTCCAGGTGCCTGAGTCAGACATTGCTCGATTGGGCGAACCGGGTGGCGCAGATAGAATGCTAAAACGCACGATAACAATCTATACGCCACGCTCTGGGGTCGTCAGCTACCTCGGGATTCGCGAGGGGAATTTTGTCAAACCAGGCACGCTTATACTGACCATTGCAGGAATGGAATCTGTCTGGGTGACTGCAGACGTATTTGAAAATGATGTGATGAATATCAATACCGGTGACCCGGTCGAGCTTGAATTTGATGCGCTGGCCGGGCTGACAAGGCATGCCCGTGTTGATTTCGTGTATCCGGCGCTCGACCAAAAGACCAGAACATTGAAAATTCGCAGCACAGTCGAAAATAGAGATGGTCGACTCAAGGCGGGTATGTATGCGAAAGCATTCATACAGTCCGAGTCAACTAACGAGAGCATTCTGGTGCCGAAGAATGCCGTCATTCGAACAGCGTCGCAAAATCGGGTGGTGTTAAAGACCGATGAGGGGGAATACAAGTCTATTGTTGTAGAACTGGGTCGCATCAATACAATGGAAGCGGAGATCTTGCAGGGATTGGAGCCTGGGGATGAAGTGGTTGTCCAGGCGCAGTTTCTGTTGGACTCTGAATCGAGTGTGGTTTCAGACTTCCAGCGTATTGGGTTAACTGACATGGATCGAGGCGTGGTCCATGATAAATAAGGTTATCGACTGGTCTATTGAGAACCGGTTTTTCGTAATCCTGATAACTGTTGCCTGGATAGGTTTCGGTATTTATTCCATCAGCAATACATCGGTTGATGCGATACCCGATTTGTCTGATGTTCAGGTGATAATTAAGACCAACTACCCTGGTCAGGCGCCCCAGGTCGTTGAAGATCACGTCACTTATCCTATCAGCACGGCGATGTTGTCAGTACCCGGCGCGACTAATGTTCGTGGTTTTTCCTTCTTTGGTGATTCTTTTGTTTATGTCATTTTTAATGATGATACCGATATCTATTGGGCTCGCAGCCGGGTGTTGGAATATCTCAACCAGGTCGCCTCGACCTTGCCTGAAAACGCCAAACCCCAATTGGGTCCTGATGCCACGGGCGTAGGCTGGGTCTACATTTACACCCTGATTGACACTCTCGGTAAACATGATGTGAGTGAACTGCGTAGTTTGCAGGACTGGTTTTTAAAATATGAACTACAAGCTGTTTCCGGGGTGTCAGAAGTGGCGACAGCAGGAGGCATGGTTAAACAGTACCAGGTTGAAATCGATCCCCACAAATTGCAAGCCTTTGGTTTACCGCTGGCACAGATCAGAATGGCAATCACCCGGGGAAACCAGGAGACAGGGGCATCTGTGGTTGAAATGGCAGAAGCAGAGTACATGTTGCGTGCCACGGGTTACATCAAGAGCATTGAAGATCTTGAAAGCATCCCACTCGGGATAAATCAGCGAGGTGTGCCCCTGCTGTTAAAGGATGTAGCCGATATTAGATTAGGGCCTAAAATGCGCCGGGGTGTGACGGATTACAATGGTTTGGGTGAGAGTGTCGGCGGCATCGTGGTGATGCGTTTCGGAGAAAACGCCCAGCAAACAATAGAAGCGGTGAAAGAGAAACTAGCCACCTTACAAAATGGGTTGCCGAAAGGAGTAGAGATAGTATCCGTCTATGATCGTAGTAAATTGATTACCAGCGCCATTGATAATCTGCTGGAAAAGCTACTGGAAGAAATCGTTGTGGTGTCAATAATCTGCTTATTGTTTTTGTTCCATTTTCGTTCCGCCGTCGTTGTCATGCTGGTCCTGCCTATCGGTGTCATGTCCGCCATCGTGATCATGCACATGCAGGGGATGAACGCCAACATTATGTCGTTAGGAGGAATTGCCATCGCAATTGGCGCGATGGTTGATGGCGCGATTGTGATGATCGAGAATCTGCATAAAAAGATCGAAATTGCAGGCCAGGATGATGGCGCGAGATGGCCGCGGGTAAAGGAAGCAGCGCAACAAGTTGGCCCGGCCTTGTTTTTTAGCCTGCTGATCATAACCGTTAGTTTTGCACCTGTGTTTGCGCTGGAAGCGCAAGAGGGCAGGTTGTTTTCACCGCTGGCGTATACTAAAACCTATGCCATGGGCGCAGCCGCAATACTCACCATAACGCTGGTGCCGGTGTTGATGGGGTATCTTGTCAAAGGAAAGATACAGGCAGAAGAAAACAATCAGCTTAACCGCCTGGTAAAGAGGGCTTACATTCCCACACTCGTCCTTGTACTCAACAATCCGCGTAAAACATTGATCGCAACCCTGTTGCTTTTATTGTTGGGGTTGTGGCCCCTGGGACAGCTGGGGAGTGAATTTATGCCACCCCTGGACGAAGGAGACTTGATGTATATGCCGACCACCTATCCGGGTTTGTCCATTGGCGAGGCGAGAAAAATACTCCAGCTGACAGACAGGATGATAATGACCGTGCCGGAAGTCGCCTCTGTGTTTGGCAAAATAGGGCGGGCAGAAACAGCGACAGACCCGGCTCCGTTGACCATGATAGAGACATTTGTGCAGTTGAAACCGAGGTCTGAGTGGCGTGAAGGAATGGATTCGAAGAAACTAAGACGAGAGTTTGACAATTTGATTAGCATTCCAGGATTAAAAACGAATGCCTGGGTTATGCCGATAAAGACCCGTATTGACATGTTGGCGACGGGGATAAAAACCCCTGTCGGAGTGAAAATAGCTGGCCCTGATCTTGCCACCATTCAAAAAATAGGTGAGGACCTGGAGCGAATCATCGAAGAAGTGCCGGGCACTGCCTCGGTATATTCTGAACGTGTTTCCGGTGGAAGGTATCTGACAATTGATATCAATCGTGTTGAAGCGGCACGCTTTGGTCTGAATATACGCGATGTTCAGGACGTCCTGGCGATGGCTGTGGGTGGCGTCACCATCGGCCTCAGTGTCGAGGGTCTGGAACGATATCCCATCAATATTCGATACCCGCAGGAATACAGAGACTCAGTGGAGAGCCTTCGTGCACTGCCAATAGTCACCCCCTCAGGGTTGGTGTTGGCCTTAGCAGATGTAGCAGCCATTCGAATAGAAGATGGACCGCCAGGAATAAAAAGTGAGAATGCGCGAATTAATGGCTGGACGTTTATCGATATTAAAGATGTTGATGTCGGCACTTATGTTGAAAATGCGATACAAATGGTGGACGATCGCCTGCAAATTCCGCCGGGATACTCCATCAAGTGGTCCGGTCAGTATGAATACATGGTTCGGGCCAAGGAGCGGTTAAGTTTACTTGGACCCCTCACGGTGTTGATCATTGCGTTGTTGTTGTATGCAAACTTTCGACGCCCCCAGGAGGTGTTGATTCTCCTTGGGACGTTACCTTTAAGCCTTATCGGTGGGGTCTGGCTGCTGTATCTGTATGATTACAACATATCGGTTGCGGTGGGCGTTGGTTTTATTGCCCTTGCCGGTGTGTCAATTGAAATTGGAATGATAGTGCTGGTTTATTTAAACGACTCATACCAGGCATCGATGCAGGCAGCCAAGGGTCTAGACAGAAAAAGACTGATTGGCGTCATTGTTGAAGGGGCAGGACGCCGGATACGTCCGGTAATCATGACTGTGGCGGCGACGATTGTGGGATTACTGCCTATACTGTTCGGTTCCGGCACTGGTTCTGAAGTGATGACGCGCATGGCCGCTCCGATGGTGGGTGGAATGTTATCCGCATTTGTACTGACGATGTTGGTGTTACCCGTGATATTCCTCGAATGGAAAGCATTCGGCATTAACGACGGTGAATGAGTTTCACTTTGGGGTGAGACAATCAGGCTTCGCACGGTTGGTACCCATACTCGACCCGAATGCAAAAATTCATTATGCTCGATCTTCTACGGGAGGTGCGACCATGAGCAATGAGCCATATATATTGATTACAGCAGATACCCACGCCGGTGGGAGTCATGCGCAGTACAGGGAATACCTTGACCCTGGGTATCGGGACAAGTTTGATGAGTGGCGAGGTGGATACCGCAATCCGTCGGAGTCCCACTACGGTAGAAAGAAAATGCGTAACTGGGACCTGGACATACGCAGTGAAGATCAAAATAGTCAGGGAGTCGTCGGTGAGGTTGTCTTCCCTAACACCGTCCCGCCGTTTTTTAAAAAGAGTGTCGTTACTGCACAGCCACCCAGGCCGGAAGACTATGAATTGGCCCAGGCAGGGATCCGGGCACACAACCGCTGGCTGAAGGATTTTTGTGCAGAAGACTCTGATCGAAGAGCCGGTATCGGACTGATTCTTCCCAACGATCTTGATGAGGCAGTAAAAGACATAGAGTTTATTGCCGAAGCAGGTTTGCGCGGCGGCGTGCTGTTACCACTAATTCCACCTGACTGCACCTGGCTGAAGCCCTTGTACGACCCGGCATGGGACAAGGTATTTGCAGCGATTCAGGATTGCGACCTGGTGATAAATCAACACAGTGGCCAGGGTTCACCGGATTACGGTCAAAGTCTTATTGGAGAAGCCTTGTGGATCTCTGAAGTCGTTTTTTACTGTCAAACCGGTTACCGGCATTTAATTATGAGTGGCGTCTTTGAACGGTTTCCAAAACTGCAGTATATCCTCACAGAGAGCGGCTGTGCCTGGGCACCGGCTATGCTGGCACAGCTTGACCGGGTTCATATGGGCATCCAGGCTGGTGCTATTGGTGAAATGAATTACGAGGGTATGGAATGGTGTTTAAAGGAACCCCCCAGTTTTTATGCGAAACGCAATTGTTGGTACGGGGCAAGCTTTCCCAGCAATGCCGACCTGGCGGGTATCGAGCAGATTGGAGCCGAGAAGGTTTTGTGGGGTAACGACTATCCTCATTATGAGGGCACTTTTCCTTACAATCTTGAGTCTTTGAGACTTACCTTTACCGATGTGCCGGAAGATCAGCGTCGCTTGTTGTTCGGACTGAACGCAGCAGAACTGTATAAATTTGATCTGGACAAGCTGCGACCACTGGCGGAAAAATATGGCCCGACACCGCAACAGGTAAACGAGCCATTACACAAAGATGACATTCCACGTGACTCGAGTTGCTATTTGTTTGCGAGTGCACTGTACGACATTTAGAACCAACCAGGATAAAAACAGATGGGTATGCCGAAGAACATAGGAATCATCGACACGATGATTGGCTTTCCTGCCGAAGATTTTGCCATGTACGACTTTATTCGGGCTCAGCTCAAGGACGGATCTACCGATTTTGATTTTCCAGTCGAGTACATGTTCAAGCAGGTACCAAAAGAGCTGTACGGCAGTACTGAAGATCCTGTCAAATTGACATTGAATGAAATGGATAGGTTTGGTATCGAAGTTGGCTTGATCGGCGCCGGGGGGGAGGTGAGTCGCAAGGCGTTGAAAGAGCACCCGGACCGGTTCGTTGCCCAGGGCAGTGTTGACCCCAATAAGGGTATGGCGGGTGTTCGCGATATGGTGCGTCAGTACGAGGAATTTGGCGTGCGTTCATTCGGTGCGTTCAATGCTGGCTACAACCCGCAGGTTGGGATAAATGATGCCAAGATGTACCCTATCTATGCCAAGTGTGTGGAACTGGATGTACCTATTTTCAGTTGTGTTGGCGTCCCGGGACCCAGGTTCCCGATGTGGCCGCAACATGTCGAACTGCTTGACCAGGTGATGTATGACTTTCCTGAATTAACATTCGTGACCCGACACGGCTGTGAACCCTGGCAGGACCTGATGGTAAAACTGATGCTGAAGTGGCCCAACCTTTACTATTCAACTTCAGCCTTTGCACCGAAGCATTATCCCAGGGCGATTATTGATTTCGCTAACACCAGAGGAGCTGACAAGATCATTTACGCCGGTTACTTTCCCATGGGGCTTTCCATCGAACGTATCATGACAGATATGCAAGATGTACCTTTCAGAGATGAAGTCTGGCCCGGGTTCCTCAGAGACAATGCTCGAAAGGTGTTGAAACTGGATTCATAGAGCACGCCTTGTCATTATTTACAATCGGCGTTGACTTGTATGTGTAAATATTGGGACACTCTCTCTCAGCACGTTTTCTAATATTGCCATGAGACTGAAAATGACCAACCCGGATGATGAGTTAAGAGACGCCCTTGAGAGTGCAAACCTGCCAACCTTATTGGCTGTGATGAGTCAATTGAGTGGTGATGATAAATGGATATCGGCACCGTACTTACCAGCGGCCGTTCCGCCTGAATTGTTCGCCGATGACAGTGGTGGTTTTGACGAGTTGATGGCAGCAGAAATTCGGGCACAAGGATTTGACCTGCTAAGACCATTTATCGACCAGGTAGTGGATCTGCCGCCTATACCCCCGCTCGAACAGCTCAACAAGATGATGGGTGTGAGTGTAGGGGAGCCACTGTCCATGGAGTACACAACAATGTACATGGAAGAGATGGGTTTCGTTAATCGGGACGTGGAGTGGCGAGAGAAGCCAACCGCTACATCTCTCGATAATTTTCTGGTCACTATTATCGGCGCCGGGATGTCTGGTTTGTGTGCCGCCATTAAGCTCGAGCAGGCCGGAATTCCATATCGAATTATTGAAAAGAACAAGGAGGTTGGCGGTACCTGGTACGAAAATCAGTATCCTGCCTGTGGTGTTGATACGCCTAATTATTTTTATGCTTACTCGTTTGACAAAAATGCTGACTGGAGTGGCTACTTCTCCAAGCAACAGGAATTGTTTGAATATTTTGACAGTTGTGCTGATAAGTTTTCCTTAAGGGAGCACATCAGTTTTAACACCGAGGTCCTGTCCTCCGTTTACGATGTCGATAATCATATCTGGGTAATAACCACCCGCGATAAAGACGGAAACGAAGAAAGGTTTTCGAGTGATGCGCTGATCAGTGCAGTTGGTCAGCTGAATCGCCCCAAGAAACCGGATATTCCTGGCCGGGACAGTTTTAAGGGTCCGATGTTTCATTCTGCCCGCTGGCAATATGAGCATGATCTGACGGGCAAGCGCGTCGCGGTGATTGGTACTGGCTGCAGCGCGGTACAGTTCCTGCCGGACACGGCAGATAAGGCAGACCAGGTATTTGTATTTCAGCGAACGCCAAATTGGCTATTGCCCAATCCGGACTATTACAGGGATGTGGAAGAAGGCCTGAAGTGGCTGTTGAATCACGTACCATATTACCAGTCCTGGAATCGTTTTCGCGCGGTCAGGCTTTTTGGCGATGTCACCTGGCCTGCGGTGGTGGGTGACCCTGCCTGGAATCACAGGGATCGATCGATGAATGAGGCGAGTGATCTGATGCGCGAAGCGCTGACTGACCACATTAAGGAAGCACTCGGCGAGCGTCAGGACCTTGTCGAGAAGGTCGTGCCAACTTTTCCGGTATGGGGCAAACGCCTTATTGTTGATAATGACTGGTTCCCAACCATCGGCCGGGAAAACGTAGAGCTGGTGACTGAATCGATCCAGGAAATTAACGAAACAGGTATTGTGCTCGCCGATGGAACACAGCGCGAAGTCGATGTCATCATATTTGCCACGGGATTTGAGTCGAATCGATTCTTGTGGCCAATGGAGATAAAGGGCAGGTCGGGTAAGTCACTGGAAGACTTATGGGGCGATGATCCGCGAGCATATCTCGGCATCACGGTGCCGGACTACCCGAATTTGTTCTGCCTGTATGGCCCTAATACCAATATCGTGCACGGCGGTAGCATTATCTATCAGGTGGAGTGCCAGGTTCGTTTCATTATGAGCTGTATATTTGAGTTGATTCAAACGGATATCAGATCGATAGAATGTAAAGACGATGTGAATGTCGAGTACAACAAAGAGGTACAAGAGCTGAGTGAGAATCTTGCCTGGGGTCATCCGGACGTTGACAGCTGGTATAAAAACAGCAAAGGACGGGTGGTAAATAATTCACCATTTTGTTTCCAGGAATATTGGGAACGTACCCATGACCCTGATTTCAGCAACTTTATTATCACTCGTTAGTGTTTTAAGGCGGGTTCCTGATTATAAATGAGGCGATTAAGGTGATACTGCAACCTGGTCACTGACTAGTGGTATACTGGTGCAGTGCCCTGCAGACGATGCTTAAGTAAACTTCGCTGCTTTACAATCGCTCCTTAACCTTGCTTCAAGAAAAGAGGACATCAAACAATGCACAAAGAATATCCCATTCGACTTTTTCCCCTGGTTGTTCTTTCCATCTTGCTGTTTACGCCCACAGTCGCCAGCGCCAGTGGATTTTCCGGGTTGGTAAAATCCGAGGCTGAAGAACCGATTGTTGGTGCAATGGTTACGTTTAGATTTGGTTCGCCATTTCAGGAAAGAACGGTCTTTACATCAGAAGATGGTCGTTACCGGGTAGATGGATTACCGGCTTCAACGCCATACACCATCAGGGTGAGACGAATCGGATGGCATGATATTCGTGCCAGTGAATCGACAGGCTCAGATGAAAATTCTCTTGATTTCAAAATGATTCGGCATACGGACCCTGCCCTGGTGGCTGCACAATTGCCCGCTAACCATTGGTATGCTCTCGTGCTTGATCAGATAACCAATGAGCATGAGCGAGAACAGATGGTACGGCAATGCACTTATTGCCATCAGCAGGGTAATGAAGCAACCCGTGTTCAACGCCCCGTTGAAGAGTGGCACAAGGTTCTGGGGTTGATGGCGCGCATGGGCGGGGGGCTCGATGCAGAATTTAGCGCCAAAGTACCTGAACTGTTTAATTCAGCCTATGATCCAAAAACGGCGATCCCCCAATTAACCAGAGGATTTGATCAGCCGGAATTTGCACCGCCACCGAACGCGGAGGTGCGAAGAGCCGTGATTGACGAGTATGAGCTGGGCGGCCGAGCCTCGATGCAACATGACATGATTGTGCATCCTGATGGCATCGCCTACTCGGTGGATATGGCGACTGACACCCTGTTCCGCCTCGACCCGTCGGTGCCGGGCGGCGCACGGGAATCCTTTCCCATCCCTTCTGCAGCGTTACCGCTGGGTGGACAGGATCCATCCGGTGCATTGCCCGCCAATACGAGCATGCGGGTCGGCCCGCACTCCCTTCAGGTTGGTGCGGATGGCGATGTATGGATCACACTTGCAGTGGGCAACAAGTTAGCGCGGTTCGACACGGTAGAGAAAAGCTTCATCATCGAAGATCTGCCAGGGGGGATTTACCCCCATACACTCCGAATCGATCACAAGAACAGGGTGTGGTATACGATCGCGGTCTCTAACCATGTTGGAATGTATGATTCTGCAACGGGTCAACACGAAGTTATTCGTGTACCAGCCAGGAGCTTTGGTGAAGAAGTCATGCTGCGGATGATTCCCGTCGCGCTTTGGCTCAGGCAATACGTTGAGTTCGATCTGTCCGGTGGCGGGGGAGAAGGCGCGAGCTTACCCGTGCCCTATGGTATTGATATTGCGCCTGATGGTGGAATCTGGTTCAGCCAGCTAAATGCCAACCGAATTGGTCATATCGACCCTGATACCTTTGAGATTACGATGATCGATACGCCTTTTACCGCGCCGCGACGAATGAGATTTGATTCAAAAGGTAAGTTGTGGATTCCAGGTTTCTCTTCCAACCTGATCTCAAGTTTTGATATAGAAACCGGTGAATTTGAGCACATAGAAATTCCTGTGGAACCACTGGGGAGTGAAACTCCCTACGCGCTCAATGTTGACCTGGTGACAGATGACGTCTGGATTTGTGGAACCAATAGCGATTCACTCATCCGCTACCAGCAGGATACCGGTGAATTTACTGTCTATCCGTTACCGACCCAGGTTACCTATACGCGGGATATTGACTTCTCTGATGATGGCGGCGTTTGGACGTCAAATTCTAACGCACCGGCCTGGCAAATTGAGACAGGGATTCCCCGTATTATTCGATTGGATGTAAATGGACAAATTAGTGCTCCGCTGGTGGGTTCAAACCCATAAATGTTCAGTCGGGTTATGGTGTGCCTGGCTTTGGCGGTTTCGCTAGCGGCCTGCGCGGATCCCGAGAAGGAAAATGTACTAAGACAGCATCGTCTGGACGCGCAAAGCCAAAAGCTCAGCTCAATATTGGGGGATGCCACAGCAAGGGTGTCTAGCGGTGAACAGGGTCTTACAATTCAGCTAACCTTTGGCGCAGATGCCGACCTGGATCTCTATGTTACCGACCCACTCCTAGAGACAGTCTATTTTGCCAACCACTCCGGAAAGTCCGGCGGACGGATTTCGGATGATGTTCGCTGTGATGAAATTCAGACCGGTGAGTCGGTAGATCAACCTCGCATAGAGGAAGTACGCTTTGATAATCCGATGCCTGGCCTTTACCGAATCGGCATTGACTATCCAACGAAGTGTAAAGGGGGTGAGGAACAGGCAGCCTTTGCGGTATCTGTTTTGCACAACGGGGAACAGATACAAAAATTGGGCTCAGTCTCCTTTGAACGATTCGACGTTGTAGTGATGGAATTTGAAATCTAGGGTACTCTGAGGGTTTGGTGATGAATAAAATAGTAGCAATGATCTTGTTGGGTGTTTTGTCATTGTCCTCATATGCTCAGGATGTTGATGCGGGTAAAAAGCTGTTTGGTACGTTCTGCCAGAGCTGTCATGGCCCCGATGGAGACGGAAACGGACCAGCCAACCCGGAACAGAGCCTGAAACCAAGGAGTTTTGCCTTGGCTGCTTTCAAATTTGATACGGATGCAGACTGGCAGAAAGGTACCGATGCAGACCTGGCAGATGTCATCAGAAAGGGCCCGGCTGTTTATGGCGGGTCGCCCCTGATGCCAGGCTGGAGCCAGTTTAGCGATGCTGAGATCAAGAGCCTGATCGTCTACATTCGATCCCTGGAAAGTTGAAGGTTTCAGATAGCTGGCGTAATACAGGTTCTACCTGTCTATAGGGACATTGATACGGGTCATTTCCAGGTAGCCGCGGCCCTGGAGTTTCATGGACCTTGGATCGTAGATTTCTACTGCACCTTCCCAGTACCGCACGGCCAGGTCCATAAATGGGTCGGCGACAGCCGCCTCGATGATCCAGCTTTGATCACCGCCGAGATAGTCCATTCGCCAGCTGACAGGGTAGCTTTGCCCGTCTGAAGCTCGCCATGTTTTCAATACGGTGAGGCGCATTTCCTGCTCATCAATGGCTGTTTTTTCGCCTGACAGGCTGATCCAGCTACCCTGGCTGTTTTCGTCAGCCTTTCCGGTGCTATCCAGGAGTTGGTAATACATTAAATCTTCACCCGTATCGAACTGCAGGGAAAACCAATCCCAGCCACTTTGACCAGCGTCCAGTGAACTGGTGCTCCATTCCCGGTCAAACCAGCTGTTGCCGGTCACCTGGTAAGTATTTTTTTCAGTGCTGTGTCCGAGTGTCAGCTGGCCCTGGGTCGCCAGTCTGGAGTAGCTATAGTAATAGGAAGCATTTCCTGCGACGGCGCTTTTCTCGCTTAGGCCCTGATTTCCCTGCAAGACTGGTTTTTTTGTCGGCGTGAGTCTTAGTTCGAGGTTAAATTGATCCGTGTTGATGTTTAATTGCCACGGAAATGATTCGTGCCCGGCAGCTTCATTCAGGCCAACTACCTGCCAGTCATCGAGCCAGATATGGATAGGATCTGCTGTGACACCGGCGAGGCCAGGTCCCCGTCGTGAAAATCTTTGTTCGGCATGGTGTTGCTGTGCCTCAATATCCGTAAGCGCCACATGGGCCATCCATATATCTCGCACCGCCCAGGTTGATTCCATTTCTGAAGCAGGTCCGGGCGCGGGTTGGGATGTAGGTTCGGATGAGCCAGCAGACGAACTCATGGGGGTTAATGCAGTTCTAAAGAAAGTGACCTGGTAGCCGAAATGCCTGTTATCGCTCGTCATCAGGTTACCGGTAAAATACCACCACTCGTTACGATACTCTGCATGGATTCCGTGATCAGCGGGGAAGCGAAACTGACGAATCGAATCGGCACGCTTGAATCCGGTTGTTTCTTCGCCTGCAAGAATATCCGTAAGGTTTAGAACTCCAGGCGACGTGACGGGTTTGTCGCACCCTGAAAGTGTTGTTAACACGAGGATGATCGGCACAGATAACCAACGAACGGGTACGGGAGCCATGCGTTACTCTTCCCGCAGGGCTTCGGCTGGCAGGATTGACGCCGCCCGATAAGCCGGATAAGCCCCGGCCAGCAATGCCGACGCCAGAGCCAGCAGCAACGCCTGCAGCAGGACATTCGGGGGCAGTAGTTGCTGCATACTCCAGCCAAACGCTCGCCGGTTGATTACCTCAATCAAGACGTCTGCCATGATAAGACCAAGCGGGATCGCCAGAATACCGGCAAACAGGCCCATCAAAACTGTCTGGCCGATAATCATTGCACGGATTTGTCCAGGGGTCATGCCAATAGCGCGCAATACGCCGAACTCCCTTCCGCGTTCCAGTTGCAGCGCTATCAAAGCACTCAGTACTCCGGCGAACGCCACTAGGACGGCCAGGAATCTTAGGACGTCCGTAATGACGAAAGTTCGGTCGAATACGTTCATTGCGATCCGCCTGATTTCCTCGTTGGAGGTCACCACAAACCGGCCCTCTGCCGAGGCGACGGCTTCACGAACCGTACTCAGCAATGCTCGCTGTGGTGTCTGCGGGTTTCGATACAGAGTCAAGCCGGAGATGTTTTCATCATTCCACCAGTGACGGTAGAGATCATGGTGCATTGCTATCAAGCCCCGGCTAGACGTGTAATCATAGTACACGCCAACAATTGGAAACTGGCGATCTCCTCTTTGCGTATGGAGTAAGATACTGTCACCCTCGTTGAGCTGTTCGTGATAAGCCAGGGGTTCCGAAATAAGCACGCCTTTACCATCATAGAATAGTTGACTGGCTCCAGGCGGTGCATCCTTCAGCGGCAAAAACGAATCGTTTCGACTGCTTGGCGTCATCGCCATCAGGCGAATCTGGCCAAATTCAGTTTCGACATTGACCAGGCGACTGGTTGTGACAAGGTCTACGCCCTTTATCTGCTCCAGTGAATCTTTTAGCACTGAGATCGGTGCCGACTGTCGGTTGTACGTGGTGCGTTCAGCCAGGGAAATGTAAATATCACCGCGCAGCGATTGTTCGAGCCAGACCACCACGGTATGACGAAAACTACCCACCATGACACCAACGCCGACGGTCACAGAAACAGCAACAGTCAGTGCAGCGATGGCAAGCCCGGTCCGGCTGATCCCTGCGCTGATGCCTCTCACCGCCATTCGAGTCACGTTAACATGTAACGGAGACAGTGCAACGACCACGACCTGGGTGAGACCCATGACGAGGCCAGGTACCATGAGGCAGAACCCCAGCACCATCATAGTGAGAGCAAAGAAACCTTCAACCAGTGAGCCCTGTTCACGCCCAACCAGCCAGAACCCCAAGAGTATTAATACCAGGCCAACAATCAGGAATATCGGTAGTCTGAGTCGCCAGCGCTGCTCCAGGGATGAACGCTGCTGAACACCTGCCGGTTCTGTGTGGGTCGCTTCCCAGGCGGGCAGTGATGCAGATACCAGTGCCATCCCTACACCCAGCAGAAAGCCTTTCAATAAGGAGCCGGGATTAATCAGAAACGAGGTGACGTGGAGGTTGAAGTACAAGTCGTTTATCGTTCTTGTTACCAGTTGTACAAGGGATTGACCTAACAATAGTCCCAGTAGCAACCCCACTGCGCTGGCGGTTACCGCCAGTACCAGCGCTTCGCCCAGGACAAGGGCAAATATCTCACGTCGGCTGACGCCAAGGGAGCGGTAAATCCCGAGTGTATTGCGACGTTGTAACACAGATAACGTCATGGTGTTGTAAATTAAAAGCGTCGCTACCAACAGTGCCAACAAACTCATGGCAGTAAGATTAATGTGAAAGGCCTCGCTCATCTGTTGTAGCGACTGATTACGGGTTTCACTCTCCACCAGGATCAATCCGTCAGGCAGCCAGGATTCAACCCGCTCACGATCAGCATTATCCTCCAGGACCAGGTCAATCCGGTCCAGCCTCCCGAACCGATGCAGTAATCGCTGGCCGACGGCGATATCGGTAAAAATCAAACCTTCGACAGCGGCTGGATTGTCCGATGTGAAAGTTGACGCCAGGGTGACTTCAGAAGTCTTTCCGGAAATATCGATTCGAAATCGTTGCTTTACGGTCAGGTTGAGTATTTTGGCGGTACGTTCAGATAAGATGATACCGGCCGGACCCAGCAGAACTTTTGATATCTCCCGGGTGTCAAGACCCTGTGTGTGTCGGTTGATGAACGCTTCACTGAAAGGATCGCTGCCTATCAACGTGAAGGCACGGGCTTTAATACGCACCCGTGCTGTGACGATGGGTGCACTGGTGCGTATACCAAGTTCTCTTCTCAATCGGGAGTAGACAATCTCATCAATGCCGTTTGGACCACCGATGATCTGGTGAGTAACTGGGCCTGTCATGGATTCAAGCGACAGTGCGAAAGCGCGCCGGGCGCTGCTGTTGGCCAGATCGACGGCAACGACCATGCTGACACCGAGTACCACGCCGACGAAAGTAAGCAAGGTTTGCAGGCGATGCCGGGCAATAAAGCGTCCGCTGCTGCGATTCAACAGTGGTGTAAACAGGGACGTTCTACCAGGCAAAAGATCCTGCCTGTTCTGCCAGCAGTCCGTTTTCAATAGTCAGAATTCGATCGGCGGTTTTTGCTACCGCCAGACTATGTGTCACCAGCAGCATCGTTCCTTCGTAAGCGGTAACCAGCTGTTGCAATAGCGTTAACACATGATGCCCGGTTTGCGCATCCAGGGTGCCGGTCAGTTCATCTGCGAGTATGAGTTGAGGTGAATGCACGAGTGCGCGGGCGATGGCCACCCTTTGCTGCTCACCGCCTGACATTTGATCCGGGAAGCGATCAGCTGCCCAGCCAAGATCAACGGCTTGTAACATGGCCCGTGATTTCTCGCGAATCACCCTACGGGGCAGCTTGTTTAATTCAAGTACCAGTGAAATATTTTCCAGCGCCGTCAGGGTTGGTACCAGGTTGAAGAACTGATAAACAAATCCGATATTTCGACGCCGGAACATGGTCAGTTCGTACTCAGACAGTGCTGTTAACTCGACCCCATCGACGATCACTCTGCCCTTGTCGACTCTGTCGATTCCGCTGATAACATTGAGCAGGGTAGACTTGCCAGAGCCGCTTCGACCGAGTAGGGCGATGGTTTCACCTCGATTAACAGTCAGTGAAACCCCTAGAAGTACAGGGTGAACGTCATCTCCCTCCTGGTAGACCCGGTGTACATTATCGATACGGATAAACTGATCGGGCATAGGTTGACGATACTGATTAAATTACTGGGTATGTTATCACCATCGACGACAGTAGAAACCGTTGGCTCTGATACACAGACAGAGATCTTGTTGTATGAGTTATCCGGTGCAAATGAGTAAACAGGGCCACGATGTCGTATCGAAGAATTCTGTTCGAGTTGTTCAGCGGGGGCGCCGAGCCTGGGTGTGCGCTTTCCGCACCGGCATGAGGTTGGCACCCCCACCAGATCCGTGGGGCCTGAGGCTGGATCGCTCTACGAGTACATCATAAGAGAGGTTACGCCAACCAGAAAGACGGCCGCGAGAACCAGCGTGATGGTGACACTACGCCAGGCTTTGGTCATTTTAGATTCCCCAGGGGACTAACCGCCCCCAATAAATGACGCCGATCCACAGAAACAACGAAGTTGCTGCTATGTACTTGGCCAGTGCTGGTGCTTCTTCACCAGCTCTCAGGTTATCCGTTGCCTGCGCCATGCCGCTCTTATACAGAAAGAGCAGGTTAAGGCCGGCGAAAGCGATGAAAGCCAGTTTCAGCTGCAGGTAGTGGTCAATGGTCAATGCTTCCAGCGGATGTAGTTTTACGTTTGCCCACAGACCTGTCACAAAGACCAGGCCGCTGAAAACGCAGAGAAAAAATCCAAACAGGGCCCATGGCAGGAGTTGGCGCAGGGGAGCCATGGGTATACGCGTCGCAACGCCCATCAGGCGCACGTCGTAGACTGTGACAATACCAACCAGCAGGATCAGGCCAATAAAATGCAGGACCTCATTCAATGACCAGAACCAGCGATAGGTACCAATGAGCTCCTCGACGAATGCCAGCTGTAGAAAAGTTTCGGGTAATCCATACATGGGTCTACACCTTTTTTGAGGGAACGTTCGCGCTTCAAGCGTCCTGTTCAAATCGATTGATCCAGCCTAAGCTGCGGCCTGCAAAGTAGCCAATCAGCAACACCAGGGAGACGACGATGAGCACGGCGATTGAGGTCTGGATCTTTGTAGCCAGACCGTATGCGACGGTACGCCCTGTCAACACCGCGAACAGCCAGGCAACCAGTAAGGTACGAGCCCATGTCTTCATATCCCTGGACTCCGACTCACTCACAATCCCTAACTCCAGGTTAAGCAGATAGGTTTTGAGTTTTCTGACCATGATGATTGCGACTATTATTGCCACTGCCTTGATATACATGGTGGGGTCCACAATGTAATTGGTCGGGTACAAACACAGCAGCACCACTCCGGTCACCACGTTAATACAGACACCAAGGTATAGTAGCGGGAAGAAGTCCAGCAACGGACCCAGAGGTAAACTGCGGGCAACCCCAAGTATTCGCATCGCAACGATACCACTGACCCCCACAAGAAATACCAGGCCAATGGTATGGAAGGCAAGAAAAGCAACATATGCTGTCGAAGACTCCTTGATGAACATAGAGAAGCCGCTGGCTTCGAGTGCCTCCAGATATTCCATAGTTGTTGTCCTGTGGTCTTGATGAGTGCATGGCTTGTTCGCAAGGGTACCCAAGCTCGTTTTTACTCTATTGCACCAAGAAGTTAGGACGCATTGGTTGTGTTTGAAATGATCCAGATCAAGTTATCAGTCTTCGCCGGGAGAATGATGGGGCTGGCGTCCAGTGAGGTGATTGAACGAAGGATGAAACACAGCCCACTTGTGCGTGGTAAATACATGAACATGTTGGCATCATTGTGGTTTTTGCCAAGGGAGAGGTCATGGATTTAGAAGTGACGGGAAGAGTCGCTATTGTCACTGGAGGCAGTAGCGGAATAGGGCGCGCGGCGGCAGAAAGACTGTCTGCAGAAGGTGCGTTGGTTGCCCTGGTTTCAAGAACACAAGCTGATCTTGACAGGGTTGCAGCAGAAATCAGCTCCGTTTCGGGCAACGAGGTCATAGGGTTTGCAGCGGATGTACGCAGTGAGGACTCGGTGAAGTCCATGGTTGAAGCCGTTGTTGCACGCTGGGGTGGCGTTGATATTCTGATTAACAATGCAGGGACGTCTTCCGCCTCCCGGTTCGAGAAAATGACCAACGAACAGGTAGAAGAAGACTTCTCACTAAAGGTCATGGGTGCAATCTACTGTACTCGCCATGCCTTACCCCATCTCAAAGCCCGTCGGGGTGCGATATGCAATACCACGACCCCGGGTGGTAAGGCGCCCGGTGCGGGTAGCCAGCCGACCGCGCTGTCCCGCGCGGCCGGGATCTCATTGACCAAAACCTGGTCCAAGGAGTTTGCGGCGGATGGCGTTCGGGTGAACACGGTTTGCGTTGGCCTGTTAAAAAGCCGACAGCATCTTCTGCGCTGGGAGAAAGCCAACGAGAAAGATCCGGATTATAAACTCGACGACCATTATGAAATGATGGGCAAATTCGTGCCGATGGGCCGCGTCGGGGAGGCATCGGAGGCAGGTGATGTTATCGCCTTCCTCTGTTCCGGTCGAGCGAGCTATGTTACTGGCACAGCTGTTAATGTCGATGGTGGCGCTGCACCGGTAGTCTAGTGTGGAACACAGCTGGCATCATTCGGGTTTAGCCAGCAGTACATTCAGCGGAAAAGCTCTGCCGTTTTTTACGGTCATGACGACATTGTCGGCATCCTTGATATCCGCCAGGGGATCACCGTCAATTACAACCATGTCCGCCAGTTTTCCGACTTCTATGGTACCGGTGTCTTCGATGACACCAGCTGCGGTCGCCGATGAGACAGTGGCTGCGTAGAGAGTCTGATACGGTGTTAACCCTGCCCTGACATATAGCCTGAGTTCCGCATGCAGACCCGCACCATACGGCACAAAGGGTGAATCTGTCCCGGTAACCACTAGTGCACCGGCATCTACCAGTGCTTTTAAAGCCCGGGCATTGGCTTTTGCTGTCGAAGGCGCTGTCGCAATTCTGGAAAAGAACATTTTCAATCCGATCTTTGCCTGCGGTCCGTAAAACGCGTTGAACTGCAGCGTCTCGAAATAATCTTCATCTTCTGCTGCGATGACGGCGAAACCGGGTAAGACCAGAGTCGGTGTAATACCCATGCCTGATTTTGCTAACAAATTGATCACGTCGCCATAGACGTGGCCAGTCTGAGAAACCTTGGGTTGATAGCCGCGTCTGCTGGTCCCGCCAATATGCTCAACATGATCCATACCATGGCTGACTGCGGGAAACAGTTCGTGGCTGGAGGTGGGAATTCCCATGCCGTGGGCTGCGTCAACCACCCGCTTCTGCCATTCATCGGGCAGGCGAACGTAGGTTTTAATAAAATCCAGTTGCAATTGTCGAGTGCGCTCAATGGCGCGTTCAACATGCTGAACCGAAACCAGACCCTCAGCGATGGAATAGTAAACGCGATTACCATCCGCAAGATATCCCGTGATGTGCGTTCGTGGACCTATTCTTCGACCGCTGTCCCAGGCTTCCTGCCTTTCTTTTGCGACATAAGGCTCAGAGCCAGGGTCGCGGACTGTGGTGACGCCAAAGGCAAGCCAGGCGCGACCTTGTGATTCACTTAACAGACCCATGTGACCATGCATTTCAAACAAGCCCGGCATGATCGTTTTGTCGGACATATTCACTACTTTCAGGTGTTGTTCAATTTGAGGTCCGATTGCCTTGATTCGATTGCCGGAAATCACAATATCAACATTTTGCTGGTACTGACCAGATCGGCCGTTGAATAACCTGCCTGCGCGCAGCACCCATTCATCGGGCTGATTGTCCAGTCTGTAGTGCAGTTGCGGCGTGATATCGGTGAGGGTTCCCGTCGAGCCTGATAACCGGAACATCTTGTCCCCGCTCATGAAAACCACGTACTCACCATTGGCACTCCAGGAAGGATTATCCGTGAGTATCTCTGTGAGTTTGACCGGCTCACCCTGGCCGTCTAATCTTGCACGCCATAACAGGGCTTGCTGGATATAGGTAAATGTTTCGCCATCGGGCGAGAGATGAGGATTAAACAAATCCTGATGTGGAGTCGGCGTCATCCGGGTCGTCTCCCCAGATTCAACATCAATCGCGAGCAGATTGTAAACACCCTCTCGAAAACGAGTGGAGTAAGGGGAAAGGACGGCGGTGACCAGTTGCCTGCTGTCGGCTCGCCATGAGATTGGCTGCGGGGGCATCGGTTTATAAATTGAAAGTTGCTCACCACTTACCAGATTGACCACGGTAAGCTGGGCACCAAGAGGATTGCCCTGCAGGGATTTGAACCCGGCGATGCTTTTTCCGTCCGGAGACCAGGCAATGCCCGTCAGGTCTAGATTCCCTTCCAGTTCTGCCGCAACATTATCGACAAGTGAATAAACCCAGATCGCCAGATCTCCGGTTTTGTCTGATAAATAGGCAATGTTTAATCCATCAGCTGAGAAAACCGGTGTCTGGTCTGCAAAGGGATCATTTGTTAACTGCTGGATTTCGCCACTTGAGACATTCATTAGCCACAAGTCCCCGAGCGCCGTAAACGTCACTGACTCTCCATCTGATGAGATTGCCGGTGTGGATATTCCAAGCGCGGTTCGTTCCACGTCGCTGTAATCACGCCTCTTACGCTGGTAGCTTTCCCGATTTAAGGTGAAACTGGCGGTGAATGGAATCACCGATTCTGTTTCCTCAATGACGAGTCGCCTGATCTCGCCACTGGCGGTGTAAACCAGCGTATCTTTTGTCGTCCAGCTGCCACGAAATGGAAAGACGTCGGCATCGTCCGCAGACAAGGTCCTAGCTTCGCCGCTGGCAAGATCCAGCAGCTTGAGTTTTGCACTTAAACCCGCAGCCGCTGAACTGGTTCGAAGCCTGTAGCTTATTCCACTGTCATCAGGTCTCCATGAAATGCCTGAAATGGCCCCTGTCTCTGTCAGCAGGGTTGTTATCTTTTTTAAGGATGAATCGCTGGGGGATGCATCTGCGGATAATTCCAGCAGTCGGATCTCGTAATTACCTTTACCTGCGTTGGCAGCGAATGCGATTTTGTTGCCATCGGCAGACCAGGCCGGAGAGTGTTCGTTTTCCTCGCTTTTCGTCAGTTGCAACTGAGTGCCGTCAGTGAGTAACCAGATGTCATAGTTGCCATCCCGGTCTGACGAAAAAACCACATCGTTGGTCCTGGGTGAGAAGGCAGGTTCCCGATCATCGAAAGGGTCGCTGGTAAGTGCCGTGGGATTCTCCCCATTGGATCCCAACTGCCACAGATCCCAATTGCCGCTCTTATATCCCTGGAAAACAATCAATGATCCATCTTTGGACCAATGTGGCTCCCTGGCGTCAAAGTAGTAATCTGTAATCGCCGTTGCCTTGCCTCCCGATGCATCCAGCGTGAACAAGGTCCCCTGAATACTCGCTACAATTCGCTCGCCATCAGGTGAAACGGCGACTGCCATGTTGGTACCCTGACTGACTTCAACCGTCACTGGTTCTTGTTTCGGCGAAAGACTTGCAGAGTCAACGGAGTCAGCAGCGTCAGGGCTGCAGGCAGCGACTAACACCAACGCAAAGACAAGCACTGGAAATCTGAACATACACACCTCTTCTTTTTGTATCTAATTTGACAACGCGATACCCTATGATGTTGCCAGACCCCGTTAGGAGTCATCCTGGTTCAATCCGAGTCCAACGGCACAAACAGACATCTGCGGGACTCACCATTGACTGCCCTGCTAATATGGCCTTGCCCGGTGGTGTCTTCAGCCAGCAGAATATCACCGGGCCCTAGACGGCGAACACTGCCGTCACCCACTTCGATTTCCACGGAACCTGTCAGATTGATAACAAACTGCCGCCTCGGGGCCGTATGGTAGTCCAGTGCATAGTCCCCATCCACTTCACGGAAGATGACGCCTTTGCCACGCCAGAGGTCTGAGTTTCTACCCACGGCACCCTGGTCTTTAAGTGTGATTTCAATATCCTCGAAATGTGAAGCGTTGTCGTTACCCGTATATACACGTACCGCCTTCATGATTTACCTCCTGTTTGTAGGTTTAGCCTACTGTAAACAAAAAGAAGCGCCAGATAAAAGGGTAGCTGCTGCAAGTTGAATGATCACGGACCTTCCCCTTTTATGGTTATAATCTGCTTAATGTGGATTTTGAGTTATCGAGTTTGATAGCAAACGCTGCATTGCCGATAGAGCCGCTAGCAGAACCTGACAGAAGAAGAGTAAACATGAGTAGTTGTTGTACGGAAACAAGTTGTGAAATCGACAAGCTTCGCGATAAGCAGTCCAAAACGCTGGTGGTTGTTCTGGCTGTTAATTGCGTTATGTTTGTTGTGGAATTCTCCGCAGGGTTTATTGCTTCATCCACCGCTTTGATGGCCGATTCCCTGGATATGCTTGGGGATGCATTTGTCTATGGTTTTAGCCTTTATGTGGTTGCGAAAGAAGATGATTGGAAGGCGAGGGCGGCTTACGCCAAGAGCGCAGTTATGTTCATGTTCGGGGTGTTTGTCTTATTTCAGGTGGGCACAAAACTGGTCTATGTTGAAGTACCTCAATATGAAATCATGGGGTCCATCGGTATTCTTGCCCTTGTTGCCAATAGTGTTTGTCTTTATTTACTCACACGGCACCGGGAAGACGATGTCAATATGCGTTCGGTCTGGTTGTGCTCCAGGAATGACATTATTGCCAATGTATCGGTGCTCATTGCCGGGGCAGGGGTGCTGTTGACGGCGAGTCACTGGCCGGATGTTCTGGTCGGTTTAGGTATTGCCGTGTTGTTTATCAGATCATCAATGCTGGTCTTCAAAGACGCTCAGTCAACGATGGAACGGTACAGCTGCGAGCGTTGAAGTACAGGGTCGAGCAGGGATAAATCGCCTGGCTCTATTTCGTTTCCCCTTGGGAATGGCGGTCCTGGTGCCAGACCCAATCCCACCAGCACACGATCATCCTGGTAATAACAGGCGAATGTGTGGAACAGCAGGGCGTTAAACAGGTCAGCCTCGTTTTTGCTGAATTCCTCGACTAGCAGGTGTCGCTCTGTTCGTGGGAGCCCGGCGAACGGCTCTTCAAAGCTGTTCAGTGCCAGCGCCAGAACTGGAATAAACTCGGGCGCCTGGCCAGTGATGTAAGTGACCAGATCCAGTTCTGCTGCACTTGGTAATTCCCTGTCTTCGTCGGCTGGAATCATGGCGTCCAGAAGGGCGGCCAGGTTGGCTTGTTGTGCTGACGTCAGCGGATTGTCGGTTGTAATGATGTCATTGTCATCTTTCATATTAAGCGCGCCTTAGTCGAACAGATTAGCAAGATTCTTTTTCATAGTGTCGGCAATGTAGAGTGCCAATGCCTGAATCGTGCTGGTTGGATTCACGCCGCCGGACGTGACGAATATGCTGCCGTCGACAATGAAGAGATTGCGAACATCATGACTGCGCCCCCAGGAATTAACTACCGATTTGTCAGGATCATCGCCCATACGCGCGGTACCCAACAGGTGCCAACCAGCAGGGCGAACCGGTCCGGCGGAAGTGATGTCTCTAGCGCCAGCCGCGACCATCACTTCTTCTCCACGCGCTAGTCCGTGATCGAGCATCTTTCTGCTGTTCTCACTCATTCGGTAGGTGATCTTCGGTGCCGGAATGCCGTCGGAATCCACAAGGTGTGGGTCGAGGCTCACTGTGTTGTGTTCCTCGGGCAGATCCTCGCAGAGGATAGCGATCGATGCGACATGATCGAAGCGTTTTTCGAAGGCCGCATGATGACCTTCACCCCAGGGAATGATTCCCGCAACATGGCCTTGCAATGCCGTACCGACGGGCCCTGCTCCCCGTGTAATCTGCATGTTGTATCCCCGAACGAAACCCCGGGACAGATCCGTTTCGTAAAACTCCTTACTCAGTATGCAGCAACCCTGGGGACCGATGTGGCTGTCCAGTTTTTCCTCGAATACCCCCTGGACAATACCAAAGGGGTGGAACATCAGATTCTTGCCAACGAGACCGCTACGATTCGCCAGGCCATCGGGGAATTGATCAGAGCGTGAGTTCAGCAGAAGTCGAGGTGTGCCAACACCATTGCATGCCATTATAACAACTTCAGCTTTCTGTTGTTGTTCAACACCATCAGCATCGTAGTAGATCACACCGTCAGCCATGCCATCTTCATTCACTGTTATTTCACGCACCCGGCAGCGTGTTCTGAGTTCAACTCCGCGCCGAATCGCTTCCGGCCAGTAGGTGATGTCGACACTGGATTTTGCGCCCTGGGAACAGCCAGAAGTACAGGGTCCCAGGTTCAGGCATTTATCCCGACCCTGGTAGGGCTGGGAGATGATAGCGCTGTCTGAAGGCCACCAGTGCCAACCCAGGTTGTTGTACCCTCTGGCGATGGTTTCTCCGACAAGTCCAAGTGGAATAGGGGGTAAAGGGGGTTGTTTGGGAGGGTATGCGGGATCTCCGGAAAGCCCAGAAACACCCATCATCCGGTCATTTTGGTTAAAATAGGGTTCGAGTTGAGAATAATCAACGGGCCAGTCTTCAGCCACTCCATCCAGCGACTTTACTCGGAAATCAGACGGATGTAAGCGGGGGAAGTGCGCAGCGTAGAGTATCGTCCCACCACCAACCCCGTTGAAATTGACGACGGAGATTGGCGAGTCCTCGTCGTTGATCGGGTAGTCTGTTGGCAGCCCGCGAACGTTGGGATTACTGTTAAAGTCCTTGAACTGCTGCACCTCCCAGTCCTGTTTCGTGGTTGGATACTCGGCCGAATTCATCCAGTCGCCTTGCTCAAGGCAAAGGATTCGCATCCTCGTATCCGCGAGGCTCCAGGCCATGGCAGCACCTGAGGCACCGGCACCGATTATCAGTACATCAACAGTATCTTGCATCTGCGTCTCCCATCAGGTCGAAGGTCAAATCAAGGACCAGAGGGTCAAAGAGTAACACGAGCCACCAGGCCGGTCGCAAACAATAAAAGATGGTCGGACACGGTACTGGCAGGGGGCATTCATATGCGATAACTTGTCAGTCACAACGTGTCCGACCGCGAGAGATGGTATCTACATTGCTGAAAAATAGTCGATTTCCTGTTGCGGTACTTGGATTGTTACTTCTGTCCGTGATCACATTCTACGCCCTGGATAGCCTGGTGCCCAAATGCGAGGGGATGGTGACGGCGGCCTATTCGGAGATTAAAAAGTCCTGGCACGATGGCGACATCTTTGTCGTGCTTCGCCATACCGAGAAATGTACATCGGCTGATCCAAAGTGTCCGTTGAACGACGAATGGCTGACGGAGGAAGGAATCGAGCAGGCCCGGCAAATCAGGAACGGATTACGCAAGTTAGGTTACGACAATGTTGATGTACTCCACAGCCCGGCGTTGAGAACGACCATGACGGCAGAAATTGTCAAGCCTGATACGGCGCTAGCTGCGCAATGGCTTGCCGAGGGATGCAGAAACGAGTTGTTGGAGAAGATGAAAAGCCAGAAACGACCCGGTACGAATATTGTCCTGATCACTCACAGCAACTGTATGAACGCGCTTAAAGATGAACGACTAAACGACATCCTGGATTTTAATGTTGGAAAGGAAGCATTTTACGGTATCAGCCTGCTGCTTCGCCAGGGAAGCGATCTTCAGATTGAAGTATTAGGCTGTATTCTACCGTCACAATGGGATGAAGCTGAACCAGGCGTGGCGCTTCGTTGAAGTGCCATAAACATCAGGTCGCCCCCTTGTATCGTTAAGTCTTTTGACCGAGAATAAGAACGATAGGCGTAGTAATTGATTGGCGGTCTAGCGACGACTGTTTAACAAACGGATCATTGTAAAATTTGTCGCGATTCTTAAGAAGTAGTATCTAACCATCAATAGATTATTTCGAAATCCTGTATTTTTCATTGCCATGACCTGTCTCCAGGTGGTTTCCGTTGTTGCGGAACCTGTTGATACCCCTTCTGTTGTCCGAATGGAACAACCACAACCCGAGGATGAATTCGACTACGTCAACCTGCCAAGCAACTCCCACTGGGAAAACCTGGAATTTGATAATTCCATCTATGATTCACCTTACAGTATTTCACTGTTTAATCCCCAAAATGGTGAGGATAGCCAACGTGTTTGGTCTCAGAGTAAATCGATATTTGGTTATGTGTTCACGCTTGCCGGTGCGTCGTTGCTGCTGCCAGACAGTATCAGGGGCTATGACGATGACACCGGAGAACCACTTCATGAGAAGTGGGGTGAGCATGTTAAGGACGGTCCGGTCTGGGACAGGGATCACTGGTTTTACAACTATATTGGCCATCCTTACCAGGGTGGCATGTACTACCAGATAGCCCGAAAGTCAGGTTACCGTCAGTGGGATTCCGCCTTTTACTCTTTCATGATGTCAACGTTCTGGTGGGAATACGGCATAGAGGCATTTGCCGAAATTCCTTCCATCCAGGATCTGGTGGTTACTCCCACCCTTGGTTGGGTTGTTGGTGAATGGATGTTTAACAAAGAACAACAAATCATGCAGCGTGGAGGTACTGTTTGGGGGTCCAGGAGATGGGGGAGTACGGCGTTGTTCTTTCTTGACCCCATTGACACGATTAGTGGCTGGGTCAACAACAAATTGGGGCGCCAACTCATTACAGCCGGTACCGGTTACATCAGTTACAAGGATGCACCGATGGGTGACACCTTTGATGCTCCCACTGAAAAACAGTTAAGCCTGAATTTCCAGTACACTCTGAATCAGGGTAACGAACCGATCTATTACAAACGTTACCAGGCTATATCCAATGATCCTGTTGATACGGGGATCGTTGGAATCAGCGTTGGTGTGGGACACTTCCGATTAGAAGATCAACTGGTGACGCTGATCACCCCCAGCTGGGGGTTAATCACCTATGACAATTTCGACGCCGGTACCTATCCGGAATTTACACTCGGGCTCTATTTCACGCCGCGTTTTTCTACCCGATTAAGGTACGGCCGCGCCAAGGTAAAAAGCCAACCGACGGGTGACACATTTACCTATGAAAATTATGGCCTGGATGCTCAGTATTACTTTAGACCAGAATCAAAAACACGTCCGTTCATCACTTTCGGGATTGGCGAGGAGATATTTGATAAAAACAGGGATCAAACGAACTTTCTTTGGACATTTGGTTTGGGTTTACACCACCAGATCAATAATCACTGGGCTGTGTATGGCAACTGGATACAGCACACCAGCCCGGATGCAGATGTCAGGCAACAAAGTGCAACGGTCAGCCTGCTATACCGATTCGGCCGGGGTGAAGATGGTGGTCTTTAGCAGCCAGCTAGGATTACCCAGGTCATATCTCAATTTTGAACAATCTATAGCCTTGTTCAGCATTTTCAAAATTGAACTTGTCCCTGGCATCATTGCTGTTCCTGGCACCCTCTCCTGGATTGTTGGCGGCATCATGGTTAAATGTTAACTCTTCCTGGTCTACTGACCGCCAATCGTCTTCAGTAGATGCCGGTTTGCTGCGCCAGTGGCCAGCACCGCCATAGATCGTATCTTTCATCAGATCGTCGTAGGTCGACAATTCACTGCTCTGTTCAGCCAGTACAAATGCAGAGAGGAGCAGGGCAATCAAAGCCACCAGCCATCGATCCTTGGAAATTTCAATCATATTCAGTGTTAACACTTACTTCCCTACCTCCGTCTGCCAACGAAGACTGTCAAACCAGTATTTCTGGTTGACTGTCAACCAGTTGTCTGCCTGCCTTGCAGTGATCCATGAATTTAGAAAATTTAACCATTGCTGCTCACCCTTTTTAACTGCCATACCTATCTTGTACGGCAGTAGTGGTTTTTTGAGGGGTGAATCCACTTTGCCGGGATTATTGAGGGCCAAAAACTTGGGCTGTGGTACTGATCCGACAAAAGCATGGGCTTGCCCGCCAGAAACCGCATTGCCCGCTTCTTCGCTGGTTTTATAGGTTTTGATTGTGATTTTGTCAAAGTGGCGTTTGATGAAATCGAGGGAAACCGTATCCGCCACCACGGCTACGCTGTATTTTGAATTGTTCAGATCGCCGAGTTTGGTAATTCTTTTCGTTAACTGGGTATTTGTAGCAAGCCCGATACCGGATTCTGAATAAGGTTGGGTAAAGTTAAGCCGCAGTGCCCGGGCTGGCGTGATTGCCATGCCGCCCAGGATTATATCGATCTCGCCTTTTTCAAGGGCTGGAATAATATCTTCCCAATTGTAAACCTCGAATTCGGTTTTTGCTCCGAGATCACTGGCAAGGTTCTCTGCCACGTCGATCTCGAAGCCGCTAAGTTCCCCTGATTCTTTGTCCTGTATTGTATGGGGCACAAACAAGGCAACCCCGACCCTCATGGTTCCTTTCTCAAGAATACTACTCAGTACATCCGCTGATGCGTTGCCGGAAATGAGCATCAAACCTGTAATGAAAGTTTTAAGAAAAGCTTTAAGTATTTCAAACATGCGTTTGCCTAAATTGAATATGGGTACCTGTGGAATCTCCTGAGGGCATTATAACCAATTGGGATCTGTGTCGCACTGCCCAAGGGGATGTTATGGGGGAAGCGTTCTTGTGCCAGTTATTAAACCACCGGGAGCAGCCTCAGATGATTTTGCCATCAGCCGGGTTACGACGCAGTTTCATATCGATGGGAGATTGCGCCTATGTCTGACTTTTGTTGTGTACACCAGGGGCGGTAGTCTGGTTGTAGAGGATGCCGAGTTTTCGGATTTGTTCCACGATGCGCTAACGAATCCAATCATAGATTTCTTTGTGATTAAGCTTCGATACCGGTTTGGTAACTAACCTTGATTTGAAGGCCTAAATAGAGCAGCCTTGCTTTACAACAGCAGCGTCTTTGATAACCAAAAAAAATAAGGCTGCCTGTGTGACAGATTTCAGGGGAAAGTATGAGCGAAAGAGGTGCCAACGAAGCCACAGAGCTTGACATAGACGAAACAGCAGAAACAAAAACCGGCGGGGCATATGCGAATTACGTACTGGCTGTCCTGGTTCTTGTTTACATATTTAACTTCATTGATCGCAACATCCTCTCTATCCTTGCGGAGGATATCAAAGCCGATCTTGGCGCGACCGATGCGCAGATTGGTTTCCTGTACGGTACGGTGTTTGCAGTATTTTATGCTGTATTTGGCATTCCGCTGGCGAGGTTTGCTGATGTCTGGGTCAGGCGTAGCCTGATCTCTGGCGGCTTGTTCTTCTGGAGTGTCATGACGGCATTATCCGGTACAGCACGCTCTTTTCCGGCTTTGGCGGCATTTCGCGTTGGGGTTGGTATTGGTGAAGCCAGTGCGTCCCCGGCAGCTTACTCGTTGCTATCGGATTATTACCCGGTGCATCAACGGGCGACGGTGATTGCGATTTATTCCGCCGGTGTTTATATCGGTGCCGGTATTGGTTTATTCCTGGGCGGCTATATTCTGGACTACTGGGCGGCGACTTACCCGACGGACGCGCCATTCGGGTTAAAGGGATGGCAGGTAGCTTTCATGGCTGTTGGTTTACCAGGTATCCTGATGGCGATCTGGGTACGAACACTAAGAGAACCTGTCAGGGGTGCCAGTGAAGGATTAGCCACAAAGCCGCACCCGGCGCCGTTCAAATTGCTGGGAGCCGAACTGGCTTCAGTACTGCCGCCTCTCAACCTCATTAGTATTGTTAGACACAAGGCGTCTTTAAAACTCAACCTGGCCTTTGCATTGGCTATTGTGCTGGCAGCGATGGCGTTGATCTGGCTGACGGGTAGCGTCATGCAGTGGATTGCGATTGGGTTTGGCATCTATGTCACTTTTTCATGGGCGCAGTCGCTAAAAGAACGTGATCCGGCAACCTTTGGCATGATGTTTCATTCCAAGGCGTTTATCTTCACGCTGATTGCCTTTCCGACGATTGCTTTTGTTACCTACGGTGTCGGGTTCTGGACCGCACCTTTACTCATGCGGGTGCACGGTGCCAGCGCAGCAGAAGTGGGTCTTTATATAGGCGGTGGCAGTGCCCTCGGTGGTTTGATAGCAGTCACCAGCGGGGGATACCTGGCGGACAAACTAAAACAGAGGTTTCCGACGGGGCGGCTGATGATTGGGTTTCTGGTCGTTGGTGGAACTATTCCCATGGTTTTGTGGATGATTTACACCGACAGTTTGGTCACTGCATTTTGGCTAAATTTTTTCTATCACATTCCCAGCGCATTGTGGGCCGGAATTCCCCCGAGTACGGCGAGCGATCTTGTGATGCCAAGGATGAGGGCAGTGGCGGGCGCATACTATATTCTGGTCAACACCTTTATTGGCCTGGCTCTCGGCCCTTATGTAATTGGTCAGATGAGTGATGTTTTTGGCGCCAACGGGATGGGAGAAGCCGATTCGCTGCGTTTGGCTATGGCGTGTTCCATGTTCATTTTCGTTATCACCATCGGTTGCCTGATTGTCGCGATGAAGTATTTGCCTGAAGATGAAGCCACGCGTCTTGAGAGGGCAAGGGCATTAGGGGAGCCTGTCTAGTGCAAGCAACAACAAAAACGGTGTAATTGATGTATAATGCCTTATTTCAGAGTTCCAAAGACTAATATGGCAAAGAAATCAAAGGCTGTTGTGCCAGAACTTTCTATCGAAGAGCAGACAGCTGTTTTTCTGAAATCTGGCGGTGAAATTCAAATGATACCCACTGGCGTGTCCGGGCAAACCAACCTTTCTGGACCGAAGCATATTACGCTGGGTAACAAGAATAATGAGGTTCGAAGCCAACAAAAATCGTAAGGAGCCCTTTGTATTTACGAGCCCTTGTATTTACGAGCTCTTGTATTTACGAATCCTTGTATTTACCAGCGTTTTCTGTTGACGAGCCGCCCAAGCTAACTCCTGCGCATAGACACAAAATACTCACCCAGTACCCAATTCCTCAAGACCCAACTCGCTGATACTGACTTCACGCATTTTAAACTTCTGCGCCTTGGCGGTTACCGTCATGGGAACTCGTCTGTGAATCGAATATATCTGGGTACCTTAATGGATACGACGGCTTCCCTGTCCCCAATGCGGGTGACTGTTTCGTCGAACTTGTCACCAATGGTCGACCCCAGCACGGGTGTGTTTGACGTACCGCCTGCGTCGCTGACTCCAGCAACCATTATTTGAGTCGAGGTGGAATATTGTGGCACCCATAGTTATTGGCGGGAATACTATTGAGCTGGTCTGCGGGTGCAATATTGGGACAGTTTTCGATCCTGGGGGAGTGCCCTGTCAATACAATTAAATCCGCGCAGAAATCAATCTGGAGTTGTAGCGAGACGTTTGATAATCTTCAGCCAATTGGCGTTTAACTACATAAGGATTGAACATGACATCAGTCGGCACTCCACTGTCGTCCATTGCTACGCGGGCATTGCTCTGCGGGAGCGGCGAATTGGGTAAAGAAGTTGTGATTGAACTGCAGCGTTATGGTGTAGAGGTTATCGCGGTGGATCGTTACGCAAATGCTCCCGCAATGCAGGTTGCACATCGTTCCTATGTTATTTCCATGTTGGATGGAAAGGCGTTGCGGGAAATTATTGAAAAGGAAAACCCTGATTATATTATCCCCGAGATTGAAGCCATTAGTACGGGCACCCTGGTTGAATTGGAGAGTGAAGGATATAACGTAATACCGAGCGCCGAGGCTGCCCGGTTAACCATGAACCGGGAAGGAATTCGACGTCTGGCAGCGCAGACTCTGGGGCTCCGGACCTCACCATTTGAATTTGCTGATACAGAATCAGAATTTCGTGAAGCCGTTGGCAAAATTGGCCTGCCCTGTATCGTCAAGCCGATAATGTCGTCGTCGGGGAAAGGGCAGAGCCTGTTAAAAGAAGTCGGGGATGTAGCCAACGCCTGGTCCTATGCGCAATCCGGTGGCAGGACCGGTGCCGGAGGTGTCATTATTGAGGGCTTTGTTGAGTTTGATTATGAAATTACCCTGCTGACGGTGCGTCACAAGGGTGGCACAACTTTTTGCGAGCCCATCGGACATCGTCAGGAAGATGGAGATTACAGGGAGTCGTGGCAACCGCAGCCAATGAGTGACAAGGCTCGCCAAAATGCGCAAGAAATTGCCATGAAAGTAACCGAGGCACTCGGCGGTTTCGGTATCTTTGGGGTAGAACTGTTCATCGTCGGGGACGAGGTGATATTCAGTGAGGTATCTCCAAGGCCACATGATACCGGTATGGTGACGATGATCTCGCAGGATCTGTCACAGTTCTCGTTGCATGTCAGGGCGATAATGGGGCTTCCGATTCCCGGAATTCGACAATTTGGCCCTGCTGCTTCCTGTGTCATTCTGGCAGAAGGCGAGTCGTCATTAGTTACTTACAACAGTATTGAAAAGGCGTTGGAAGAACCAGATACCCAGGTTAGAATTTTTGGTAAGCCGGAAGTCGCAGGTCGACGCCGGATGGGTGTCGCGCTGGCGTTGGGTAAAGATATAGATCAGGCGAAAAGCAAGGCGATGACCGCTGCCAGTAACATAGACATCGAATGCAGCTAATGGCTATTCCCTAACCGGTATTTCTCATACTCGCGGCGATGCCAGCAATGGTAACAAGGAGCGACTTGTCAATCTTCTCGCGGGACTCCTCGCTACTCTGTCTGCAACGGGACATCAGTTCTATTTGTAGAAAATGCAACGGGTCCGTATAGGTATTTCGAAGTTCCAGTGAACGCTTGATACCAGGTGAATTTTCCAGCAGTGATTCCTGACCTTTCATTTTGTTAAGATTGTCGATAAGACCCAGCATACGTTGCCTGAATTCCTCGCCCATGGGCCGCAAATTCTCCTGCACGAGAACTTCGTCATAATGCCGTGCAATATCGGCATCCGCCTTACTCAAAACCATTTCCAGCATGTCCAGCTGGGTCTGGAAAAAAGGCCATCGTTCAATCATCTCTTTAAGAATATGCAGACTCTTACCATCAAAATTCTTGTTAAATGCTTCATCCGTTCCAAGCCAGGCGGGTTGCATCAGTCTTTTCTGAGTCCAGGCGAAAATCCACGGAATTGCGCGCAAGTCTTCAATACCCCGGGATTCCCCTTCCCGGGCAGGTCGTCTGGCAGGACGACTGCCGAGTGCCAACAGCGAGAGTTCATTCTCCGGTGTGCCCTGTTCAAAGTACTCAACGAAACGTGGATTGTTTTGTACCATTTCCCGGTAGCTGACTTTGGCCACGTCCGCCAGTTTGTCCATCATGTTGCGCCAGTTATCCAGGGGTCGTGGCGGTGGCAACAGGGATGCCTCCAGGGTTGCCCCTAAAACCAGATCCAGGCTATTCAGCGCAAGAACCGGAGAACCATACTTAAACCGAATAACCTCGCCTTGTTCAGTGACTCGCATGCTGTTTTTTACGGAACCGGGTGGTTGGGACAAGATTGCTTCCCTGGCTGGAGCGCCACCTCTGCCAACCGTGCCGCCACGGCCGTGAAACAAAGTCAGGTTAACGCCATATTTCTCACTGACCCGGACCAACTCCTCCTGGGCACGGTATTGTGCCCACGCAGCCGCCATCTGACCAGCATCCTTCGCGGAGTCAGAGTAGCCGATCATGATCTGTTGGCTCCCCTTAATATAGTTGGTGTACCAGGGGATACGTAACAGCCTCTCCAGGGTCCAGGCTGAGTTCTCAAGGTCATCCAGAGTCTCAAATAAAGGCACCACTGGAATTTCCCAATCGACACCACATTTTCTTAGCAGCAGCACCACTGCAAGAACATCGGAAGGGTTTTTTGCCATCGATATAATATAGCTCGAAACTCCTTCTGCCTGGCAGTTGGCAATAAGACGAAACGTATCCAGCACTTCCTGATTTTCTGCACCGGGTTGCCAATGTTCCGGGATCAAGGGGCGTTTGCTTTCCAGCTCGGTGAGTAGAAAATCCTGCCGCGCCCTTTCAGGCCAGGCGGCATAGCTGCCGAGTTCGAGATACTCGGTCAGTGAGTTCAGTAGCTCAGTGTGCTTTTCTGCATTCTGGCGAATGTCCAGGTCAACCAGGGTTACGCCGAAGGTAGAAATGCGAATCAGTGTTTCTTTTAGTAACCCTTCGGCAATGATCTGCATGCCGCATTCATGCAACGACTTGTAGCAAAGATAGAGTGGTTTGAACAGTTGCTCCCTCGTCAGAATCAGATTGCCTGCAGGAGCCGCATCGGTGATTGACCAGAGGCGAGTTTGTTTCAGGTTATCTCTTAAATTTCTTAATACGACGCGATAAGGTTCATGTGTTTCCTCGGTGCAGATTTCCCTGACCTCGTCATTACACTGTGTCATCGAAAGTTGCGCCAGCAGCTCATCGAGGTCTCTTATATACAGATCAGCCGCCATCCATCTGGCGAGGTTGATCACTTCTTCAGTTACTTCTGCAGTCACATTAGGGTTGCCGTCGCGATCCCCTCCCATCCACGAGGACACCCGAATTGGTGTTGCTGAGAGCGGCAATTTTTCACCGGTTGTGTCTTGTAGCAGCTTGTCCAGCCCTTTCCAGATAATCGGAATAGCTTCCCAAAACGAGTGTTCGATGACTGCGTAGCCCCATTTAGCTTCATCCTGGGGTGTTGGGCGCTCGGTTCGGATTTCGTCGGTGTACCAGACTTCTGCGATCAGGCGTTCCAACTCCATCCTGTCTGTCGCGCTCAGGACATCCTCTTCATTCACAGACACCAGTCGAGATGCAATTCTGTTGTACTTTTGAATCAAGGTTCGTCGCGTAATTTCAGTTGGGTGGGCAGTCAGTACGAGTTCGCACCTGATCTTTGATGCGGTGTCGACAATGCGCTGCTTATCATCGATTTCGCGAGCCAGTCGGTCGAAGACGCCCTTTAGGGTTGAGTTCTCTGGATAGGTGGCGGTTTGCTCGTCGGTCGTTTCTGCCTGTTCGGCAATGTTTGCGAGATTGAGGAACTGGTTAAATGCGCGGGCAACAGAAATCATGTCGTCATCGCTCAGGGCAGCGAGAACTCGCTGCAATGATGTATTGGCTTCGCCACCCTTACGCCGAACTTTGGCAAGCAGTCGAATTTCCTCTATTTTGTCGAGAAAATCCTGGCCATACTGGGCTGTCATGGTTTCCCCCAGCAAATGACCCAACACCTGAACTCTGTGCCATGATCTGGCGGTTATTACTTCATTCACTTGGTTCCCTGCAGTCGGAAAAGGCAGTTAAACGCACCTAAGCCTTCTTCAGCATGAATATGAAATCACGAAAAATATCCATGAGCGTTTCGTGCTTGTAGTCGGTAAATTCCCCTGCATCCAAATACATACCGTGCTTTTCGCAAGCCTCGTACTCGATATGGGTTTGCACGGGGTCCTGTAGTTTTTCAATGGGGTCGCCGCATCGCGGGCAGCAAATGTCGCGAATTTTATTCTGCTCCCGACCGATGGTGGGGTCCCCGGTGTCGACATGATCAGACATCCACTTTCTTTTCAGGGTCTCAGCTTCGCCGATATCGAACCACAGACCTTTACAGGTAACGCATCGATCGACGGTGACGTTACCCTCCAATGTACTAAGAGTCTGCTCTTCCATCGGCGATTTACATTTGGGGCACTGCATGGCTTATCCTTTCTTTTTAGAAACTATTTTGCTGGCATTATCCATTGTTTTCAACGCGTTGCGAAGAGGGGAAGTTAAGAAAAATGCCCAGGTGTCTGTCAATTTGGAACCGATCAGCTAAAAACCCCTTTTTTCGAGTGAAGTTCCTCGACACTGGCCAGAAGGCAGTTTGCAAAGTCCGACAAAATAGCCGGGTCGCAGGTACATTGTTCGCCCTTGTAAACAAGCCGTGTGCCGAAAGGTGGCAGGTGAACAAATACAACAGTCTCCACCACCGGCCGTTGCAGTTTCATCATTTCCAGGACGTAGAGTGTTTCGTCGCATAGAAAACCACCGGCATCATTAGAAATCCTAACGGGTATTTGTTCCGCTTTAAGCGCGTGGTGAAGCGCAGTGCTGTCAATAGTGGCCTGGAGGGTGTCTGGCGCGCCGGTGATGATCGGTGTGGATGGAAGCTGACCGTTGTTGTCCTGTCGCGGATTGCGTTTGTTTCTGGCGACAGTCTCAATATGGAAATATTCTTCCTTGCCTTCACCCATACTGATGATAATGTTGGGTTCAAATTCTGCAATGGCTGCTTGAAGTAACTCCAGCGGTTTTCCCCAGACGACGGGAATTCTGAGTGTCGCCACGTCACGGAGGCTTGAGGCTGCAACCCAGGATGAATTGACGTTTCTACCATCGAATGGGGAGAATCCTGTGACGAGGGTAGGCATAATGTATGAAGCCATGAGGGATTGGGTATAGTATCAAGCTTGAGGACTATTGCCGATAGGCACAATTCAAACAGGAGGTAGATATGAAAGCAGCGGTATTTCGTGAAGTGGGTCAACCACTGGAAATAGAAGACATTCAGATTTCAAAACCGGGCCCCCGGGAAGTGCTGGTCAGAACAGCTGCAGCAGGGGTTTGCCATAGTGACCTGCATTTTATCGAGGGATTGTACCCTGGCCAGTCGCCCATGGTACTGGGTCATGAATCTGCGGGGATTGTGGAACAGGTCGGCTCCGACGTGTCCTATGTCAAGCCCGGAGATCATGTTATTACATGCCTTTCTGTGTTTTGCGGGCACTGTGAAAGTTGCCTCACGGGCCATATGTCACTTTGTAGCAGCTCGGAAACCCGTCGTGGTCATGACGAAGAGCCCAGACTTGCCAAGGAAGGAAACATCGTCCATCAGTTTGCCAATCTATCCTCGTTTGCAGAACAGATGCTGATTCATGAGCATGCACTGGTTAAAATCAGAGATGATATGCCTTTAGACCGGGCTGCCCTGATTGGCTGTGGGGTCACCACCGGTGTGGGTTCGGTATTCCATACCGCCAAGGTTGAACCCGGATCCTCAGTGGCAGTCATTGGTTGCGGTGGGGTGGGTCTGTCGTGCATCAACGGCGCGGCACTGGCTGGTGCAGGAAAAATAATCGCGGTAGATATGGTGGACTCGAAACTCGAAATGGCGAAAGACTTTGGTGCCACCCATGTTGTCAACGGCAGTACGGGAGATGTGGTCGACCAGGTCCGGGAACTGACTGGCGGCCAGGGGGTGCAGTATTCATTTGAGGCCATCGGATTGAAACAAACAGCCGAGCAGGCCTTCAGCATGATCCGACCAGGCGGTGCAGCGACCATTATTGGCATGATCCCCGTGGGCGTAAAAATCGAATTGACGGGTTCTTCATTTTTACAGGAGAAGAAAATCCAGGGATCGATGATGGGCTCTAATCGTTTTCGGGTAGATATGCCCAGATTTATCGATTTTTATCTACAGGGAAAACTGCATTTGGATCAAATGATATCGAAGCGCCTTCCCCTTGAAAAGATCAACGATGCATTCGCGGATATGAAAACCGGAGAAGTTGCCCGAAGTGTCATCATATTTGACCACTAGCGGGTGTTGAAGAAGTTCCGGTTAGGTACAAGGCCAGGCGAATATTCCTATCCTTCTTCCCTGAGGATGATCCGGCTGGTGTTGTCAGGAAACCGACCTGTCTTCGGCGCATAAAATTCGCGGATTCGATCCATATCCTCGGTCATATTGCCGGATAAATAGAAAGAGAGGCCGAGACCCGCTTCCTTTTCTGCGTAATCAAGGTAGCCACAAACGATCGGGATGTTCGCCTCCAGCGCGATCCGGTAGAACCCGGATTTCCAGTAGTCGGTGTACTTCCGCGTTCCGGCAGGGGGTATAACCAGGGAGAGGCCGTCGGAGGCGTTGATGCGAGCCACCAGGTTTGCCACTAAATTGTGGGCGCCTGATCGATCCACCGGGATACCACCTAAAAAGGACAGTATTGATCCCACAACCGGTACGAAGAGGTTGTTCTTAATCAGGAAGTGGATTTGTAGATGGAATGTATAGGCGGCACCCAGCAGAAAAAAGAGATCCCAGTTGCTGGTATGGGGTGCAGCGATAATTATCATACTCTTGCTTTGAGGTACACCTCCTGCAACCTTCCAACCTGCGACTTTTATTATCGAACGTCCAAGCCATCGCGAAAACCAGTTGCATCGGGGGGCGGGATGGTCCGTAGAGAGCGTCATGATTTGTTTAGGTAATCTCCCGCACTGGCACCGGCAATCTTACCGAACACAGCGCCGGATGTCAGACCAGTTCCGCCGGGATAGTTAAAGTAGAAAAGACCGCCGACAAGTTCGCCCGCCGCATAGAGCCCTTGGATCACGTGACCATCATCATCGATAACCTGGGCATATTTATCAACTTTGAGACCCCCGAAGGTGAAGGTGATACCACAGGTAATCTGATAGGCAACGTAGGGAGGCATATCCAGTGGATTTGCCCAGTTTGATTTGTTGATTTTGAGACCTTCGGTTCCGCGGCCATCTTTTACTGTTGGGTCAAATTTCACTTCAGCATCGATGGCGTTGTTGTATTTCAATACCGTATCCAGGAATACCTGCCCGTCGACCCCTTCGAGTTTGTCAGCCAGACCGTCGAGCGTATCGGACTGCACCCTGGTTGCCTGACGGATCCTGTATTCATCTCTAAGCAAATCTGCCACCCTGGCATCGAATACCTGCCAGGCGAATTGCTGGGGTTGCATTAAAACTTCTCGTCCATATTTTGCGTAGGTATAGTTTCGAAAGTCAGCGCCTTCATCTACAAAACGCTCGCCGTTGGCATTGACCATAATCCCCAGCGGGTAGGAGTGTTTTTGAAATCCGTCGCCCACATCAAGGTCTCCGAATTCCGGTGCATTTCGATCCCATCCAACGGCATGACACCCCGACCAGTTTCCAGTCGTTGCGGCTCCAATATCAATGGCCATTTTCAACCCGTCTCCGGTGTTAAATCGGGTACCCCGTACCTTGGCCAGCTCCCAGCCTGGCCCCAGGTAACGAGTTCGCCATTCACTGTTCGCTTCAAAGCCTCCGGAAGCGAGAATGATCGCCTTGCACCGGATGATTTCAGTCTTACCCTGACGCTTAATTTCCACACTGGTAATGCCGGTATCGTCGGTCACCAGTTTTAGTGCTCTGGCTTCGTACTCGATTCGGATATTGCGTTTGCAGGCTGCGTCATGAAGCTGGCTGATGAGACCCTCTCCGCCGCCCCATGCTTCGACAGTTAGACCACCCCAGAACTTGAATTTCCCATCTACTTTAAAGGCCTGGCGCCCGTACATGGGCATAAATCGGACACCCTTGCGATTCATCCATTTAAGAGTTGAAAAACTGCCTTCGATGAGTGCTTCCGTTAAGTCGGGGTCTGATCGATACTGCGTCACACGACCCATGTCATCGTAGAACTCATCCCGTGTATAGGCACCGAAATCCGTGTTGGCAATCTCTGACTCCGTGAGTTCCGGCATGAGTTGCTGCAGGTCAGATACGTCGTCGTAGACTACGCGCATTGCGCCTGCGGTAAAGCGTGAATTGCCTCCTCTTTCGGCTTCAGGCGCTCGTTCCAGCACCAGCACTGACTGCCCTTTTTCCTCTGCGGCCAGTGCGGCACACAAGGCAGCATTACCAGCGCCAACCACCACGACATCCGGCGAAAGTGTTTTGGTCATAACAAGTTAAATACCCGTTTGCTTTTCACGACAATTCAGCAATGTATCATTGCGTCCTGCGTTGTACTAGGCCACTGAGCATTTTTGTTACGCCAGCCGATAAGGCATACCAATAATGCTCGGCGGGGTATCAGCTGCTGCGCAATCTCTGCCAGGGGTTGTTTCTCTGAAAAAGGTTAAGCCAGTTGCCAAAAAGCATCAGCCCACCACCTATGATGAGTGTAACTTCAAAGCTTTCTGAGTAGAGCATGACGCCGATTGTGGCAATCATGGGCAGACGAAGAAAGTCCAGCATTAACACGGTGCCCACTTCTGCATGGACCATGGCCCTGGTCATGCAATAGTGACCTGTCAGCGCTGTAATGCCGATAACGGATAACCAGATCCACTGAACCTGATTTGCCCACTGCCATTCAGAAATAGCCAGAGCCAAACCCATAGGTAATTGGACAAGACACATAAACAACAGAACCGTCGCAGGTTTTTCTGTGGCGGCCAACGATTTTGTAGAGGTATGTGCGACTGCATAACAGACGGCTGCGGCGAGTACGATAAATGAGGCGCTGCTAGTGATCCCCTGACCCGGTTTTACAATGATGAGCACACCTATCATACCCAGGCCAATCGACACCGTTCGCTTCAGAGTTAGTCTTTCTTTCAGGAAGATCGACGCAATAATTGCGGTCCAGATCGGTACCGTAAACTCAAGCGCGAATACCTCAGCCAGAGGCAACAGACCGATACCGGTGATCCAGCCATATTGTCCTGCAAAGTGAAATAGATTGCGGAAAACATGTAATCCGACGCGCCTGGAACTGAACAGTCCCCGTTGTCGGGTTATCACCATCACGGCTGATACAACCACCAGGCCAAGCAGACTTCGACAAAAAAGAATCTGGAACGTGTTGATTTCACCGCTCAGTTCACGGGCCGCAACAGCCATCAAACAAAATGATACCAGGGTCACTGACATCCAAAGGGCAGCAGTCACTGGTCGCGGTTAACCCAGCATCGATCGAACCTGGGCCAATCTGTTAATCGAGGATATGGCTTTATCCGGATCTGTTTGTAAGTTTCTGACGATAATATCGGTGTAACCCAGATTCCCCAATTGCCGAAACTGGTCGGCGACTTCAGAGACATCACCAATGACCAGGGCCCCGGTGTTAAAACCACGATAGCCTTCCTCAGCCACTTGTTGCCTGACAAGGGTCGCTTCATCCTGGCTCGCGGCAACGTAAATATCCTTGCGTATGGCGATGGTGTTGGGAACAGGCCTGGCATGTTTTTGTAAGGCCCGCTGGTAAATCTCCATGGAGGTTTCTGCTTGTTCAAGGGTTTGGCTGGGGTCCCCGAGCCAGGCATCGCCTAATTTCGCAGCTCGCTCGATGGCCACTTCGGCAGACGCACCAATCCAGATTTTGATTGGCACCGGAGGCAATGGAGATATTCTGGCGTTGCTAAACTTCCAGCGACCATCGAGAGTGACTGACTCACCACGCCACAAGTCACGCAGGGTATTTATGGATTGTTCGAATGCAGAAGGTCGATTCTTTATGTTCATGCCCATTGCCTTGAACTGCTGCCTGCCACTACCCAAGCCGCATTGAAGGATAAATGGCCCTTTTGAAATGCACGCCAGAGTGGCAGTTTGCTCTGCGACCAAAACGGGGTTCCATAGTGGAAGGAGGAAGAGGGCACCTGCCGGTTTTTCTCCCCATTCCGCCAGAAGGCGCCCCAACACGGGTGTGTTTTGGTAATAGGGCGAGGGTACAACATGATGATCACCAACAAAAAGAGAATCAAGTCCTGCCTCACATGCAGCGCTGGCACGGGCAATCATTTGTTGGGCACCACTTCTGACATCTGTTGTTTGATAAGCGCTGGTAATCGAAATTCCTATTTTCACACTGGGTCTCCGAGGGGAAAGGGAGGTGGCCTAACGATTTATTTTTTGGCGCTGTAATATTTTAACACAAAAATCCGTTTGGAAAGCATCGAAAAATATGCGTTAATGGCAAACCTTTTTGATTTTACAATTCTAAAAATTCTTTATTATTCAGTATCTTATGATTGGTGTAGGAATAGACTTTGGTACCTCGAACTCAGCCGCTGCCTGGTTCGATGGGGAGCGAGTGCGGCTCGTAAAACTTGAAACATCCGAAAACATAATGCCCACCGCAACTCACCTTGATCGCGAACTGGCGTCGACCACTGGTGAAGCCGCAGTGCGACAATATATTGAAGAAAACCGGGACCGCATTGTCGAACTCACGCCGGAGGTTATAGCGAAAACCTCTATGCTGGTAGAGGGTCGCGATGTCAATGACCCAAATTCAGAACACGAAGTGGCGTTGATGAACACCTATGGAGAATCAATCATTGATCGTGGATTACCAGGGAGGCTGTTTCGTGGCATAAAGAGATTGTTAGGTAATCAATCCTTGAAACGCCTGATGGTATTTAGTCATCCTTTTCGGCTTGTGGCTTTAGTCACGCCAATCCTGATTCACATTCGGGAGGCACTAGCCAGGTGCTTGCCGGAGGCTGACTACGACATCCACTTTGGACATCCTGTCAATTTCGAGGGCCAGAACGAATTTCGAAATGATCTGGGGTTGTCTCGCCTGGAGGAAGCCTGTGACTATGCGGGATTTAGAACTGTTTCGTTTTACCCGGAACCGATCGCAGCCACATTGAGCTATTTGCATGAAGAATCAAGAGGCGAATCAGGCAGGGCACTGACCCTGGATTTTGGCGGAGGTACACTGGATCTCAGCGTTGTTGAGTTCACCGGTGTGGAATTCAATGTGCTCGCTACTGCCGGAATGTCGCTGGGTGGTGATCATATTGATCAACTGATATTTAAGGAATTGTTGTTCCCGTTGCTAGGCAAGGGTGAGATATGGTCCAGGGTCTCCGACGGTCGCGTGATTGAAAACGAATTCCCCTTCGATGAATTTGAGGACAAACTGCTCAACTGGGCTGTGACCTATACATTGAACCAGAATCACTATCGCTCGAAGGTTGCAGATTGTATTCGCCAGGGGGGTAGACTGGCAGAAAAATTTTCCCGGCTTGATGACCTGATCAGTCACAACTACAGCTACCTCGCTTTTCAGTCGATCAAGGATGCGAAAGTTGCCCTGTCTGAATCGGAAGAGACGATCCTGGATATCCCAGAGCTGGATGTTTCCGTGGTTTTCACGCGAAGTGAATTTGAAAGGATGATGACGCCCATGCTGGCTGATATCGATCAGATAGTTGACCAAGTGATAGAGCACGCCAACATTTCACCCGACGATATTGATGTCGTGATCCGAACAGGTGGTTCTTCTCAAATTGCAGCGGTAAGAAGTCTAATGGAGCGAAAGTTTCCTGGAAAGGTGACAGAGCATGACCCTTTTACCAGCGTCGCAGAAGGTTTGGCTCTCGCGAACTATTACGACTACCAGTTTTCGAGCAGTCATTGACTTAGCAAATCCAGCATATCGTTCAGCGACATTTTCGCACTGACCTCGGTGCCTTCCAGCAGATTGTCAGCGAGGTCTCTTTTTTGTTCGTGCAGTTTAACGATTTTCTCTTCAATGGTATTGCTCACCACCAGACGGTAGACTGTCACGGGTCTCATCTGGCCAATGCGATGCGCCCGATCGCTGGCTTGATCCTCGACGGCAGGGTTCCACCAGGGATCCATATGAATCACGTAGTCAGCAGCCGTCAGGTTCAGTCCAATACCACCTGCCTTGAGGCTGATAAGAAACAGCTCTCCCTCACCAGCCTGAAATGCATCTACAGCTTGCTTACGTTTTTTTACCGGCGTTGAGCCGTCCAGGTACTGGTAGTCTATACCGCGCCGGTCCAGGTAGCCTCGAATGAGTGACAGGTGTTCGACAAACTGGCTGAACACCAGTGCTTTGTGTTTGTTCTCCAGCAGTTCATCAAGAATTTCGGCAAATGCCTCAAGCTTTGCAGAAGGCAGGTTGGCACCTTTGATGATCATATTCGGGTTGCACACTGCCCGTCGCAGTTTGGTAATACTTGCCAGCACCTGGAATCTCTGCTGGTTTGGGTTCAGGTCCTTGCTGCTTAACTGTTCGACTGCCTCGGTTCGCAGCGCCTCGTACAGTGCCGTTTCTTCGGGGTTAGGTTCCACCCGGATAGTAATTTCCGTTCGTGGTGGCAGCTCGGTGAGTACGTCTCGTTTTAGCCGACGTAGTATAAATGGGCTGATCAGCTTTCTCAGGGCAGCGCTTGACTTGAGGTCTTTCTGATTTTCGATGGGATAGGCGTACTTATCATTAAAAACATCCCGGGTTCCCAGCAGGCCGGGATTAATAAACTGAAACAGATTCCACAATTCGCCAAGGTGGTTTTCTATAGGGGTACCCGTCGCGATCATCTTGAAGTCAGCATTAAGTCCCATAACAGCTTTCGACCGCTTGGTTGTTGCATTCTTAAAAGCCTGGGCTTCATCTGCGACGATGGTATTCCAATGGATCGCCTGTAGTGCGTTAGCCTCGGTCTGCAACAGGCCATAACTGCAAACTAAGATGTCATAGGATTGTAAATGGTTGAGGGTTTTACCTCGATCGAACTCACCGAAGCGAATAGGATTCAAAGTGGGGGCAAATCGAACCGATTCTTCGATCCAGTTGGTACACACGGATGTGGGTGCGATGACCAGACTTGGCCCTCGGTTGGCATTGTCAACCATGAGTGCGAGCGCTTGGAGGGTTTTGCCCAATCCCATATCATCGGCGAGGCAAGCACCTGCGCCCCAGGCGTCAAGTCTCGCGAGCCATTTGAATCCCTGCAATTGATAGTCCCGGAGTTCGGCCTGCACGGTAGAGGGAATCTGTGGATCAAGATCCTGGGCATGCCGCAAACGATCCTGCAGTGCTTGCCAGGCGTTGTCTGCGTCGATGGACATGCCATCAATGCTCTCTTCCAGGTTTCTTGCATTGAGTGCATGGACCCGGCCCTTGTGTTCGACGCTGTTCAGGTCCTCCAGGCGGCTGCGGAGTTCTGTGGTCAGGGTGAGAAACTCACCATCTGCCAGTTGTATGAATCGGCCGGTACTGGAATCAATCAGTTCCATCAGAACCTTCATCGAATACACCTGGCCGGTATCTACTTCGAGTTCACCGTCGAGTTCGAACCAATCCGTCTTCCGCCGCAGGGAAACGGACATTTGAGATATACCAACAGATTTGCTGAGTTTTAACTGTTTGCCCTCTGGCCAGTTCAGAACCAGGTCGTCTCCCAGGGATTGTAATGTCAACAGTCCCTCCAGGGCGTCATCTGTTTCTTCCCATCGCCACTCACCCGGTGAAACCTCATAGAGCGTCGGGCAAGCTGCCAGCACAGATTCCATTTTTTGGGTTTCGGCATTGAGGTCACGGCGGGTATGTTGTTGTCTGCCGTCAATCTCGGCAAATATACTCTCACCCCCCTGACCAGGTGTAAGTACCGGTCCGATTGTAAATGGCTGACTGTGAAAGCTCAGTCGCAAACCCGAGGATAAAGGCTGGAGATGGATAAAGAGCCTCGTGTCCGGCTCGACAAATTCTGCCGTGGTGGGGGACATACCGGCAATATCAGAGTGAACGGTCAGCAAGGGTGCGATTGAAGAAACACTTTCCAGTACTTTTTCCTTCGCTGATTGGGGCACCTGCAAGCCCTCGTTGGTAAGGATCTGAGCGACATTGAGAAGCTCCTCCGTGTAACGATAGATTCGAAGCCTCCCTGGCACATGTTCTATGACAAGGCCATCTTCGTAATGCATGGGATAGGGCTCGAGCGACAGGCGGATAGTGTGCCCCTGTTCGGAAACGATCAATTCCGGATTACCTTCCTGAATCTCCATCCTCAAGCCTGGTTCATTGTGTTTGAACAGGTACGGATGTCCGATTGCCGCCAGTAGGGGGCCTGTACCTTCAAGGGAATAACTATGCTTGGGGCCATAGTAGCTGTAGTCACGTTCTTCGCGAATACTCTGGCATATTTTTCTATCGGCATCAGAGAGATAGCCAAAGGAATCCTGGTCTTCTACCAGCCGTTTTAGAGCGACTTTTCTTCCAGCAGTCCATGAGCCGTTTTTCTTTCGCTTTTGCTCCTTTGGCTGCAGGCTGAAATAATCCAGATCGTTCTCTACAAACCATGCCAATCGCATTTCAGCCTCAGCTTTTTTGGACATCGGACTCATCTGGGGTGCAACAACCTGGGTGAGGGCATTCAAAGACCTTTCCCAGTTTTCAAGTCGTGGCAGGACTTCAGTGAACGTCCTTCCCCATTTTTCATCTGGGATGGGAAGTTTGTTTTCGAACTTGGCCAGGAGCTGGTCAGACTGGAAGGCAAACCAGTCGTAGCCTGATATTCTGGCTGTTTCGTTATTTTTCTTTAGACGGTCAAGAAATGCCTTGTCCGGGCTGATATCATTCCAATATAAAGACAAACCGACCAGCAAATAGCTCAGCGGATCGATGTAGCGGTAGCTGATTTGCAATACTCTTTCGTCGAAGGTGCGTTTGGTCTCGTTCACCTCCCTGGCAACCTTCAACCGCCACATGGCATTGTTGTAGAGGTCAGGTATCTTTTGCTTGTCAATGACATTGACCTGCTGCTCGGCCAGCACAGAGTTACCAGGAGACTGGTCATTCAAGAGAGCAAGCAGGTAGATAACCCCGGCAAGCCCCGGAATGCCCATGCGTTTTTTCCTGGTTTCTTTACGTATCCGTGCCTGTGCTGTCTGAAATACAGACACGGCTGTCTGGACATCACCCCGCAAGAATACGAGGCAGGCGCCAAGCATGTCGCCATTGGCTGTATTCAGCTTTGCCAGGTCCTCCTCCAGGGATCGCCAATCACCACGCACGAGGCACTGTTCAGCGTGCAATTGCAGTACCTGTGACGGTGAATTTTGAGTAGATTTCATTTGCGAGGTGAGTAAGTCAAAAAATGGTCGGGAGTCGGTCCAGCTAATCGCACTTGATTCCAGAATCGGTCTTAGCACCTGAAATTGAATAGCCGGATGCAACTCTGCAAACCAGGCGGTGTAAAGTGGGTTGGTGCAGACCGCCAGTAGATCCTGTTCACGTTCGGGTTTGGGCTTCTGGTAGGGATCACTGATCTGGAGAAGTTTAAACACCAAGTCGTCGTCCCGACTGTGCAGGGCATAACGCAGTCTTCTCGCTGATTCGTAGGTGCTTCTGCTATAAAAATAATCTCCAAGGGTCAATGGGACCTGATTCAGAGCTATGGTCATTATTATCTCAAACTCGCCATTCATGACCGCTTCGTGGGTGAGCCATTCCTCGATTGAGGCTTCGCACTTTATCTTGCCAGCCTTGATGTTGATGAGACCACGGGTTTCCAGTTTCTGCTTTAGCGTCTGATCTAGCACTGTACCTGAAGCCTTGAAAGTCGTTGCCGCTTTCTGCAATGCAGTAAGAATATTGTTCACGGTCGTCTGGTTGACGGGCTCGTAGATTACCGAGAAGACACGCAAAATGAATTGCTCAGAAATTGAAAGTTTATTGTATCGTTCAAGTAGTTTTTGGAACGGCTGCATACACTGTTTACATCATGTTATTTGCTATTTGTGCCAAATCGCTGCTTGGTCGCTATTTGTGCCAAATCGCTAATTGGTCGCTATTTGTGTCAAATCGCTGCGGGGTTGTGGAGCTAAAGAAAGTCGCCGTCGCGAAGTTTACGCGCATTCACCGCTTGTGGACAGTTTGCTGATGGTCAGAAGTGTAAAAAGACGCCCTCCACTAACTGGTGCCCATCCATAATAGCTTTTTTAGCACAGTAGTTGCGACGTAGTAAAAATGTTTGGTCACAAATC
>DUAT01000171.1:130431-212150 GCA_012960755.1 Gammaproteobacteria bacterium
ATGGGTACGCTTGGCACATATACTTCCCTCGTAGGTGATTGTTTCATATAACTAACAGTTTACAGATGTTGTGATAATTGGTTGAAAATGCCTACTTATGGGACGGGAACTAACTAGAACTAAACTACTGTACAATGCTATCGAGCACTTCGCTCGGGAATAGGGATAGTTGAGTTTGCATTTCGCGAGATGTAGTTTACTGGCCTGGATCTGCCTGGTATCGCTACCGTCACACGGTTTTTTTGACCTGGTGAATATTGAAAGCGGTACCGCCTTGAGTCAAACCGTTGTTACCGTACGCAAACAGACGCAATCACGGGCTGACGTTTTTGTATTCAGTGTTGTCTCTGAGAGAGAGCGACGGGTTGCTGGTTATAGGGCTAGTAACGATTACGCTGAGGCTCTGGTTGACCAGGTATTGCCGAAAGATGTGATCTTTGTTGATACAGGCAACTGGCACGGCGAGGCGGTATTGTTGATGTTTACAGCCAGTGAAGCTTATATATTCGACCCGTGGACAGGCAGTAAGCAGACGATACTGCACCATTCATCAATCTATCATGCCGTTGTTCATGACCATCTGCCCCGGATTGACCTGTTCCGCGACATCAACGGAGACGGTCTTGATGACTTCCTCATTCCTACCTTCACCGGTTACCTGGTGGCGACACAGTTACCCAACGGTGAGTTTACGCACCCGCTGGCGTTAGAAGCACCACCATTGCTGGATCTTACCTACAACAACAATCCCTGGTATCAGGCAAAAGAACTGTTTCTTGTCGATATGACCCTGGACAGTCGCGACGATATTACATTCTGGGTCAACGGTGAATTCTATATATACCCGCAACTTGCCAATGGAGAGTTTTCAGGTGAGGTCATTAAAACCACGTCGAATATTCCGTTTGATTTTGACGGCTTTGATGGCATGTCTGTTCGCATGTCCGACGAAGATCAATCAGATAAACTGGTTACCGTCCTGCATGGTTTAAAAGACCTTGATGGCGACGGGTTAACAGATCTTGTGACCATGTCAGTTAAAAGCGATGGTGTTTTCGATAAAAAAACCACGATACGATATTACCGCGGCAGACCCGGTGTTGCCTTAGATGATAGTGGTAGCAACACAATCAGTGGTGTTAATGGTGATGACTCTGCGGGTTATGAGCTGGTCACGTTTGATGCCGAGGAAACGTCCAGCATGCAGTCGAAGGGGATCCAGTATGAGCTGGAGATAAGAGATATCAACGGCGATGAGCAAATTGACATCGTTGTCTCATCCATAGAAATCGGTATTGGCAGGATCATTCGCGCGTTGCTGACGAGTTCCATCAAAATTGATCTGGGGTTTTACCAGATGGTAGATGGTGTCTACCCGGACAAACCACAAAAGGTGCAGCAAATTACCGCAAAGTTTGATATGTCCACTGGCGAGGTCTGGTTTCCCTCGGTCCTGTTGCTGGATGTTAACGACGATGGTATTGAAGACCTGTTAGTTCAGAAAGGCGAACATTCGCTGATGGTTTATCAGGGTCAGCAAGGCAAGAAAATGTTCTCCGGGAAAGAGATCGAGATTGAAGTCTCCATGCCCCAGGACCCGGAGTTTGTCTACAAAACGATGGTAAACAATGACCAAACCCAGGACATTGTGATGAAAATTCCACCACCCATATCCAACAAAGAAGGACCTCACCGGGTCATCCTGTTAATCTCAAACTGATTTAAAAGAACTTAACCTTTCGGACTGGGCACGAAAACCAGGTAACACAGTCCTTTGGGATAGAATAATTTAAACCTTTTCCCGTAAAATCCCATCATATCTTCAGTAACCATGAAATGAGCCATTAGTGTCGAAAACCGCCGTCGTGCAAGATGAAAGGGCTGCAGAACGCGCCCTGGTTGCACAAGCAAAGAATAATGACTACGGGGCCTACGAGCAGCTTTACAAGATGCACGTGGGACGTGTCTATGCGCTCTGTGTAAGGCTATGCAATGACCGGGATATGGCAGAAGACCTGTCCCAGGAAGCCTTTGTACTCGCCTGGCGCAAGTTGAGTAGTTTTAGAGGTGATAGTGCATTCGGCAGCTGGTTGTATCGTATTGCGACTAACACGGCGCTGAGTTACCTGAGAAAACAAAAGCCATTTCAATACAGCGTAGATATTGATGAGACAGAAGAAGAAGCCATACCAGAGGATATTGGTGCCCAGATGGGGCTTGAACAGGCTATTGGAAAACTCCCCGATGGAGCACGGGCAGTTTTTGTGCTCTACAGCCTGGAAGGCCACACCCATGACGAGATTGCGTCGATGCTGAATATTGCCCAGGGTAGCAGTAAGGCTCAGCTGCATCGGGCGCGGCAGTTGTTACAGGGTCATTTAAAGTAGTGGTCATGTAACAAAAGTGCAAATAAACCATTGCGTACTCAAATGCGTCTTAGGAGTACACCACAGGAAACAAAGATGGCAGACAAAGAGCAAGGGAATCAGGAACAAGGCATGAGGCAAGGTGATGAGCCTGTTGATCTCATGCTTGCGCGAGAGATTCGCAATCTTGACCGGGAAATTCAACCCGGTCGTGACTTGTGGCCAGGGATTGAGCGAAATATCTGTCAGATGCCACAGCGAAAAGGGACCTTGTGGCCAGGCAACTGGATGCCTTATGCCGTCGCAGCCAGCCTTATCATCGCCGTTTCTTCTCTCGTGGTGAACTTGGTGGGTCCCGGTCAGCCCGGTGCCGAATTGGTTACCGCGAATTATGCTATCGACTCGATGCAAAAAGGATACCTCAAAGTCAGAAATCCGCTGGTGGAACAGTTTGCAGAGACAAACAAGAGTCTGTCCCCGGACACGCTCGATGATTTGTATCGCAACATCGAGATTATTGAAAATGCCCGACTCGAAATTGAAGCGCAGGTCAGGAAAAACCCCGAGGACCCTCGTCTGGTTGAGATGTTGATGCGAGTTCATCAACAGGAACTCGAGTTATTGAAACAGGACTACTTGAAATATGGTCACTCAATGTGAATCGTTCTTGTCCGGAAACAGAACCATGAGTGTTATTTCGTTCGATAAGTGCTTGATTTATAAACTAACTATACTAAGTGGTCTTATGATTTGCCCGAAAATCATGGCTTTCTGGACAGGAACTAACTAGTGCTTGTCCATAAATAGGCAAATTTCGACTTCAGCACCCTACTTTGGGCAGATTGAGTCTATTTTATTAGCACAAAACGTGACTGGAAAAGCACACATAATTATTTATGGACAGGCACTAACTAGGTCAGTCAAAGAACAAAGGAAGAAAATGATGAACAAGAAACACAATTTACTGATGGTCGGCGTGTTTTCCCTGGGCATGGTGTCGGCTGGTGCTGCACTGGCTCGGGAAACGGTTGATGAGTCCAAAAGTGCGTCTGTTGATGGTGTCGTCAGGATTAATGTCGTTCGAGGCGAACTGACCATCGAGGGATGGGACAAAGACGAGATAAAGGTGTCGGGTAAGCTGGATGAGAAATACGAAGAATTTATATTCGAAGTCGATGATGATGATGCAGTCATCAGAGTAAAGATACCTAGTGGAAGAAACAGCTGGTGCTGTGATGAAGGTTCTGACCTGACGATTAAGGTACCTCTGCAGAGTAAGTTACATATCGGTGTTGTCTCGACCGATATCGAGGCGGAGAACATTCTTGGCGGCCTGGATGTCAATGGCGTCAGTGGCAATATCAGGGTAGAAAAAATTCGACAACGCATCCATCTGACGACGGTGAGCGGCGAAGTTGATGTGCGGGATGTCGAAGGTCGGGTCCGGGTCAGAAGTGTCAGCGGAGATATAGAAGCCTTTGACGTCCAGGGAGTTCAGCGATACCACAGTGTCAGTGGCAACGTGCTGGTGAAGGATGTTTCTGATGACCTGGATCTTGAGAGTGTTTCCGGCGACCTGGAACTGATCGCGGGTGTGTTGAACTCCGTCCGGGGACATTCAGTATCAGGCGATATTGATTTGCAGACCGAATTACGTAGCGGAGCCAGTATCGAGTTCGATAGCATCAGTGGCACCATACGGTTGCGGCTGAGTGGGGATCTGGACGCAAAGTTTGACCTGCAGACAGGTTCCGGAAGCATTAGAAATCGTATTACCAGCGATCGACCGCAAGAGTCAAAGTATGTCCGGGATGAAACCCTCAGGTTTGTTGTCGGTGAGGGTGAAGGTGAGGTTACTATCAGTACACGTTCAGGGGATATTATTCTAAGCACGAATTAAGGAATCTGATAAGGTCGGTCTGCCGCTTTTTCAGCAGGTAAGGGGCTCGATCCGATAAGTGCAGCGTCGGGCCTGGTTTAAAATGTGTTCCACCCGGTGAACCGTTGCCATACCCTCGAATAACGACTGGAAGACCTCAAGCTCCGAACTGCAAAAACCCTGGCATGTCTTGGCTGCAATGCAGATTGGACAATGATGTTCCTTCAGCAGAAAACTGCCTGGTTTTTCTGCAGCTTCCAACTCTGCCATGTAACCTTCGTTGCTTCTGATTTCGCATAGACCGACCAGCCTGTCCTCCAGGGAGTCGAATTTCTGAAGTCGCTTCGTATACAACCGCAGCGTATCTGAGGTGCGCTTCTCGATCAGCATATCGATAGCATCCTCACCCAGGACATCACGAATAGAGATAATCAGCTCGCTGGTTACCTGGGCGTGGGAATCAGGAAACCTGTTGTGCCCCTTGCCGGTCAGTTTCCAGCGTCGGACCGGACGACCCCGACCTGCGGCTTCCTCGGGTAACGATGAGATCAGTTGCTGGCCTTCGAGCTGGGACAGGTGTTGACGGATTCCCATCGTAGTAAGATTGAGTCTGTTGCTCAGGTCACGTGCCGTCTGCGGACCTAAACGTTTGATTTGATAAAGAATTTTATCCTGGCTACTGGCGAGGTTCGATTGTGATTGGTTCATCTTTTTGTAACTACAGACTCTGGTGGTCAGGATTATTACCGAAGTCCAGCTATTAAGTAAACAAAACACTTTACATATTTTTGTGCCAGGCATAATATTAAATAGTAAAGTAATTACTTTCTTATGTAGAGGCGAGCTATGAAACTACTGATCGAGCATGCAAACATCACCGTCACATCAATTGATGAAGCTACAAAATTCCTGGCCACGGCATTTCCCGATTTCAGGGTCAGGGGCAGTGGCTACCTTCACGGCGGGCCAGAGTCAGGTGACTGGGTTCACTTCGGAAATGATGAGAGTTATCTTGCACTGCAACAGAATCGACAACACAGTCCGCGTTCTGACATGCCATACACCAATGACGGCATTAATCATCTCGGTTTTGTCATTGATGACATGCAGGCACTGATTGAACGCATGGGTTCCGTCGGGTACAAACCGACGACAGCATCGGCGATGGACGGACATCCTCATCGGCTTCGCGCTTACTTTTTCGATGGCAACGGAATCGAATGGGAATTTGTCGAGTACTTGTCTGAAAAAGCAGAAGAGCGGAACGACTATTCTGCTTAGTTCACATCTGCCTAGTTCACCGCTTCGCTACCGGGTCTTCCCGTTACCCCTGCGATCATATTCTGGTCTGATTTGGTCGAAGCTTTCGTAGGAGCGCCCCGGGCCTTGAAGTTGTAAGGGTCGGTATCGATCTCCTCCAGCTGAATCTCACCATTCAATACCGCTTGTTTCCACGCCTGGTGCTCATCTTCTCTTGCGTGGAATTCCGGCATCACCTCATCGGCGAACAATTCGAGGCTGGAACAGATATCTTCGTGAGTATTCTTACCCGCCTGGTTAAGCAGAATGACCTGGTCAACATTAGCGGCCTCCAGTTCTTTCAGTTTCCCGCGAATGGTGTCCGGAGAACCGATCAACTCACTGCCTGAGCGTTTTTGACCGGCTGGAGTTTGCTTCCATTCCTGGTATTTGTCCCAGAAGCTGATAGTACCTGGTTCGAATGGCCCCTCTTTGTTGTAGAGCTGGAGTGCAAACTGGAAGAAGGTCCAGCCGTCGGCTTTTTGCCAGGCTTCTTCGTCTGTTTCAGCACACATAAACCCCGAAACCACAGCGATGTTGGGGTTGGTTTGATAATCAGTCAGCAATTCCTGGTCGTTGACGAAGGTGTTGTAGTAGGCATTCACCCATGCCAATGACGCCTTGAGATCAACGAACTTGAATGAAAGTGCGCCCATCCCGCGGTGAGCAGCATAGCGAATGGTGTCCAGTTGAGAACAGGCGACCCACAAGGGAGGATGCGGTTTTTGTAGTGGCTTGGGAACAACTGCACGAAGCGGAAATTTGAAAAATTCGCCTTCATACTCCCAGGCATGGTTGTAAAACATAGGCAGAACGCATTTTACGGCGTCTTCCCAGACGTCACGCTTGTCACGAAAGCGCAGATTAAATGGATGCAATTCGGTCACACTCGCCCCTTCACCGATTCCCAGTTCAACCCGACCATCTGAGACCAGGTCCAGGGTTGCAACCTTTTCTGCGACCCTGGCAGGGTGATTGGTGGTTAACTGAATAATTCCATGGCCAAGTCGAATATTCTTTGTTCTCTGGCTGGCTGCAGCAAGAAACACCTCTGGCGCTGAAGAGTGAGAATATTCTTCAAGGAAGTGATGTTCGACTTCCCATGCATAGTCATAGCCCAGTTGATCAGCAAGCTCAATTTGCTGTAGCGATCGTTTCATCAGCTTGTGTTCACTGTCCTCATTCCAGGGCCGGGGAAGTTGATGCTCATAGAAAACGCCGAATTTCATGGTAGTTGTCCTTTTCTAATTGTCGTTAAGGCGATGCGAATATGTATCAATTCAAATAGCATACAGATTCATTGGCTTCCCGGCAAAGACTTGATTAGAGCAGATTACCGTCACTGTCCATCAGCTGTACTTTGCCGAAACCAAGCTGGTTCAGACCGGATTCGACAACCGTCCTGTCACCGACAACAACCCAGACAAGAGAATCCGGTTGAAGGACTTTGGTGGCAGCTGATCGAACTTGGGGTATGGTCAGTCCTTTGACCTTGTTCGCATAAGTATCAAAGTAATCATCTTCAAGACCATATTGCACCATTTGGGAAAGGGATCCGAGAACAGAACCAGCGGTTTCCCACTGTCCCGGCAGGGTCAGGGTACTCCGGGTGATGGAATTGTCGAGTTCCTCCTGGCTAGCGGGGGTATCTGACAGATAGGCGTTAATTTCCACCATCACTTCCTGAATGGACTCTTTTGTTTTGTCTGATTGAACGCTGGTTGTGACAACAAAAGTACGCTGCCCCCGGGCACTGACGAATCCAGTACGTGCACCGTAGGACCAGTGTTTATCTTCACGCAGGTTCATATTGATTCGAGAGGTAAAACCACCACCGAGAATGTCATTCATGGCGATGGTGGCGATCTCATCTGGATTGGCTTTGGGCGGTGCAATGAGCCCGGCAAGAAGAATGGACTGTTCAGATCCAGGACGATCTATAAGAAAGACATCGACCTGCTTTCTCTTTGCAACCTGACTGATGTTTTTCTGTGGAATATTGCCTTTTTTCCAGGACGAGAACTGTTCCGTTAATTTCGGTAACACTTCCTCCATGGTGATATCACCGACCACAATCATCGTCGCATGGTTTGGTTTAAACCAGGTTTTGTGGAATTCTTTGAGATGATCAACCGTAATACCCTGGACCGAATCAATGGTTCCAGAGCCAGTCAGTGGATTGCTGTAAGCGTGGTTCTCACCATAGATAAGTTTTGGAAAAACCCTCAGTGCCATCGAATTGGGACTCACCTGCTCTTGCCGGATGGCATTCAGCTGCTGGGTTTTAAGACGGGTTAATTCGTTCTCCGGGAAGGATGGGTTCAGGATAACATCGGCAAACAGGTTCAACGACTCATCCAGGGTGCTGGTTAGTGACGACAGGCTGACAAATGACGTGTCCAGATTCGAACCGGTGCTGATATTTGCCCCGAGCATGATTAGCTCGTCGTTGATTTCCAGGGCATCGCGTTTGCGAGTCCCTTCGTCCATCATATTCATGGCCAGTTTGGCGATACCCGCACGAGCGAACTGATCAGTGGCATAGCCTGCGTCAAGTGACAATTGCATTTGTACCACAGGCACCGCAGAGCGACTTGCGACGATAACTTTCAGACCGTTGTCGAGGGTGGCCTTCTGGAAGTTTTCAAAAGATACGTCGTCTATGTTACCCGGGTCCGGTACTGAAGAACGATCGACAGCGGATTGTTTGGCGCTAAGCGATGGAAACGGGCGTACCACCAGTTGATACATGCCATCCGAGAGCCAGGTGTTGGAGACATTTTGCAGGTCTTTTTGGCTTGCATCTTTAATCCACTGCAGTTCTTTCTTGTAGTAAGCAGGATCGCCTGTGTATATGTAGTTTCCTGCCAACAGGTCTGACTTGCCGCCGAAACCACCAATGGTTTCGATACCTCTAACGAATCCACTGAAAGTCTGTATTTTTAGTCTCTGCAGTTCTTTCTTTGTGGGGCCCTTGTCGAGAAATTTTGTGAGTTCCTCCGTGATAATTCTGTCGACGAGTTCCTCCTCAACACCCGGGATGATCATTGCTGTAATTTCAAAAGTACCGGCAATTTCTCCCGCGGAGGTGTAGGCGCTGACACTGGAAACCAGTTGCTGATCGTAGACCAGCCGTTTGTACAAGCGAGAATTTTTACCACTGGTCAGTACGGCAGCCACCAGGTCAAGATAGTTTGTATCGATACTGCTGTTACCAGGGATGTTCCAGGACTTCAGCATCATGGTCTGGGAAACACGATCGTAGCTGACTTGTCTTTGACTGCCAGTTAGTTTGCTGACCCAGGATTCATGTTTGGTCAGGGGTGGGCCGGGTTCGATCTCCCCGAAATAATGTTCGACCTTCTGCTGTACCTCTTTTGTATCGATATCTCCAGCGATGACCAGGACCGTGTTGTTTGCGCCATAGTACTTTTTAAACCAGGCATGAACATCCTCAAGCGTCGCGTTGTTCAGGTCCTCCATGGAGCCAATGGTCGTCCATGAGTAGGGATGATTATAGGGATAGATGCTCTTGTACTGGGTTTCACCCGCTTTGCCATAAGGCCTGTTCTGACCCTGGCGCTTTTCGTTTTGGACGACGCCTCGTTGCTCATCCAGTTTTTCCTGGGTGATAGCTCCCAGTAAGTTTCCCATGCGGTCTGATTCAAGCCACAAAATGCTGTCCAGCGAATTCTTGGGTACATTCTGGAAGTAGTTGGTACGGTCCCAGCTTGTGGTGCCATTGAGGTTGGTAGCGCCGAGCTTTTCCGTTGCTTTGAAATAGTCGTCATTAAAATTCTCGCTGCCATTGAACATCAGATGCTCGAACAGGTGAGCAAACCCTGTTTTGCCACGCTCTTCGTTCTTCGACCCAACGTGGTACCAGATATTGACGGCAACAATCGGAGCCTTGTGATCTTCGTGGATGATCACCGTAAGACCGTTATCTAACTTGTAAAGTGTGTGTGGGATGTCCACATCCACATCAAACACATCCGCAGCCGCCTGCAACGATAGGGGCGCGAGAACGCTGAGGAATAAGCAAAAAGTGGTAAACAGGTATTTTTGAAGCAGCATTTTGACCCTTGGTAATTGTCCAAAAAACGATGAGGTCGAATGGTAATTAAAAGCAACCAGCAACTAAAGAGAATATTGGTAATAAACGGGCAATAAGTGATTTTCTGTGTTGGTTGACACGATATCTGAGCCTCAGAGTATTGTGGCAGTGGTATTTGCTTTCCTGGGCAATATTGTGGCCATAATTACCAGCCTCGATGTCAATGGGTTCAATGTGGAAAAGTTTCAACGTGCCAGTTTTACCAGTTCCAATTGTGAGCTGTCTTATGTGGATTTCGGTCATGCGGACAAACCGGATCTTGTGATACTGCATGGCATGCGTGACCATGCCCTGAGTATGGTGGGAATCGCACAATCCCTGGATGACTATCATGTGATTGCCCTGGATCTCCGGGGGCATGGCCAGAGCGAAAATCCAGGCGTATACACCATGGTGCAGTTCGTGGCAGATGTCCATGCGTTAATCGAACACTGTCAGCTCGACAGGCCAGTGCTGATCGGCCATAGCCTGGGTGGTCACATTGCCGGTAGATATGCCGCAATTTACCCGCAACAAGTATCGAAACTGGTTCTGCTGGATGGCATGGGGCCACCTGTTGATGTCGATGGCGGTGAACAGGAACCGGCTGAACTAAGAGCCAGGTTGCGTGAAGGAATTGACACGGTCCTGACGCTGGGAAACGAGTCTCGTTCCATGGCAGATGAAACCGAGGCCATGATGCGCTTGACTCGCAACAACCCACGGTTGCAAACAGAACTTGCCCGGATGATTGTTACTCATGGTACCGAGCCACATGCCGATGGTGGTATCCGCTGGAACTGGGATCCTGCGGTGCACATGATCTGGCATACTTTTTCACACAAGGAAACTGAAACGTTATGGGGCTGGATTGAATGCCCGGTTTTGATCATCACTGGGGACGATTCACTGGAGTACTGGACGCAACGGCGAACTGAACTGAAAGACCAGGATGAACTTTATCTTTCTATTCTGGAGAAAAGAGAGAAGATTTTCAGACAAGCCCAGCACCATGTCATTCCCGATGCCGGACACATGTTGCACTACGATCAACCGGAAGCGATCAACACAATCGTCACAGAGTTCCTGCTTGAGGGACAGCCTACATCGGATCGCCAATGAAGGGATGATCTTTACCGATTATTATGGCGAACAGAGTTGCACGGCGGGTCGTTCTGCTTTTATCAGCGGCCAGCATCCAGTCCGCACCGGTTTGACCAAAGTAGGAATCCCAGGGTCTGATATCGGCTTGCAACCTGAAGATCCTACGTTGGCAGAACTACTGGAACCCCATGCATATGTCAGTGGTCAGTTCGGTAAAAATCACCTGGCGACAAGGATGAATTCCTGCCTACCAATCACGGCTTTAACGAGTTCTTTGGTAATCTTTATCACCTGAATGCCGAGGAAGGCCCGGAAGACCCGGACTATCCAAAGAATCCCGCATTCCGAAAACGCTTTGGGCCAAGGGGTGTGATTCACAGTTTTGCTGACGGCAGCGTGGAAGACAGCGGACCCTTGACTCGAAAGCGAATGGAAACCATAGATGAAGAGTTCCTTGCAGCTTCCCTGAAGTTTATTGACAAGATACACGAGAGCGATAAGCCGTTCTTTGTCTGGTTTAACTCCACGCGTATGCATTACTACACTCATGTAAAAAAAAGAACAACTGGGCGCGTCGGGTCAGGGTTTTTATAACGACGCTATGCTGGAGCATGATGGTCATGTTGGTGCTTTGCTTGACAAGCTGGATGAGTTAGGTATTGCGAATAATACAATTGTTGTTTATACCACGGACAACGGGCCACATTTCAATCAATGGCCTGATGGCGCCATTACGCCTTTTCGGGGAGAGAAAAATACAAACTGGGAAGGCGGCTTTCGGGTACCGGCTATGGTTCGATGGCCAGGCCAGATCAAGGCTGGTGCGATCAGTAATCAGGTCATGTCTCACCTGGATTGGCTACCCACACTCATGGCTGCGGTGGGTGATGATCAAATCAAGGGCGATTTAGTAACGGGAAAGCGCGTCGGTGCCAGGAGTTTTAAAGTGCACCTGGACGGTTATAACTTTCTGCCATTCCTGCAGGGGCAGCAGCAGGTTGCCCCGCGGTGGGAGTTTTTTTACTTCAGTGATGATGGCCTGCTGACGGCGGCCAGGGTCGGGGACTGGAAACTGGTGTTTGCAGAACAGCGTGCCCATCGTTTTGATGTCTGGCGCGATCCTTTTGTGACGCTGCGGATTCCCAAGGTGTTTCACCTGCGCCGGGATCCCTTTGAGCGGGCAGACACGGATTCCAACAGTTACAACCTCTGGTGGGACAAAAAAATAGCAGCGGCAGGCGTACAGGGCCGGGTTGCCGTCACGCAATTCGTGGGCTCACTGCAGAAGTTTCCACCCAGGCAACGTCCGGGTACCTTTACAGTGGATCAGATTATGGAAGGGCTCTACCAGAAGTAGCCAGTCAATCTTCCGGATGCAAATGCCTAAAATCATCTACCAGGTGTCGATAATCGGGTTCCTGGGGGGTGCGGTATCTGTCGCCGGGGGTGCCGCTTTCAGCCCGGCAACCAGCCACCGGCGAGTGTCTGCAGGGTCGATCACATCATCCACTTCGAATACATGTGCTGCATTCAAACCCTGTCCACGAGCATAGGCAGCGGCAACCATACTCTCGTAGGCAGCCTGGCGTTCCGCCGGATCCTCTATTGCTTCAAGCCTGGCACGTTGACCCAACTTCACCTGGCCCTCAAGGCCCATGCCACCAAATTCGCTGGTCGGCCATGCCACAACGAATGCTGGCAGACGGTGATTACCACCACCCATAGCCTGCGCGCCCAGGCCATAGGCCTTGCGTAAAATGACCATGTAGGTTTGCACCTGGAGACTGGCGCCGATAATAAACATCCGGGCGGCATGACGAACCAGTGCGGTTTTCTCGACTTCCGGCCCGACCATGATGCCCGGCGTATCGCAAAGCAGCAGGATGGGAATCTGGAATGCATCGCAGAGTTTCATGAAACGGGCGGCCTTGTCGGATGCATCACTATCGATAGCACCTGAGAGTACTTGCGGGTTATTTGCGATCACGCCCATGGGTCGGCCTTCCAGCCTGATCAGCGAGGTGACCATCGCTGTGCCGAATTCGGGTCGAAGCTCAAGCACGGAGTCCTTGTCTGCAAGGGTGGTGATAAGTTCCCGAATGTCATAAACCCGGAGTCTGTTTTCCGGAATAACATGCCGCAGCAGTCTCTGGTCGTTAGTTTCCCAGTGATCGAGAGACCCCTGAAAGTAAGACAGGTATTTTTTGGTCATCTGAACAGCTTCGGCTTCATCCTTGACGGCAATGTCGACGACGCCACTGGGCACCTGGACTGACATGGGTCCAACTTCCTCGGGACTGTAGACGCCGAGTCCACCACCTTCGATCATGGCAGGACCGCCGATGCCAATACTGGAATTCGCTGTTGCGATAATGACGTCACAGCAGCCAAGCAGTACCGCATTACCGGCAAAACAGAATCCGGCGTTAACGCCAATAACGGGTACCCGGCCACTGAGTTTGCTCAACAGCGCCCAGGAGGGTGTATTCAAGCCGCCGCCCCCGGAGATGACGGGCGACCCACCTTTACCCGGGACTGCATTACGGCTGCCACCTCCGGCGCGACCGCCGCCGCCTTCTGTGAACAATACGAGGGGAGACGAGAGCTTGTCGGCAGTCTGGAACATGCGATCCATCATCTTATGGTTCATGCCGCCTTGTGACCCGGCGAGTACCGAATAGTCGTAGGACATCAGTACGCAGCGGGAGCGGGACTCGTCAAAGTCAGCACCGTTAATATGCCCGAGCCCCATGACCAGTCCATCTGATGGCGCGTAATCGAGCAGTTCGTCAACACTACCCCTTAGCCCCATGCCAACAGCAATAGACCCGTACTGGAAAAAACTTCCCTCGTCGGCCAGGTCATAAATGTTCTCCCGGGCACTTCGACCGGCCTGCAGGTGCCGCTTTTCGACCTGCTTGCGCCTCGATTCATCTGTTGTAATAGCGCGTCGACGAATAACCTCGGCGAGGTCGGGTCTCGGCAGGTCCAGATCCACCTCATCCTCAAGCAGCGTTGTCTCGGTGTTGACCGTCCCCTCTTCAATAACCAGCAATACAGACTCTTCAGGTACAGTATCGCCTTCAGCGACACTGACCTCGGTCACCGTGCCACTGGCTTCCGCCTTGATGACGTGTTCCATTTTCATGGCGTTGAGTACCAGCAGTTCCTGCCCAATCTGCACCTCATCCCCGGTTGTTACATCCAGGCTAACAATCGTAGACTGCATAACAGCGCGAATCGGCACAAGACCTTCAGCGTATTCTGCCTTGGCTTCTACCGCTTGCTTTCGGTTGTCGTGACCATATTTCAATACAGCCAGAGGATCATTGGCATCCACATTGGCCCCTGCCAATTGGACTTTTTGGCTGGTCGTGTTTCTGCTTACTGCCAGTTCCCTGACCTGCACCAGTTCTGTCAAGTGATCGTCGACGTAGCCGGTGTACATTCTGCCCGCTTCGATGTCACTGTCATCGAGCAGATTCATTAATACGCCGAGGTTCGTCTCCAGACCTTCAATGATGAATTCCTGCAAGGTGCGTCGTGCCCGGTTGACGGCATCGCCGAAACTGTTAGTGCCACAATGAACGATCACCTTGGCAAGCAGTGAATCGTAGTGTGTATTGGTGCGATAGCCATGGTATCCAAACGTGTCGATTCTCACTCCCGGGCCCTGGGGAACCTCGAATGCATCGAGCTTGCCACTGCGGGGTAATGCCAGACCATTTTTCTTCAGACGTTCCATATTCACCCGCAGTTGTATGGCATAGCCACGCGGTGCAGGGATTTGTTCAGGCATCAGGCCAAGGGTGGCAAGGCTTTTACCTTGTACGAGCTCGAGCTGGGTCCGCACCAGGTCGACGCCGGTGACCTCTTCGGTCACTGTGTGTTCCACCTGCAGGCGCGGATTTGCTTCGATGAAGTAGAAGTTGGAATCTTCATTAAGCTCCCGACCATCCACCAGGAATTCGAATGTGCCTATATTGTCGTAAGCCGCATGGGTAGCGAGGGTTATTGCCGCGTCAAGGATACGGCTGCGCAGGGCGCCTGGCAGTTGAGGCGAGGGTGCGACTTCCACCAGCTTCTGATGACGTCGCTGGATGCTGCAGTCACGCTCGCCAAGATGGCTGACCTGGCCGGTGCCATCGCCGAGAATCTGTACTTCAATATGCAGGGCTTTCTCAACCAGCAATTCCGCATACAGATCTCCAGATCCGAAGGCTGCTTCTGCTTCAGAGGCACCCCGGGCAAGAGCATCCTCGATGTCATTTGCCTGTGTGATGGCTCGCATACCGCGCCCACCACCACCGGCAACCGCCTTGATCATAATGGCATTTTCAGGTTGCATGGCCTCAAAAAAACGCTCGGCCATGGCTGCATCGGTGAGAATATCTGACGCTGGCAGCACGGGGACTCCAGCACTCTCTGCCAGCTGCCTTGCTTTCAGCTTGTCACCAAAAAGGTCGAGCATTTCAGGACTCGGCCCGACGAAAATCAAACCGGCTTCAGCACACGCCCTGGCGAAGTTTCCATTCTCGGCTAGAAAGCCATATCCAGGATGCACGGCATCAGCTTGCGTGCGCATTGCAACGTCGATGATCTGGGCAATATCAAGATAAGCAGCGGCACCAGTACCCTCTAACTGAACCGCCTCGTCTGCTGTCAGTGCGTGCATGGCGTCTTTGTCATCTTCTGGAAACACGGCAACGGACGATAGGCCAAGTTCCTTTGCGGTGCGCTGAATCCTGACCGCAATTTCACCCCGGTTAGCGATCAACAGTTTACGGATTGTCTTTCCATCAGACATTCTTTTGTTCTCCAATCGAATATTATTTCCGCTATGGGCGTAAGGCAGACAAGGTAATAACTATCCGCCACCACCTGGTGAAACACTTGTAGAAACGTTAGTAGGTGTGAGAGTTGGGACCGTATCAAAATCTTCATTGTGCGGCACCAAGGCAGGGTCAACCGATGAGTCCAGACCCCAGAAGTGTAACCAGTCCTCCAGCATCAGGTACAAGCTGGGTATCAGGAACAAAGTGATGACTGTTGCAAACAAGACTCCAAAGGCGAGGGAAATAGCCATGGGAATAAACATGAATGTCTCCGGATCCTTGTTCGTCATCAGGGGTATCAGACCCACAAAGGTGGTTACTGACGTCAACAGGATGGGCCGAAAACGAGCAACCCCTGCCATGGTGACAGCCTCAAATGTGGGAATTCCTATTCGTCGCTGACGATTTATGTAGTCCACCATCACCAGTGATGCATTCACCACGACACCGGACAGGGCGATAATGCCCAGCAGGGAGAAAAAGATTAAATCCCAACCCATCACATAGTGGCCAACGATGGCGCCGACTGCACCGAATGGAATGACGCTCATAATCACCAGAGGCTGCATGTATGACTTCAACGGAATAGCCAGCAGTGCAAATATGATCATCAATGCCAGCGGTACCGTGCGCGCCATGCTGCCGAGCGCTTCCATCCTGACCTCCTGCTCGCCGCCAAGCGAGTAGGAGGCACCCGGGAATTTCGCATTGTGACAGCGGTTCTCAGGGTTCGAGAAACTGGACTCGTTCTCACAGATGGAGCGTTGTATTGAAGACATCACTTCTTCGGGAGTGACGATGGTACGGTTCACATCGCCTGTGACGTTAACGGAGCGTTCCTGATTTTGACGCTGTATCGATGAATAGCCGTAGCCGTACTCGACTTTTGCCACTGAAGCAAACGGCACCTCTGTGCCATCGTTTGTCCTGATTCGCATATCCTCAAGATTGCCAAGAGACTTGCGTTCGTCTTCCGGATACCTAACCATCACCCTGACATCATCAGACTCTCGTTGAATCCGTTGCGCTTCTTCACCATAGAACGCCTGGCGAACCTGACGAGCCAGGTCGTTGAGGGTGAGCCCGAGGGGTTTTGCCTGTTCCAGTATGTCTATTTTTACTTCCTGTTTTCCGGCGCGAAATGAATCCGTAAGATCCAGGACGCCCGGATAGCGGGCGAGTTCCTCTCGCAGGCTGGCAGCAGCAACTCGTAGCTCCTCCACATCCCGCCCCCGAATTTCTATCAATAATGGATCTCCGGCGCTAAACGAACTGGCGTTAAACTTCAACTCGATCGCATCTGGTATGTCGCCGACAATCTTACGCCAGCGCTCACCTATCTGAGTGGCCGTTAAACCTTGTCTTTCTTCTATTGGCACCAGTTCTACAACAACTTCAGCCAGATGGCTGCCACCCGCGCCCCGGCCTGGAGGTCCATTGCTTCTTGCAGCGCTTGATCCAATCGAGGAAAGCAGGTGTTTAAAGACACGTTCACCTTCCGGAAAACCCAGTTCATCAATGAGTTGCTGTTCTAAAACATAGGCTGCGGCTTCAATCTGTGAGACCCCTCTGCGGGTGACCTCGACGTTAATGCCTTCTGGCATATTGAGGGTGGCGTAGACTCGATCGCCATCCACCGAAGGGAAGAACTGGAAAACGACCCGCCCGCTGGCAATCAGGGCGATTGCCGTTAGCAGAATTGCCGTGGCCACGGCCCAGGTGACCCAGCGCCATTCAAGGGTTTTTACCAGAAACGGACGATATACATTATTCGCCAGGTTTGAGAGAGAGTCTGCAATTGCGGTCTGAAACGTTATCCATTTTTTTACGAATAGTGACTCACTGAGAAAATAACCTTCGGTTTTTCGATGTGCAAGGTGGGCTGGTAGAATTAGCTGGGACTCTAAAATACTGAACATCAGGCAAACAACCACTACCCAGCCGATAATGGAGAAGAAGCCGCCCATTTTTCCTTCAATCAGCAGAATGGGTAAGAACGCGGCTATAGTCGTCAGGACCCCAAAAATAACCGGTACATAAACTTCCAGAGTGCCAGCTATTGCCGCCTCGCGATGATTTTTATCAGTGGTTTCGTGACTGAAAACGCGCTCACCAATAACGATGGCATCATCGACCACGATCCCCAGTACCAGTATAAAAGCAAGAATTGTCATGGTGGAAATGTTGATCCCCGCCAAGGGAAACATCCACAAGGCTCCGGCTATGGCGATCGGAATTCCGGCTGCAACCCACATGGCCACCTTAAAACGCAGGAACAAGGTGAGGACCAGCAACACCAAAGCTAATCCTGCGTAGGCGTTTTTTGTCAGTGCGTTGATTCGACGCTCAAGTGAAACAGACTTGTCTGTCCAGACGGTCAGTTTGAGACCGGCGGGTATTGTTGGGCGGACTCGTTCTATGTATCCTTTCACGGCGTTGGCTGAATCTATCGTGTCCTCATCACCCACTCGATATACTGAAATCATCACTGCGGGTTCACCATTGAACTTGGCACTCATGTACCCTTCCTGGAAAGCATCTTTGACCGTGGCAATGTCTCCGACGGTCAGGTTTGTGCCGTCGGAACGGGTGATAACAACGATGTCTTCGAATTCAACGCCTCGATAAGCCTGGCCCTGACTGCGCAGCAGGATCTCACCACCCTCGGTTTTTATGGAGCCACCGGGCAGGTTGAAGCTGGAGCGGCGAATGGCATTGGTGATTGATGTGAGGGTTAAATTGTACTGTCGTAACGTATTTTCGCTGACTTCGATTGAAATCTCGTAAGGGCGTGAATAGTTCACCGCCACCTGGGATATCCCGCGTAATCCGGCGATGTCGTCTCGCATTCGATCCGCCGTTTGCTTCAGTGTGGCCTCGTCGGCCTGGCCGGACAGTGCGACAACAATGGTTTGTCCGGTAAAGGACATGGATGAAATAATGGGTTTCTCGGTCTCTGCGGGAAAGGTGGAGATGCTGTCTATCTTGCTCTTGATATCATTGAGAACCTTGTTGGTGTCCGCTCCGATGGCAACTTCCATCATGACCGTGCACATACCTTCCGAGGCGATAGAACGCATGCGATCCATGCCCTCGACGCCTTCGACCGCTTCCTCGATCCGAACGCAAACTGCCCGTTCGACTTCCTCAGGAGCAGCACCAAGATAGGGAACCGAGGCTTGAATAATTCCAGGTTCAATACTGGGGAATTCTTCCTTGTGCATGGTAAACAGGCTGATGCCCCCACCTGCGATAAAAATCCACATCATCAGATTGGCGGCGACCGGGTTGTCCACGAACCAGGTGATTAACTTCTCCATGATCGTGCCCCTATGACTCGCCGGAACTGACGACGGGCTTTACCCGCATGCCGTCAATCACGGTCTGCAATGGAGACAGATTAACAATTTCACCGTCTTTGAGTCCGGCAGAGATAATCACCTCGTCCCGGTCGAATCTAAGCAGTTCGACGTTTCGATATCGCAGTCGATTATCTTCATCGACAACCAGGACCTGGGATTGATTACGTAAAACGGCGCGGGGCAACACCACAACATCTTTTACCAGTATGCCGTCAATATTTGCGTGGACAAAAAGTCCCACGGGTAATGGGGGCTGATCGCTGTCTGGATCCTCCTCGACGCGAACGACGGCGTTAACCATTCTGGTTCGGGTATCGATTTCAGCTTCCGTGCGAACCAGTTTTCCATGCCACTCGTAATACTGACCACCGTAGTGTGTGGACAGGGTGACACTTGACTGTAATTCTGGTGGCAGCTCACCGCGTTGGCCGAGCGGTAAGTCAAGATAGGCTAACTGACTGTCTGCCAGTGGTATTCTGACTTCGACGGAGTCACTGGAATATATTTTGGCGATGGTATTGCCGCGAGATACGAACTGACCAACGTCAACACTCTTTGACCTGACAAGCCCTGAATAGGGTGCCCGGACTTCGGTTCGGCGCAGATCCCTGATGGCTTGCTTCAAGCTTAGTTCTGATTCTTTCAACACGGCTTGTGACACCCGTTTCGCGCGCAACGCCGATTCCAAGGCGGACTGGCTGGTCAGCTTATCCTTAACCAGTTCCTGCAATCGCTTGAACTCGAAGGCACTGTGTTCGGCTTCGGCTTTTGCCCTGGAAAGTGATGCCTTGCTTCTTTCGACGTTGGCATTGAGATCCATGTCATCGATTTTCACCAGAACCTCGTTTTCCTCAAAGTATCCGCCGGGTACCAGATTGGGGGATATCCACCTGACCCTGCCGGAAACCTCTGGAATCAGGGTGCTTTCGGTACGGGGTGTGACCGTACCCTGGGATCTCACCTTGAGCCTGACATGAGCTTTTAAAATTGTCGTGGTACGAATAGCTGTTGCAATTGCTTCTGGTTCCACTTTCTCGGGATGTGGTGCAGTCGCAACCAGCCCAATTGCGACGAGTGCCGCAACGATTAGTACCACGACGGTCATGACTCCCTTGACTAGATTGTTCATTAGCGAGTCTCCTGACTTGCGGTTCCCGTTTCAAACGGGTGTGAGTTCAACGTGCGTTCTACGGCATCTATCGCCAGCAGAAAATCGCTGCTGATGGCATCCGCGGCACCTTTGGAATCTCTCTTTCGGAGACTGAGTTCAAACAGTTTGAGGTTCTTAATTCGCTGTTGCTGATCGACTACCAGCTCAAAATTCGGGTCGTCTTCACGTTTAGGAAACTGGGTTTTCAGGCCGTTAAAAATCAGCCTTAGAACCAGGTTGTCGTTGATCCTGGCAAATAATCTAGCAAGATCTTTCCAGTTTTCCTGATTCTCTTTGGGATCATCGGTGGCGATCATACGTTGGACAATACGCTGTATTTGACTGATTTCATCGTCGCTTGCCCGCTCAATGGCGGTCCTGGCAGACATGGACATCAGTGAACCCATTACTTCGAGCAGGTGACGCACCAGGGTGACATCAGGCCATTCATGCAACTCAAGTAATGGTCCCAGGATGGAAAGGCTGGCCTCTTCTATCGGTACAACCCTGACACCGCCTGGATTGATTGAGGCGATCCCCAGTTCTTCCAGTTTTTTCAGCACTTCCCGAATAGCGCCCCGACTGGCTTCAAATCGGCTGGCCAAATCTCTTTCGGATGGTAATCTCTCACCGGGCCGGTACTGACCGCGTAAGATTTCGTCCCTCAGGGTCGCTGTGATGCAGTCCACGATGGACTTGCTGTTGTTTGCCATTTGTTAGTTCTCTATTAACGTTCTGAAAACTCATTGCCAACTGTTCGTCGACCTGTTTGTGGCTCGAGCAGTCGGTATGGAGTCGTTGGTCTGGTCATTTTGGTATGACCATAGCGGTTTGACCGTAGTGGTCAGACCAATTTGGTCAGACCATTATATGTACGAAGAGTTTGTTTGCAAGCCATTATTCACAGAATGAATAAACTATTTGTGACCTTTACTGCCAAAAGTGCCAAACAAAAACGCCAAGAGTGCAGATTGCTTGCAGTCAGGCTATGGTTGGTAGCATTCTTACTGGCAACTCTATTCCATCTCATGACCAGTAAAAATCATGACTAATAAAGGGAAAGCAAATGGCTTTTGATTATGCGACTATTTCAACCTCACTCGATGACGGCGTTTTAACCGCGACCATCAGTAACCCGCCCGTTAATGTGATGACGATCCAGCTCTACCAGGATCTGGTCGCATTCACGAGTGAAGTGCAGGCGGACGATGCGGTCAGGGTACTGGTTTTACAAAGTGCCGATCCTGACTTTTTTATTGCTCACTTCGACCTTGAATTGATACTCACCTTCCCTGTCGACTCACCAGCCGTAAAACAGGACACATTGACTGACTTCCATGCGATGTGCGAGCGAGTTAGAACCATGCCGAAACCGACGATTGCAAAGCTGGCCGGACGAGTAGGTGGTGGTGGAAATGAGTTCAGCTCATCCTGTGATATGCGCTTTGGACTTAAAAACAAGACCATTATTAATCAAATGGAAGTGCCTTTGGGGATCTTACCCGGTGGATGTGGGACCCAGCAATTGCCTCGTCTGATTGGCAGGAGTCGTGCTATGGAAGTTATTCTGGGCGGTGACGATCTTGATGCGTTAACAGCCGAGAAATGGGGATATCTCAACCGGGTGTTTGATACTCAGCAGGAACTGGATGATTTTGTGAATACACTGGCCCATCGTATGGCCCTGTGGCCACCTGAGGCCCTGGCACTGGCGAAACAGTCTGTATTGAACGCTGAAATGCCCATAGAGCAAGGGCTGAACGAGGAAGCCTATTTGTTCCAGCAAACCCTGAGGTACCCCAGTGCCATGGTGAACATGAAGAAGGCGCTCGAGCTGGGTGCACAAACCCGCGAAGGTGAAATGCATATTGCTGATGTTTCAAAGAAGGTTGGCGAAGCGGCGAAAGAATAATCTCCAGGGCTGAGAGATTTCCTGATCAACCTCAGCGGCTTTTCTTAAGCAGTTTCTGGTTAGCCTTTTTTGCCGATCTGGGCATGGGACCACCACCTTTTGCTGCGAGGCTGGCTTTCAGGGCTTGCATCAGGTCAACGATCTTTTCATCGGATTCGATCACGGGTGCTTCCGTGATGTCATTGCCCTCGATTTTGCTCTGGATCAGCTGCAGCACTTTTGCCTTAACCTCGTCGGAGTATTTTGAAGGGACATATTGATCGACGGAAACCTGGTCAATAATCTGGATAGCCAGTTCGACTTCCGCATCCTTAACCTCCACATCCGTTGGCAGCGACACATCATCGAAAGAACGTAAATCGTCGGCATAGTGCAACTGTTCCATCGCCAGACCTTCACCCATGGGGCGAATCATGACCAGGTAGCCTTTTCCCCGAGCCGCATATCGAGCAATACCTGCCTTACCGGTTTTTTGCAGCGCCATAGATAGCAATTTGTAGGGCCGGTCGCCGCCTTTACCCGGGCTCAGGAAGTAGACTTTTTCCAGATTGATTCGATCCACAGACTGCAGCGGAACGAACTCGACGATATCAATCGTCTCGCTCTTTACGGCTTCGAGGGCTTTAATCTCCTCTGTCGTAAATAACACATACTGATCACGGGAAAATTCGTGGCCTTTCACCATATCCTCCCTGGGTACGATGTCACCGTCCCTGGCGCATATATATTGCTGCTTAAGCCGTGAGCCACAATCTTTGTGGATACGATTGAACGTCACAGAACTGGAACTATCCGCAGACGAATATAACTTGACCGGAATGGATACCATGCCGAAAGAGATCGAAGCGGAAGCGATGGGGCGCATTTGAATTACCGCAGTTGAACCGTGGGGAGCCAGATTAGTTCCAAACAACGTAATTCTCAAGCCTGTGAAGAATTTACACTGCATCAATAGCTTCGTGATATTGTGTTTGTGGGCCATCGCGTTAGTCAGGCATCAGTGCCGGTGGTAGACAGTTTAAAAGGCAAATTCTTTTTTTGGAGAAAACACCCATGGACTTGAGTCAGAGCGCAGAGCACGAGACATTCCGGGCTGAGGTCGTTGAGTTTCTTGAGCAGCATGGTGGTGATGCGCCAAAGGGGCGTGGGTACGGTAAAGCCGATGACGCGTCCATTGCGTGGCAAAAGAAACTCATCACACATGGTTACGCTGCGCGAACCATACCCCGGGAATACGGCGGGTATGGCGCCGAAATTGACATCCTCAAGTCCCATATCATCGCTGAAGAATTCGGCAAGGCAGGTGTTCGACCAGGGCATAACGGAGATTATCGCCTGGTGCCTACCGTGCTCGAACTGGGCACCGAAGAACAGAAGCAACAGTTCGTCGGCCCCTCGATCACCGGTGAAATAAGCTGGTGCCAGGGCTATTCAGAACCGGGCTCTGGTTCCGATCTTGCTTCATTAACCACAAAAGCAGTGGTCGATGGTGATGATTTTGTCATCAACGGGCAAAAAATATGGACTTCCGGGGCACAACACGCCGACTGGATTTTCTGCCTGGTGCGTACGGAACCTGATGCCCCTAAACATCAGGGTATCAGCTATCTACTGTTTACTATGGATACGCCGGGCATCGAAGTTCGGCCATTGGTGACCATGACCGGTGACGCCACGTTCAATGAGGTGTTTTTTACCGATGTGCGGGTACCCACAAGCCAGATTGTTGGCGGCCGAGGTGAGGGCTGGTTCGTCGCCAACGCAACCCTGAAGCATGAAAGGGGTGGCCTCGGTGATCCCAATCAGGCAGAAAATCGTTTTCGCACCATTGTCGATATGATGAAACAGGAAACCATTGACGGTCGTAGTCTGATGGAACAGCCGATGTTTCGAGACCGGTTGCTGAAGCTGCAGGCGCGCATGCTTTCCATGAAGTACAACGGTATGCGTACGATGAGTTCGAGGTTAAAAGGAGAGGACCCTGGACTGGCGGGGTGGATTGTGAAATTACAGGGTTGTGAACTCAATCACCAGATGGCCGCGATGGCCATCGATATTCTGGGTGAATCCGGCATTTTGTACGATGACAGTCCACACCTGCGCAATGGGGGTATGTGGCAGCACTCTTATATGCTGGATTTGGGGTTGATCATCGGTGGTGGCACTGCCCAGGTGCAGAAAAACATTATTGGGGAGCGTGTTCTGGGTCTGCCCAAAGAACCGAAGCAATTGGATTAACAAACAGGAAGCATCCTTATGGATTTTTCACTCGGTGAAGAACAGCGCATGTTACAAGACAGTGTTTCCAGGTTACTGGAATCCGAATGCCCACTCGAAACGGTCAGGCAACTGGCGGAGTCAGGACAGAACCATGCGACCGATGTTCAGCAGCAACTGACTGAACTGGGTATATCAGGGATTTTAGTTCCTGAAGATTATGGCGGTGTCGGTCTGGGCTTTATGGAGGCAGCGCTAGTGGCGGAATCACTCGGTGGTGCAGTGGCGCCGGTTCCGTTTGTGGGGGCAGCGGTCATGGCGCCAATCGCATTACTGGCAGCCGGGAGTGATAAGCAGAAAGAGAAATGGCTGCCGCAGATTGCGTTGGGTAAAACGTTGTTTGGTGTCGGCGTTACAGAACAGATTAGCAATCGTGAAAACAGTGGCATCGAAGTCACAAAAAATGGCCTGCAGGGTTCAGCGATGTTCGTGTTGGATGGGATGAGTGCTGATATGTTCATCATTGCGGATCAGAAAGGCAATTTTCATCTAATAGACGGGCAGGCAAATGGCCTATCGCGGCAGCGGTTAAAGACCATTGACAGAACCCGGTCAGTGGCGGAAGTCACCTTCGATGGGGTGGGATCTGAAATCCTGCCAGGATCGAACCGGGAGGCATTACTGTTGACGATAGATGCAGGGCGCCTGGTACTGGCAGCAGATTCCCTCGGCGCTGCGCAAACCATGCTGGATAAGTCGATTGCCTATGCAAAGGAGCGACGACAGTTCAATCGTGTGATTGGCTCGTTCCAGGCGGTAAAACATATGTGTTCAGAAATGGCGGCAGAACTTGAACCCTGTCGATCCCTGCTATGGTACGCGGCCCATGCTGCTGTTGAGATCCCAGATGAGGCCAGAATGATGGCTTGCCATACCAAGGCGCATTTGTCGGAGGTGAGTCAGTTCGTTGCCCGCACCGCCACGGAGGTTCATGGCGGCATGGGATTTACAGATTTGCTGGGACTGCATTACTGGTTTAAACGCATAGGTTTCAATCGACAGCTTTTGGGTGCGCCGGAACTGGTGCGTGAGGAAGCAGCGATAGCTCAAGGCTGGGTATAGGCAGTTTATTGCTCACTGGATTATTGTTCTTTGGAGGTTAGTTATGAAGTCTAAAGTCTGCGAAATGCTGGATATTGAATTCCCATTATGCGCTTTCAGTCATTGTCGGGATGTTGTGGTTGAAGTCAGCAAAGCCGGTGGCTTTGGTGTGCTGGGTGCGGTTGGCCATACACCGGAATCGCTTGAGATCGAACTCAACTGGATTGATGAGCGGGTTGAGGGGAAACCCTATGGCATAGACCTGATCGTACCCACAAGTATGAGCGACAAAGGCGGTGAATTCACACCGGAGGAAATTGAAGCCAAGGTTCCGGAAGAACACAAGCGCCATGTTGAACATATTCTGGCGAGTAACGGCATCGATACGGCAAGACTCTGGGATACCAAAGTCTCAACCGGGTTTGGGGATAACATGCGGGAGCGGGGCGCTTCTGCAGTGATGGAAGTCGCCTTCAACCACCCCATCAAGATGATCGTCAATGCGCTGGGTGTTCCGCCGAGATGGATGCTTGACAGGGCGCGGGAACAAGGTGTTGTTGTAGGTGCCCTGACGGGTGCGCGTGAACACGCTATCAAACACGCCGACGCTGGAGTTGATATTCTGATCGTTGCGGGTACGGAGGCGGGTGGACACTGTGGCGAAGTTTCAACCCTGGTGCTTATTCCGGAAGTAATAGAAAGCCTGAAATCCTATGGTCGTGAAATTCCCGTACTGGCTGCAGGTGGCATCGTAACAGGTCGGCAAATGGCCGCCTGCATGTCGATGGGAGCAGCGGGTGCATGGACCGGGTCAGTCTGGTTAACGACTGCAGAGGCTGAAACAGCAGCGGTAATAAAAGAAAAGTTCCTCTCTGCCAGTTCTCGCCAGACGGTGAGATCCCGCAGCAGAACCGGCAAGTACACGCGCCAGCTACGCTCACCCTGGACCGATGCCTGGCAGGAAGAAGGCGCCCCTAACCCGTTGCCAATGCCTTTGCAAGGTCTGGTCAGCGGCCCTGCCCTTAGACGTATTGACAAACTGGCGGAGGCCGGTGACCCGGCAGCCAAAAGACTGGCGACCTACTGGGTTGGCCAGGGAGTGGGATTGATGAACACCACGGTCAGTGCGCGCACTGTGGTATTTGATTTTATGGCAGACTTTGGCGAAGCCGTTGAACGGCTTGGTGGTATTCTCGACGATTGAAATGATCCCTTCCTGCCCGGGTAATCCCCGGGTTTATCGGCCCTTGAATTCCGGCGAGCGCTTTTCCACGAAAGCGCTGATGCCCTCGCGAGAATCCTCGGTCTGTGAGCAGATATTCTGGGCGTAGGTTTCGAATTCCAGGGCCGCGCGCAAATCACTGTCGATCCCCTTGTACATGGCGCGCTTCGCCAATCGAATGGCAATCGGTGGTCCTGCGGCGATTCTGCCTGCCAGTTCCAACACCGTGTCCATCAGTTTGTCCGCAGGTACCACCTGGCTCACGATGCCGTAGTCCAGTGCTGTTGCGGCGTCGATAGTTTCCCCGGTGAAAATCATTTCGCAGGCTCGCGCCATACCAATCAGGCGAGGTAAAAAGTAAGTGCCACCCCAGTCGACATGCAATCCTCTCTTTGCGAACGTTTCACCAAAGATAGCCTTGTCGGATGCAATTCTGATATCGCATGCCAGGGCCAGGTTCATACCGGCACCGGCAGCGGGGCCATTGACAGCCGCGATCACTGGTTTGGGCGTGTCTCGAAGCGCCAGTACGATCTGGTCCCTTAACGGTGTAATCTTATCGTTGAGCGCGGTGCCCGTTTTCTGTTGATTTCTTTCATTCATGGCTTTCACATCCCCGCCAGAACAAAATCCCCGACCCGCACCGGTAACGACCAGGACCCGAACAGAATCGTCGTTCGTCGCGGTTTGAATCGCGTCATGGAAGTCTTCCCGCAGGGATTCACCCAGTGCGTTTAAACGATCCGGTCGATTCAGCGTAAGGGTCGCAATACTATCTTTGACGTCATAAATCAGGCACTGGTATTCCATGGTGGGTATCTCCTTTTGGTTTGCGAATGACTCTACCCCTGATTTGGTGTGAAGGTCAAAGTGCTATTGTTCGAAAGATCGGCTGGTACGCACAACTTTCGCTATCGTCAGCTACCGCATATTTTTCAGATGAGAAATTGCGCAGTACGTGATGAAGTCGCCCATGTCCGTCCATCAATCATCCCGATGGTTCGAGGTTCTGACGACGCGTCATGGATGGTGGATTCCGCTTTGTGTATTTGACAAGTTTCTTCGACTGCTTGCCCTCGGGTCCGGACAGATGCTTTCCATGAGTTCACTGGCCAGTGACGTTGGTGTCAGTTCACACACAATTTAACGCTGGGTCTCTATTCTGGAGGCCAGCAATATCATTTATCTTGTAGTTCAGCCGACCGATGGGTCGTGAAATCCGAGGGCACGATACATATCAAACCCTGCTATCTGTTTAACCTCTGGCGAAAGCTCGGCAAGTCTTTCGGCTGGGACGTCCATATATTGATTTTCTTCCTGCCGCACCCAGCCTGCGGAATAGGTCAGGATCACCCCATAGCGCCAGTCCTGTGATGTATTAGCCCCCGCGCCGTGAAGTAGACCGCCCATCCAGTAAAGTACAGAACCGGCTGGCATCTCTGCCTCGACAACCTCGTCACTGGTTGCTACCCGATCATCAGTCCACTTGTGACTTCCTGGCACAAGCAACGTTGCGCCATTATCGGACCGGAAATCTGTCATTGCCCACATGCTGGCAACGATCAGGTTCGGGCGTGGGAGGGGAAAGAAAGTGAAAGAGTCTTCTTCCCGATGGAGCACCTGGGTACGCGAACCAGGACCAACTTCCAATGCCGCAGTAACGTGTAGCTGATAGCCGTATTCACTATTGGGTAGCAGAGTGGCCTCACAGACTTTCCGGGAGATCGGGTGGGGGATGAGGTGGTCAGTCACGGTCGCAGAACGTGTCACCAGCGCTGTGATACGTTTCGTCCGGCCCGGGTAAAACTGCGTCGGATCATCATCTTCGATAACGCGTGCCCTGTTCATGTGTGGGGCAAGTTCATCGGTTACCGCCTGTCGAAGTCTTGAATCCATCAGCCCGGTCACCACCACGCACCCGGCATCTTCAAGCGCCACTGTAATTTCTGTTGTTGGGGTATCTGCAGCGTATCGGGGAATTAACATTAGACTATTTACCTGAGCGATTAACGATGGAGAAGAAGCTCAGATCACTTTGAAGTGAGCACAAGATTGATAACCAATGACCTCTCAATCGCTTCAGAATAGGCTCCAATATCTACTTGTGCAATAAAAAAATTCGTGACATCCAGCATCTTGATCTGCGTTCGGCTAATTGCCTTGTCAGCGAAGCTTACATTTGCAAAATGTTTCGCGATATGTGGAAATTAGAGTAAGTCAAAGAGAAAATCCGCTCTCAACACCGGAAGGAGGAATGACCATGGATCATCAAATTACTTCAGAAGAACAACTCCGCAACCTCATGGGGAAACCTGTTCACGAACTTGTCGTTGTAAAAAGTACACCCCTGTTGACTCGATCCATCAAGCGATATGTTGAAATGTCACCGTTTGCTGCGATTGCAACACACGCGGCAGACGGTTCCAGTGATATCAGTCCCCGTGGGGACGCCCCGGGTTGGGTACATATCAAGGATGAAAAAACTCTAATCCTGCCAGAGCGGCCCGGTAACAAGCGATTAGATAGTGTGACTAACATCATCAACCAACCGAAACTTTCGTTGCTGTTTATGATCCCAGGCGTGCTCGAAACCGTCCGTATAAATGGCACCGGTGTTGTATCAACGGATCCGAAACTTCTGGCGTTGTTCCCTGTGAATGGTAAGTTACCGGAGCTTTGTATCATTGTCACAGTTGAAGAGGCTCTGGGACACTGTTCCAAGGCTTATCGACGCTCAAAATTATGGCAAGGCGACTACAAACCAGTGGAGAAACCTCCGACCCTCGCGGAGCTCATGTCAGACCATCTTGGACTGGATGAAGCCATGCGCAGGGAGCTTGAGATAGGTATCGAGAATGACGTGAAGGAACGCATGTACTAGCGATGCAGACGGTTAACCCATCCGCTTTGGCCACCAAACGCTAACGGCCTGCAAGCTGTCCTCCATTTCCCTAGCCAAGTAACTTAAATGGCGTGTGTCCAGCCGCTTTCTTGTCAAAAATAATGGTTACGTCACAGCCGCTGGACTCGTTGATTCTTGCTAACCAAGGTCAGCTATCCCAGGTGTTGCGGGCAAACGAACGACTGTAAAATTATTTGCCGGAATGGAGCCGACATGGCCAGGTATCGATCATGGGGCTAAACGGATATGTAATCATACGAATCTTGGTGTGAAGTACTTAAGGCGCCGTGCTCGCCAGCTGAAAAAATTCTTCCTGGTTATTGGTTCGCGGAAAGGGCATGTCAGGTATTGGCACATCCAGCCATCGGCAGAGTCCGTCCCAGCCATCGCCAATATTGTAGACAAATAATTTGTCACCTTTGAATGTATCTTTCACAGCCTGAACATTTTGGTTGAAGATATTGATGCAGTGGTCGCGGTCAGTGATGTTGCCTTGAAACGTATTTTCCAAAACCATATGCCCGATCATTTCACCAAAGGGGTTTGGTGCTTCATTGGGAGGCGCATCCATAGTGTCGCCTATAATTTTAAAGATGGTGTTAGAGATGCTGTTGTACCAACTTTCGGCACTTCTTGTAGTCAATAATATCTTTGCATCAGGATAATGTTCTGTTAGTACGGACCAGTAGGCAGCTGATGGCCAATCGACACAACTTTCATAACCCTTGAGTGCATCATCCCAATTGACGTCTTCACCTTTTGAAGCAGCAAGCCAATTGGGCAGCTGCGTTTCTGGGTTGGCCATGACTTCATCCATATGATGACAAGGTCCGAAGCCCAATTGCTCCAGCGCGATTTTCATCGACATGCTGCCTGTACGTCCAAATCCACATCCGATAATTTTCATCCCACACTTATCTTTTCTGAGTTACCGTGTCCAAAAACAACATCTACATACCTAACCGTTACATATAATTGGGGGCGGAGTAAAGTGTTGCAATTTGGGAGTCGTCGCTTTGACGGGCTTAGCAGCATTCTGACTTTTTAGGCTGGTAGGTCTGGATTCGGCCACAATCGGTCGTTCTCGATACTTGATTTTCTTCGGTAGTAGGTCCAGCCTATGAACGTCATCGCAGCCGGGTCGTCAGCTAACAGAGACTCGGCTGACCATGCAGGTGTGAGCCCAATTTGGTGAGGGGGTCAGGTTGGCTATCGGGGGTTGAGAGACTACGGTTGGCATTGCGAAGCTAAATACTGTGTTTATATACAGTAACATTAGTCATTGATATTAAAAAGAATTAGAGGTTATGAAAGGTTGGCTTCTTATCCCTGGAGAAGTGAATTGTAACTTACAATGGTGCGACAAAAGCCCAAATGCAGACCTGGTGAAATCTAGCCTGGGCTTCGCGCCACTTTGGGCAAGTCAGCGTACCTTTTAGCGACTATTCAAACTCCCTCGGTGTCCACCAGGGGAAAAATTCCGGCATATCTGTAGATACTTTACCCGGGAATTCTGCGGCACGTCTTTCCAGAAACGACTGCACCCCTTCGTTAGCATCAGCGGATCGTCCCGTGTAGTAAACGCCGCGAGAGTCGATCTTGTGCGCCTCCATGGGGTGGTCAGCACCGAGCATCTTCCACATCATCTGGCGGATCATCGCGACGGAAACAGAAGAGGTTTGATGTGCAAACTCTTTCGCAAGAGTCCTTGCAGCAGAGAGAAGCTCATCAGCGGGATGGACGCTGCGAACAAAACGTTGGTCCAGTGCTTCCTGGGCGTCAAAGATTCGACCTGACATTGCCCATTCCAGGGCCTGGTTGATGCCCACGATTCTGGGTAAAAACCAACTTGAGCAGGCTTCCGGCACGATTCCGCGTTTTGCAAAAACGAAGCCATAGCGCGCATCGGTTGATGCCAGGCGAATGTCCATTGCACATTGCATGGTTGCGCCAACGCCCACGGCGGGACCGTTACAGGCAGCGATAACCGGTTTCAGGCATTCGAAAATTCTTAGCGTGAGTAAACCGCCACCGTCTGGTTTTAAACCGGTTCCGGCTTTATCAGCATCGAAGGTGCTGCCACCACTCGATAGATCTGCTCCGGCGCAAAATCCACGCCCGGCACCGGTAATGATAATCGCTTTTATCTCGTCATCAGCGTCAGCACGATCAAACGCATCGACCATTTCAAGCATCATCTGATTGGTAAAAGCGTTAAGTTTTTCCGGGCGGTTCAACGTGATCGTCAGGATATTGTCGTCGACATCGTAGAGGATTTGTTCATAGTCCATAGTCTGGTCTCGTTCTTAAGTTCTTGTCTTAAAATTCTTGTTCTTGAAACCTGCTCTCAAAAACAGTCTCAGGTCCGTTGCCGCGCAAACGATTGCATCTGATCGAACAGGTGTCGTTGTGCATGGCTGCCACCGATGGCCACTATTTCGTCTTGAATGACCTGGATGGTTTGTGCCGCCAGTTCAAATTCTCCCCGTCCAAGGTCGACCACAGCCCGAGCCAGGGGCAGGCCTACTTTTTTCGCAACTGCGCCCTGGGTTGTATCACGTTCTGACCAGGACTCAAAGTGATCGAGTGCCCGTTGGGTTATGGCTTTGTCCTGGAGGCGGGCTGGCGTCATCAGGTAGTGTAAGGTGCAAAAGACCAGCTCGTCGTCCTGGACCCGTGCTGCAGAGTAGGACGCAAGCGCCTGCCATCGGTCTCCGACGTCGACACCATGCATCTCAAGTCGCCACAACAAGGATGCGCCGTTGCAGATATCAAGGTAGAAATCATCAACCAGTGGGTCGAGCAAGTACTCATCATAAATTCCCAGTGCCGCCTGGTGATCGGACAGCCCAATATGAAACAAAGCCTTGTGCCAGTGAAGGTGGTAAATGAAATTGTTAGTTTGTTTCCAGGTAGGCAATAAGGCGGCCAACCAGGCAACACCTTCCGCATACCGGCCCTGCATCTGCATAACATGGGCCACCGCGTGTGCAGCCCACAGATCATTACTATTGAGTTCGACAGCCTGTCGGCCCGTAGTTTCGGCTAACTCATAGTCAGCTGCTTCCTCCAGGCCAAAGCTGTGCATTCCCAGCAGGAAGCTGTAAAAAGGTTCATCGCTGCCCCAATGCTGAACTGAAAGACTCACAGAATTCTTCAGGTTGCTGGCAACGCCAGAGTAAAAGTGCAAATGATGATTCAGTCTCAGCGCCAGCATATCCCTGGGATACTGCTCAAGCAGGGAATCGAGGATATTGATAGCCTGTTCTGATTGATTAGCGATCAGTGCGTCGAGTGCCAGCAAATGTTGCCGTTCCCTGTCATTCATCTGATCTGTGATGGAAGCCAGGTACGCACTTTCAGCCTGGATCGGGGCCAGAAGTCTTGGGTCGCTCGCGAGTTTTATCAGGTACGCCCTAAGGCAATGGGCCATCGGCATGGAGGCATCTTTCCGCAGCAGCTTATCCAGTTCCGGCATGACATAACTGCGTGATTCAAGGTACGACTCCAGTACCTGATTAAAGGAGTCCATACTCCCTGATTCCGTTGCGGTGTAGGGGATTCCCAGGTCGTCTGTAAATTGCTGCATCATTCTCTCTGGTGTCTCTTATTAGTCGTTTAATGGAGCTATTGGCCAAATCCTTTGCCGTCTCGTTTCAGGTACGCTATCTCATCGCTGGAGCTCTCTCTGCGTAACACGTCATTTCGATGGGGAAAGCGGCCAAAACGCCTGATGATTTCCCGGTGGCCCCTGGCCGAATTGGCAAAGGAGCTGATTTGTCGCGCCGATGCTCGCGGTGCAACAGACTCCAGATTCTCGAATAAGGTAACACATTGATTCTGGCAAGGCAGGGACTCTGCATGGTGAAAAGGGTGGTACATGAATGCCCGTTCTATCAACGACAATCGTTGGTCGCGTCTTTTATCAATCGCCGTTCGGGCTACTTCGAGCGCCCTGTTGTCATTGGCAAAAGCATCGGCGGAGCCGCGGTAGATGTGTCGGGAAAACTGATCCAGCAGGATTATCAGGGCCAGACTGCCCTGGTCTGTGTTGGCCCAATCGGTAAGTTCACCACGTTCTGCACGCTTGAGAGTCTCACTGAATAGTAGACGTATTTTGTTATCGGTTGCGGGATTGCTGCCGTACCAGAGTTTAGTTCTTTTACTCGATTCAATCGGGTCCGTGCTTGCGGGTCCAATCCAGAACTGAAGTAACTCTTCTATCTCGTTCAAGGGGTTCTCTTTAGTGGCTACTAATGTGCGTGAGCGAGTATTTCCTCATCCGTCATTTGCAAATAGGATTTTAGACTGTAAACGCCGAGATAAATAAATGGTGTGTCGAGTAAGGCAATGGTGAGTTTGAACAGATAATTGCTGCCTATCAGGGTCAGCATCACGGCGGAACTCATGCTACCGGCGAGGAATGCAGCACCAAAAGTCACGCCGATGACCATAAAGGAATCAACACCCTGGCTTATCAGGGTACTGCCATTGTTGCGCAACCAGAGGTGTTTGCCGTTTGTTAGTCTTTTCCAGAAGTGAAACAGGTAAACATCGCAGTACTGGGCGGCAATATAAGCCAGCATGGAAGCAAAAACAGCGCCCGATGTAGTAGCGAAGAGCAGGGTATAGAGTTCTACCTGATGGGTCACGATGTCACCATTTGGCAGCGCGACTCCCTCTGCCAGCTGAATTAGCTGCCATGGAGGCTGGTTTGCCGGGTCAACGGACGGAATAAGGTTGCCCACCCACATGGTGCCTAATATAAAAAAATTCAGCACCAGGCCAACAGACACGAGAAAATTTGCCCGGGCTCTTCCATACAGTTCACTGATCAGGTCAGTGCACAGAAATGTCAGAGGATAAGGCAGTACACCCACAGCCAATGCGAATGGACCGAGTTGAATAAAGCGGGTGATGCCAATGATGTTGAGCATTGTCATCGCGCAGAGAAAAAACCCGGCCAGTACCAGGAACACTCTTTCCCGGCGTTCTCTAATTTCATCGTTCATTTTGATTCCTAACGGCTTGTATAACTTCCTTAGTTCTCTATCTGGCCAAGGTTGGCGTGAAGCACAGACCCGTTAATCACCGGATTTTGGGCGACAAATTTTACAGTTGATGCAATTTCTGCCGGGGCAATCAGTCGCCCGAATGTCGATACAGCAGCGATGCTGCTGGCAACTTCAGGGTCGTCTCCTATATGGCTGCGCAGCATTTCTGTATCAGTGAAACCGGGGCAGACACAGGCTGTGTGGATACCGGTGCCCTTGAGATCCTGGCAGGTGGACCGCATCATGCCAATGATGGCATGTTTGCTGACAATATAACTATAAGTGTTGGCGACCGCTTTTTCAGAAAGGGTCGAACCCAGATAGATAATACTCGAACCCGGTTGCATAAGCGGGATGATGATTTGATTGAGAATATGTGCGGCAACCACATTAATGTTCATGACTTCCCGGAAGCTTTCGGTGTCGGTCTTGTGCGCTGTGTCGTTGTTTAGTCTAGCGGCATTGTGAACCAGGCAAATCTCTCCCGACTCAAGCACGATCGACAGCAGTTTTCTCGCTTGGTCCTCCGCGTCACTGAACGAGAAATCGATGCTATGGCTTTCAATTCTCTCATCCGACGATGCGGAACGGGAGAAGTTGACAACCCGGTAACCTTCTTCCAGAAATTGCTGCGCAATCTCAAAGCCAATACCTTTGCTGGCACCGGTGACTATCAGGGTTTTCATTGCTGCCTCCATTCAGCCACACCATATTGACCGGGACTTGACGAAATTTTAACGGTGTATGCCTCGATCCCCTTGCCCTGTAACTCGGCGTGAGCGACCAGCTTGTTTAAAAAATAGTGAGAAAATTCTTCCACTGTTGTGTTGGCGATTGGCAGGATACTGACGTCGCGACGTAAAAAAGGAATGCGCTCATCATTAAACAAGGCAAAGACATAATCTTCTTCTTTTGAAATCGAGAGGTGTGGAGAATTACCCGGCAAAATAACCTGTTCGTCGATCTCGTCACACATATCCCTGAGGATTTTTTTTAGGATTGCATAATCAAATAGCAGGCCATCATTGCCCAGGACCGCGGTGACGTGGCATTGAATCTGAAAGTTATGTCCATGCAGATTTTCACGCACAACCGACGAGAAAATTGTGAAATGGGCGATTGAAAAGTTTAGTGCTTGTTTTGAAATCTCGATTCGGCTGAGTCGGGTTTCTGTGTCTTTGCTCGGGCTATCACTCAATGTTGCACTCTTGTACCGCGATTAAAGACTTGCATAGTAACCTATTTGATTGTACAGCGGGAAATGGTGCACTATTGCCTGACAAAATTGTTCGACTTTTAAAAACAAGCTTCGACAAATCAGGGAAATGCTATGACATTATCAACATTAAGTCGCTCAGTTGCTGGCAAGGTTGTGATTGTAACAGGCGCCGCAAGCGGTATGGGTCGAGCGACCGCACATTTATTTGCTGACGAAGGGGCGAAGGTTGCCGCCATCGATATTAATCAGCAACCCCTCGAAACCGTTGTTGGTGAAATGACTGCAGAAGGTTATGACGCAAAAGGCTGGGTGCTGGACCTTTCCGATTCAGATGCTATTCGGAGCGTGATCGCCGAAATTGCCGATCATTTTGGTGGCATCGATATCCTGGTAAACAATGCGGGTATATCCATGTCGACACCGATTGACGAGCCAGAATATGTGGCCGCCTGGGACAAGACGTTCGCCGTGCTGCTGACTGCCCACGTACATACCATCAGGGCAGCGCTGCCTTATTTGAGAAAGTCAGAACATCCCAGAATTATCAACATTGCCTCGACGGAGGCACTTGGAGCGACCAAATTTGGCAGCCAATATACCGCGGCAAAAACAGGTGTGGTTGGACTAACCCGTTCACTGGCGGTTGAACTGGGCCCGGAAGCAATTACGGTGAATTGTATTTGTCCCGGACCTATCAAAACCGGGATGACCCAGGCGATCCCCGATGAGCACAAGATTATTTTTGCGAAACGCAGGGTGGCTTTGCGTCGCTATGCCGAACCTGAAGAAGTTGCCCATGCAACCTTGTCATTCGCGTTACCGGCCGCCCAGTATATGACCGGGATTACCATGCCCGTTGACGGCGGCATGACCATCAAGAATGCTTGACCGGAATGTTTAAGCAGAGTGTTTAAGCAGAGTTTTTAACCAGAGGAATCAGGTAACCTGTTGCATCGCCTGAAATCGATCGGAGTGATAGAGTCCTGTCTTCATAACGTCAGCGAGAATGGCGGCGGCATCAACAACATCCTGATACCGAATGTACAAGGGTGCAAATCCGAATCGTATCAGGTCAGGCTCCCGGTAATCGCAAACAACGCCTCGCTCGATCATTGCCTGTACGATGGCATAAGCGTGCTCGTGTACCAGCGACACCTGACTACCGCGACGTTCAGCATCAAGGGGCGAGGCGACTCGCACAGACCCGAGATCTGGCTCTTGGGTAACCCGGTCGATGAACAGGTTTGTTAACTGCTTTGATTTGTTCCTGACTGCCGTTAAATCGATTGCTTCCCAGATAGATATTGCGGCGTCCAGCGCTGAGAGTCCAAGGATACCCGGTGTGCCTGACAAATATTGTGCTATCCCTACGGCGGGTGTGTAGGCAGGATGAAAATCAAACGGTGCCTGGTGCCCCATCCAGCCACTCAGGGGCTGTTTGACCTTGTTCTGGTGTCTTTTATTAACGTACAGAAAGGCGGGTGCACCCGGACCGCCATTGAGGAATTTATAGCCACAACCTGCTGCAAAATCCACGTCGAGTGCATCGAGGCCAATCGGTACAACACCTACACTATGTGAAAGATCAAGCAGAACCATGGCTTCCTGTTCGTGTGCACATTGCGTTATCTTCGCAATATCGAGCAACTCACCCGTTCTAAAATTGACATGACTCAATAGTACGATATTGGTGGAATTGTCTATGGCCGACAGCAAATGTTCTTCCGATAGTGCCATTACCAGCTCACACTTGTGTCGACCCAGTATCCCTTGCATACCTTGAATCATGTATAGATCTGTCGGAAAAGTATCTTTCATGGCAACAACTTTTACTCGATCCGGTTGTAGCAACAGCGCGGTTGCCAGCAACTTAAAAATATTCAGCGATACATTGTCAGTACAGATGACTTGTCCAGGTTTCGAGCCAACCAGGGGGGCAATTTTCTCGCCAACGATCCCTGGCAAATCTATCCATTGGTGCTTGTTCCAGCTGGATATCAGGTCTTGCCCCCACTCCGTACTGATTGTGGATTCCAGTCTTTGCTTGACGTCGATCAACAACGGTCCCAGGGAGTTGCCGTCCAGGTAGATAGCCTCCGGCAAGACAAACCGGTCGCGCCAGTGTTCGAGTGGATCGTCTATTTCAGTGATCATCGGGTATCTAAAGTGCCGGAGACTGGCATATGTTGTTCAGGAGCGAAAATTCGGGTCTCTTCTTTCCTTCAAAGCCGCCACGCCCTCGGCAGCATCGGGACCCATAAAATTCAACATCTCGAAAGCCAGGCTCGCATCAAACGCGGGCGCTGCCTGGGTGACCCAGAGGTTTAGGGCCCGCTTCGTCAGTCGCGTGGCATCCCTCGGGCCTTTGGCAATCTTCTCAGCGACTTTCATCGCCTCATCCATCAATTGTTCCCGGGGTACTGACTTGCTGACCAGACCAATCTGGTCCGCCGTTTTTCCGTCAACAAAATCTGCTGTCAACAGATAGTATTTCGCTTTTGCCAGGCCGCATAGCAATGGCCAGATGATATTTGCATGATCACCGGCGGCGACACCAAGCCGAATATGACCGTCAGTAATCCTGGCTTCTTCCGCCATCAAACTAATATCTGCCATCAACGCCACCGCCAGGCCTGCGCCCACCGCAACACCGTTGATTGCTGAAATGATGATCTTGGAACACTGCGTCATCCGATAAACAATATCGCCTGCTTCACGAAAGGCGACTTTCATTTCATCATAGTTCTGTACCATCCCGCTGATCCAGTCCAGGTCGCCACCGGCAGAAAATGCCTTACCGGCACCGGTGACGATGACGACAGAAGTTTCCGCATCGTCCTCAATGTCGAGCCACACCCTGGATAGATGATTATGAAGTTTCGCATCGGTGGCGTTCATTGCCTCGGGACGATCAATCGTCATCAGCAGGACCCCGAAGTCTCGTCGTTCGAATGTTAAACCGGGGTATTTCTCAAACCAGTCATCAGCCATTACGCACCTCTACACGATGGTTAATCCGCCGTTGACGGATAGTTTCAGCCTGAAACAGGCTCTATCTATTCTGGCATCAAATCAGGAAGATTGCCTTATCGCCAGGGAATTTTTCCTGGCCTCGCCAAGACGCGATGGGCTGCCTAGTCTCCCAGGAACATTTTCTGTATGGCGCTACGACTTGCCGGGGATACGTTTCGTTGCGTTTGATAAGAGACGTGTTGAGAATTTGACCCATTGGGACTCAGCAGTATTCCCCACAGCGCGTCTATCTCGTTAGGGACGATGGAATAGCGCATATCAATTACGAGATTCGGCCGACTGGCATCCATGGCGAGGTAGCCACCAGAGAACCAGGCGAAGCGTTCCAGATCACTGGCCTGCTGGCTGCCCGGGTCAAGCCAGGGCAAATCCCGCCTGATATCAAGTTTTCTGATGCGCTGACCGGGGTAAAATTTCGATTGGCGACCGGTTCTTATCGCATCGACATAATAGTGACCATCGTATTCATAGATGATTTTCCAAACCAGCAGATTGCCAAAACCTGGCCTGGCCTCCAGAGAAACCGGTTGGTGGCCCCGGGATTGTGCCAGTTCAAGACCGAAAGCCTCGGCCCGGTCCCGCTGGACAACACCCATCAGCAGGTAGGCGAGTACCCACGCGATTCCGAGTCGGGCATAGAGGGGTTTTCGACTTCGGTAGGTTGCAACAACGAGTGCCACCAGTGGAATGGTAACAAATGGATCAACGACGGAGACATTGTTCCAGGCTATTCGAACATCAGAAAATGGCCAGAACAACTGCGTACCATAAGTCGTACAGGCATCGAGCAGAGCATGGGTGGAATAAGCCAGCAAGCAGACGACGTAGGATTGCTTAAAGTCCAGATTCTTTCGGGACCATCTGTAAAACAGCAGGCTGCAGATCAGTGCGCCAACCGGGATGAATATCAGGGAATGAGTAAATTGTCGGTGAAACTCAAGAAACATCATCGGATCCGAGGGAGATCGAATAAAGACATCCATATCCGGTGCCATCCCTGCCAGGCAGGCCAGCCAGGTAGTGGTCGTTAACTTGTCTTTGTGGCTGAGAGACTGCGGCAGTGAAGCGCCCAGCGCGCCCTGGGTAATTGGATCCATGGAGCACAGGCTAGCGGCATCTGCGAAACATGACAAGTGAAGTCGGCCAGGTATTGTTACAATGGCGATCTTTGGCTGATTGTGACCGTTAAATGAAATCTCTTGAGGTTTACATCGACTACAAAAGTCCATATGCCTTTATCGCCAAGGATCCGACTTACGCGCTGGAAGCAGAATTTGGAATTGAAATCGACTGGTATCCACTCACCCTGAACATCGGCAGCTACCTTGGCACGGCAAAAAAAAATGATAGCGGCAAGGTAGTTGAGAACAATCGATCTCCGAGGCAATGGATGGCGGTGAAATACGCTTACATGGATGCGCGAAGATACGCTTCCCTACGAGGTCTGAGCCTGAAGGGGACGCAGAAAATCTGGGATTCTTCACTCGCTGCAATCGGCATGCTCTGGGCGAAGGAACAAGACAGGTTAGCCCTGAAACGTTATACAGATATTACCTATGAGCGGTTCTGGCGTCGGGAACTGGATATTGAAAATATCGAGGTTGTTAACGGTGTTCTGGAGGAGGCAGGCGTGAATACCACGGGATTCGATGTCTACCAGCAAAGTGAGGGTAGAATCATTCACGATGAGTTACAGGACGTCATACTGGACAAGGGATACTTTGGTGTCCCAACCTATGTGATTGATGGTGAAAGTTATTTCGGTCGCGAACACCTGCCAAGAGTGCGCTGGCATTTGGCGGGATGTCAGGGGCCTATTCCGGATATTGCCAACGACTCAGTTTTAGTCGGTAGTAAGTAATGAAACAGCAGCTCACGATTCACCTGGATCTCTCGAGTCTCAGTGGATTCCTGTCAATGCAACCTACCCTGGATCTTGTCGAAGAGTTGCAGATTCCTGCTCAGTGGTTACCGGTGTCCGGTATTCTGGCTCGCCTCTCGAGTAAGCAGCCAAACCAGACAAGCGATGATCCCCTGGCTGCGTATAAGGCCAGGCGGGCCAAAGCCCGATTTCAGTTCGAACAGCGGGAACATCATCGAAATTGTCAGCGACTCGGCATCACTGAAGAACAGGGGCTCAGGCATTTTGATGCAGAACAGGTGCACGTCGGCTTGCTGTACGTGAACCAGTTGGGTATCGATCCTCGTGACTATATTACAGGCGTGTACCGGGCAGGGTTTGCGCAAGAGAAAACACTGCAAACACCGGACGAGGTGGCTGAATTATTACAAGGGCTGGGAATAAGCGGGGCTGGATTTTTGGATTACCAGAAGACAGGCAAATTGGAATTATCAGCGCTACAGCAGCAATTACTGGAACAGAGCATTTTTGATTCCCCAGCCTATCTATACCAGGGAGAACGCTACCATGGTCGGCAGCATCTGCCGCTGCTGCGTTGGACTATAGAAGGATCAAAAGGAGACCCGCCAGTCTAACTCAGCCAGCGGTTGAGTACTTATCGAGGCGCGCTTTAAGTGCATCGGTGATTTTATATTTGGCTGGATTGTACCAGGGGAAAAGAGAGTTGATATACCTGTGACCCCCGGCGATCAGTTTCCAACGACATGCTGAAATACGTCGAAAGCGACAGTCCTGTGTTCTATCTCCTCAAGGCCGTGCCAGTCCAGAAACTCTTCCCAGCCTTTTCATAAGCCCCGGTCTCCTTCTCTGTTTGCGCCTGCCTTGGCAGCCGCGCAGGTCATGGACTCGAATCCCTCAGCGTAGGCAAGATTAAACGCCATCGACTCGGATTCAAGAAAGCGCTCGTAGTCTGCTGTTAAGTCAGCCTCAATTCGAAGGAGCTTGGCTGCTGTTTCATCGTCGAATTTTGAACGGATAATTGCATTCAGACGGGCGTGATTACGGTAGTGATTCCCTTTCTGCTGGCAAAGCGCTTCATATCTTCCAACACCGCTTCATCGTCAACATGATCCCAGGCCTTCAACATCATTCGAATCAGCTATGGCTCCAGATATGGCATGGTCAACGAAAAAGCAGCGATGAGCAACGATACCCTTGGCATGGACGGAATTGCGTAGAGACTGGTATCTTCCGGAAATTCGAAATCAATTTTGCGGACCAGGATTTCTGACATTTTAATTCAACCATGGCGGAGACTTTGAATAGATTTATGATGGCGGATTATTGTGGAACTACGTTAATAACTCAAAAGGCGTGATGAGTCATGAAAAAATCCAAACTACGCTGGTCAGCAATATGCGTATTCCTCTCTCTGTCGATCCAGGCTAATGGCCAGGAAGGCGGGCTTACGCCCCAGGAATTGCTGACATCGCTGGTGGGTTCATGGGAAGGCACCTGTCGCACCTGGTTTCGGCCAGGCCAACTCAGTGACGAGTCCAGTATCAGCGGTGAATTCCAGTTCATACCTGCCGGGCAGTTTTTACGACACACCTATCAAGGGCAGATCCAGGGGCGACCACGTGTTGGGGAGGAGATGATTGCGTTTAATTCCGTAAAAAAGGAGTTCCAGTCCTCGTGGGTGGATGATTTCCATATGAACTATGGCATCCTGTTTTCAGAAGGAGAAGGTACTCAAAACGGTTTTGTGGTTGTCGGCAAATATGCTGTGGGTCCCGACCAGCCGTCCTGGGGCTGGAAGACGGTGTTTGAGCTGAAAGACAAAAATCATCTCGTTATCACGGCGTATAATGTCCAGCCTGATGGTGGAGAAGCCATGGCTGTCGAAACAAAGTACAGGCGCAAGAGGCCGTTACAAAGAAGGAATTGGTTGTGACTTTATCGTTAGACGAATTTGCCCAAAAGATGTTTGTGGCCAGACAACACAATGTTCGTAAGCCCCTCTTGAGCGAGGTATTCCCCGATGCAGATGAGACGATTGCCTATGAAATTCAAAAAGAATTTGTCAACCTGATTCAAGAGGTGGACCAGATCTCCGGCTTTAAAGCTGCCTTATCGAACCCCGTTGCCCAGGAAATGTTCAGTGCCTCTGGACCTGCCAGTGGCATCCTGTTTGCCTCCGGAGCCTACTCGTCAGGCGACACACTGGAGATGGGCAGGTTCGTCACACCGGTGCTCGAAACAGAGATTGGGTTTCGGGTTGGCCAGACGATTGAGAATTCCGGCGGACCGTTGACCCGGCAAACACTCCTGGATTCAATTGATGCTACCTTGCCCATGATGGAAGTTGCAGATGTGGGGTTTACTGAACGATTGTCATCCGCAACGGACCTGATTGCGGGTAACAGTGGTTCTGCCGGTTACATAGTTGGCACGGCGGCATCCAATGCAAATCTTGATGAGGTCAAAGTGACGTTTGTAAAAGATGGCGAGGAACTTGGAGCCGGAAAGGGGGGCGATGCCATGGGTAGTCAAATAGATTCCCTGTTATGGCTGGTAAACCAGATATTGAGCCAGGGTTATGATATTAACTCGGGTGCATATCTGATGACAGGTTCCCTGGGTAGAATTTACCCGGCACAGGTTGGGAAGTTTGTTGCGGATTATGGTGAGTTTGGAGAAATATCTTTCTGTTTTGAGTAACAACATCATACAAGTCAGTAGTGAGAAAGGAGAATAGGATGAAGAAACTTACTCTGGGCGCGGTCCTGTATCCCGGGTTTGAATTGCTGGACATGTTCGGTCCTCTGGAAATGTTCACCACATTACCCCCGGAAATGTTACAGGTAGTCATGGTGGCACAACACAAAGGCCCGGTCACTGCGGGCTCTATGTCCCAGGCACCTATGCCTTCGGTGATAGCGGAATATGATTTCACTGATGCGCCCCAGCTGGATTTGATTCTGTTGCCCGGTGGCATGGGTACTATCCCTGAACTGGAAAATGAAGTTCTGTTGCAGTTCCTGAGAGAACGTGCCGCCAAAGCTCAGATTACTTCCTCGGTTTGTTCGGGTTCAGCCCTGCTTGCCAGGGCGGGAATTCTGGACGGCCGTCGGGCAACTTCCAACAAGCAGTTTTTTTCGTTAGCGGTGAGTAGCTCCGACAAGGTTGAGTGGGTAGAGCGGGCGAGGTGGGTCGATGATGGCAATGTTGTTACATCCTCAGGCGTTTCTGCGGGAATGGATATGGCTCTGGCGATTATCGCCCGCCTGTTTGGGAATGAAACGGCAGAAAAAATATCAAATGGCGCGGAATACACCTGGCATCGCGATGCGGATGAAGACCCGTTTGCAGATCAGCTTAACAGCATGGCGAATACCCTGGAAAGTTGATTGGTCAGTGGTATTGATTGGCATCTGACGAATACAAAAGTGCCATAAGAAAAATTTGTCTTTCAAGACGCCACAGGGCTATGATCGAAGTCAAACCTAATAGCTGATTAGAGGCGCGTGGTATGGATTTTGATATCTCTAAAGATTTACAAGATTACCTGCAGGAATTGGATGCGTTCATTGATGCAGAAATAACCCCGCTCCAGATGCAGGATGATAACAATCGATTTTTTGATCATCGTCGGGAAGACGCCCGAACGGATTGGGAACGGGGCGGTCTGCCGAACGAAGAATGGGAAGCATTGCTGCGTGAAGCGCGGCGCCGGGCTGACGCGGCAGGGCATTATCGTTATCCTCTGTCGGAAGAGTACGGTGGTAAGAACGGCACTAACCTGGGGATGGCAATTATTCGGGAACATTTCGCCGCAAAGGGTCTGGGGCTCCACAACGATTTGCAAAACGAGCATTCTATTGTCGGCAACAACGTGGGTCTGTTGTTGATGATTGCTTATGGAACCGATTCCCAGAAAGAAGAATGGGTGCCGGGGTTGTTAGAGGGTACGCGTGGATTTGCATTTGGTATTACAGAACCTGACCATGGCTCCGATGCTACCCATATGGAAACCACCGCTGTCCGGGATGGTGATGGCTGGCGTATCAATGGCGCAAAAACCTGGAATACCGGAATCCACAAAGCAGCCTACGACATGATTCTCGCGCGCACCAGTGGTAACGCCGGTGATGGTAACGGTATTACGGCATTTTTGGTTCCCACCAATTCAGATGGTTTCAAACTCGAGGAAATGCTCTGGACATTTAATATGCCGACGGACCATGGCCGAATCTCGCTTTCGGATGTCTATGTGACCGAGGAAGCTATTTTTGGCGGCGAAGGACGCGGCCTGGGTGTGGTACAGCACTTCTTTAACGAGAATCGGATTCGCCAGGCTGCTTCCAGCCTGGGTGCCGCCCAGTTTTGCATCAATGAGTCGGTGCAGTATGCGATGCAACGAAAACCATTTGGCAAACCCTTGTCGACAAATCAGGGTATCCAGTTTCCCCTGGCAGAACTTCAAACCCAGTGTGAAATGCTCCGTGCGTTGATTCACAAAACAGCCTGGCAAATGGATACCTATGGTAATTTCAAGGTGTCGGACAAGGTTTCCATGTGTAACTACTATTCCAATCGCCTTTGTTGTGAAGCTGCGGATCGTGCGATGCAGGTTCACGGCGGATTAGGCTATTCACGTCACAAACCGTTTGAGCATATCTACCGCCATCATAGACGCTACCGGATTACCGAAGGCGCTGAAGAAATTCAGCTTCGCCGGATTGCGGGTTATATGTTCGGTTATATGAAACAGCAGGCGCCAAAGGGTGTTCGGGAAGACTAGATGTCCAATGATCCCTTAGCTGACGGAAAGTCCGACGAACCGGTTACGGAAAAATTGACCCAGGATGAATTCGAACAACGTCTGGCGGCGGTTTACCGCAGGCAAGTGCCTGATTTTGTTGAATTGGTTTCAGTTGATCGCCTGTCTGGAGGTGCGAGCCAGGAGACTTACCGTATTGTCCTGCGGGCCGATTCAGGAGAAATAACCCAGGCAATGCGACGATCCCCGGGCGGGTTGCACAGCGAACCCGCCCCGGGTCACCCTGGACTGCCGACAGAAGCGCGGCTGATGCAGTGTGCAGACGACGCTGGAATACCTGCGCCAACAGTATTTTACGTGCTGCAGGCGTCAGATGGCCTTGGTGACGGATTCATTATGCAGTGGCTGGAAGGAGAAGCACTGGGCGCTCGAATTGTTCGTTCCGATAAATATGAATCACTACGTGAACGCCTCGCTTATGAAATTGGCAAGGTGGTGGCGAAGATTCATGCCATTGATCTGGATGCCACGGGTTTACGGGATAAGCTGGATGTCATGTCTCCCGGGTTTTTTGTTCAGCAAACCTGGGATCGTTATAAATTGATGCAAACCCCACAACCCATGATTGACTACGTGGGATGCTGGTTAATGAATAACCTGCCCGAAATATACTCGCCACAGCTCGTGCACAACGACTTCAGAAATGGCAACTTCATGGTCTCAGCCAATGAGATCATTGCAGTGCTTGATTGGGAGATTGCCCATATTGGTGACCCGATGCGAGACCTCGGCTGGATCTGTGTGAACTCGTGGCGGTTCGGATCAAACAAACCCGTCGGTGGTTTCGGAGAGTATGAGGATTTGTTTCGGGGTTATGAAGAGGTTTCCGGACAGAAAGTAGATCCTGAAGCCGTCAGGTTCTGGGAAGTCTTTGGATCTTTCTGGTGGTCTGTGGGTTGCCTCGGTTTTGCGGAACAGTATCGCATTGGTCCCGACAAGTCTGCTGAACGTGCGGCCATTGGCCGGCGTAATTCCGAGTGTCTGGTTGATTGTGTCAATCTGCTTTTCCCTGGGGATGTTAAACTGATTCCTGCGGAAGAAAATTCAGATAACCTCGACGTACCCGGCGCTGATAAGTTACTCGAGAGCGTTCGTGATTTCCTGCGGGAAGAGGTGATGCCGTCAACCCAGGGTAGAACCAACTTTTTATCCAGGGTTGCCTCGAACTCACTGGATGTCGTCTTGCGCGAGTGGCAAACAGGGGCTGAAGCCAAACGACTTGAACTGGCTCGCTTGCAGGCTTTCTATGGCTCGAATGCCTCACTCGCCGAACTACGCTGGAAACTTGTGAACAGCCTCCGGGATGGCACCCAGGCCCTTGATGACCAGGATTTGCAGTCTCACCTGCGGCAAACCGTGGTCAACCAGATTGCAATTGACCAGCCCCGCTATTCAGGGTTCAAGACAGCAATTGGCGTTTAGGGTATGGCGCTGGTTTTCGTCGCAGGGGAGTAACGATCAATCGTATTTTAAAGTTATTGTTTGTTTGAAGTTGTAAGGTCTAAATACATATATCATTTGGGGATAGGAAATGAAAAAGTTTAAAATTGCTTGCCTTGGTGTATTGCTAGCAGCTGTTGCATCCGGTTGTGCACAGACGGATGTGTCGAAAAAAGGTGTGGACCCGGTGGCACTGGCAAACGCTTTACAATCCGGGGATCGGGCAGAAGCTGACATGAAGCGGGATGCAGGCCGAAAACCGGCAGAGGTCATTGCGTTTTTGGGGATTGAGGAAGGCATGTCGGTGATCGACCTGATTGCGGCGGGTGGTTATTACACCGAGGTATTATCGAATGCAGTAGGGTCCAGTGGTACCGTGTATGCCCAGAACCCTGCCGCAGTGCTCAAGTTTCGTGACGGGGCGAATGATAAAGCGATGTCAGCCAGACTTGCTGACAATCGTCTGGCAAACGTAAAACGCTGGGATAGAGAGTTTACGGATCTCGGAATTGAGGCAGGTTCACTAGACGCTGCATTAACCGCACTGAATCTTCACGATGTTTACAACAATTCTCCTGAAGCAGCATATGGTGCATTGATGACTGTTACGGCGACTCTAAAGTCAGGTGGGATTCTGGGAATTATCGACCATAGCGGTAATCCGGATGCGGACAATGCCAAGCTGCATCGTATGCAAAAATCCCAGGCTGTTGAACTGGCTGAAAAACTTGGTTTCAAGGTTGAGAGCAGTGAACTGCTGAGTAACAGCAGTGATGATAAAACCCAGATGGTCTTTGCTCCTGGTGTTCGGGGTAGCACTGATCGTTTCCTGTTGAAACTGACGAAACCGTAGCGCTTAAGGATCTGTCGTCAATAGGAAGGGTATTTAACAATAATTGTTTGCGAGGCTCGGTATGAAAGCAGCCGTTTATTATCAAGGTGGAAGCCCGGAAGTCCTAAAATATGAAGAAGTCGACGACCCGGAGGTCGGCCACCGGCATGTACTGATAGAGGTGCATGCAGTGAGTATTGAAGGAGGCGATGTGCTTGCCCGTGGACACGGTCCTGCGGGCCCCACGCCCTATTGCGGTGGGTACCTGGCGTCGGGCGTCATTGTTGCAATTGGCGATTCTGTTACCGACCGGTTCGTTGGTCAGCGGGTAACCACCACCGACAATGGGGGCTCTCACGCCAGCATGCGCGCTGTGAATTCACGTTCTGCCTGGCCCATTCCGGATGACATGTCGTTTGAGACAGGTGCCTGCATCCCCATTCCGTTTGGCACCGCTGATGATTCCCTGTTTGAATTCGGGCGATTGCAAGCCGGGGAAACAGTGTTGATCCATGCCGGGGCAAGTGGTACAGGGCTGGCCGGTATTCAACTTGCGAAGCGAGCAGGTGCCACGGTTTTGGCGACAGCCTCATCAAATGAGCGACTCGAGCGATTGAAAGACTATGGCCTTGATCACGGCATCAATTACACAGAAGTTGATTTCGAACAGGCAGCCAAAGATCTGACAGAGGGTAAGGGTCCAGATCTGATTGTTGATTCCGTTGGCGGTAAGAACCTCGAAAAAAGCCTTTCATGCGCTGCATATCGGGGGCGCATCGTCTCTATGGGCGGCGTGGGCAGGGATACGCATCAACCGAATTTCGCCAAGATGGCCGGTCAGAATAAAACCTATGTCAGCTATTTCCAGGGTGCAGAATTAGCCTATAACGGCGCACGTGCCCGCGCCAACGTACAACGTCTGATTGACGATGTGGCAAAAGGTGAACTTCAGGTGGTCATAGACAAGCGATTCAAACTGTCGGAAGCATCCGATGCACATGCTTATATCGAATCCAGGCAGGCATTTGGTCGTGTTGTGCTGTTACCGGATGACATTGCGTCTTGAACCTGTTCACGACGTCAGTGGCTGGGATTCGACGGATATGGCGTCAGCTGTAACTCGTGAGTCCAGCAGGACTTGTCCTGGGTGTGCAGATAGTAGAATGCCTCTGCTATTTTGACGGGGTTCATAATGATCTGCGGGTGTTTCTGAGCTACAGGCAAAGCCCGGGTGCCGGGGGAGTCTATCAGGCCGTCAATAACCACGTTGGCGATATGAATTCCATGTTCTGAGTATTCCTCAGTGAGAACTTGCGCCAGTGTCCTCATCATGACGCGCGGATAGTAGAGTGACTGCCCGGTTTTTCGTTTCCGGCCGCGCAATGAAGCCGCGTTATTTGAAATCAGGATCGTACCTTCACCCCTTTCTCTCATTGTTGGCAAGACTTCCTGTACTACCAGGAAAGGACCGCGGCTGGCAATATGCTGGGCTGTGTCAAACATCTCAACAGGGACATGCTCGAGCAGCTCCTTCTCTGGTGGCAGGTCACGGCCTTCGAGGTACCCGGCATTGTAAACAAGCACAGCGGGATCTCCAACGGTGTCGCGGATGCTGGTGAAGGCTTTCGAGATGGATTCCTCCGATACCAGGTCAAGCTCAACGATCATGCACTCGCCACCCTGGGAATTAATGGCTTGACTTAGCGCCTCTGCATTTGTGCTGTTGCGGGTCGTCAGGACAACGAAGAATCCCTCAGCGGCGAACTTCTGGGCGATGGCACCACCCACACCCCAACGGGTCCCTAGGGGAATATCGCTATCATCGATATCAGTACCGTGTGCGAGCCTGGTATTGCGGCCATCTGATTGCCACTTGGATGTTGCCCCAATGACGACAGCGACCGGTTTTTGAGTTGATATTTTGTCAGACATTTAACAACCTCTGGCATTTAATAGCCGGGTTTATAAAAGTAGCAGCAACCATAGGTCATAACAAAATAAGTGTCAAAATACGCTGTACAGATCGCCACGCTAATAACCAAGCCATGAAGGCACTTGTGACAAGGTGTAGATTGTTAAACCCGCTAATCCGCCGACGATGGTGCCGTTGATTCGAATGAACTGCAGGTCTTTGCCAATCTGGAGTTCGATGCGCTCGGACGCCGCATTGGGGTCCCAGCTTTCAATGGTCTGGGATATCAACGCAGCGACTTCATGGCCGTAGCTTCGAATCAGGTACTTGGCGCTTTCATCAGCCCAGCCATCAATTTTGTCTGCCAGCGCCTGGTCTTCGAGGATTGTCTCTCCGAAACGGATAACAGCATCTTCAATGGCCCGATTGAGCTCAGCATCTGGGTTTTCACTTTGTTCCAGCAATGCGGCTTTGATATCGGTCCAAAGAGAACGGGTAAAGTCCCGCACAGCAGGTTCGCCCAGTAAATCTTCCTTGATGGAAATCTCCTTTTCCCTGATATCCTCCGAGTGCTTTAGATCATCCATAAACCCGGTGCTCATTTTCATCAAACGAACCCGTAAAGGATGGTAGATATCAACCTGCATTTCATAGAGGGTTTTACTGACACTTCGGACAATCTTGTTGTAAATGGCCTTGTCCAGGGAACCCGGGAACCACCAGGGAGTTTCCTTTTCAACGGTTTGCCTGATGTCAGTGTCACTGTCCTCGAGTAGATTCAGTCCGACAGTGACAAAGGTGTCGAACAACTCCTGTTGGCGTTTTCCCGATGTGACGAATGACAGGATGTCTCCCATGATCGGTGCGAATGAGGTGTTCCTGATTCGATCTTCAACCTTGTGTTCAATCATCTGTTGTATGTCTTCGTCGTTCATTACACGAACGACCCCGGCGATACCCGAGGTAATCTGCTCGGCGATGGCGGCGGCATTATCTTTCTGGGTTATCCAGGTTGCGACCCGGTGACTGAGGCCCATGGTCCGGACCTTTTGTGAAATAACTTCTTCAGACAGGAAGTTTTGTTGTACGAAGTCACCGAACTGTGCTGCGATTCCGTCCTTCTTATTCGGAATGATGGCAGTGTGGGGGATTTTCATTCCCAGTGGATAGCGGAACAGCGCAGTGACCGCGAACCAGTCTGCCAGGGCACCAACCATCGCCGCCTCGGCGGTTGCTTCAACAAAACCAAGCCAGATGAATTGGCCATGGAACACCCGACTGACGATAAAAACTATCAGCATCAGCAGGAGCAACCCTGTTGCCATCCGCTTCATCTTTGCCAGTTCTTTCGCTCTTATCTGATCCTGGCCTGTTAGTCCGTTCAAAAACATTCTCCGCTCCCCTTCCGGGCAATCCTGTATGGCAATAGTAAACGATCAAAATGAATAGTTTTTCATTGTTGAGACGAAATAAGCACTGTCAGGGTTTGAATCGAGTGCGCGTGTGCTAGCCTGCTGGCGTTTGAAAGCTGAGTTGCAAAAGCCGTAATTGCATGCTGACATAACAATACGAGAAACAACCAGAAACAATAATCAGGAGAAGTCGGATGACCCCTTTCGATATGACAGGCAAAATAGTGGCCATTACGGGGGCCTCGTCGGGATTTGGCCACCACTTCGCCGGTGTGCTGGCAGCTGCGGGTGCCAGCGTCGCACTGGGCGCCCGACGCGTTGATAAAATCGCCTCCCGGGTTGACGAAATTCAGTCCCAGGGCGGTTGTGCGCTGGGGCTCGAGCTTGATGTCAATGACAAGGTCAGCGCGCTGGATTTTCTCGATGAAACAGAGTCGAAACTAGGCAACATCGACGTATTGATTAACAACGCCGGTGTCGAATCCGGTGCAAAGACCTACACCATGATTGATGAAGATGACTGGGATTATGTGATTAACACCAATCTGAAATCCGTCTGGCGCCTTTCAAAGATGTTCACCGAACGGGTTGCCGTGGATCGCGACAGAACCGGGAATATCGTAAATATTGCGTCAATTACGGCGTATCGGACCATCAAGGGCCAGTTTCCCTATGCGGTTTCCAAGGCGGCACTGGTAAAGGCGACGGAAGTTATGGCGCTGGAAGGGGCGAAATTCGGATTGCGCATCAATGCCCTTGCGCCTGGATACATCCTTACGGATGTCAGCCGGTTATTGCTGGAGAGCGAGCGGTCTGAGAGTTTTGTCAAAGGTATTCCCATGCGTCGATATGGTGAATTCGATGACCTGGATGGCCCATTGTTGCTGCTGGCTTCTGATGCCTCGAAATATATGACCGGAACCACCCTGGTCGTGGATGGCGGGCATATTTGTGCAGAACTATAGCCACTCCGGCAATGAAACTATTAAGAATGATAATTATTCTCATATAGGTTATTATCAAGTGTTTCGATAAACCCAAAAAGCGACTATGAACCTGGATGAAATGGCAGTGGCGAGTAAATGCCGCATCGTGACCGCTGCTGTCGATAACCGTGAGATCCAAAGCCGATTGTATGCACTTGGCCTGTACCCGGGCGTTTCTGTCGATGTCCTCCGTTTGGCCCCGACTGGTGATCCCATCCAGGTACGAATTGACGGCAGTACGCTGTTGAGTATCCGCAAGCAGGAAGCAGCCATGATTGCGGTCGAAGACATCTAATTATGAAAGTGTATACCGTTGCCTTGATCGGTAATCCCAATTCCGGGAAAACGACCCTGTTCAATGACCTGACCGGTGCTCACCAGAAGGTCGGCAACTGGCCGGGTGTCACCATCGAACAAAAAACCGGGACATTCAGCTTGAATCAATGCCAGGTGAAACTGGTTGACCTGCCAGGGCTATACTCTTTGGAACAGGAATTTCTTGGCCTGGATGAGCAGATTGCCCGGGACTTTCTGGAGAGTGAAGAAGTCGATTTCATCATCAATATAGTCGACGCGAGTAATTTGCAACGTAACCTGGTACTGACTCAACAGCTGTTGGAACAGAACCATAATGTGATCGTAGCTCTAAACATGCTGGACGTGGCCAAGCAGCAAGGTGCACAGGTTGATTCAGTTCAGCTATCCGAGAATCTGGGAATACCTGTCGCACCATTGGTTGCATCAAAAGGTGAGGGGATCGAATACCTGAACCAACTGTTGGATTCAACCCTGGGGAAAAATTCGAAAAAAACTGAAGACCTGAAGGCTGCAGTGGAAACAGAGCCTGGGTCGACCTCCGAAAAGTTGGTAAAACGATACCATAGATCCCGACAGTTAATTGATGGGGTAATTGAGGTGTCACCGGTGGAACACAGTCTAACCGAGCAGATTGATCGCTGGGTTTTGAACAGGTGGCTGGGAATCCCCTTCTTTCTGCTGATGATGTACCTGATGTTTACCGTCGCCGTGAACGTTGGTGCTGTGTTCATCGACTTTTTTGACATTCTGTTTGGTGCCGTTTTTGTCGACGGTTTTAGACTGGTCCTTGAACAATTTTCATTCCCGCAATGGATGATTGTTTTGCTGGCAGATGGCTTGGGCGGAGGTATTCAATTAGTCGCCACTTTCATCCCTGTTATTGGTTTGTTATTTTTATGCCTGTCTATTTTGGAAGACTCGGGATACATGTCCCGGGCTGGATTTGTTGTTGACAGCCTGATGAATAAACTGGGGCTGCCGGGCAGCGCATTTGTTCCGCTGATTGTCGGTTTTGGATGTAACGTACCTTCTGTGATGGCGTCACGCTCTCTTGGTCGGGACAGCGACAGACTGCTAACAATTGCAATGGCACCCTTTATGTCATGTGGCGCCAGACTGACGGTTTATGCCTTATTCGCAGCGGCTTTTTTTGAAACCAATGGTCAGAACGTGGTGTTCTTCCTTTACCTTTTGGGAATTGCCATTGCGGTGCTGACGGGGTTAATTTTCAGAAAACAGATTTTCAGCAGGGAAGTAACCCCTTCTTTCCAGGAAATGCCTGCCTACCATATCCCCGTCGTCAGGAATATATTGATAACAACCTGGTTCCGATTGAGAAGTTTTGTTTTTCGAGCGGGCAAGACAATCGTGCTGGTAGTTATGTGTTTAAGTTTCCTGAACTCGCTGAGCATGGACGGTTCTTTTGGAAATGAAGACAGTGAATCATCGGCACTTTCCAGTATAGGGAAGGCGATTACGCCGGTGTTTGCGCCCATTGGTATCAAACCCGATAACTGGCCTGCAACGGTTGGATTGTTCACAGGCCTGTTCGCAAAAGAAGCAGTAGTGGGTACGCTCGATGCGCTCTACACGGTGAAACAGGACGGAGCCCCTGGAGGTTTCGATCTGATTGCATCAGGCGTCGAGGCACTCGAATCCATTGTCAACAATGCCAGTGACCTGGCAGGTGGTCTGGCAGACCCCTTGGGTATATCGATAGGTGACGTTACCAACCCAGAGGATGCGGCGAAAGCGCAAGGGGTTGAATCCGGCACCCTGACCAATATGGCGTCGCTGTTCGGCAGTCAGTTTGCGGCGTTTTGTTATCTCGTATTTGTATTATTGTATGCGCCATGTGTGGCAGTGATGGGCGCAATTTCCAAAGAGGCAGGATGGCGCTGGATGGCCCTGATATTCAGCTGGAGCACAGGTTTGGCATACGTCACGTCAAGTTGCATCTACCAGATCGGAACCCTTGCTGAACATCCTTTGTTTTCAATTCTCTGGTTAGTCGGTTGTTCAGTTGTAATGACTGTCTTTATCTTGAACCTGAAGCTGATTGGAAAAAAGGCAATCCCTAACAACATTATCCCAACGGTTCAGCTGAGTTAGGTGTCTGATGGGGATTTACCGGGCCTAACAGGCTCCCTTAGTGTCAATATCATTATAGCGCTCAGTAAATTTGCCGCACCGACCAGGAGAATTGCGCCGTCATAATTTCCAACGACATCAAAATAGTATGATGTGGCAATCGGTGCGCCAGCGGTCAAGAAAATTGTAAACGGCATGGCGGCACTTCTTACGGCGCCAAGGTAGCGTCGCCCAAAAAAGCTGGCCCAGATCACTTCCTGTAGTGGGATCATGCCGCCCCAACCAAGTCCGAGCAGCGAAAATCCCAGAATCAAACCAGGCATGAAATGAGCCTGGGTAGCAAACACGATTATAAACAACGAGCCACCTGTAATGGCTGCACTGACTGATGCCAATGGTTTTGGCTGCAGGCCGTCGATCAGCCAACCCCAAACAGGTTTCGACAGTAGCGCGGGAATTGAAGCAACAGTAATCATTAACGCGGCAGTAGTCCGGTCATAGCCCGCGTCCGTCATAAACGGAACTGTTTGTAACAACATCACCTGAATAGTGATAAGAAAAAAAGCAAAAGCGAGCACCAGCCAATAGAAGGTGCTGCTGCGTAGTGCTTCCCGACGGGTCATGGAGTTTTCGAAATCGTCGACGGCCTTTTGAGTCAGGCCGCTTTGGACGTCTGCGAGACTCCGCCCATCAGGCTGCAGCCCGTAGTCCTCTGGCGCTCTTCTCATGAATAAGGCGGCCGGTATCACACAAACAAAACTGGCCAGGGCAAGCAATTGCCATGCGGTTCGCCAGCCGAACGCATCAATCGCCCAGGTTGCGAAGGGTGTCAACAGCACCCCGGCAAAAGAAACACCCATGGCCGCAAATGCGACAGCTCTGCCCCTGAATTCCACAAACCACTTGGCGAGTGTCACGTTTACAACAAGGTTGCCGACCAAAGCAGCCCCCAGGGTAAGAATGACGCCATTTAACAATACCCAGTGCCATAAGCTGGACACCTCGGCTAACAGGTACAAGGCGAATGCCAGAATCACTGTACCCCAGAGCATAAAGCTACGAGCACCCAGTTTGTCAACATAAGTACCGACATAGAATGCAGTGAATGCCATAACGAGCTGACCGATAGTACGCGGTAAGGTGAATTCCGCTCGAGTCCAGCCAAGCTCCTCAGTCATAGGTGTCATGAAAGGACCAATCACATAATTTTGAACGCCAGCAGCAATGAACTGAGCAACGAAGGCGGCTACTATTAACCAGTAGCCATAATAGATGGGTCGCAAAAGAAAGGGTTCTCCAACACTGTTTTGGTGCCGCGAGGGATGATATCAGCCGATCGGATATTTATGTAGTATTCTGCTACTTTATTTGGCCGGATTGGATCTGGCGAATTTGGGGCCACCCTTCGGGCAAGCCGCCAAATAGCCAGCTGCGTTGTCGAACTTGCTCGACTTATGCCCCTATCTATTCACAAATCGGGTCTTCACAAGTGCGTCTAGCATCTGACCATTTTGCGACTTGCTTAAAGTGCTATCTATACAGGACACTACACCGGATATTCACGCATGCAAAATGTATTAAAAAATGCCAAGATGGTCTCTTGAATTTTTGGGTAGCCCCTTTTGGACATTAGAACGAAACTCGCATTAACGTTGGTCTTTGTGTCTCTCTTGAGTATGGTCTTGTTAGGTGCCTTCGCCTATCAAACTTCTTCTGATTTATTAAAAGAAAGCTCCATTCGGCAACTTGATGCAGTCGCCGAGAGTAAAGCGCGAGACCTGGTCAAAGTTAAACAAGGTTGGAAAGATCAGTTAACGCTGATCAGAAATGGCAGCGAGTTACAGGCAATCCTGAATGCCTACCAGGCAGGTGATACCGAATCCTTGCGTCAACTCACACATCTTGTCGATCATGCAGCTGCAGCTGTTCAGAACGTTGAGCAGATTACACTCACTGATGTTAACGGTAACACCATGTCATGGGGAGACGCTCCGGACTATGGCGAGATACCGCTGCCAACAAAAAGTGGTGAAATAAAACACGGTGGCTCTTTTATGGATGAGCAGGGTGAAGTTCGTGTGGTATTCAGCACGTTGCTGACTCGTAGCGAGCATAGCCACGACAACATGAGGCTCATTTCAGGTAACCCCGTCGATACAGAGATTGTCGGCCATATGGAAATTGTGTTCGATACTGATGATCTCGATACGGTGACAGATGATTATACGGGTCTGGGTGAAACCGGTGAAGTTGTGCTGGTTGCGTTGCGTGATAACGATACCGTTATTGTGCTGAATTCTCCGCGCCACATTGGCTCCATGCAGTCCAGAATAATCCCGCTGGCCGAAACATCGGAAGTTGTGCAAACAGTTCTTTCTGGCGAGTCCCGGGTTTTCCTGGATGGGTTCAATGATTATCGGGGTGAAAAGGTCTGGGCCGCAACACGGTTTCTGCCAGAGTTTAATTGGGGGCTTATTGTTAAAGTTGATGCTTCTGAAGAAGGTCTACGGGCTGATGCCCTGCTGGACGCAATGTTCGACATTGGCATCGCGTTGTCGGCGTTTGCAATCATCGGCGGTACCTTTATGGGCTTTTATCTGGCTCGCCCCATTCATGAGCTGGCAGTTTTGGTCGGACGAGTTCGCGCTGGTGAGACCAATTTGAGGGCCAGTTTTGATGGTGATGATGAAATCGCCTACCTGGCTGAATCCTTGAATGAACTGTTAGATCACGTACGAGCTGGTAGCCCGCCAGAAGATCCGGGTACACAGATCGCCTCGCAAATCTCTACCCAAGACAGCACCGAAAAAGATCCTGGCAACAATGCATGAAGCGCTAGATTTCCTGAAGTTGTTCGGCGGCTTTGTTTATCTCCTCATGGGTGGTGATCTACTGGTGCGTGGGTCGTTAGGGCTCGCGCGCGAAAGTAAAATTCCTCCCGTTGTTGTCGGCCTTACCATTGTTGCCATGGGAACTTCTGCACCAGAGCTAATGGTTTCAACCTTTTCCGCCCTGTCAGGTTTTCCCGGGATTGCGATTGGCAATGTTGTCGGTAGCAATATCGCGAATGTGCTCCTGGTGCTCGGTGTGCCTGTATTTATTCATCCAATAGTTTGTGATCAGGAAGGTCTCGACAAGCAAACTGGCTTGATGGTGGGAGTATCGTTGCTGTTTATCGTGATGTGCGTTTTCGAACCGATTACCTTCTGGGAAGGTGTGCTGCTGGTATCGGTATTGATTTGTTTTCTGATACTGACTACTCGGGGTGCGTCCGTGATACCTGGCCTGGATGATGCGGAGGAGGAATTGGAGAGGGTACTGGGTTTACCCAGTTACAAACATACAATTACCCTGTTCATTGTACTCGGCATTATCGCATTGCCCCTGGGCGCTGACCTGGTTGTTGAAGGTGCAGCGGGATTGGCGAATAGTTGGGGTGTTTCGGAAGCAGTCATCGGTTTGAGCCTGATTGCCCTGGGCACTTCGCTTCCGGAACTTAGCACAACCGTTATCGCCGCGTTACACAGACACTCTGATGTTGCCATCGGCAATGTCATCGGCAGCAATTTGTTCAATATCCTGGCAATCCTCGGTATCACCGCGCTAATGACGGATATACCGGTTGAAGCCCGGTTTATGCAATTTGATCTCTGGGTTATGTTTGGTGTCGCTATTGGCTTGTGGATTTTTGTCCTGATGAAAGCCCGGATAGGAAAACCGTTTGGCGCTGTCTTCCTAACCGGGTACTTTGCTTATCTGATCGCGATTTATTGACTTTCTAAAATCGTTACGTCCACTTATCAAAACGCAAAATCTCAGCAACGGGTTTACGCGTCACAGGGCCGAACTTGCCCAGGGGGTAGCCAACGGGGATTAAGCAAAAGGCACCCATGGTCTCAGGTAGTCCTAATACTTCGGCAACCGCATCGTGATCAATCAGACCCAAAGTAGTCGGCGCGGCGCCTAGTCCTAATGCCCTGGCAGCGAGTAGCAGATTCTGGACGCCTGGCCAGATAGACCCGCCGCCTCTTGCCATTGTTGCACTGTCGATTTTCTGCCCGAATTCCATGCAGGCAATAACCAGAGCGGGTATCTCATGCAAATGCTCCATCTGCCAGATAACCGCATCGAGCATTCTCTTGCGCTTTGCTTCAGATTGATGGGGCAGGCTACCAGGACGACTGGCCTGGGGGCCGATATAAGCCTCAACACCTTTTCTGTTGAGATCAGCGAGCTGTTGTTTGACGTCCGGGTCGCGCACGACAAGCCATCTGCCATTCTGCATATTTGATCCTGAGGGAGCCTGATTTGCTGCTTCGATTAGCTTAAGTAATAACTCCTCGGGCACTTCCCGGGTATCCAGGCGACGCATCGCGCGACAGTTACTGATAGCTTCAAACAGCCCCATTTCATCAGACATAGTGGTTCCTTCTTCTTTTAGTTAAGTGTTATTCAGCAGATACATCGTCATCGGGAATCCAGCTGCCGTGGAACCCGTAGGGAACCCTTACTGGCAGATGAACCTGTGCGAGTGCTGGCCGGTTTAGATCTAGTGCATCGACTATAATCAATTCACTGGCATTTTTTTGCTCATCGAAAACGTAGGTCATCAGGTAACCGTCGTCTTCGGACTGAGCCGATTGTTTCGGGATAAAGATTGGTTCCGCTCCATGACGCCCCGGCCCGAATTCGAAACTGGAGGATTCACCGGTTTTCATATCGTGTTTGTAAATCGATGGAAAAGATTTGTCTTTGACGGCCAGTGAATATCCGTAACGGTACTCACGACTGTTCAGATCCGGGTGGCAACGGGGGAACTCCTGCCCGCGTTCGTCGATACGTTCTTCGCTTACAGTCCTTAATTTAGGATTAACGGTCCAGCGGTCGAGTTTCGCAACACTATCGCCGAATGGTCCGTTGGTGTCATCGACAAACATACGGTCGTAACGGCAAATATCAATTACGACGTTACCGTCGGTATCCTCGTAGGCGTTCATCGGGTGAAAGGAGTAGTTTTGCGAGACACTGCTCCAGATGATGTCTTTAGCTTCGCCGTTACGGGGCAGCAGTCCAACTCTGGCTTCATAGTCATTGTTCCAACGAAAAGGAAATTGTGCTCCGGTTGCCAAGGCCATGAAACTGAATGTGACAGGCAGATCGTAGATAACGACGTAGTTCTTGGTAAGACTCATATCGTGAATCATGGACATACCGGGCAGGGGTAGCTTGACAATTTTTGAGACGTTCGCGTCCAGGTCCATCACCACATAATTGACGTGATACTCGTTGTCCAAGAAATCGTAGCAGATTGCGTGCAGCTCGCCGGTGTCGGGATCTATTTTTGGATGTGCGGTATAAGACCCCCATCCCGGGTTATGGCCCACCGTGTCCAGTTCATAAGTAAGCTCAACCGGTGGCGCACCAGCTTCCACAATCGCCCAGGTTTTTCCGGCGTGTCCTATCACATGTGTGTTGGGACTGTCGCCAAGGTTACGACCATTCGCGTTTTCGCCCAGGGATTCGATCACGGATTTACTGCGGACCCAACGATTACGATACCAGTCTGCACGACCGTCCTCGAGACGTAGACCATGTACCATGCCTTCACCGGTAAACCAGTGGTGGGAGTCCGGATCCGGATCATCGATCGGATTTGGTCCGTTGCGTAGAAATCTTCCCGTTAACTCTCCAGGAATTGTCCCTGTTACCTGCATGTTGGTTACTGTAGATTCAATATCCACCGGGCCGAAATTTTCGGACAAGTAGATACCTCTCTCATAGAAACTGGTGGTCTCGTTGGGATCGGGTCGACCGCAGGCACCAAGTAAGGCCGGGGCCAGTGGTAGTGTTAGCCCGGCTTTTATTAGTGTTCTTCGTCTGATCATGGTCCTCTCTCCATCCTGGTGAGCGCAGTGTAACGCGAAGCCGTATCTGTTATCTCTCATTTTCTGTTCGTCGTTAGTATCTTTTTACTTATTGAGGTATAAATACCTTCATGCCTGACAACGTGCCTGACAATGACTTCCTGTTATCCGTTCCCGTACGCAAATATTGTCTGGTGTTGTTGGCGATAGTGATCGGGTTGATTACCGTGCATTGCTCTTTCAATTATTATAATCATGTGTTTGAAGAAGTGCCGTGGTTGATCCAGCAGCTATTTGACCTTGATGAGGAAAATAACATACCCACCTGGTTCTCAGGTTTCCTGTTGCTTAACAATGCGTTTTTTCTATTTCTGATCGCTAAAGCCAAGCAGGGTCAATACGTCGTTCACTGGAAGTTGCTCGCACTCGGCTTTTTAATTCTCTCATTGGATGAGGTCGCGGGTCTGCATGAGTCATTTAACACAGCGACAGACATTAACTGGGCTATACCAGGGGCTGTACTGGTTTCCGTGGTGGGTCTCATATTTGTTCCTTTTCTGTTGTCGTTGGAAAGGCGCCTTGCGGGCCTGTTTGTTCTGGCAGGCACTTTGTACATTTCCGGTGCCATTGGTGTTGAGCTGTTGAGTGAAGATATGGACGAAGACGAAATGGCCTATGGGTTCGCTACCGCGGTGGAAGAGGGCATGGAAATGTTGGGTGCCCTGATGTTTCTTGCCGTCAATCTGTTTGAAATGAAAAAGGGAAACCGGGTGAATATAGCCGTTTCGGCAGGGTAAATTTGTTGGCTGTGGTTCGTTGTCATCTCGCCCCATTCCTGCCCAGGAGCAACTCGTTGGAAACAATTCGGGTCAAATCACCGGAAACTGGTGTATGTTGCTGTTGTTAAATTAACTGGAGGAAAAGATTGAATCGAGTAGATGACAGGGTCGCAATAGTCACAGGAGGCGGAAGCGGTATAGGCCAGGCGACGTCGATAGCGCTTGCCGCTGCTGGCGCAGCGGTTGTGGTGACCGATATCAACACTGCGTCAGCGAAATCCACGGCCCAGACGATCATCGATGCAGGTCAGAAGGCGTTGGCGTTTTACCACGATGTTACAAGCGAAGACGATTGGGACGAGATAATCCGGGCGACACTGGCTGAATTCAATCAATTGGATATCCTCGTCAACAACGCCGGGGTTAGCGGCGCAGGGTTACCGCCTTTTGAAGACGCGACCCTGGATAGTTTCCGAAAAGTGATGACTATTAATCTCGATGCTGTTTTTGTCGGTACCCAGAAAGCCGTGATGGTCATGAAAGAATCTGGAGGTGGATCGATTATAAATATTTCATCGGTGATGGGCATGGTTGGTGGTGCTGGAGCTGCTTACAATGCTTCAAAAGGGGGTGTCCGCCTCCTGACCAAGTCCGTGGCGGTACACTGTGGCACCATGGGTTACAACGTGAGGGTCAATTCTGTTCATCCGGGGTATATCTGGACACCCATGATCCGCCAGGTGCTCCAGTATGTGGATGATGGCAATCTCACAGAGGATGGTTTGCGCGAAATGTTAATTGAGAAGCATCCCATCGGTCGCCTTGGCATCGCAGAAGATATTGCAAAAGGTGTGTTGTTCCTGGCGTCAGAGGACTCGTCCTTTATGACAGGGAGTGAGTTGGTGATTGATGGAGGATATACCGCCGTTTGATCCATAGATTTGACCGTTGAAGGAATCGCCGCTCAAACAAGGGAGCCACTTTGGTATAAATCTCTTGTAGCTAACACGTTCAGATAAGTTTTTTGATTTGCCCTAGTCGAATCAAAGTATCCCCCAACATATGCGAGTCAGAACTAAGCTACCTTACAAGCCCCTTTAATCAAGGGGCTTTTTTTTGCCCCGGATTTATTCCACTGCCCGGGCGAAAATTGTTCACTTTTTGGGGTATCCTTGGGCTTTTGCGACACGTTGGAACTGGGAACCGCATGGCTCTTGAAGATTTTCGTCACGACGTTAAGGAATGGCTGGCTGAAAACTGTCCTGAATCTGTACGTGGCAAGGGCGAGCCGATAACCCTGGGCAGCAAACGACCCATGAGTGATCCTGCGTTGCTGGAATGGCGTCATAAACTAGGCGCTAAAGGCTGGACGATACCTGGCTGGCCCAGTGAATATGGCGGCGGTGGACTTACGACGGATGAGATCCGCGTGCTATATGAAGAACTGCGAGTAATAAAAGCTCGTCTTCCCCTGGGGGGGATGGGTGTTTCCATGATTGGCCCGACTTTGCTCGAATATGGCACGGAAGAGCAGAAGCTGCGTCACATTCCAAAGATTGCATCTGGCGATGTCTCCTGGTGTCAGGGCTACTCCGAACCTGGTGCCGGATCGGATTTAGCCAGCTTGCGAACGAAAGCTGAGGACAAGGGTGATTTCTTCGAGGTGAATGGGCAAAAAATATGGACCTCCGGAGCGCAGTTTGCCGACTGGATTTTTTGCCTGGTACGAACAGATTTTGATGTTCCGAAACATGAAGGCATCAGCTTTGTTTTGATGGACATGAATCAGGACGGAATCAAGACCAAACCGATTCGACTGATCTCGGGTTCTTCTCCTTTTTGTGAAACTTTTTTTGACAACGCTGTTGCTCACAAGAATGATCTTATCGGCCAACTCAACCGGGGTTGGACAGTGGCGAAGAGACTTTTGCAACACGAGCGATCAGGTCAGGGTGGTCTCGGGGATACCGGAGCCAGAAGAGTGATGCCCCAGCCCAATCTCGTTGAGATTGCGAAAGAGTACATCGGCGTCGATGCCAGCGGCAAGATAGCCGAGATGGAATCAAGAGAACAGGTTATTCGATTTGCCATGAACCGGCGGAGCTTTCAGCTCACTCAACAACGGGCAAGGCAGGAAAACGAATCGGGTAAAACCATGGGTGAGGCAACGTCGATATTCAAACTGTACGGCGCGACCATGGGCAGAGATAGTGCAGAATTTGTTTGTAAATTGAAAGGGACACAGGGTTTTGGCTGGGAAGGAGATAGTTTCAGCAGCACTGAACTCGAATCGACTCGGAACTTCCTGAGTGCCCGGGCGCATACCATTTATGGCGGAACCAACGAGGTCCAGTTAAATATTATTTCCAAGAGAGTGTTGGGTTTGCCAGACTAGTAGCTAAATCACTAACGACTCACCGTGAGAACAACCAGGAGAAACTGTATGACTTTTAAGTATGGCGGTATCAATCATTTAGCCCTTGTTTGCGAGGATATGGATGTCACTGTGAAGTTTTACACCGAGGTGCTTGGGATGAAACTCACCAAGACCATCAATTTGGCAGAAAACCGCGGTAAACACTTCTTCTTTGACGCTGGTGGTGGCGATGCTGTTGCGTTTTTCTGGTTTCCAGAGGGGCCTGAAAAGGTAGACCAGAAAACGTTGCGAAAAATTACTGCGACACCAGGAACCATGAATCATGTTGCTTTCGATGTCTCCCCCAAAGATATTGATGAATATCGGGAATTACTGGTCGGCAAAGGTGTTGAAGTCACAGAAATCGTTAACCATGATGATACTCCATCAGGTGCCAGCCCGGAGATCAATGAATCCACATTTGTCAGGTCGTTATATTTTAAGGACCCGGATGGGATTCAACTGGAATTTGCGGCCTGGACAAGACCGCTGACCGAGGCTGACGTACAGGGGTGAAGGCCGCGATCTGCTTCATTGTTAAGGCATCGCTTAGGATCAGTTAGTTCAACAATACAACGGAAAGCGCATGATCAAGTTACACGGTATGTCACGCAGTAATTATTCTGGGCTCATCAAGGCCGTACTGATTGAGAAGGGCATCGAGTTTGAGGACATCAATGCGATGCCATCACAGGAAGAAGACTATCTCTCAATAAGTCCCATGGGGAAGGTGCCTTGTCTTGAAACTGAAGCGGGCTTTATTTCAGAGACTTCGGCCATCATAGAATATCTTGAAGAAACGTTCCCTGATAAGCCGCTGTTGCCATCGGATCCATTCGAACGAGCAAAAGTGCGGGAATTGCTGCTGCACATTGAACTCGATATCGAATTGGTTGCTCGCAAGGCAATTATGTTTGCATTCGGTCGGCCGGTAAAGGAAGAGGTAGTCAAACAGATTAAAAAAGAGCTGCCCAGAGGCTCTGCGGCGGTTGCTCGCCTGGTTAAGTTTGAGCCCTATATTGCCGGTAGCGAATTTACCGTGGCTGATCTGGTGGGATACTTCAGTTACAAACTTGCTAATATTATTTCAGTAGGTGCAGCAGAACTGGATTTACTTGATCTGGTACCAGGCTCGAAAGTTTGGTTTGATATGATTGCCGAAAGAGATTCCGTCAAGGAAGTGGAGGCAGTTGCTGCATAGCAGGAACTGTTACGTAAACAAAAAAAAACGAACAGCAAAGGGTAACAATGCTGTTCGTTTGAAGTGCTATTGCAAAGCGTTAGGAATCTTTGGAAACAATAGCCTCGGTAATCTCCCGATCCGTCGTATAGGTCAACTCCCCACCTCTGTCGACCAGACATACGGCGTTGAACTTCTCACCGTCTGCGGTTACATGTAAATTTACTTTTACTTCGCCGCTGCGGGTGCGTATTTTTTTCACTTTCCGACTTACATCCCCCGAATACAATTCAGAGACGTGTGCTTTACAGGCGGTCACGGCCTTACCAGAGACGTTACTACTGGCGTTGGCAGGGTTTGCCATAAATGCTGCAGCACAGAGTGATACTAGCGCTGTCAATTTCAAGTACTTCATTGCTTTCTCCTTTAAACAGATGGCTCGTTTCTGTTTTAGTTGCTTTAATCCCGCTTAACGAACGGAAGTGTTCGCTAAATCAGAATGGGTGAATTGGCTATCGATTTAGGTAAAACTGGTTATAATGTAAGCGATGAACACATATTACTGTCAATGTTAACGTTGTCAACATTGATCTGAAAATTCATTCATTCCTTACCAACCCGGACGAATCGTGGTAAAAAACTGCGAAACCCTGTGCGCTATGGCGGTGATGCTCACAAGTACTTATGGTAGTGTCTTGTTCAATGTGATTCCTTTGAAGACGACCTGTCCAAATGGACTCGTTTAATAGATAATTTCCATATGCTATTTTTACGTCGAATATTTCCGATTATTGATTGGATGTCAGGCTATGGTCGCTCGGAGTTAACAGCTGACACGATTGGCGGGCTGGTGGTTCTCTTTATCACCATCCCTCAGGTTATTGCTTATGCGTTCCTGGCGGGTATGCCCGCGGAGACAGGACTTTACGCGGCGATTCTCGCACTTGTGTGTTATGCATTGTTCGGCAGTAGCAGAACACTAGCTGTGGGACCGACTGCCATTGTGGCGATGATGACGCTGGAGGCGACTTCCCGGTACGCGTCTCCCGGCACCGAGGTCTATGTTGAAACCGCGATGAAACTTGGGTTGGTGACAGGTCTCATCTTGTTACTGCTGCGTATTGTCAATTTTGGAGCAGTCATCAGCTTCCTGAGTCATGCGGTTGTCAGTGGCTTTATTACTGCCGCCGCCATCCTGATTATGACAAATCAACTTCCCGCGATCCTCGGCTTGGTTAAACCTCCGGGTACTGACGTTGTTTCTGTCGTTTCCCATGTACTCACAGACTTCGGAAGTTTGAACGTAGTGAGTCTTTCCATAGGTCTGGCGACGGTGGTCTTACTCTGGTTTTGTCGCAATACCCTGGAAAAATGGTTACAGGATCGGGGGTATTCTGAACTTATGGTCAGTGCATTAACCAAATCAGCGCCCATGTATGCGGTTATCCTTTCTGTAGCTGTGGTGTATTTCGGTTCGCTGCATATTGACTATGGGGTTTCGATCGTTGGTGATATTCCGAAGTCGCTACCGCAACTCCGGTTCAACGGCCTGTCTCTGGGTGAAATTCAGAATCTTGCGCCATCTGCACTGCTGATCGCCATGGTCGTCTTTATGGAGAGCACTTCCATCGGAGCGGCGGTGGCGAGTAAACGCAGGGAGAAAATTCAACCCAACCAGGAACTCGTCGGTCTTGGTTTTGCCAACGTTGGTGCATCGCTGGTGGGAGGTTTTCCGGTTGCCGGAAGTTTTGCCCGAACGGTTGTCAACTACAGTTCCGGTGCAGTGACACAAATTGCGTCTTTGATCACCGCCGCACTGGTGCTGGTCACCCTTGTCTGGCTGACACCTTTTTTTGTATACCTGCCCAAGAGTGTGCTCTCGGCAATCATCATCATGTCTGCAATGCAGCTGATTGACTTACATGGGATCAGAAGAACGTTCTCCTTCAATCGCACTGATGCGGTCACATTCAGCTTTACTTTTTTTGCCGTACTGGGTTTGGGTGTCGAATCGGGTATTCTAATCGGCATTGCCATTTCCTTTGTTCTTTTGATTCGCAACAGCAGCCAGCCTCATATCGCAGTGGTAGGACGTTGGCAGGGTACTGAGCACTTCCGTAACATTTTGCGTCATGATGTTGAAACCTTTCCCCATGTTCTATCCGTTCGCATCGACGAGAGCCTCTATTTTGTGAATACGCAATATATAGAGACTTTTCTTCTCAACAAGGTGGCAGAGTCGCCGGAACTGGAACACATTCTGTTGATTTGTACTGCGACGAATTTTATCGATACCAGCGGTCTGGAGATGCTTGAACTGTTGTCGGATAACCTGGAGGAAGTCGGCGTTACCCTGCATCTTGCGGAGGTAAAGGGACCGGTGATGGATAAGCTGAAAGAAACCGATTTTTACAAACGGATGAAAGGAGAGATTTTCTTCACCACTGACCTTGCGCTCAAGGCGCTTGCACCCACAGGAGATTAGTTTGGTGAAGTTGATGAGAATTTGATACCTTCTAACCGGATTAGATCACATCCAACCCGCTTAACACTGTAGTGGAGAACGAATATGTATAGTGAAACCCTGGAATACCGTGACGGTGATACAGTATTGGAAGCCTACGTTGCTTATGACGACAATGTTTCCGGCCCAAGACCTGCCGTACTGGTGTCCCATGACTGGACCGGCCGTCGGGATTTCGCCACGGGTAAGGCTGACGCGGTCGCTGCCATGGGTTATGTCGGTGTCGCGATTGATATGTATGGTAAAGGTGTTTTCGGCAAAGATGATGATGTGGATCTGAACAGTTCACTGATGGGTCCTTTTGCCACGGACAGGACACTACTTCGGGGTCGAATTGACGCTGCGCTAACGGCGACGAGAAGTCTTGAAGTTGTCGACAGCAATAAAGTAGCAGCGATGGGTTACTGTTTTGGAGGCATGTGTGTTATTGAACTGGCACGCGCCGGGAGCGATGTCCTGGGGGTTGTCAGCATTCATGGCATATTCACACCGGGGGATATACCGACTGAAAAGATCACTGCGAAGGTTTTATGTTTGCATGGCCAGGATGATCCTATGGTGCCGCCGGACCAGGTGTTGGATTTTCAAAAAGAAATGTCCAGTGCAGGTGCGGATTGGCAGGTACATGCCTATGGCGGCACGATGCATGCTTTCACCAATCCGGCTGCCAATAATCCTGATTTTGGAACGCTGTTTAATCCCGATGCGAACAAGCGGGCGAGCCTGTCTGTTGAGAACTTCCTGGCTGAAGTATTTCTATAGTTAACGGGAGTAGTCTCATTGCACTGCGCATAGTTCTGGCGATACTGACCGTTGTCCTGTTAGGCATGATTTATGCCGGTTCGAAACTTTATCAGGCCCATGGTCAGATCGATGCCATCAATCCGGAATTACCTTCTGCTGAAATCATAGGTGAATCAATCGCTAGTGAAGATCTGCCGGTATCGTTGACTGCTTATAATACGGCGACCCAGAATGTCCCATTGAGTTCTGTGCTCAAGGGGGTAAACAGTGACGAGTCCTTCGATATGTCCTTTCCGATATTCGTGGTTACCTGGGCAAATGGCAGGCAGTTCGTGATTGATGCCGGTTTATCTGCGCTCACGGCGGGTCCGTTTGGTGAGTCATCGGAACTGCTTGGAGCGGGACCAATGCAGTTTCATGCCGGTCTCGGGGATCTGGTCGAGGCGGAGAAGACAAGTGGTATTGGCTTTACCCATTTGCATAGTGATCATGTGGATGGTGCCCAGGATTTATGCAAGTCAGCTAAAAGTCTGATCATCATACAAAGTGTTCAACAATATACCACAACTAACTATTTGACTGAGGCTGGAAACCTTCAGCTCGAAGTGATGGAATGCGCGCAACGATTGTTGATTCGAGATGAAACGGCGACCCTGAAGCCTATTGGCAGCTTTCCGGGGGTTTTTCTCGTCAATACAGGTGGACATACTCCCGGGAGCCAGGTGTTTGTTGTCCATGTGCGAAACAATGCCGGAACGATGACTTACATTTTGGCAGGAGACCTGGTCAATCACTATCAGGCAATCGAAGAGAATATCTCGAAGCCTGCTTTTTACAGCTATCTGATTGTGCCTGAAAACCTTTCCCAGCTGGAGAAAGCAAGGGTCTGGCTCAAGGGCCTGGCAGCTCAAAGAAATTTCAAGGTATTGGTATCACACCATAAGGAAAACATCAGCGACCTGTTCCCGGATTAACGGGGTTCTGAAACTGTGAATTCGATCTTGCAATCCAATAATTTTTCATCAACAAAACTGAACCATCCTATTACATAGGCACCATCAAGTACCTGAGGTAGCCAATACTGGTCATCCTGCCACATCTCATCGAAAGGAATTTCGTCGACTTCTGTCCATATGGGAATAGCCTCATCGGTCTCGGTCGGCGTCCCTTTATGGTCAGTTGCGGTGAAAACATAGGCGTGAATTCTCGGCATATCCTCGGCGTGAAAAAACAGTTCACCGGCAGCGCTGACGTTCAGGGGGGTAATGCACAATTCTTCTTCGGTTTCTCGAATAGCGCATTGCCTGGGAGTTTCACCGGGCTCGATTCGACCGCCAGGACCATTGATATTACCTGCACCCAGGCCTCTCTTTTTACGGATTAAAAGGACTGAGCTTTCTCGCTGGACGAACATCAGGGTTGCGACTTCCTGCGCCTCCCATTTTTCCCAGTCGATGTTTGAGATCTCCATGTTCGCTGGGATGTTTGATGAGTTGCTGAATTCTGTCATAAGCTTCTATCCAGCAAATACGCAGCGATCTTGCGCCCAGGTTCTCAGGGATTCAATTTTCTCGTACATCACTGTGGATAGAGGGTTTGTTTCTGTAATTGCGTTGAGCAACTCAACATCACTTAAGGGTCGATCATTAGCCGCTACTGAATACAGAGCGCTGACAACTGCCTGTTCTATCTCCGAGCCGGAATAACCATCGCTGTGATCTGACAGTGAAGCCAGGTTGAAATTTGCCGGGTTTTCTTTTCGCCGTTTCAGGTGAATGCTGAATATGTCTTGCCGAGTTTTGGTATCGGGAAGATCGACGAAAAAGATCTCATCAAGCCGGCCTTTACGCACGAGCTCCGGTGGCAATTGGGAGATATCGTTAGATGTTGCGACAATGAACACCATACTCGTTCTTTCAGCCATCCAGGTTAACAATGTACCCAACAGCCGCTGGGAAATACCCTGGTCGCCCTGGCTTGTGGAAATGCCCTTTTCGATTTCGTCCAGCCAGAGTACGCAAGGTGACATCATGTCTGCGAGGTTTAAGCACTGTCTCAGGTTTCGCTCAGTCTCTCCATAGAACTTGTTGTAGAGAGATCCGAAATCAAGCCTGAGCAAAGGTAAACCCCACATGCCTGCCACCGCCTTTGCTGCCAGGCTCTTTCCACTGCCTTGGATACCTAGCAACATAATGCCTTTGGGTGGATCCAGGTTGGAGTTTGAGTTTGATTTTAATACGACATCTCTACGATCAACGAGCCATTTTTTCAGCTGGTGCAGACCACCGACTTCTGTAAATTGAGCTGTGTCATATTCGAAACTTAGCACGCCCTCCATATCCATCAGGGCAAACTTTGCCTCATTAACGGCGGGTATATCGCTCTCCAGTATTGCACCATTGTCATAAATGACACCCCGGACGAGCTGCCGGGCTTCATGTAGTGGGACGCCTCTTAAATTCTGCACCAGTTTCTTAAACGTCGCCGTATCACTTCGTACTGGCCTTCCTCCCTGGGCTTGTGACCATTTGCTGGCCTCTTCCCTGACAAGAGTCTCCAGTTGCTGCTCCGTTGGCATGGAGAGTTCGAACTTCACGGAATAGCGCTTGACTTCATTAGGGAGGGAAAATTCGTGACTGAGAAGAATCAGCGTATGTCCCAGATGATGGTATCTCATGGCAATTTCCCGTAACAAGCGTACGTTAACGGGTTCTTCCTTAAGATAAGGATGAAAATCACATAACGCGTAGATACTGGGAGTTGAGTCAGCCTTGATGTGTTCCAGAAGTTCCTTGGGTTCGTTCAACCTGCTCTTGGTTCTGATATCCGATCCAAACCCCAACAGGCACAGTCCTTCGGTTACGGACCAGGTGTATAAAGGTGTCGCGCGACTCACTGCCAACCGCGTGATCATTTCCAGCACCCGGGGCTCTTCGTACGATTCAATCACGAGAATTGGAATCTTGGATTCTAATAGCAATCCGATGTCTTTCAGGTCGGCGTTCAGTGGCACGATCTACCTATGGTTTATTTTTGAGGGGAAGTTGATCTAAATCTTCCAGTGTCTTTGGCCAATCTTTTTTCAGCAAGCGAGAGAGTCCTCTGTCTGCAAGCAAGTTACCCTGATTCTGGCATACAGCGCAATAATTGCATTCGTTAGTCGCGTAACGGATGCGTTGAACCAGCTTGCCACAATCCGGGCAGGGCTGTTTGTATTTTCCATGGACTGCCATTTCATCGTGAAAGGCGGTGACCTTCATCGGAAAGTGACCACTACATTTTTTGCGCAAGATTTCGGTCCAGTCAGTAACCACAGATTGTGTGGCATCGAACAGGGATTGCCACTGTTCATCAGATAGGTACTTTACCTGTCGCATTGGACTGATCCTGGCGCGATGTAATATTTCGTCAGAATAGGCATTACCAATCCCGGCGAGAAAACGTTGATCCGTCATGGAGCGCTTCAAGGTGTGGTTTTCCTTGCTCAACGCTGCTCTGAATTCTTCGAATGAAGATAGCATGACTTCAATGCCTCCGGCATTAAAGGAGTTGAGATCCTCCTCTCCGTTGACAAAATGCACCGATGCACGGTGTTTTTGACCCGCTTCTGTCAGGATTAGCGTACCGACGTCGAAATCAAATGCCATCAAACCGAATTTTCCAGGCACCTTTGCTCCGGCTTTGTACCAGCGTAACCTTCCGGCGATCATAAGATGTACAACGATGAACAGCTTCTCCTCAAATTCCAGTACCATGCGTTTTCCGATCCGCCTGCTTGCGAGCATTCGCTTGCCCCTGAAATTATCGACATGGGGCTCGACTGTTCGGAGAATAAAAGGGTTCGTGATTCTAACCCCGGTCATGGTTTGACCAATCAATCGTTGATCCAGTGCATCCAGGTAGATTGTCAGATCAGGTAGTTCAGGCATGATCTACATTTTGAGAATGATGGTCTGGCTGTCGGGATCTGTATGTAAACTCGGAGGTGACGGCAGGCGACATTGCGCATGGTAGGGATGGACACAATCCCCCGAGATAACATCAAATGTGTAACCATGCCATGGACAAGTCACCCTGTCGTTGTCAAGATCTGCAGTCAGGGGACCCAATGAATGAGGGCATACTGCGGCATGAACAACCATCTTCTGCTGCTGTTCCCGGATCAACCAGTCTCTATGCCCCAGTTTTACCGTTAGAGGCAGTCGGTCACGCAGCGCCAGTAGTGAGCCGAGTTCAACCTGGTTCGGGCCAGCTTCACGGTGCGTTAACTGATGTTGTCTCTCCTGCATCATTGATTCGTCCTCGTCCCAGAGTTGGGTATAGAGCTTCAGGTAGATTTGCCCCAGTTTACCCTTTGATTCGGGAGCAAGGTCAGGTACCGAGAATGAAACTTCAATATCTGTTTCGTCATCTTCGGGTATCAATCGTGTCCAGATTTCAGAAATTTGCTGCCCTTGCTTATAGGAGCGGGCAACATACTGGGAGTTTGGCTTATCGACGCAGAGTTCAATATGGCCGGATTTGTCGGCTGAGGACCATGTTCTCCAACCCCAGCTGCCACATTCATCGATCCCCACATAATCAAAGCTGGAATTGTGTAGCCAGGGGAGATGCTCCCAGTCGAGCACGTTTTCCCAGACACGATCCAGGTTTGCGTGTATACGTCGACGGTAAGTGGCCACTTCAGTCAGTGCTGCATCGTTCGGGTTAAACTTGAGCGCGTTGGATTGTAACGCTGGCATATTTCAGATCTCTCCGATGGATATCGGCAGATTGTAGCATCCAGGCAAGCTAAACCTGATACAAGGCATTTGATCGGTACAACCAGCGATAGATCGAATTTTGTAATCTTTGTATCTTGTGATCCAGGTGGATCGACTCGGTCATGTAGCTGGGAGGGTCCGAGGCCAGATTACGAATTCGCAGGCTGCAATCCAGGTTGCGGCATATCAGATTACCGATGGTCCTGCGCTCGTCTGATCCTTTTACCACGACACTGAACATCGCCGTGCCGTTGGCCTTGTGAACATGATTACACCAGCTGCACATCTCTAATCGCGGTTTACTTGACTCTGATGCAGCGCGACGTAACAAAATGCCTCTAAACTCGTCACTACTGGCAAGTGGCATGACAACGTAACCCCTCTGGCCGTCAGGATGTACCCAACCAAAGTAGTCGAGGACACCCCAGTCAACATTGCTAAGACCGGGGATAAGGGGTTTCTGTCTTTCGCTGCGGAACAGATCCTGTATTTGTGCTCGTGTCAGCGGTTCCATGATTTTCTCTGCAATTTGCATGAATGCCATCTATACAGGGCACTACACTAGCATTGTGTCAACACGGGTTGTCAAATATTCCGGTGCCGGTTGTCTGTCAACAAATTACTATAAGTATATCAATAACTTGCAGAGTGTAAAAAAATACTCAGTTACGCCTTGAAAAGGCTCCGATTGCCCACAAATATGGAACTTAAGTAGGATTTTGTTGCCCAAACAGGTGTATGAAATAACAGATCCAGGGAAGTTCAGGAGTTTAAATAGATGACCGCGACGACCATCAGTATGCCAACCCTAATGCCCGTGTTAAGCACAGCCAGCTTGACCGGATATCTGGATTCCGTACAGCAAATTCCCGTGTTAAGCCGTGACGAAGAGGTGGACTTGTTTAAGAAATTCCAGGAATTCAATGATCTGGATGCTGCCAGGGTAATTGTCCTCTCCCATTTAAGATATGTGGCGTACATCGCACGCAGTTACGCCGGATATGGGCTGCCCCTTGAGGATATTGTGCAACAGGGCAATGTCGGACTGATGAAATCAGTTAAGAAGTTCAGCCTTGATCATGAGGTTCGACTGGTTACGTTTGCAGTACACTGGATTAAAGCGGAGATTCACGAATACATACTGAAGAACTGGAAGATTGTGAAGGTTGCCACTACCAAGGCGCAACGCAAACTGTTCTTCAATTTACGAAAAGCCAAAGCCCGGCTCGGATGGTTTAACGCCGAAGAGGTCGAGCAGGTAGCCAATGATTTGAAGGTTAAACCCGAAGAAGTGCGTGAAATGGAGTCTCGTCTGGGTAACTTTGATGAGAGCTATGATAATTCGGCCGATGACATGGACGGGGAGCCGATGGCCGGACCAGCAACCTATTTAACCCACGGTATTGAAGAAGATCCGGGTTGTGTCGCTGCCGATGCAGAAATTGCAGATATTCGAACCGCCGGAATCAGCAGGGCGTTGCGCATGTTGGATCATCGCTCACGCGATATCGTTGAGAGTCGCTGGTTGTCTAATCAGAAAGCCGGTCTGAAGGAACTCAGCGAAAAATGGGGCGTATCGATGGAACGGATTCGCCAGATCGAGAAAGCGTCCTTTAAAAAGATGCAGGACCAATTGGAGTTTTCACAGGTTTGACTGCTTTTATCCCCTAAATAGCAGTAGTATTGAAGGCGGTGTTGATCACCGCTTTTTTTTGTCCTGAAATTACCTAATGGGGTTGCCATGTCTGTTATTGCCACTGATGAAACCACGTTCGATTTTCCCGCTATTGTTGCCGATCTCAACAAACTACTTCGATTAAGAGCGACGCCTATTGGTCTGAAAATGTTCAAGACTCGCCAGGAGATGGAAACCATTCCCAGAATTCGAAGACCCAAGGACATTCATACCACTGACCAGATCATTGGCCAGGCCTGTCGCAATGGTTGGACTGTGGGTATAACCATGGATGATCTGGTGGGTGCTCAATGCGGAACTGTCATCGGGCTACATCCGAGAAGTGAGAACTGGCTATCAGGTGATCGAATGAACGGTGTCTGGTATGGGTCGGCTGAAGATGCCGCGGCCCATCAGGCGGCGATGGATGTTCCCGAATACGGTCAGCATGAGGCCATGGCGGTCAGTCCCCTGGCATCGGGAAGACTTGACCCACCCGATATATGCCTGATCTATGCAACCCCGGCGCAAATGATTTTGTTCATCAACGGGTTGCAATGGGTGGGATACAAGAAACTGGACTTTACTTGTGTCGGTGAATCAGCCTGCGCAGATTCCTGGGGCAGAGCGCTAAAAACAGGTGAGCCCAGCCTGTCGATTCCCTGTTTTGCAGAACGCCGTTACGGTGGTGTTATGGATGACGAATTGTTGATGGCTTTACCGCCGAAATACCTGCCAAAAATTGTTGCGGGCCTCGAAGCGCTCTCCAGGAACGGCCTGCGGTACCCAATTGCACCCTATGGCGTTAATAATGATGTCAGGGCAGGTATGGGTGTGAGTTACTCCTAAAGAGTCCTCAGCCTCCTAGTCAAATACGGTGGCAAGATTCGGAGTGTCCAGATAATCGTATGCCAGACGAATGTGTTTTTCTATCACCCGACCTTTTGACAAGGGAGGCAGCTTTGAAAGTTCGAAGTAGCCTGTAGCCTGTGTTTCTGCACCAGGTTCAGGTTCAGAATCATCTAATGGTTCACAGATAAAAAACAGCTTATAGAAGTCGCGCGCGTCCTGTTGATACTCATGTCGGGATTTATGAAAAACACCAAAGAGCTTTACCGCTTTTACCGCTATGTTGGCTTCCTCCAGGACTTCTTTTTCGATATTTTCTGCAGGACTGGCACCGACATCCGCATATCCCCCAGGCAAGGTCCATAGGCCATCCAGCTTCTCCTGTACCAGAAGAATCCGCTGATTTCTGAAGATGGCACCGCGCACATCGACTCTTGGTGTGGCATAACCTTCCCCTGCGTCAGGAACGAGGCCGGCAATCTGTTGCATGGGTACGTTGCCCAGGCTTGCTAACATACCGTTGGCAATTTTGAATATTTCATCATATCGTTCCTTATCAAAGTCGCTGGCACCAAAAAACTGGCCAGTTGATGAAATTGCCTGTAAACGTTTTGCCCAACTCAACCAGCGGTCTTCCATAAGTCTGTCACGGTGGTGTAAAAAGGCAGATTATAGTCACAATCGAGGTAACTGGCTTGCCGGTAAACAGACAAGGCATCACTATGTTAATAAGAAAGTGTTAATAAGAAAGTGTTAATAAGAAAGTGTTGATAAGAAGATTAACTTCAGCGGACCTTGAAGATTATCGAGGCATCCGCCTGGAGGCATTGCGGGTCTCTCCACAGGCATTCGGATCTGACTATGAGGAGAGCAAGGCACGTTCATTGAAACAGTTAGGGCATTTTATCGTCGACGATATTGATCATTTTATGCTCGGCGCGTTTGACGATCAGCAGTTAACTGGAATAGTCAGCTTAAGACGCCTGGGTGGGATCAAGATGCGACATAAGGCGGAGATAAATCAGATGTACGTAACCCCAGGCTACAGGGGTAAAGGAGTTTCGCGTCAACTGATGACTGTCCTCATTCGCATGGCTCGCGAGGTGCCGGAATTAGTGGGTCTCAAACTCTCTGTTGTAAGTACAAGTGTCGAAGCTTCATCCTTGTACAAATCACTCGGCTTTACCCGCTATGGAATTGAAAAACGGGCTTTAAAGATTGGCGAAAACTATTTTGACGAGGCTCTACTGGAGCTGGATTTGGAACTGGACAATTTAAAGAGGAGTTATACATGACTACTATCCTGGCTCATATAGAAATCAAACCCGGCAAGGAGGAGAAATTCGAGGCTATTATGCAAGATATGGTTGCGCGAACGTTTGCCGAAGAATCCGGAGTGTTGCGATATGAGTATTTCAAAGGCCAGAAGGAAAACTTCTACTACTGTCTGCTCGCATTCAAAGACAAATGGTCATTTTTCAGGCATCAAAACTCGGATCATCATGAAGGTCATGATTTTGGAGATGTGCTGCTGAGTATAAAACTGGAGTATCTCGATCCCGTTGAGGGTGCGTCGCCGCTACCACACACCGAAGACCCACCATTAACCGAGGAAATGGATGAGGGCATGAAGAAGGCGCAAGCGCTCTACCCGACGACAATTGCCAGTTGGTGGCCAGGCCGAAAATAGGAAGACAGACACAGCAGATGTTGGAAGTCTACGGCTCAAAGATTTCATATTTCACCGGTAAGTTGGAAGCTTACCTGCGGTACCGTGGTATTGAGTACCAGCGGATCCCGTCCGTCCTACATGCTCGTGAAATCATCCAAAATACCGGTGCCATGCAAATGCCGGTGGTGAAACTGGACGATGGCCGCTGGCTGTCCGATACAACACCTATTTTCAAGTTTCTTGAATCGGCGTTTCCAGGACCTCAGGTCATCCCGACGAATCCACTCCACAGGTTCGTCAGTCTGCTGATCGAAGACTATGCGGATGAATGGTTGTGGCGACCCGCCATGCATTTTAGATGGAGTTACCGTCATGACCGCGAATTACTGTCGAGCATCATTGTGGATGAGCTGATGGGGCATATATGGTTACCGAGAACGGTGAAGCGGCTGATCGTACAGCGTCGGCAGCGAAATGCTTTTGTGACTGGCGATGGCGTATCAAACATTACCTGGGGCCATGTTGAAAGGACTTACAGAAAATCGTTATCGTTGTTGGAAGCCATTTTTTCTCAACGGCCGTTTGTACTGGGACGGGCACCGACACTGGCAGATATAGCTTTGATGGGTCCCATGCTGAGGCATTTTGGGCAAGACCCCACGCCCGTTGAGATCATGCGTAATGATGCGCCGGGCGTTTATGACTGGATAACCAGGGTTTGGAATGCCAAAGAAGGAAACACATCCGAGGAATTTGCAGAAGGCATACCAGCCGACTTGAACCCACTGTTGCAGGAAATCTGCGAGACACACCTGGCACACCTGGATTTAAACGCAGATGCCTACGGGCAGGGTAAAACACGATTCAATGGTGTTATCCAGGGACAAATTTACACGGCCTTGTCCGTTTCACGTTATCGGGTCTGGTGCCTCGAATCGCTGCAAGTGGCCTACAGAGAGCTTGATGCTGGAGACAGGGAAATCATCGGTGGCGTATTGGATCAGGCGTCAGTTCAACTATTATCAACGGCTAGAAAACACCCATCTGAATATGATGTAAATGAAACGGCACCGTTCAACAGGGCGATTAATGTGTATGGGCATGGTGTACCCGTAAAATAAAAGTTTTTTTTCGAGTGGAGCTTGCGTTTTGACCAATCCGCATCGAGTCGAGAGGGGTGCGCTTCCTGAGCACACCCGTGGTCGCAAAGGGCTCGGCGCCCCCGGCTCAATGCTCTGGAAGCGCACCCCTCTCAACTCAACGCTCACATTCTTCTCATGCCACGCTTGATTTAGCAAGACCCTCGCGATAGGGGGTCATATCCATACCGAACATTCCGTAGCGTGCCTCGATTGCCGCAATTGTCTCTTCGCACCAGTAGTCTGAATCAGGCTGTGGAAAGCCTAACACCGCCCTTTGAAGTAGACTGCTGCGAGCGATGAGTTTTTCCAGGAACTTATCATCTCTATAGGCGCTCCAGGCCCAACCCGTATGCAAAGTGCTGATCCATTCGCAGCTTGCTCTTCGATAGGTGAGGTTCTGCACCAGACGCAGTGCTCCGGGCTTCATGGGGGTGCCGCGATGCCAGGTATCATGACGGTACAATAGTATATCCCCTGGCTTAAAATTAACGTATTTCTCCCTGGCGTATAAATGTTGGCGCCAATCAGCGAGTTCAGGTCGAGCTGAGGCAAAATAGGCTTCAGCACTTGTTTTGTCATTGATATATCGAAGATCGCCAATACCCGGCGAATCAATAATTGGCCAGCGATATGCCACATCATCTGCTCCCTCGCGCGGGACGACTGCGGTTGGCCCTCCGGTTTCCTCAACATCTGATAAATATAGAATCATTTCCACAGCTTCAGGTTTGTGCCAGGGAGTGGGGTGAGCCAGGGTATGATTGGGGTAGTCGACGTGAATCCGTTGATCCGAATTATCCTGGATGCCGGTCTTTTCCTGTCGGCTGTATTTGGGCCAAAGATCAGACTGGGTTAGTCGCAAATTCTCGACCTGTTCAGATAACAATTCCCCCACTGTGCTGAGGAGTTTTTCATGGAGAGTGACCCGGTTGAGGGAATCAACCCGGGAGGGAAAGATTAATTGGCTACCGCTCCCAAAATTGGTGTATCTCACCGCATCGTCAGAATCGGGTGATGGGAATGTTTTTTTTGCTGAAGTTGTGAGTTGATTGATCAAACTCGCTGGAAATAGTCCGTTGACAAAAGTAAATCCGGCGGTACGCCACTGATCTACTTGACCATTTGTTAATCGATGCTTTGGGCCGCAAGATTCTGCATCAATCCAGTTGTCTGACATAATTTTCTCCATGCGACCCGCGGCCATGAAGCCAGGAACCACCGTGACTGAACGAACGGTCGATTTTGCTGGCTCGTACAATGAACATGGTATCACTGTCTTGCTTTAACTTACTCATCAGGCGAGATAAACTGATGGTCTGATAAAGAATATAAACGACTATTATGTTTCAGAAATCTGCTGTATGGATTGTTGTAGTACTGCTCGCCATCATTGGTATGTGGGGACAGTACATCATTTCGCCAGACAATCTTACGGCCAACTTCCTGAATTCTGCTTACAAAATCTATCTCCTGTTTTTCTTCGCAGGAGAATGGACCATGGAACTGGAGCAGGTGCCGTGGCAGATTCAATTCGTTAGGTTTTTTGCTCCACTTGCCGCTGTGTTTGGTCTTATCATCGTATTTGCTACCAATATAAGAATCTCCCTCGTGAATTTTTTTATTCGATTTTATACCGAGCATATAGTGGTGGTCGGACTGGGGAATAAAAGCTGGCAGTTCATGCGAACCTGTAAGAACAAAAGCAAAGTTGTGGTGGTTGAGCGTGAGCCAGAAAATATCCTCATCGGTCGTGCCAGAGAGCTTGGTGTCCGCGTTGTTGTCGGCGATATATTCAAAGATGGTATCTTTGCCCTGATTAACCTCAAAGGGGCATCTAATCTTATAGCGTTCACTGGTAATGATGGCGTTAATGTAGAATTCGCGATCAAAGCTCGCGACTATGTAAGAGATAAAGTTGGTGTGCAACGTCGTGTGCGGATACAGATTCATCTGAATGAGATTGGTCTTGCGCATCAGCTAGACACTTATCCGAAATTTTTCTCTGACTATCCAAGTACCGACATCTCCTTTTTCAGTGTTTATGATTTAAGTGCCAGACGCCTGCTAAAAGAGTATCCACCGGAGATATTTGCAGATGTTGCTGGCCACGAACAGGTACATCTAGCCATCTATGGGTTCAGGCGACTTGCATTGAAACTGGTGATACAGGCAGCCCTGCTTTGTCAATATGCGAACTCAAGCAGGCTACGTTTCACCATATTTGATGAAGATGCGAAGAATAAGGAAGAGAGGCTGCATTCTGAATACCCATACATATCCAAAATCTGTGACTTTGAATTCATCGAGCAATCTTCATTTGGTCCTCATGTTTTTGCCGGGGATGTAGGAGAGCGCCTGCCGTCAATCACGCAACATATTATTTGCAGGGATAATGACGAGGAAAATCTTAATATTGCACTGATGTTGCGTACTGCTTTGTTGGACAGAAAGTTCAGTAATGCGCCGATTCTTGTCAGGATGCAGCAGTCCAGCGGCCTTGCTCAATTGTTGGAGTCCAATACAGGTGACCCTGAGATCCCGGACGGTTTGTATCCCTTTGGGATGTTGGATCAGGTGCTTCATGCGGACAACATTCTTACTGATAATCTGGATGAACTGGCACGATCCATCCATGCAGGGTATCTGGAGTCCCAGGCGGACGAGGATCCTCGTAGGCATCTTGCTGCCCAGGATTGGAACGAACTACCACAATGGGACAGAAAACAGAACCTGACAAAAGCAGATCATCTTGAAATTCGGCTTAGATCAATTCGATACCGGATGACTGGCCAACGTTTGCTGACTCCTGTTCTGTCAGAGCGGGAAGCGACCGTTCTCACTTTGATGGATCACAATCGTTGGCTCAACGAGAGAATCAATGATGGCTGGCAGTACGGCAAAGAAAGGCTTGAAGAAGCTAAAATCAACCCGCATCTGGTTCAGTGGGACGAGTTGTCAACCGCACAGGTAGATAAACAGATCCGTGAAACCATGGCTGAACCAACCCATTTTGCAAAAAATACGGGCCACTACTATCAACCTATTTTTGTTATCGGTGTCTCTGGCCACCGATTGCATAAAGTTGATGTTGATAACGAAAAACTCATTATCCAGATCGTTGATGTGCTGGAGGGGTTAAGAGACAGATACCCAGAGCATCATTTCCTGATCCTGTCTCCGCTCGCAGAAGGAGCAGATCGACTGGTTGCAAAACTGGCTATGGAGGTTCTCAATGCATCTTTGGAAGTGCCGCTACCGTTGCCATATGATTTGTATGTTTCCGATTTTGAGTCCAACGACTCGGTTGAGGAGTTCAAGGTTATGGTAGGGCAAGCGGAATACTACTATGAGATGCCAATGCGTTTTGGCAATGTTCGGGAATTGGCATATGTTGATGACACCCACGGAAATGAATCTCGAAACAAGCAATATGCGCTGGCTGGTGCGTACGTGATTCAAAGATGTAACCTGCTGCTTGCTATTTACGATGGTGCGCATGAAGCCGGGGCCGGTGGTACGGGTCAAATTGTCAGGTGGTACAACGAGAGCGGGATTCCGCCAGAATTCCTTTATCCCAGCAATTACTATTTAGGGCCGGAACAGCAAGCATCGATTATTTTAGAACCGAATCCCTAGCAGGTTGTTGAAAATCGTTGATGTTTGAC
>DUAT01000172.1:0-1512 GCA_012960755.1 Gammaproteobacteria bacterium
GCACGGACACCGTGTCGCATACTCGCAGAACGTCACTCAACCGATGAGAAATGTAAATCACCGACAGACCTTTTTCTGCCCGCTCACGAAGGATTTGATGCAGGGTATCCGCCTGGGGGCCTGTCAGCGCGGAAGTTGGCTCATCCAGTATCAATATTCGTGAATCACTGGACAGTGCCTTTGCCAGTTCCACCAATTGCTTCTCGGCCAGGCTCAGTTCGCTAACCCGCTTGTTTGGGTCAAGCTGGCCCAGACCAACAAGTTCAAGCAGATCCCTGCTTTGCGTGGTTATTTTATTGCCGTTCAATCCGAACCAGGCTGACGGCAAGGCCTTCAGCAAGATGTTCTCACCAACGGATAAGTTCTCAATCAGGCTCAGCTCCTGGGCTGCAACCGACACGCCCGCGTCGAGGGCATCTTTCACACAGGACGGTTTGAATCTCGAACCTTCTATACAGATGCGCCCTTCATCGGCAACGAGCAATCCCGTCAGGATATTTATCAGTGTGGATTTTCCAGCGCCATTTTCACCCACCAGCCCGTGCACAGAACCGCGCATCAATTCAAAGTTGACGTCCTTAAGAACCGGAACGGCAAACGATTTGCACAAGCCTGAGACTTCGAGTCTCACAAAGCATCAAGCTGTGCAATGGTGATCAGTTCAACCGGAGTTTTTCTATCGACAAGTTTCGTATTCCCCTCAAGCGCATTCAGCGCCAGTTCGATGCCGAATACAGCAAACCTGCCACCAAACTGATCTACAGTTGCAGTGACAGCACCTGATTCTATCAGCGGGTGAATTGCGGAAATATTATCGAATCCTGCGATGATCACAGACCGCTCCAGGTCAGCAAGCTTCACCGCGGACGCGGCACCCAGCGCCATGTTGTCGTTTGCTGCCAATATTACACCAAGGTCAGGGTGCTGGGACAATATGGCCGCTGTCAATTGCGCCGCTTTTGTCTGATCCCAGCTTGCACTCTGTGAGGTTACAACTTTCATGCCCGCCTCGCGCACCGCATCTTCAAAACCCATTCGACGCTGAATTGCGTTATGAGCTGATGAAATCCCTTCCAGAATCGCAACCGTTGTATCAGAACCCAGGTTTGTCAGCACATGATCTGCTACCAGCTTCGCCCCTTCCCTGTTGCTGGGCCCCACATAAGGGATTTTCAGGCTGTAATCTGCCAAAACTTCTGCGTCCAGCCTGTTATCAATATTTACAACCACTATCCCTGCGTTCCTGGCTCTTGCCAGGGCAGGGACCAAAGCCTTGGAATCTGCCGGTGCAATCACTATCGCATCAACATTGGAGTTGATCATCTGATCAACCAGGCTAACCTGCTGAGCCAGATCACTCTCGTTTTTAATACCATTGACGATAAGACTGTATTTTGAGGTATTCGCCGCCTGATGTTTTTCCGCCTCGCTGGCCATGTTGACAAAAAATTCGTTTGCAAGAGATTTCATGATCAGGGCAATTTTGGGTTTGGCGGCAGCCAGGGCCTGATC
>DUAT01000172.1:1551-2105 GCA_012960755.1 Gammaproteobacteria bacterium
GCCGCGCACAGCAGTACAGACAAGGACACAATCCATGAGCGATGAAATTTCATTCACACACCATAACAGTAACTCGATCACTACGTACAGGACGACCCTGTCGAGTCGGTGTTGTGCCTGGCCGCCCTGTCCTCGGAAGGTCGACGGCCGAATGTTTTGCGAAACATCCGTGAAAAATGCGCGGTATCAGCGAAACCACACTCCCCCGCGATATCTGTAATTGAACGACCTGAATTTTGCAGCAGCCACAAGCCATAGCGCAGTCGCATGTCCCGGTAGAGCTTTTGTAAACTCTCACCTGTTTCCATCACAAACAAACGCTCCAGTTGACGTTTCGACAGATTCAGGCGCTGACTCAGCTCTTCCGTGGATAGGGGCTGACTGATGTTTTGCTCCATCAGTAACAGGATCCTTTTTATCCGCTGGTTGGTGACAGCAATCTCGTTTACCGGTTGTGGTTGAGCCGCATTGGCAGGACGCGCCTGGTCCATGACCAGAATGCGCAGGCTCTTACGGGCCCACGCGCGTCCAAGATGACGTTCGATGATTGCGGC
>DUAT01000173.1 GCA_012960755.1 Gammaproteobacteria bacterium
CTCTGGGCTGAGATCAACTATGAGAAAGAGTTGAGACACTACAGTAAAGTGGCCAGATGCAGCGTCAAGGATGAACCATTCTGGGCGCCGGAACACGCCAGGGCAACGCCTGCACGGGATTACTGAGTCTACGTGGCAGTGGTAATCAATCTGGGTTAGTATTTCCTCCTGTACGACCATGGGGAAACTGAGTGCGCGCCAGCGATTTTGTAGCAAGCTACATAGAAGCGTGGAATCATCGTGATGCGCAATGTATCGCAGACCATCTGACCAAGGATGGTATCTACTATGATGTACCTTCTGAACTGCATCATCCCAAACCTGAACTGGTAAAGTACCTTTCTGATTTTTTCAGCCATGACCAGCATCACTATTCGCTGGCGGGTGAAGTGGTGAGTGGTGAAAATACAATTGCATTTCAATACAGGGTGGATGCTGAAGCTGATGAGTTAGGTGAGCCCTGCTGGTTCGGTGCAGAATTCGTGACCCTTGAAGGTGATCAGGCGGTTCAGATTGCGGATTATTACCAGCAGCCAGTCGAACTAAAGAACAGATCAGAGGCTGATAAATATGCAAAGTCCGGCCTGAATGAGGAACAGCTTGAAAGCTATAAGATGGAGCTGACAGGGTTGATGGAGAATGAACAGGCCTATCTGAATCCCAGCCTGACCCTGCCAAAATTATCATCGATGGTTAGGTGTCCGATCAACCATCTTTCACAGGTAATTAATGCAGGGTTCGGCATGAGCTTTTTTGACTATTTAAATAGTTATCGCATTGACGAAGCCAAACGCTTGCTTACTGACAATACCGATCCACAACCGGCCATTCTAACGGTCGCTTTCGAGGTGGGATTTAACTCAAACTCCGCATTTTACTCAGCTTTCAAGCGATCCTGTGGACAGACACCGGCGTATTTCAGGCAAGAAAACAAGAAGTCTTAATCGAATTAGCTGAAGACGATTGTTTTGTTGTTATGGACTATGACGCGGTCTTCCAGGTGATAAAGCAGCCCGCGAGATAGTACTGCCCGCTCCACGTCGCGACCGCGGCGAATCATTTCAGACCGATCACAGTTATGACCAACCCGGATCACGTCCTGTTCGATGATCGGTCCTTCATCAAGAGCTTCTGTAACGTAGTGGCAGGTTGCGCCAATCAGTTTGACGCCTCTATCAAATGCTCTCTGGTAGGGGTCTGCGCCGATAAAGGAAGGTAGGAAACTGTGGTGAATGTTGATTACCTGGCCCGCGTACCGGTTGCAAATAGCAGCTGGCAGTATCTGCATGTATCGCGCCAGCACGATACTTTCTGATTCGTGTCGATCGATGATGTCGGTGGTCATCTCGAAAGCGGCAGTTTTATCCCCTTTTGGTGTCGGTACGTGATGGAACGGAATACCGTGCCACTCAACCATGCTTCTCAGGTTTTCATGGTTGGAAATTACGCAGGGGATTTCACACGGTAACTCACCGGCCTTCCAGCGATACAACAGGTCGGAGAGGCAGTGAGAAGCTTTGCTGGCGAGGATGGTGACCTTTGGTTTGACTCGGTTGTCCCTGAGGTACCATGTCATGTCGAACTGCGTAGCAATGAATTCAAACTCCTGTTTGAATTTATCGGCATCGATGGTCATGTTCCCGATGTCAATCACATTGCGCATGAAGAACCAGCCTGCTGCAATATCCGTGTGATGATTTGATTCAACAAAAGAACCACCCCGTTCAGCAACAAAACTTGCTACGGCGGCAATAACGCCCGTTGTGTCCTTGCAGGATATCACCAGGGTTAGTGTTGTCATTTCGTGGCTGCCCATCCAAAAAGTTTACTCATAGGTGTGTGTTTTCGCCTGCTCGCGTGAGGGGAAGGAAGGCGTCATTTTACCTGAGCTAACGTCAGCTTGTTCCCTTCTTGCGATGGGCTGGGTCGCAAGTATTTTGTAAAACCTATTTTGATGCTGATCCCGGAAAAGCAAAGTCCATCTCGCTGCTTTACCTGTGACTGCCGAGCACAACAGAGCATAACTGACCCCCGTAAAAATCCCGCACGGTAATTGGCTGCTTTTGCACGTCGATTGAGAGGAA
>DUAT01000174.1 GCA_012960755.1 Gammaproteobacteria bacterium
ATGATCAAACTATATGGCCTTCGCATGAGCAACTACTACAGCTTAACCAAAGCACTACTCATTGAGAAAGGATTAGAATTTGAAGAAGTGAAAACGCCACCCAGCCAAGAGGAAGGTTTCCTGGCCAAGTCTCCGATGGGCAAAATGCCCGCTATCGAAGCTGACGGGGTGTATCTATCCGAATCGTTAGCGATCGCCCATTACCTTCAAAGCATTCAACCAGACCCCGCGTTGCTACCTGCCGGCTCAATACCGGCAGCAAAAGTGATGGAGTTGGTGTGCCATTTAAAGTTAGATGTTGATCTAGTTGCCCGTCGCCTGCTCCCCGAAGTGTTATTCAAGCAACCGGTATCAGAGGAAACTAAGACTTATGTTAAAGCAGATCTAGCTAAGGGTATGAAAGCGGTTGGGCGCCTCTTTGTTGGTGCACCATACGCTGCTGGCGAACAATTCACTCTGGCAGACCTCTATACTTTTTACTGTTTCGGGTTCTCCAACGGCATGGTCAGCGCCATATACGGTGAAGATTTACTAGCCAATTACCCTAATATTCAGAAAGTTATGGATTTGATTGCCCAGCGCCCAAGCGTGAAGCAGGTAGAGACAGAAAAATCGACTCGATGAATGGCTCACCGAGGCAACCGTTAAACCGTTGTTATGAATCAATTGGATTATTAGTTTTTCGTTAATTAGGGCTCCAGAGACAAGATGGGATCATGCAATAGATCTAAAAAGAGTCACGGACAGGTCGAAGACTAGTTTAAAAGAATAAATAGATAATTAAATCGATAACTTAAATGGTGCCCCGGGCCCGAATTCGAACGATATAAGTATAATTGTTTAAAAACAAAGGCAGCCATTCCCTGAGATCCTTAATGCACGGCTGTTGCTCCAGGACCCGAATCAGATGCTTAAGTTCATTGGAATCGTTGCCCTGATCCCATAGCTCGTTCCGGGCGTCAGGATGGCGGTGAACCTATATCCATTTCCTGGTTTGAATCATGCAGCAGAATCCATAATCGTCATGTTAGCCATGATACAGGTACCTGTTGCGCATGAACCAGTATAAGCTAGTCTAGCAACCCGGATAGATAATCGAACAGCATGTTAAACACCTTCCTGCGGATTATATTGCTGATTGTCGGCGTCGCGCTTCACGGTGAACTAAGCGCCATGACTCATGTCCAGATTAATCTCCAGGAAGTCCACCAGCGTATTGACGGATTTGGTGCTTCCGATGCCTGGTCTGTTAATCCAACCATTAACTTATGGCTGAGCGAAAATGAACCAGCCCAGATTGAAGCGCTAGCCAGGATATTGTTTTCTGTTGATACTGGCATTGGCCTGTCGGCCTGGCGGTTTAATATCGGTGCCGGCAGCTTCGAGCAGGGCAGCGGCAGTCAGATTAACGACGCTTTGCGTAGAACTGAACTCATGGTACCCAGGCCCTATGGCAAGATAACTAAGGGCAAGCAACTTGGCCAGATAAAGCTGCTGCAGGCGGCTCGGGCTATGGGTGTTAGACAATTTGTAGCCTTCGCCAATAGTCCGCCAGTATGGGCGACGAAGAACGGGCTGGCGCACCCAGGAGATGGCACTGAAATTGGTTCCACAAATCTGTCGCCACGCCAACTGAAGCAGTTCGTGAGGTTCCTGGTTGATGTTCTATTATACCTGCGTGGCGATAGCGTCGGTGTCCCGGTGAACCATATAAGCCCGGTAAACGAGCCGAGCTGGTCCTGGCAGAATAGCTCCCAAGAAGCTAATCGATATAACTTGCAGGACCTTAAGAATGTGTATAAAGCGCTGTATGCCGAGCTTAAATCGGCCGGCCTTGAAACCGATATCAGCATCGATGCGGGCGAAGTTGCGGAATACAGCAGCGCGTTAAGCGATGCCATCAAGAAAAGTTTCGATGGAAATATTTACCAGGTCGCAATGAATGCAAGGGGACTTGGCGTTTACAGAAATTACATAGATGAATTGCTCGGAGATGTTCAGCTAAACCCGATAATCCACAATAAACTGTCTTTGCACGGGTACTGGTCTGATGCTGACGAACGCCGCCTGGGGGATCTGCGCGATGCGGTACGGGACAACGTTCGCTCAGTCGCACCGAAGGCAACCCTTTGGATGAGTGAATTCTCTATTCTTGGAGAGGCAAGTAGTCTCAGGCCATTCTCGGGGCACGGATTTAATGTGGAAGATATGGACTACGCTATTCATGTCGCCCGGGTCATTCATCGTGATTTGATACGCTTGGAGGTTTCTGCTTGGTTCTGGTGGTTAGCACTTACGCCCTATGATTATAAAGATGGTTTGTTAAAAATAGCGCCCTCCCTGGAATTCAAAACATTACAGGCTTCTAAGCTGATGTGGACCCTGGGTAATTTCAGTCGTTTTGTTCGCCCTGGATACTCGCGGGTCACGCTCACTGGTGCGGACCACTTAAATGAGGTGATGGCGTCTGCGTACAAGGATCCCAGCAGTACTCGTCTGGTCGTAGTCGCCATTAATGCGAGCGGCTCTGAGCAGAATTTGGCACTCAGTATTACGGGAATCAAGTCGTCTCAGGAGATTAAGAATTTCGACATTTATGTCACGAATGCAGATCATAACCTGACCTTGATGGCATCTACCAATGCACCGGGCCCCTACCTTTTACCCAGCCGATCTGTGGTGACCCTGATTGGTCGCATTCAATAGCAGCACCTTCAAAACAATACGATTTTCAGGCACGCTGGCTCACTCGCATTACTGGCTTTCAATAATAACTGGCAAGACCAGGTGTGATGGATAGATGGCTGAGTGATAAATGGTGTTCTGTGCCGTCTTCCAATTAGTTTCATCGTAATTATTACCGCCTGTATTTAGGTTTCTCTCCCAACGTGGGAAATTTGAACTTGAGATCTCTACGCGAAGTTTATGCCCTCCTGCGAAGTAATTACTGGTTACATTCAGAGCCACTTCCACCTGATAAATCTTACCCGGTTCAATCAACTGGCTGTCGGATAAGCTGTTTCTATATCTCATCCTGATGGCGCCTTCCTGGATATTATAGGCTTCTCCGGTTGGATAAACGTCAACGAGTTTGACGGTGAAGTCAGTATCAAGGGCTGAAGAAGATACATACAGCACCGCTTTGAGTTCACCGGTCACTTCAAAGCCGTGTATTAATACAGGAGAGGTGTAGACCAACACGTCCTGTCTCAGTTCAATCTCTGATTGATCATAGCCGCCAGCTTCGGTATCACTACCCGTGCAGCAGGTGTGTCCACCGAGTGAGGGTACTGGGTCGGCTGGATCATAGACATAACTGTCCCGACTGTCATTGTCTGGCAGATTTAGGCTTAACAGCCCATCTCCTGTTCTGGATTGGGCTTTGCCCTTACCACTTAGATACCATTTCTGGTAGTTCGTTGATGCCAGTGGCCAGACTTCGCTGTTTCGCCACTGGTTCTTGCCCATCACATAATACTGAATATGGGGCATCTCTGTGATTGCGTTCTCTTTGCCTTTAAGCCAGTAGTCGTACCACTGCAGCTGCAATGCAGAATAGTTCAGAGAGGCATCACCCAAATTGCGTGCACCAACGATGGCGTCATCGGTGGATTCCGTATAGTCGCAGTGAGTTCCTGGGCCAATGATTAAGAATTGATTATTACGAGCTTGCTCGCTCTGCGCATTTCTCTGAAAAGTCTTAAACATTTCGATGGTTTCTGCGGGACCATAGTCGTACCAGGAGTCCATAAAAAGAGACGGAACATTAAAGGTGTCAGATGGCTTAGCCAGGTCTTTGTTTCGAAAGAACTTCCCATCCGGTGCGCTGGTAATCCAGGATTTGTACTCCGAAGGTGGCAGCTGCGCACGCTCAAGTAGTGAGTGGGTCGGCAGAGTCGACAGCAATTCAAGATAGGCAGCAAAGTCAACCTCCGGGGCCATTTTGAACAGTCGTGATTGCGGAGTTTTAAACCACTGGCCACGATCAATATGTGCGGGAGGCCCATAGAATAATTGCGAACCACTAGCGGCGAACCATCCGGCAGTTTGAGCCAGTTCAAAAACACCGCCACTGAAAGATTGCCAGGCTCGACCGGGCATATAAAAGCCGGAAGCTGCAGACATTGGAACAGCTGCCACATGGTTAGGGTGTTTTGCTGCGGCTAATATCACTTGTGTCTCGCCTAGATAAGAGCATCCTGCACTGCCTACTTTCTGATTGGACCAACCCTGCGAAATCAACCAATCAACAGTGTCGTAACTATCTTCCCGCCGATGCTCTGCAACCACATATGAACCCTCAGATTCGTACCGTCCTCTGACATCCTGGATCACCACCACGTAACCCTGCTCAACTAACAATTGGTGAACACCGCTCCAACCGAATGTTTTGTTTTTACCGTATACCGTTCGTAGTAACACCGCGGGAAGCTGCCCCTTGGCTTCTGCTGGGAAATACAGATCAGTTGAAAGTTTCACCCCATCCCGCATAGGGATCATAATACTTGGTTCAAGGCGCACCTGGTAATCTTTCCCGAACACACAAGAGGCAGTAAGAATGGGTACCAGCCACATGACGAGTGTTCGATTTAATTTCATTGTCGCACCATAATGAGCCCTGATTACTAACAGTAATCGTTTCAGAGCTATGAAGTGAAGTGCTAAGTCCTGTTATTATGTACTCGTCTATCGAATTTAGTGTCGGTGGCCCCAAATGGTCTGGCGACGCACAGGGTTGACATCACACATCGGTTAACAACCGAAAGATTCCCTTTCGAATAGATTTGGGTCAAGAGTGTATACTCTGGCCTCTTATGAATTGAGTTGGTGGAGTAGTCGTTGTGCCTGAGCAAATGACCCTTAATGAGGCGATGTACAATTGTCGCGCTATGCGACGACTGGAATCGCGTGATGTTCCTGAAGCCGATCTAATCCAGCTGATTGACGCTGCAAACCAGGCACCTTCTGGCTCGAACTCCCAGAACGCGCGTTGGGTAGTCGTCAGGGACGCCGCACAGAAACAGAAACTGGCAGATCTTAATCGCAAACATGCAGAACCCTATATCGCGCCGCAGCGAGCGAATCCACCTAATGAAAAACACAAACGGCTAGTTGATGCGGTGGTATGGCAAATGGACCATATGCATGAAATCCCCGCATTGATAGTGGCTTGCTTTGACTATCCGGAAAAGGTTGAAGGACTGGGCGTTTATCGAAGTGCTGGTTCAGTCTGGCCGGGTATTCAAAATCTGTTACTCACAGCGCGGTCATTAGGACTAGGCGCAGCACCTACGACACTGGCTTTGCGGGACCAGCATGCTGTCAGGGATGTGTTGAACCTGCCAGAAACTTTTGCGGCGCTCTGCCTGATTCCCGTTGGCTATCCCAAGGGGAAATTTGGGCCGGTCAGCCGAAAGCCGGTTGCCGACGTTATGCGCTTCGATCGCTGGTAGGCATCTCGACCCGTCGAGAGAGTCAAGATCATCAAACTAAGGACCGCCATCGTAAAACGCGAGCGCCTTTGGTGACATTTGGGCGTAGACCCACCTCGGCCTTTGAGTGATAGTGATCCTCTAACTTGGATGCAATATGTTTTGCAGCGAAGGATGCCCTAGTAGAAGATTCAGTCCGTAGCGACTTAACAAACCTTAGTCGAGAATAATATGGCTCTAAATCTTTGGGGATCACACGACAGAAATAATAAACGCCCTCTTTCGCGTATGTATATTTTAGGTGTGCTTTTACCTTCGGTTCCATCTACTACCCCCGCCTTATTCAGATAATTTCGATACTTATCAATCGGTTAGTGGGATCTAACAATCTGACATGGCGCCCGGGGCCGGCACTTAAATAGCTCATTTTTGCTGGGCTCAGCACCGATATGCTGCAATGATATCGCTTATTGGCGCATTCGATAGTATTTAAGAATTGGAGGTGGCTCGAACAATCAACTGAACCAGTTAGTCTCGCAATAACCTCAATCTGAGGTCTATTCGCTATCCGCAGCTGCTAGTCTGGTTGCTCTTCGAGCGAGTTTCTGTGCGAGATTCGGACCCACACCAGGCAGAGACCAGGGACAAACAGCCATACAGATGGCGCAGCCCGAACTTTCGGCAAAGAAAGGAATACATCGATCGAAATTGACGTACCACTTGTCTTCTCCTCGTACGGTTTGCTTTTCTGACTTTATCGCCAATGGCGGGCAGGCGTTCTCACAAACACGACAGCGACTGCAGAAGTCGTCAATACCGAATTCGCGACGGGAGGTGAGCGCAAAGGGCGCGTCGGTAAGTACTGCCCCTAAACGAAACGCCGATCCAAATTCTGGGTTGATGATCGATCCATGCTTGCCCAGCTCTCCAAAGCCGCATTCCAATGCCGGCGGGATCATCAGAATCTTGCCAGTCATAGGCCCCGTCACCGCATCAGCACGATAACCTTGGTCACGCAGCCAAGCCGCTACCTTCTTACTCACCTCTGCTGCACGCACATACTGACGAGTCACATCCTTACCACCACGTATAGCGGGTACATGTTTCAACTCTTCGTAGTCGTGTTTTACCCCTAGAACGACAACATGCGGCAAGTCGACTTCTTCCTGGTCAAATACCCACTCAGGTTTTAGATGCGCAACGCCTGTCATTTCGCAATCGCCCGCCTCGACGAAGGATTGCAGCGCAGCAGTCCATGCTTCGGGACTGCGCTCAACAATCTGCTCTGCAACGGCCGGCAACGGAGCCTCCACCGCCGTGCGCCGGCTGGCACGTAGCGCATTCATCTCTTCATCAGGTTGTTCATGACCGTAGAACCACTTCTGAGCCTCGCCGAAGACTGCACTGCCCATATCGGGAGCCCACCACACCATGCGCGGTGCCCGGATCTCAGATTCACCCAGGCCATTCACATCGTTACCGCTGTAGTCTCCAAGTAACTCAATGAAATCAGGATCGGGCGTATAGGGCCTGTAGGGGTTTTTTGGCACAGTTACCTCCCTTCTAGTGAGCAGTCGCGCTCGTTCAGCATAACAATATTCCCGGGGATGGCACGAATTAACGATGTTTTTTGCAATGGTTACCAAGTCATTCTCGCCTCAGCGATTGGGCATTTAGCCTGGAGTCGAACGAAATCCATGGTTAATCAGAGGTAAGCTAATAAGCACCCTTGTCAAGCCAGTCAAAGTCAGATAACTGAGAAACACATGAGAAGATTTTTAGAGTCACAAGTAGTAGCGCAAAAAAACCAGAAATACAATGAGAAACCAATTAAACAACTACCTTTCCATTAAAACTATCTGTTAATGATCAGCCGCGTTTCGGAAAGTGCATGTGGCGAGGTGTTAGAAAAAATATTCACCCCAACCAGTTTGCAGTGGTCGCTGCAAATCCTGGATAACTCCCTATGATGGCGATTCGTGGTCCTAACGACCGAGCAAGGAACACGTACCAGGGAGCTTACCTACGGTGGCTGGCGAACTCCTCGTCGCTCAGGAGGGCATGCTTGAACTGATCGAAAGCGGGGTCATCGGTGCAGGAGGCTGATTTCAGGGCACTGCAGGTTTAAGCCACTATCCTTACCGGCAGGTCAGCATATCCACGCAGTACATTTGATCGAATCCTGACAGGTTGCCCCACCACTTCCACTTTGAACCGTGGCAGGATTTCCTCCCACAAAACTCGTAATTGCATTTCCGCCATACGGTTGCCCATGCATCTGTGAATACCATAACCAAACGACAGGTGGGAGCGGGCATTTTTCCGATCAATAACCAGACGTTCCGCATCCTTAAACTGCGTTTCATCCCGATTACCGGAAATGTACCACATGATAACCTTGTCGCCTTTGCTGATATGTTCGCCGCCAATTTCCACGTCTTTCAGCGCGGTTCTTCTCATGTGGGGTATTGGTGTTTGCCAGCGAATAATCTCCGACACCATGTTGCGTATCAAGCTAGGGTTATCGATTAGTTTCTCATACTCGGCCGGGTACTGATTTAGCGCCAACACGCCGCCTGAAATACTGTTACGTGTTGTGTCGTTACCGCCGACGATCAATAGTACCAGATTACCCAGATATTCAAGGGGTGGCATATTCCGGGTGGCATCACCGTGCACTAGCATTGATATCAAATCATTATTAGGCGCCATTGCTTGTCTTTCTTTCCAGAGGTTCTGGAAGTATTCGAGGCATTCCATCAGCACTTTTCTTCGGTGGTTGGCCGAATCCACCACGCCTGATATTCGGCCACCACCGGCCACATCAGACCAGTAAGTCAACTTTGTACGGTCTTCGAATGGGAAGTCAAGCAGGGTTGCCAACATCTGCGTGGTTAAATCGATGGACACCCGCTCCACCCAGTTGAAAGTTTCATCAAAAGGTAAATTATCCAGGATTGCGATGACACGCTGCCGAATCGTATCTTCGAGCTTCGCCAGATTTCTTGGCGCGACCACGGGGCTAACCACTTTACGCTGGGCGTGATGTCTTGGCTGATCCATGGCGATAAACATGGGCAGCTCGAATTCATCGGGCTGGTCGAATATGGTGATGTCGCGATCAGATGAAAAAAGATCAGCATGGGAGTCTACCCACTTGATATCCTTGTAAGCGGACAAGCTCCAGTACGGCCCGTAGCGGCTCTCAGCGCAGAAGTGAACCGGCGCCTCGTTTCTCAGGCGTTCAAAATAAGGCCAGTGTGAATCAGTCCGATATAGTTCCGCCTCGCTGACGTCGAACTGGTCCAGCGGTAAATCGGCTGCACGTTTTACGGCCAACGCGAGTTCGTTATTCTGGTATGGGTTGTTCATCTGCCTCACTCACTGTTGCGGGCTTTCTCGCAAGTTCTGCACTATTTGTCCAAAGTATGCTGGTCACGGACCAGACTCACTATATCAGAATGATCTCGCTTAGTTCGTATCACCTGGGAAGAGAAGTTTCTGGTCCGATTGCGTGAGTTGACGGTAAACGCTTAAGGTCCATCAGCACAAGAGTCAGCCACGACGATGATTCAATGCACCCTGATAGAGGATAGTGAGCACAAACCAGCTTTTCGGGCATACAGTCATGCACATCAGCGCACGAAACGTAGGACCGATCGTAGCTCCCCCTCAGAATCCGGTCCGGGAAATGAATCAGGCACCAGGGGCTGGTTGAACTACCCTACCTGGTGCGCTAGATCGTGTATATTCCGTCAGGCACTCAAGCCTCAGAAAAGTTTTGTCGAATTATCGAACAGACGACTTAGAGGCGACCGAATTCAGACCAGCGATGCTTGGGGGATTATTTTCAACGCGGCATCATCACTATTCTGCTGCCCGTGTGAAGCTGGTACAGTGGGCAAAATAGACATCTGCATCACATCAATTAAAGGAGAACGAATGTCCGTAGAAATTTATGGGACCTGTGATGAGAAGTTTTCATCGGTCCGCGAGCTGTTCCAGAAGAATATCCAAGAGGAACAAGATGTCGGCGCTTCTTTTGCCTTAACTGTCGAGGGTGAGATGGTTATCGACATCTGGGGTGGCCATAAGGATGAATCACTTACAGAAGAGTGGGCCGAAGACTCCATGGTCAATGTCTACAGCACTACCAAAACGATGTCTTTTTTGTGTGCATTGCTGTTAGCCGATCGAGGTCAGCTTGACTTTGACGGCAACGTTGGCAGGTACTGGCCCGAATTTGCTCAAAACGGTAAAGATGAAGTGAAAGTCTGGCATCTAATGAATCATGCCTCGGGCCTTTCCGGAATGGATGAAATTATGTCGCCTGAAGATCTCTATGACTGGGACAAGATCTGTAGTTCCTTGGCCGCGCAGGCACCGTGGTGGGAACCGGGTACAGCCTCTGGTTATCACGCAATCACACAAGGCTATCTGATTGGTGAAGTTGTTCGCAGAATAACTGGCAAATCGTTAGGAACCTATTTTCGCGAAGAGATTGCCAAACCACTGGGCGCAGATTTTTATATCGGTGTTCCAGATTCTGAGTTTGACCGGATTGTTAAGCTGATTCCAGTGGGAGATGGTGAGGCACCATCTGACAGCGACGACGATTCGATTGCTGCTCGGACGTTTGCCAGCCCTTTCTCTCCCGCACATTATTCCGCAACAGCAGATTGGTGCCGTGCAGAAATTCCAGCTGCTAATGGCCACGGCAACGCTCGCTCGGTGGCCAGATTACAGGCACCACTTGCTTGTAAGGGTAGTGCGTTCGGCGTTGACTTGCTGTCAAAATCAATGGCTGAGTCAGTGATGGATGCTCGGATAAGCGGCGTCGATCTAGTACTTGGCGTGCCAATTTCGTTTGGGCTTGGCTTTGGGCTTAATTCTGACGTGATGCCTATTTCTCCGAATAAGAATGCCTGTTTCTGGGGTGGCTGGGGCGGTTCGAGCATCATTGTTGACCAGGATGCGGCACTGTCTGCATCGTTTGTGATGAACAAGATGCATGAGGGACTTATGGGTGATCCGCGCTCTATGGGGCTTGTCCAGCAGGTGTATCAGAACCTCTGATTAAATAGACCAGGCTGTCGAACGCGTTTGGCGCTAGCCAGGAAGCGAACTGAATCCCTGTTAACTGGTGTTGCGCGCCTTTTCACGATGGTTTCTGCGGCCGGTTTCCTCAACCACCACTAGGGTGCAGCGGCGATACTCTTTGCTTTGTTACTCAGCAAAGCGTTGAACTTCCTCTGCGCAAGCACGGATATTACTTAGATGTGGTGAAACGATAGGTTGTCGGCTTCGAGAGATAACCCTCCAGCGGTACACGGCTGAAGTTGGCCGCCCTACCCAGCCTGACGGCGTCCTCAATATCCATTCCCTGGTGAGTCACCAGGTAGGCGACCCATAGATGGGCTGCCCTGACACCACTGTTACAGTGGAGTAGAACCTTACCTGAAGTATTTCTAAGAATGTCGGCGAATGCAGCGACCGTCTCGGTGGCGTAAGGGTGGTCTTTACCGCCGGATGGCAGGTGATGGTATGTCATGCCGAGTGCTTTGCTCAGAACTTCTTCGGCGATGGGGGTTGATTTTTTGTTTTCGACTTCAGGTGTGGTGCGCAGATTGACAATAGTCGTCACCTCTGCCGATTGGAGACCTTGCAAGGCTGCTTCAGATAGAGGTTGACCGGCGATATACAGGTCACCCGACTGATAGATGCCACCTCGAAAGTCAGGCCATTTCAATTCCCTGGGCATTTCTGCAGCACTGGCAAAGACAGGAAGTACAATAAGAAGGGCGCAACCAATGTTAGTCAATGTATTCAACGCTATAGCCTTTGTCAGTACCAGAGAGGACTTACTCTAGCTGATCGGACAGGCAAGCGGAAGTACAGCAATTACCTTACTTGACCGCTCTTCGGAAAATGTGGTTTATTCGCCTTTTCGCGATGATGCAAGTAGGGGAACCCTATGAACCTGTTTGAAAACGATGATCTGAGGTGGAAGCATTTTACCGGCAGCGACAAATTTGACTACCCCATTGATTACGCCGCTGCGCTGCTTTCGGCAAGAGACAACGGTCATGTCGACCTTCTGTATCGCTGGGCACCCAATGCTTACTGCCACTTCCACAAGCATACTGGTTTCATCACTTCCACGGTGCTCGCTGGCGAACTCCACGTCATTGACATCGATCTCGAGACCGGTGCCGAAACAGGCCGACGCGTCAGAAAAACTGGCGACTATGCTGCCAAGGCCCCCGGCGATATCCATATGGAAATGGGTGGGCCAGAAGGTGCTCTCGTTCTGTTTAACCTGTTTACTACGGACGATCAATTGGCCGATACATTAGCACAAGACGGCACTGTTTTATCTTCCTCTACCCTGAGCCAGATACTGCGCGGACGTAGCGCCCGCTAAGGGCTCATAAAACGACAACCCGACGAAAGCCCATGAGCGGATTATTGACTGGCTGCAGGTACACGTAGCACCACTGTAAAGGCTGCCTGCCCAAATGACCGTTATCCCTTGATGGGTTAACATCTGCGAAAGCGCCACAAACTGAAAATTGAAACAGGGAAATATCATGCTAACTAAAGAATTTATCCATCCTCACCCAATGGGCTTTACCAACACGGTTGCTTACACCGCTCAGGGCGTTAAAACTATTGTCGTTTCGGGCCAAGTGGGTTACGCCGACGGGCGGTTTGGGGAAACCTTTGAAGAACAGGCAGAAATGGCTCATCGTAATTTAGTTGGCGAAC
>DUAT01000175.1 GCA_012960755.1 Gammaproteobacteria bacterium
ATGGCCAGATCGACCGTGGCCAGCATCAAGACACACACCTGCAGGTGTGGCACCGTTGAGCTCTGCTGACACCGTAGTACCTGCCGAAGAAGCAAGCATTCCAAAACCAACACCGTGGTTTTTACTGTTGGTGGCTATGATGGCTGTAGTGGCTGTCGCAGTAAGCGTCGCGACAGTAGCGAGTACCCTATATATTGTTTTTCACGACTATGTTCGCCTGCCTCACGGCGATGAATGGGAAATGATTGCCCGTTGGCATGAGAAATGGCAAGACACAGATTCGTCATGGTGGCATTTGTTCGACCAGCATAATGAACATCGAATCGCCTTGCCAAGGCTTATATTTTTTTCTGATCTTAAATGGTTTGAAGGGAGCGGGATCTTTACTTTAGGCTGTCTTATTTCCATTCAACTCATTCATTCAATTTTTTTATGTGGACTGGTTTGCAAATCATTAAGATTCAAATTAGTCACAAGTCTTATTACGGGTGGTCTGGTAGTCCTCCTGATGTTTTCGGCCCTCCAAATCCGAAACCTAGTCTGGGGCTTTCAGCTTCAATTCGTTGGTGTTTTTGCTTTATCGACTCTTGCATTCTTCTCATTGCTGCAGCATACCCCCACACGGACCCACCCTAATTCGCGCATCTCAGAATTGCCATTTGCTCTGGGGATTATGTTCAGCGTTGGAGCAACTTTCACGATGGCAAATGGCCTGTTGACCTGGCCAATCGGATTATTGATTGGTGCTCAGCAAAGATGGCCTTTAAGGAAATTCTTCTTCTTTCTCGCCTGCGGCTGTATAACCTGGTTTGGATACTTCCATAATTTTGAATTTAACCCAGGTCACGCTAATCCGTGGAAAGCGCTTGAGAGTACCTGGGTTCTCATTCAATACGTTGCCATCTATATCGGGCACCCGATATCGCCGTTTTGGCAAGAATATGCCATCGGGATTGGCATGGTGGGTATTCTCATAACCACTGCGTCAGTCATTCTTTTTATTTTTGACAAAGACAATGCACTGTTTGACAGCAAAGCAAGTCGGACACTCCTCGCCGTCTCTATTTTTATTCTCTTGACCGCGTTAATTACCGGACTTGGTCGGGTTAATTTTGGCCTTGAACAAGCAGCCTCAAGCCGTTATTCAACACCCGCCCTGATCTACTGGATTTCCAGCATTACGATTCTTCTTACGGTACAACTTAAGAACTCACGGATGAAAGTGGCACTACGCCATTTAAGCGGATTCCTGATATTTTCGGCTATCGCCAGCGCCATCACCTACCAGTTCAAAGTTCCCGAGATTGCAGAACACTTAGCACGAACAAGAATGGCTGCCGCTTCGTCACTCTTGACAGGAGTGTATGATAAATCCGCGATACGTCACATCCACCCACACCCTAGGCGGGTCATGGATAAGATTGGAATTTTGCAAGAAGAACGGCTTAGTCTTTTCTCTACTGACGCAGCGACGCTGGTTGGACAACCTCTGAATGCACGCCTAGATATGGCATCTGGAAATTACTGCACTGGCCATATTGATGAGGTCAAAATGGTGAAGTCGGATAAAAATGGCATCCGTTTGACAGGGTGGGCTGTTAACCGGCAGGCTCAAAAAAGGGCGAATACGGTCCTCTTTGTTGTCGATGGAACCATAAATGGAATTGCCTTTTCCGGAAAGCAAAGACCGGATGTGGAGAAGATCTTCCCAGAAATCAGTGACAGCGGCTGGCTTGGTTACGCCAAAATCTGGCCCGGCGAAACGTTACAAGCCTATGCTGTAGTCAGTGACGGTCAGGCGGCTTGCCTTCTCAACGGTGTTTATCAACACCAGGCCAAAAACTAGGGCGTATCTTTCTCGACAGTCCACTTGCACCTCATATCTGCGTGCCACCCACCTGCTTGGAAAAGTAGTCTTCACACGATCCCTCGCGCAGCACATCGGCAGTTGCGCAGTGCAACCCACCGCCGAAAGGATAGGCATCACGAAACGCTAGCGGCAATACCTCAAAACCGAGTTTGTCGAGCTGCTCG
>DUAT01000176.1:0-394 GCA_012960755.1 Gammaproteobacteria bacterium
AACCCGAGGATCGTTTCCGAACACCATCGAAGAGGCGGAACGTGCCACCGTAGAGATCGTCCACACAGATGACATGGTCACCGCTGTCCAAAAGTTCGAGCAATGTACCAATTGCCGCCATACCTGAAGCAAAGGCCAGTCCATGGCTGCCGTTTTCCAGCTCTGCCATACATTTTTCATAGGCAATGCGGGTGGGATTCTGGGTTCTGGAGTATTCGTATCCCTGGTGGACACCCGGGCTTTGCTGGATGTAGGTAGATGTTGCATAGATCGGGGGGATGACAGCACCGGTTGATGGATCGGGTTCCTGTCCCCCGTGGATGGCGCGGGTCGCAAACTTGTACTTCTCACTCTCTGTGTTGCCTCAAATAATTGATCAGGTCGATTCGGGTAA
>DUAT01000176.1:419-968 GCA_012960755.1 Gammaproteobacteria bacterium
TTGATCATTATCCATAACAATCGCGACAAGGTCTTTCGAAAATATGGGCATCAGGGAATCCACTGAAGCGTTAACATCAACAAATTCCAGGTCAGTGATCATAAATTGAGAAACGGGCGCGTCGAAAGCTGACTTATCGGCGAACACTGCCTGGAGCATATCCCATTCGTCAATAAACCCGACGATCCTGCCATCGTCGAGCACGGGCAGCTGGGATACGCTGTGCGATTTCGCTCGTGTCAGCGCAGTGTTGATCAAATCGGTTGGTCCGACTGTCACCATGGCTTTATCTTTGAACCGGCGCACGATCAGGTCGAGAAGGTTGTCCTCAGGTTTTCGAGTGATCAGACCCTGATCCAGCATCCAGTCATCATTGAATACCTTTGAAACATATCGTGCACCACTGTCAGGGAACAAGGTTAGTACACGTTTCGGCTCCGTTTGCGCCTGGCAGTATCGCAACGCGGTCCTGAGTAAAACCCCGGAGGACGTTCCTGCCGACAGGCCTTCTTTCTGGAGTAATTCTCTCACCATCGCGAAAGCTTCAGT
>DUAT01000176.1:981-1933 GCA_012960755.1 Gammaproteobacteria bacterium
GACGGTGTAGGCGACATCAGCCAGTGAGATATCCAGGATGGATGGGATAACATCCTCGCCAATGCCTTCGACCAGCCAGCTGCCAGGCTTCCCCATCTTTCCGTGATTAACGTAGTCAGCGAGGATTGAACCCTGCGGATCTGCAAGAACAACCTCAAGTTTCGGGTTCTTTTCCTTGAGGAAGGTCCCCAGACCCGTCATGGTGCCACCAGTGCCCACACCACAAACAATCGCATCAATATCGCCATCCATTTGTTCCCATATTTCGGGGGCCGTTGTTGTGTAGTGCGCTTTGACATTAGCATCGTTTCCAAACTGATTGACGAAAAAAGCGCCATTTTCCTTTGCCAGCCGCTCTGCAAAATCCTGATAGTGTTCCGGATGGCCTTTATTGACATCTGAGCGCGTCATAATAATGTCCACGCCCATGGCACGAAGGGTGGCTACTTTCTCCAAACTCATTTTGTCCGGCAGGACCAGTGTCAACGAGTAACCTTTCTTCAGGCAGACCAGGGCGAGACCAAACCCTGTATTTCCAGCGGTTGCTTCAATCAAAGACATGCCAGGCTTAAGCTGCCCGGAGCTCTCGGCTTCGTTAATCATTGATAGCGCGATGCGGTCCTTGATAGACGCACCCGGGTTCATGTATTCCAGTTTCGCAAATAACGTACAGGGGCCTGTGTCAAACGCACTCAGGCGCAGTAAAGGCGTCCCGCCGATCATATCCAGCACGTTGTCGTAAGCTTTCATAAAAATGACTCCCAAGCTTTAATTTGCAACCAGGATAGGTCGCATTGCGACGGTAAGTTGTCGTGGATGATAGCAACCTTTGGAATGCTATGTTGATACCGTGTTTTCACCTGGTATCTGTACCGCATCAGAAGTATACGCTACCAGGGAAATGGTAGAGGGCGCATAGACGGGCCAATTGTCAGCCAGGATCTGAATTGGT
>DUAT01000177.1 GCA_012960755.1 Gammaproteobacteria bacterium
ATGAGTGGCGAGCAGCTGCTTGAATATCTCCGGATCAATAATTGCGAAGGACAGCCGTTAGTCGCTCCCCCAAAGAGAAAAAGTGTGAATGTCATATCTGACAAATCATCACCACTTGAATCAAGTGTGAGAGTTGCGTCTTGAGACGCCATGGGCGAGTTCTGAATAGCGCCTAGGCCATCGCCTGCTTTTTGGGGTAGAACGATTGTTGTTTCACTACTTCGAAGAGCAGCTTCTCGACCAACTTAGCGCGCAATTCTGGTTCGGTATCCCACAGATTGTTCAATTCGTGGGGATCCTCTTGTAGATCGAAGAGGTCGCCATAATCCGGGAATCCATCGAAGATCACCAGGCTGTAGCGGCCGGTCATCAAATACTTGAGTCGTCCGGAACCGGGTGAGACTTTGGGCGACGCTTTTGCAACATCCACATCGTCTTCGTCGATCTCGATCAGACAACAATCTCGCAGTGCAATGTTGGGATCTTTCAGAATTGGCGTGACGTCGATACCCTGCATTTCGTTAAGTTGTCTGGCCTCTTTGACATTGCACAGATTGAGAATCGTGGGGGCGAGATCGACCGAGCTGATCAGGGAATCGGAGACACTGCCGTTGGTGATGCCTGGCACCTTGATGATCATCGGCACTTTCAGGATTCCTTGATAAGGCAGCCAGCCCTTCAGGATCATGCCGTGGTCGCCCATCATATCACCGTGGTCGCTCGTGAAGATAATCATCGTATCGTCTTCGAGTCCCAGCCTGGCGACAGTTGCCAAAATTTGCCCGACGCTGTCGTCGATCATCGTGATCATGCCGTAGGTGTGGGAGATGAAATTGCGCACCTCTTCTTCGTCGCTGGTGCGGAACATCATGTTGCGCAATCCACGCCGATCGAGGCGTTGACCAACATAGGGATGATTCTTGATACTCAAATCGCCGAAACTGGCTGGAAGCTCAATGTCTTCAGGTTTGTACATGTCCGCATAGCGACCGGGAGGCGTGCAGGGGTGGTGGGGGTCCGGATAGGACACCTTGAGCAGGAATGGACTCTCGCCATTCTCTCCCTTCGCCTGTCGCTCAAGGAAGTCGATCGATCTCGTGGTCAAGTATGAGGTGGGATAGAGCGCTTCGGGAACAGGGCTCTTGCGGTATAGTTGCGCCAGGATGTTGGGTCCGAGCGCCTGGATCGTCTGCAGTACGCTGGGATCCTGTTCGGCCACCCAGTCTAAATAGTGACCGTTGCAAACGTCGCCATGTCCCACCACAAGTTCCATCGAATCAAAGCCGTAATATGGGCTCGGAAAGTCCTTCACCATCTGGTCGTGAGTGTTCGGGTTCATCCAGTCGGCAATGAACTCAGGGGAAGCAGCGTTCTCTTGAAGCTTACGGAACCAGAAGCTCAGGTGCATTTTACCGATGGCCTTGGTCGTATATCCCTGATCCCTGAGAGTGCCAGAGAACGTCGGGATATCGTGTGGTAAATTGACACCGAAGGACCTTACACAAGTGTTGGGGTATTGGCCGGTCATGATGCTCGCTCGATTGGGCATGCAAGTTGGATTGGCGACATACGCATTGGTGAATCGAGTACCCTCGCTGGCAAGTTGATCAAGGTGCGGCGTCTTCAGAAATTCATTTCCAGCACACCCCAGATGATCAGCCCTCTGCTGATCTGTAATAAAAAATATGACGTTCATGTATCCTTCCTCTTAACTCGTCGAGTCTAAATCTAAAATAATCTAACCAAAACAATGCTCAGAACCGACCAATCAGCCAGAGCTGACTGTTATCCCAACAATCTCATTAGAGTGGTTTCAACCACCACTTTCGCTCGTTTAACAGACAGCTTCTGGACTGTACGCAAGCGCTCCCAGTTTTCCCAACTGGTAATACTATCAATACCGAGTAACACATCTGCAGCTTGTTCTAATTCAGACATCTCAGCAGCAAACAGCCGCTGGACTTGGGAATAAAACCATTTCTCGTTCTTGCTAAGGAGGTTATCAACTAATTTCGAAACTCTCCTGCGAGCCACCGCGTAACGCCTCACGTTACCTACTTTTTCGTAAAAGCTTGATCGCAACTTTACAAGTTGCCTAATGCGCTCACTCAATGGCAGCTGGATGGGAACATCCACAAAATACTCACGTAGCTGCTCTACTCGATCGGCTAATACTGCGATATGAATGGCTTCTAAATCTTCATAAAGGCGAAATAAAGTACTTGTCGACACTCCGGACCGTTTTGAGATCATTTGCGCCGTGGGATTGCTTTCTCCGTCCACCAACAACTTCAAGAATGCCTCAGCCACCAGCTTTCGGTTCTTCTCTGCGCGCAGATTGCGGCCATCCTGTTTGGGTTTATCGTTGATTGCTACATCAGGGTTAGACACATTAACAAACCTATTGGGATTGACAGTCCCAATATAACATGCAATATTGGCATTGAAAACACCTTCGTAATAGTTGCTGGCGGATTAGCGACGTCAAGCAAGTAAATGATTTAAAACGAGGAGAAAAGATGGGTCCTGTTACTTTGTATGGCGTGCCATTTTCATTATTCACTGGCAGAGCACGAAGTTATCTTATTAAGGCTGGCATTGATTATCGGGAGGAGCCTCACACGTCTCCTCATTTTGATGCAGAAGTGCTTCCTAAAGCAGGTGGGCGTCGAGGCATTCCAACGCTGGAATTCCCGAATGGAGATGTGATTCGCGATGGTGTGGCAATTGTTGATCATTTTGAAGGACTGAACGACGAAGCTTTCTCACCTAAGACGCCAAAGCAACTAATTGTTAGTTGTATTCTCGACCTTATTGGTGCTGAGGGTATGCTGCGGCCAGCTATGCACTATCGTTGGAATTTTAACGAGGACAACGAAGAATTCTTGTTGATTCATTTTCAGAATATACGTGCGATGGCTTTCATTCGAGAAAATGTATGTCCAATGTGGGGTGTGACGCCCAAAGTTCATGAGTTGATTGAAACCTATCATGAGACCTCTTTGCAGAAGCTTAACGCTCATTTTACGCGGCATCCTTATTTTTTAGGAGGGAAGCCTTGCAGAGGCGATTTCGGAATGATCGCCCCATTTTATGGGCATCTGGGACGTGATCCTGCGCCATTGTCGCTCATGCAAAAAAACGCGGTACGCTTATTCAGGTGGACTGAGCGAATGAATCGACCTGAGCCAGATATTGGAGAATTCGAAAATAGAGAGGAGTCTTATCTCCCTGATGACGAAGTGCCGCAGACATTAATTGAAGCCCTAGCGCATTTTGCCACAGACCTTGTGCCAGAGACTCAAGCGGCCTGCGTTACGATAAACGAATGGTTGGCGGAAAACAAAGATCTCCCATCAGGTACAGAAGTGCAAAGAGGGGTTGCTATGTGTCGTTTCGATGTGAATGGTATTGAAGTTGAAGCCATTGCACAGCCGTTCCGCTTTTATGTCCTAAAACGTATGCAGGATGCTTATGAAAGTTTTTCGAAAGACGAGAAAACTGAGGTAGATATAATGCTTCATGCTTGCAATATGAAAGAGCTTTTAGATCTCAAACTAAACCGCGCTATTGGTCGTGCTGGCAATCTGGAAGTATGGATGTAGGTGATTGTTGGCATTCAAGAAAATCTGCAGCATATGCTTGCGTAAGATTAATAATTTCTTGGCTTATGAAGTTCTTTTTAAAAAACCATCCTCATGTAATTTTTCAATAAGATCAGCGATTCTCGATTAGGAGCACAAGGTATGTCCGAAGAAAACCAATATGTCCCGCCAGCGGTGTGGAAGTGGAACCAAGACGCAGTCAATAAGTTCAGTAATATTAATAGACCTGTGTCTGGCGCAATCGAAGAGAAAACGCTACGTGTTGGTGTGCATCCTTTGCAGCTCTACTCACTAGGCACACCCAATGGCGTGAAAGTTACCATCATGCTGGAAGAATTGTTGGCGCTGGGAAAGACCGAAGCCGAGTACGATGCGCACCTGATTAATATTGGTGATGGCTCACAGTTTGGCAGTGATTTTGTGGCCATTAATCCCAACTCGAAAATTCCCGCGTTGTTAGACAGAAGTGCAACGCCTCCTATCAGAATTTTCGAATCCGGGGCCATGCTGATCTACCTAGCGGAAAAGTTTGATGCGTTTTATCCCAAGGACCCCGCACAACGAGCAGAGTGCTTGTCGTGGTTAATGTGGCAAATGGGCAGTGCCCCTTATCTTGGTGGTGGCTTCGGACATTTCTATGCTTACGCGCCTGAAAAGCTTGAGTACCCCATCGATCGATTTGCCATGGAAGTTAAGCGCCAGCTAGATGTCTTGGATAAGAATTTGTCGAACAACAAGTTTCTCGGAGGTGATGAATATACCATTGCGGATATTGCGACCTATCCCTGGTATGGCGCTTGCGTTTTGCACAACATATATTCTGCCGCCGAATTCCTTGAGGTCGAAAGTTATACGCATGTGATTCGCTGGGCGAAAGAAATTGAGGCGCGGCCTGCTGTTCAACGTGGACGCCGAGTTAACCGACCCTGGGGACCTGAAGAGACACGTGTAGTAGAACGTCATAGTGCTAGCGACTTCGACGTCTAAACGAGAGCTCTAAACAAGAGCTTTAAACGAGAGCTTTAAACGAGAGAGCCAAAACACCGCTCATATCAGAAGGAGTACATCATGACCGCATCAAATAACAACAGTACAACGCCGGAATTCATCACTCTTGATGAAGCGGCGGCAATGACCACCGGGACTAGGGTGACGTTCATCCCTGGCATTCCAGCTCTCTATTCGGAGGCCCTGAAAAACATCTGCTACGCGAAGGGTGTGCCGCTCATCCGTGCGCTGCATCCGATGATGGGCGTTGATAAGGTCACCGGACAGGACCGTCAGGCACGGCTCTTGGAGCTCACCAGCCAGACCAGCCTGCCGACCATGTTCCACAACGATGAGCGACCCCGGAACGTCTGGACGGAGCAGCTTGCGCTGGCGGAGAGCATTGGATCAGCAGGCAGCCCCAAGCTGATTCCTGATGACTTTGACAACCGGGTCACTATGTACGGGCTCTGCGCCATAGTCCTGGGAGAAGACGGTTACGTCTGGAATATGAGGATCCTTGGGGATAACCCGCTCGGGCGCAAGTATGGCTACAGCGAGGACGCCAGCACCTCGGCACCAAAGAAAATGGCTGAGATTGTCGACTTGATTGCCCGTCGTCTGGAAGCCCAGGAAAAGGTTGGTTCGCGTTACCTGGTGGGCGACTCGGTCTCAGCCGCTGACATCTACTGGGCGACCATGAGTATGAGCTTGCTGGTTCCGCCACCCGAGATCATGCCGGTGACCAAGCAGAACCAGGGTATGTTGAAGTATTTCTCAATGAACGTGGGTATTCCGGGTATTGCTGAGGTGCTGACCGACAGGGTTGAAGCGCATCAACGGTACATCCTGACCACATACTGCGAAACACCTGCGGTGCTGGGTGGTGATGCTGTCTAAACGTTTTGCAGGCTACGTGGTCTTTGGCGGGGCGCGTAGATATTACTGACACATAAGATAAAGCGGCCATCTCTAGACTCAGGTTGGGGGCGTCTGCTTTATTTGTTATGTGGCTATTTTCAACCAATTATTAGGATAAGAATGATGAGAAAAGTGCTATTTGCAGTGTTGGGATTGAACCTGGTTCTGGAAGGGCTGACCTCAGCCAGGTTAGTTTTGATGCCTTTCCGGTTAGAGGACTTTGATGCGGCGACTCACGGGGGCTTTGTTCTCTACGGTTTTGCAGCGCTCTCTGCTGCGGCAAGCATTGCCTGGTTCTCAAAGTATAGCGACACTGAATCGAGTTTGGCTTTGGGCCTGGGCGTTCTCTCGACATTTCATATTTTCATGGTTCTTGCCTGCATCATGATATCTATGACCGCTGGTGTAGTGGTACATGGGGTGCTATTTGCGGCGTTTGTATTCCTGTTTATTAATCGAATTAAGTGTTTGCCGGTCGTAGCGGAGTAGGAAATGTTCCACTGTGTTTTTTGTCACTTGATCGTTGATTGCTGCATCAGGTTTAGACACTTCAACAAATATATTGGGATTGACAGTCCCAATATAAGATGCAATATTGGCATTGAACACGTCTTCGTAACCGACCCTGGGGACCTGAAGAGATACGTGTATTAGAGCGTCATAGTGCTAGCGACTTCGACGTCTAAATGTTTTTGAAGGAGTAAACGATGAATTGTATGAAGGATGTTGGAAGTAAAACAAAATTTCTGGCAATGATAACCATCGAACTCCACTACAATGGTCAAATCGACGCTGACTCTATGCAGGGCAAGATAGATACTCCGCGTGGCGCCATACCATTTACGGGCAAACGCACGAAATAGTTGTGGGCGACATCTACATGCAGCACGCGGCGAAAACCGATTTAGAGGATTGATGATGTACAGACTGTTCAGCTGGGAGCACAGTTACTTCTCCGGCAAGGCGCGGGCATACCTTCGCTACAAGCAACGCATGGGAGACCTGAGCGAAGGCTTCGAGGACGTTCTTGCAACACCCGAGTTGATGATGGGTCTCTTGACTCCGGCTACCGGGTCTGGCGCAGTGCCTCAGATGCTGACTGGCGACAAGCAATGGGTCCAGGACTCGAGTGACATCATCGACTTCATCGAGGCACGCCACAACAAGGTGCCCGTAATCCCGAGCGTCCATGACGCGCCGCGTCAGACTTTGGCATCTTATCTCGTCGAGTTGCTGGCCGATGAGTGGCTGGTGGTGCCGGGTTTCTGGGAACGTTGGCACTACAGCGTGCCCGACGTCGAGCCCAACCATGTCGACTACAACGCCATGCAGTGGGGGTCGGTGTTTGCAGCCGGAGCGCCTGGCAACGAACGACTTGCAGCTGGTGCCGGTCTGTTCGAAAACATGTTTGGCATCTCGCAAGCGCGCACCAACCCGCGTGGCGTCTACGCAGGGCTCGTTCATCTGGGTTGTACCGAGGCCACCGAGCAGGCGTGGTGGGCGTCGATGGAGAACGTTCTCGGGCTGCTCGACATGCACTTCGATGCCCACGACTTCTTGCTGGGGGGGCTGCCTTCGTTAGGTGACTTTGGCTTGTTCGGCCCCTTGTACGCGCATCTCTACCGAGACGCCACGACGGGCTTCATGCTGCGCACCCAGCACCCGATCGTGTCCGAATGGGTAGAGCGAACCAACGGCGATAATGTCAGTGCGCGCACCTACGACCAGAAGCTCTACTCACTCGGAGCCGATGGCGATCTCGTCGCTCGGCCTGCGACCAGTGACGGCGGTCGGTGGTTGCCGGACGACCGAGTGCCGCCGAGCCTCAACGCCATCGTTGCCGTCTTCTTCGATGAGATGTGGCCGATGCTCGCGAGCACGATGGAGAAGACCGCGACCTTCATTGCGAGTGATGCCCATGAGCAGGGGGGAGCATTGCCGGGCAAGACCTTCGGCGCGGACCGGCCCTGGTACGCACACCAGACGGGCGACGGTGCGCTCACCCACGACTTCGAGATCGGTGGCATCCGTGCGCGTCGCATGGTGACCCCCTACCACGTCTGGATGCTGCAGCGACTCGCCGGTGTGCTTGCAGAGGCGAGGTCCAGTGAAGCCGGCCGTGCGAGCGTAACGACCTGGCTCGAACAGTTTCCCAATGGTGGCGAGCTGTTGGAGCTGGACGACCGACTCGCGGACTGCCGCGTGCGCAAGGAAGGCGCGCGTTTGTTTTCGGTTCGCTGATCTATCACCGCGCCCGATGTCACCGATCCCGTTGTCACCGATAAGATATGCGTAGACCAGCCTTACGAGAGTTAACAAAAAGGGAGATATCAGAATGATTGCGTGGATTAGGCGCGGGTTGACACTGGTTGTCGTACTTCCCGGGCTGCTGTTTTTAGTCTTGGTTTTAAGGTGGCTGGTGGATCCGGCCAGTGCAGCGCCTGCGCTCAGGATTACCCTTGAAACTGGTTTTCGGGCTTAGCAGCCAGGTTGCTGACCACTCCACAAGGCATCGTCACGCAGCCAGAATGTCGCGCCTTGTGCATCAATCTCCCATCTCTCAGCCACGCCCGGTGCGATCCGTCCGCGCTTGTCATAACGCACCAACCCTTCCATTACATGCGACTGGACGAAAAAGCTGACAGAATCGGTTGCCGTCAGGCTACTCATCTGAGGCGGCTCTTGGTTGAGGGCCAGCGTGATTGACTGGTTGGCGTAGTCCACTGCGGTGGCGGCGAATTCTGCCTGTACTGGCAAGCAGACAAAAATGAGGCCGGTGACAAGCTTGACGGAAGTGAAAAGGTTGTTGAGTGTAGTCATGTCAGGATACTGCACAACTTTTTCCGTAAATGGAAGTTCGACGGCAATTGGGGCGGCTCCAGTACGCGGCTAAGCGGCGTTAAGGTTGCGCAGCGCCTGCAACCTCAATGCTCGTGGCCGGATTCGGATCAGCCCTTGGATCCATTAGAAGCCCGGCCTTCATACTCACGCGCAGCGGTTTGGCTTCGGTATCCAGATAAAGGTGCTCGTAGTTGTCCCCGTCGCTTAAGTTTCCCAGAGCGATAGGCACTACATCGCCATCTGTCGTTGTGACGGTGTATCCAAACAGGTGATTCTCGAGCGAGACGCCGGGCATCGGACGTACGCCGCCAGCCCACACGACAACTATGATCTGCTTTGTCTCAGGTGGCGGGTCACCTTCGATCTTTCCGGGCTGCGCGGCATACGCCAATACGAGTGAAGGTCCATCCGCAAGCGGCGTCACTGCTACTGACAAGCCCTGCGCATCGTCACCCCCAGCGAGGGCCAGATGGCCGGTCACCTCAACTTTGACGGGTGGATCATCAGGCTCACTGCCCAGCTCACCGATAAGCAGAACGGTGTGCCGCTGCGCCGCGTCGTCTGCTGGACGGGTGGTGACAAAAGCAGGCTGGAGCCGCAAGCCCGAGCGGGTGACAATCGTGAAAGCAGCCGGTTCAATCGGCTCGACGACGCGTCTGGAAAATGTCACAGGCATCCCGTCTTTGCCCGGCGCTTCACGCGAAAGAAACACCGACAACAGCGGCAGTGCATTATCTAAGCCGAAAAACGCGCTGACCAAACGCGGTGGATGATCGTCGAGCGAGGTCCTTTCGGGTATAAGCGCTTCGCGCTGCGTACACGACCCCGTCGTCAGCGCGATGAAGACCATCGCAACAACAAAAAATAGACCCATACGGTTCAAAACCATTTCGTCCGCGCTCCTATGGTGGCTTTTCTATGCAGTTGAGACACATCACATGATGCGTCGAGTGACTAGTTACGGCAAGAGAAATCCTGCTACAGGTTTAGTGACCCCCTGGTCATAGTTGTTGACGAAGACCACGATGGGTGATTCAAGCCCTTCATAGGTCACGTGATATTTATCCATTAACGCACAACACCGTGCAGTTGGCATGAGCCAGCAGGCCGGTGAGTGTGTCATTCATGGACGGTCCTCTTTTGACGTCTGAACCTGATCAATAACCCGCAACAGGGCAGAGGCAATTTCAACGGCAACCTCCTCCTGCAGAAAATGACCCCCTTGTGTTTCAGTGACCCGCGCTGACGGGAAACTCTGCTTCATTGTTGGTAGGCCTTTACCCAGAATCGGGTCGTTCATTCCCCAGACAATCTCGGCGGGGATATCCAGACCCTGGACATAGCTTTCAATCATTCTCATTGCCGGTGCACTTGGGTGATCCGGGCCATCGGGAACCATGCGCATCATTGCCAGCGGTGCTTTAGCATTACCGCTTTCCATCACGGGCTTTCCGTAGAGGTTCGCCACATCGGCTGTAAATTGGTCGGGGTCACCCTGCGTACGATGCATGCCATCGAATATGGAGAAAAATACTTCCAGCAGCAGCTCGCCGAGCACCGGCGTCTTGACCGTAGCGTGGGCGCGGGAAAGATCCGCAGGTTGGGTCGGGGCATTGAACCCTGTGTTTAGCAAAACAGCCCCCTTGATTAACTCGGGTGAGAGCGCGAGTGCTCCCATCCCAGTGGGCCCACCCCAGTCCTGCCCCGCGTACACCAGTTCGGTGAGCTGCAACTGCACCAGTACACTGTTTATCCAGCGCATATGATTGTCAAGAGTATGTGCGCTCGCAGGCACCTTGCTCGAAAAACCGAGGCCTACCAAGGTCGGCATAATCAGACGAAGCCGATCCTTGGGCAGTTCTTCGGCAACCTTGCGATAGAGAAATCCGGATGTCGGATTGCCGTGTTGCATAAAGACAGGGAAGCCGGTTCCAACTTCAAGGACGTGTACTTTAATCCCTGGCTCTACCTCGACGAAATAGCTCTTGTAACCCTCAGTGAGGTGTTTCGCTGCATACTGCGGCAGCGGGAAAGCTTCAAATGTTCCTGCATCCAATGTGACGGTGCCTTCCCCCAGCGGGGTAACCGGTTCACCGTCTCGGGTGATAACAACAGCCACTGTGATACCGACTACAGTACAAACGGCCAACAGGATCAGAAAAATCTTTTTCATTGCTATGACTTCCTCTATCAATACTAAACAACCTTCCGGGATTATCCCTTGCTGGTTCACTTGATCACGTTGATTGCTACATCAGGTTTAGACGCTTCAACAGGTCTATTGGGATTGACAGTCCCAATATAACATGCAATATTGGCATTGAACAAATCTATTGGGATTTAGAGTCCCAATATAAGATGCAATATTGGCATTGAACACATCTTCGTAACCGACCCTAGGGACCTGAAGAGACACGTGTATTAGAAAGTCATAGTGCTAGCGACTTCGACGTCCCTAAAATTTTTTGAAGGAGTAAACGATGAATGGCATGAAGGATGTTGGAAGTAAAACAAAATATCTGGCAATGATAACCATGGGGTTACTCATAGCCTCATGTTCAGATGAGTCGTCTAACAGTCTAAGTTTTCCTGAAGATATGCATACTAATGAGCGCGCGATTGCTGATACCGCTCAATTTGATGTGCCGGTACCAGCAACCGACGAACCAGCAACATTATCCTCCACCGCGAAAGTTTTTGAGACAGAAACCGAACTCCTCATACGCGAGCAACAACCGTCCTCCGCCACAAACAGCAAACCAACTGAAACACCAGCAGAACGCAAAGCGTACTTTGGCGACTTGCATGTGCATACCACCTACTCGCTCGATGCTTATGCTTTTGGCACGGTTGCTACGCCCTATGATGCCTATCGTTTTGCGACGGGTGAGGCGATTGTGAACCCAGCTGGTTTCAAAATGCAGTTGTCACGCCCGATGGATTTCTATGCCGTGACGGATCATG
>DUAT01000178.1:0-60270 GCA_012960755.1 Gammaproteobacteria bacterium
TTCGGCGCCAAACCTTTCACGCAGCAGATGCTACGTTTCGAGGAGTTTGGTAATGCCAAGTTAGGCGAGTACGACGAGGTTGAGAAACTGCGTCCGTTACCCTACCCCGAAAATTCGGAGAACCCAACCTCCCTGGACTGGTTCAGTCTCGATGATTTCCTCTCGCAGTATATCTACAACTCAGTTGATGGCGACAATCTGACGGGACCGAATTATGACAATCCGAATTATGACAATCCCTTTACAGCTTATCCCTATCCTTATCCGACCAGATGGGCGAACGATCCTGATCACCCGGATCCACACAATGTTGTGATTGGCAACGGCACCAATGAAAATCCATGGAAAAAAGAAATCGAAACCTACCTCGGCCGCCCGCTCCTCACGCCTCCAGCAGAAGGGCGCCCGCCCGGTGAGGAATGGGCCCACCAGCGGTGGAATGAATTTTTCCCGCAAAAATACTTTGTCACAGCTCAGGCGGGGGCACGAAACAACGGTGGGGGCCGTGATCGGCAGCAGAAGCACGGATACATTAGTGGTGAATTTGGCGAACAAGGACTCTACCACACTGTGTACAAGTCCGATGCAACCGGTGCAAGCGGTGCGCTGAAAGGATCTACGAAGGGGCTACCTGTCCAATTTCATCCGAACATGCCAAAGCAGGATCCGAAGTCACTTTGGACCTTCGATGGGACGCTACCACCGAAACTGCTTATGGGACGCTATGGCGAGTCGGTTTTGATGCGACACTACAATACCTTACCAATTGATCCGACGTCGAACATGGGCTTTGGATCACACACTCTTTCAACCCACGAGCATAACGGCCATAACCCGTCCGAAAGCGACGGCTACACCCAATCGTTCTTTTTTCCCGGCCAATATTATGATTATCACTGGCCAATGATACTTGCCGGTCATGACACCATCAACAAGGACGCGACCGATCCCCGTAACGGAACACCGGATGGCAACGGCGGAATCAAGAAAATCCCAGGCGATTGGCACGAGACCATGAGCACCCACTGGTTCCACGACCATATGCTTGATTTTACGGCGACCAATGTATACAAGGGCAACGCCGCGATGATGAACTACTACAGCGCAATTGATCGTGGCCGGGAGCCTTCAAGCGAAACCGAGGCCATGGGTGATTCCGGCTATGGGTGTCATTATGCCAACCCTGAAAATGTTAATCTCTGCTTACCAAGCGGTTCAGCCAACGACTGGGGTAACCGCGACTACGATATCAACCTTTTCATTAAGGGCATTGCGTGGGACCCTAAGGGACAGCTCTGGTTCAACATTTTTAACACCGATGGCATGCTCGGTGACCAGATGGTGACGAACTGGCTCTACAAACCTTACATGGAGGTACGGGCACGCAGATACCGCTTCCGAATGTTAAATGGTGCTGTCTCTCGCTACATCAAGGTGGCTTTAGTGGAGAAAATCGACGGCAGCGACGGCGAACTCGCGGGTCCGCCCGGTTCCGGAGAGTCGTACAACCGCGTGCCATTTTACATGATTGCGAACGACGGTAATATCATGGAGCACGCCGTCTACTTCGACGGCAACAAGACGGTCGCAGGCTATACCAATCGCAAGGGCATCTTGCCCACCCAGTCGATCGCAGAAAGATACGACATTATCGTCGACTTCGCTCAATTCAAACCTGGTACCAAACTCTATATGGTGAACCTGCTTGAGCACAAGAACGGCAGACGACCAAACCGGGAGATTCCGCTCCAGGATGTGTTGAATGAAAGCTATGCGCCGAAGATTAAGAACGGTCGCAACACCACCGACACAACGGTGACGAAATTCATGGAATTTCGGGTAAACGCATACGAGGGAATCGACCGTAGCATGGATCCGGCTGACTATGTTGAGGGCGGTAAGAAGATGATCCCAATGCCCGGATTCACAGAAGAAGAACTCGCCAACGCAGTTCACCGCGAATTCAAGTTCGGGCGTTCGAACGGCACAGACGGTGCACCATGGACGATCAAAACCGATGGTGGTGCAGGCTACAATATGGATCCACGACGGCTCTCTGCAGCGCCCAACGTTGGGGAGGATGGTGCAGGCAACGTCGAGATCTGGCACTTGAAAAGCGGGGGCGGTTGGAGTCATCCGATTCACGTCCACTTTGAGGAGGGCCAGATCCTGAAGAGAGGTGGTGGCGATCCCCCGGAATGGGAGAAGTGGAGTCGCAAAGACGTCTACAGGATTGGACGCATGGACGACAGCACCCTGTCAGTCGATTTCGCCATCCGCTTCAGGGAGTTTATGGGAAGCTACATGGAGCACTGCCACAATACTCAGCACGAGGATCACGCCATGCTGTTGCGCTGGGATATTGAGCATCCGGGTCAGGTGAAAACCATGCCGACGCCGATGCCGTCGTGGGACGGGGTTGGTTATGTACCTACCTACTCTTTGCCAACTTTTCGCACGGGTGACAAAGCGCCATGAAATACTGGACTTGGTTCTTTACGCTCGTCTTTTTACAGTTATCGTGTGCGGCGTTCGCCGCGCACGATCATCATCATCATTCGCCAGCTAATGAGGGTGAGGCTACCAGCAGCGATGATGCTGAGACACTGCGCATCTCAAACGGATCAAGGTGGGGGGCGGACTACTTTCCCAATATTCCTCTGGTCACCCACGAAGGCAAGTCGGTTCGTTTCTTCGACGACCTGATAAAGGACAAGGTGGTAGTGATCAACTTCATGTATGCAAGCTGTCCTGATTCGTGTTCGCTGGATACAGCTCGATTGGCAAAGGTGCATCGGATTCTGGGTGACCGGGTGGGCCGAGATATTTTCATGTACTCAATTACCATCGACCCACTGCTGGATACACCAGAGGTGCTCGCCGAATATGCGAACCGGTTCCGTACCGGACCAGGATGGTGGTTTCTTACGGGGAAGGAGTCGGATATCGTGCTGTTGCGTCAAAAACTCGGCCTTTACATAGCCGGGCTCGATGGGGAAAAGGATCACAACATGAGCTTTATCATTGGTAACCAACGGACGGGACAGTGGATCAAACGCTCACCCATGGACAGTCCCCATTTCATCGCCGAACAGATTGGAAGTTGGTTGGGAAACTGGGAGGCACCAAGTACGATCACCAGCAATGATTATACTCAGGCTCCCCAGCTGCAACCAGCGACTATGGGCGAGAATCTATTTCGCACCCGTTGTAGCGTTTGCCATTCGATTGGAAACAGCAGTGCACGTAACTTTGTCAGCAAGGAAAACACCCTGACGGATCAGCGTCAGATGGGACCTGATCTAATTCATGTGGTCCGAAGACGAGACAGGGCATGGCTTGCCCGTTGGCTTGCGAGTCCCGAGCGGATGCTGGCAGAGAAAGACGCCATCGCCATGGCGCTTTACGCCGAGTGGGGCAACGTACTCATGCCCAATTTGCGTCTGAACAAGGTCGAAGTGGATGCTCTGATAGAGTACATGGATGCCGAGAGCCGCAGGGTCGAACAAACGCTAACAGCTGCGGACACACCGTCACATTTTCACTGATGGAACACTACTTAGGACCCTCGCAAATGTAGGAACCATTAACACCCTATTCTGAAAAATCTGCAGTAGTTCACCATGTATCCTGGGAATTAGGTGATCGCAGAAGGGAGGAGTGTTTTGGATTGACTTGGTTCCTCGGGCGATTTCCGCTTTCTTTTGTGCCAATAGCAGCGCTTCTCACAGTCCGCTTCTGGCCCGTTAGCGCCTTAGCGCCCATCCGAATCAATTTCACCGTCTGTCAGCTTCCCGTTCCGCAGCGGAAGCTGATTTTAGAGCAGGCTTTGATATTGAAGCGAGCAAGGATTAATCTCAAGTGAATGGGTAATTTAGAGCGCAATGATTGACACCAACCGGATTCATAATGCAAGACGCTTAAGCTATTCACGTCATGGTGATGGCAGCATGCATCTCTGTTCAATTGTCCCGTGAAGCCGGTGACCTGGTGATGAAAGTTAACCGTTAGACATTGGCAAACCTCAGAGTTCAGTCCATAATTCCTGGAATAACAACAAGGATGACTGCCCGTTGGATATCTTTCACACTCTGGCTGAAGTATCGGTCGCGATCACGGGTTTCTCGTCGCTGATCATTATCTTTCGTGGCAGCTCTTCTGAATGGACGAGCCAGGATTTTGTGAGTTTCGGGTTCATACTGTCCTGGAGTATCGGCAGTATTTTCCTGTCACTGCTCCCTATTGTTCTGGTTGAGTTCGGCATGGATATTACCGCCGCCGCTCAGGTAGGCCTGTTCAGTACAACCAGCTACATGATTGTCGTTGGTGCTGTTTTAACCTATACGGAATTCAGAATTATTCGCGCAGGCGATGGTCAGCTGAAAAGCAGGACAAACATCTGGAGTTCTACGCTGTTTGTTGTGATCGTCGCAGGTGCCTTGCAAGCGGGTTTGGGTAATCTGCCAGGTCCGCCGCGTGCTTGGTACGCTGCCGTGATAGTACTGCTGATGGTTCATGCAACGGCAGAGATGGGTGTTTTTGTCGTTCGAACAACACGATAGCGTTACCTGATACTACGAATCGTCTTTACTCGGGTAGCAAAGGTGGGTGCTCCACTGCCATGTGAATTATGGTCAGATCCTTTAAGCTGGAGCACTGATCAGGTACCTTCTACTCTGGGTAGAAATATGAGCTTAACCAATTGTGAGATTTTAATAGCAAAAAAACACTGAGCCTCACGGAGAATGTCATGCCGAGTCCTCGAGTTAAATCTGGTGGCTGATTCGTTGATTCGATTGCATCAGGCCCGGTCCACAGTATCCTGACTAGATTTAGAATGAACAAAACTTCCATCATTACAATTAAAATCATGTTGAAGACGACTCACGCATCGCCATGCCAGATTTGACACAGCGCATGACTTACAACGTTGTTTCCTATCCTTGCATCGCGTTCATATTCACGCTCGTCAGCTCCATAGGCGAAGAGTTTCCCCTGCTATGCTTCGTTCTATCACCATATTGTCCATTCTCGCGATAACTCACGTTGCTTTGGCGAAAGAACTAAAAGGCCGAAACAATCTGCAAAGCAACAAGACGCGTATACTGTTCACAATATTAATATCGTTACACAATCTGACTTACAGCGTTTCAATTTCAGCCGCGATGTGGCACTACGGACTATCGGCCGAATCGGGTGTACTGATGTTGTTCATTGCGGTCGCAGCCGTTGCGGGTATTATCATTCTCGCTGCTCACCCTAACCTGCAACTGCTGTTTCTGGCGAGCATGATAGTACCCACGCTCATCACAGTACTGTTTTTCTCGAAATTTGAGCCGCTGATAATTGTACCGGGCTTTGGATTGTATGTGTTCTTTTTACTGTTGTTGGGTCACCGGATTAAACGGGCCGACCAGAAGATGGCCATGACTCAGGCGTCGTTCGAAAATCCTAAAAATGAATCGCTGGTACAATACCGCAAGCCAGCCCAGCCAATCACCGGCCAAACCGAAAACAGACTCCTTACTTTTCTGATCCGGTCGCCCGACCCTGTTGCTGTGATAAGAGACAATAAGGTTATTTTCGTTAACGAAGCAGCTGCACAGTTTTTGCATCGTGATGCAGAGTCCCTGATAGACCCACGGTGAACGATTTGGTCCATGAGGACTATCACGAGTTGCTTTCTGAGGCAGGTCAAGTGACGCAGCCGGAAGACTCTCTACTACTTGAGTTGGGATTTCTATGCTCGGATGGTTCGACGACTTACGGCGAAGCCCGCTGGAGCCCCATAGTATTCAACGACAGAGACTCAACTCTCGTTATTATTCGCGACCAGTCGCAGAGCAGAAGGGCTGCAGATGCTGTTCGAAAGTCAGAAAAAGAATTCAAATATCTGGCTGAATGGAACCCGGATCCAATTGTAGTCTCCGTCGGTGGAAAATTTGTATACACAAATCAGGCAGCTCAAAGAGTTACCGGTTACTCGTTCGGGGAATTGTACATGATGCCGGTGGACGAAATGCTGCATACCGATGACCTTGGTAAATTAGCAAACCGCAGGGCTCAAATTGAAAACGGCATCGTGCCTGTTGCTGAAGAGATGCGTATCACCAGGAAAGACGGCACAATTTTGATTACCGAGTTAAACTCATATAGAGGAAGCTTTTCCGGTGATGAAAACGCCAGGATCGTCCATTTGCACGATCTTACTTCAAAACGAGCTGCCGAAAATGAACTTCGGCTACAAGAGGACAAACTGCGCCAATCACAGAAGATGGAAGCTATTGGCACACTGGCAGGGGGCATTGCCCACGACTTCAACAACATGTTGTCGGTCATCATCGGTTTTTCCGAATTGGCTCAATCTGAAGTTGATGAGAAAAGCAAAGCCCACAGATACCTCAACTCGGTGCTGCTGGCCTCCCAGCAAGCAACAGATCTGGTGAGACAGATTCTGACTTTTAGCCGAAGAGATCGGGAACAAAAAACCAGCATGGAACTGGAATCATGTGTTCGATCCGCTCTGGTTCTGCTGAAACAATCGATTCCGACATCAATCGAACTGCGATCGCAGTTCAACACCCGGACGTCGACTGTATTCGCAGACGAAACGCAGTTACAACAGATAATCATCAATCTGCACACTAATGCGGCCTATGCTATCGGCAAAATTCCAGGAATCATTGAATTAATCCTGGATGACTTTGAAGTAAAAGGAAAGTCTCACGCAGCATTGGCTGATGGAAAGTACCTGCGGCTCACTATCCGTGACAATGGACGCGGCATGACCAAAGATGTGCTTGAGCATGCATTTGATCCTTTCTACACAACCAAAGAAGTAGGTGAAGGCACTGGCCTTGGATTATCAATGGTGTATTCAATAATAGAGGGGCACGATGCTGTAATCGAGGTGGCAAGTGACGTTGCTACCGGCACAGACTTCACCATGTATTTCCCACGAACGCTCCCTCGTTTCGATGAAAAAACTATCGGGATTCAATCCAACGATACCGGCAAGGAGCGGATACTCGTCGTTGATGATGATGAAATGGTTCTGAAAATGCTTGAAGAAACACTGATCAAGATTAATGGGGTCGGGGTAAGTCGAGCAATGAGAATTGGCGTTATAAACCACATTTTCCGAAGAACAGTCAACTATAGTAATCGCTGATGTTCATTCAACTTTCGGACACCGTGACGTGGTGTTTGTTTGGATGGCCATAGACATGTGGTGATGTCAATGTTGAAGACCCGTTTTAAGACGTTGAGCCCAGCTTAAGGGAGCGATCAATTCGTCTGTCGCTTTAGGTGCGACCAGTTTGTGTCTGCGGCGATCGGTTTTTGTCTTGGTTTTGTTATATCTTGTGGGAACGATGAGTTTTCTCATTCGTGCATTTGGGGCGAATATGCCGTGATATCGAATGAGATTGTGGTGTGGTCGGGGTACAACCGCTGCAAGTTTGCTAAGAAAATCCAGGGGCGAAAACAAGATATGTGTGGTGCCGTTACGAAATGGGTTCTTCCTGGATCTTGCCGTCAACTCTGACTGTGAGTCGCTCAAGACAAATGGCGGGCCGGGTGACATATCTACAGAGACGTTCTAATCTGTCCCTCTAATAAGGCTGGCAAGATACAGCAGCGTTGGCTGAAAAACCATCACGATATGCGGTCAAGACTTTCTCCGGTTTGTCTGTGCGAATAAATGATGGATCATGTAGTTCTCGTACGTGAATTCGAAATTCGCCAGGGCTGGAGGCTCTGGCATTTTAACCATTGCGCCGAGTGGCTGAATTTTGAATGTGGTATATCGCGCCGTACCGCGAGGGAGAAGGTACGGGTGTCGTTAAAGCCGTTTGATCTGCCTTTGTGTTCCGAGGCAAAAACACTGCCTTAAATTGGAGAGCTTCTCCACTCAACTGTCTGTTCAGATCATATGGGGCCACTCTGTTATTGACAAAAGGGGCGTGTTATCGCTAAGCCATTGAGCCATGACTGCTCACATTGCAAACGAAACGCCCGCGATCATGCGTTTCTCGACGTTTTCCTGGATACCATTGCTATTCTGAATTAAAGGAATGCCGAAAGTCGCAAAAGCATTGAATTTGCCTAATGTAACTCTCAGTCCCGGAGATAGAAATAGTGTATTCCCACCCGACGATCCCTCGGAGGTTGTAGCTTTCCTGGTTTTCCGCGTGGAAACTCCATTCATCTCCAACATCAAGTCCCATTGGATCTCGCTATGTTGGTTGTGGTCGTGAAGCGTGCGATTGTGGTTGTTTAGTCTCCAGGTTATAGCTGTATTGTAAGAAAGTGAATCTCCAATCTCTGTGGACTGAGCGCCCTCGCTTGTTCGGCTAAACAGAACATTGCCGTGATAGCCTAGGGATCTTGAGCTCATACTAAAAAGATGCGCCAACAAGTAAATCCAATGACCCAGTTCCAGGTTGAAACTCGGTCTCAAATCGATCGCCTTGATCGTCTTTTTCTGTCACTTCCCCGGTTGGTAATTTAATGCCAAAATTCATTGATACATCCGTGGTATTGCTTTGATAGATTCGATAATGACCAAAAAGAGTCGCATCGCCGAAACCGGATGAATCCCCATGGTTATGTGCCTCAAGGTGTCCATGTTCGATTTCACCTGCCTTTATGTTTTTCCTGTCAACGTACGGTAGCCACAAACTGACATCAAGATCCTCTGATATGCCATAGGAGACGGAGAAAGAGGAGCTAGTTAACCGCTCGATACTGTGAATGGATTGGGTCCCGATTTCTACAGCACGTTCGAGTTCATCATTCTTGAACGCTTCGTTTTCGATAATCTCGGTTTGAATTCCAAAGCTCCACGAACCCGAGGGAAGTGGGCTTGCGGTGATTGTGTTTATTGGACCTCCAGCGCCAGTACCAAAAATAATCGTTGGGTGGTCCGCAGCAGCAGCTGCTGCATATAGAAATAGTAATCCTTGAACGAACCGACCATACAGAGCTGTTTTCATTATCGATCCCTCTTTTTTGAATGACCTACTAACAGCAAAACAATTTGCGTGCCAGATGAGGCAGATTCCTGGTTAGAACACGGTGCTTGTTTGGTGGAATGCGCGCAGCCTATGCTGCACGCTCCCTACACCATATCCTGTGGCCCGGTTTTTAGTGATATGGAACCACAAAGCCAGAGGTGTGATCGGTTAAAGTGACGATCTTGGTATTAGTCAGTGTTTTGCATTTTGCAATTTGGGTTTTTGGCAGATCCTGGGGTGTCAATTATTCTCAGGATGGTCGCTGGGTGGTTGCAGCTTTGGGAGACGGGACGATTCGCTGGTATGATGCGCATAGTCGCGAATTGCAACTAATGACTTTTCACAACTGAAGATGGAAAACACTGGGTTCTCTGGACACCGACGGGATACTACGATGCCGCACCGGACAGTCTGATTCATCCAAATATTCCATGGGCTTATCACTTGGTAGAAATTCTGAAAGTAGATGGGCTTCACCATCGATATGAGTGGCGAGAAGTAGCTTGAATTTCACCCGGATTCAATATTTGCGAGGGACAATCCTTCGTCATCGAAATAACCCATATCGCCGAGTGTAAAGTAGTCGCCCGTGTAACTGTTTGCTATATCTGATCCAATATCTAAGATATGCTATTGTAATAGGTCTTGTGGGGAGGAATGGAATCATGTACCTGCGAACAAAATTAATTCTTGGGTATACCCTGATATTTGTCTTAATGGTCGTGATTTCGATGATCACATATAGGACGACTACTGCGTTTATTGACACGGCAGGTATGATTTCGCATACCCATCAAGTGATCAGCAATGTTCGCCAGATCGAGAAACTACTGATTGACATGGAAACCGGAGTGCGGGGGTTCCTGATCACGGGTACGGAAGAATTCCTCGAGCCCTATAATGATGGCATCAAAACTTACGATTTTGCAGTGACAGAACTCAAGCTGCTTGTTGTCGACAATCCATCTCAGGTCGAGCGGCTTAATCGGGTCAACGAGCTTACCCGTGAATGGCAGAACAGCCATGGAAAGCCTGAGATTGCTCTGCGAAGAGAAGTCATCAATGGCGCAGCCACGATGCACGACGTTACGACACTAGTTGAAAAAGGATCCGCAAAGGCCGTAATGGATTTGATCCGGATCAAGATAAATGAATTCATTGAGGTTGAAAACAATCTATTGACTCGTCGAAATGAAATTTCGTTAGCCGCGGCAAGCTGGAGTATTTTTGTTATCACATACGGAACCTTCATAACTATTGTCTTCGGCTTTGCGGCGGTGTTCTTTATTTCTAGATCCATTTTAAAACAGATCGGCGGCGAACCTGCGTTGATTGCCAGCATAACCGGACAGATTTCCACGGGCGACCTGGAGGTCGATCTTGATCTCGAAGGTGCGAGCGGGATAATGGGATCGGTCGGTGTGATGACTTCAACCCTGCGTGATGTGGCTACGCAGGCCGAAGCCATTGCTGCTGGGGACTACGCGGCCGATGTAGCTCCTCGCAGCGAGCAGGACAAACTCGGCGCAGCGCTGCAGGTAATGACCCGCACACTCAGGGAGAGCCAGCATCTGAATGAGAGACAGGACTGGTTGAAAACGGGCATCACGAGGCTAAATGATGTGTTGCGTGGGGACGCTGTATTAGTAGAGTTAGCTTCAAAGACCATCTCCGAGATGTCTACCTACCTTGATGCCAAGGTAGGTGCCATCTTTCTGTCGGGGGGCGACGACGACACTGCACTCACGCTCCAGGGAAGCTACGCCTACATGAAGCGCAAAGGGGTGTCGAACGTGTTCGAGCTGGGCGAGGGCCTGGTCGGCCAGGCAGCCTTGGAGAAGCAGCAAGTACTAGTCAGTAACGTACCTGAGGACTACGTCAAGATAACTTCTGGTCTTGGCGAGAGAATCCCGAGTTTTATCTGTGTAACACCTTTCATCAGTGGGGACCGGGTCCTAGGTGTCGTTGAAGTGGGCATGCTCAACGACATGACCGAGGACCAGATGGAGTACATTGCGCAGGCAATGCCCGCTTTGGCCATCGCAGTCGAAAGCACGCAGGCCAGAACGGACCTTGCCGATTCGCTGCGTGAATCGATGGCGCTCTCGGAGGAACTCCTGACCCAGCAGGAGGAGCTCAAAGTATCCAATGAGGAACTCGAAGGTCAAACCCAGATGCTAAAGCAATCGGAAGTGGATCTGCAGTCCCAGCAGGAGGAACTCCGGGTAATCAACACAGAGCTGACAGGGAAGAGCGTAGTCCTCGAACAACAGAAACGGAGTGTTGAGCTGACCAACGAAAAGCTTGAGATATCGCAACAGGAGATCGAGGAGAAGGCCTCGGAACTGGCCCAGGCCAGCCAGTACAAATCGGAGTTCCTGGCAAACATGTCGCACGAACTGCGCACTCCCCTGAACAGCCTACTCATTCTGGCCGGTACTCTGGCAGCGAACAGAGGGGGCAATCTGCTCAAGGATCAGGTCGATTCCGCCAAGGTGATCCATTCAAGCGGGATTGACCTGCTGAACCTGATAAACGAGATACTGGATCTGTCAAAGATCGAGGCCGGGGAAATGAACATTGATCGGGATGATGTCCAGATTAGAGTTCTGGCCGACAGTATCAAGAGAAGCTTCCTGCACATGCTCAAGGAAAAAGGCCTGGAATTGAAAGTGAGCATTGCAGAGAATACTCCTAGTTACATCAGGAGTGATGGGCGGCGGATTGAGCAAGTCATCAGGAACCTCATGTCAAACGCTTTGAAGTTCACGGAGACTGGGGGAATAACTGTGAGTTTCAGCCGCCCTAGCAATAAGGCAGATCTATCCATGAGCGGACTGGACAGTGAACAGGCTGTTGCCATAAGCATAAAGGACACGGGTGTGGGTATTCCGGTAGCCAAGCAGAAGATCATTTTCGAAGCATTCCAGCAGGCCGATAGCGGGACCGCAAGGAAATATGGAGGCACCGGACTCGGCTTGTCCATATCCAGGGAACTGACGGGCCTGCTGGGAGGAGAGATCCAGCTCGAGAGCGAGGAGGGCAAGGGCACCACGTTCACGTTGTATCTTCCTGTAGGAATGGATGATGTGGACGTAGCAGAGCCGAGGTCTGTCATGTCACCCGTCGGGAATGGTGCGGATAGGAAAGAGCCGCAGACTCAGGTCGCGGCGATCCCCGATGACCGTGAAGAACTTGAGGACGACGATACCGTGATCCTCATAATAGACGACGACGCGAAATTCGCACAGGTAGTTATGAACGAATGCCATAGCAAGGGATTCAAATGCCTTGCATCCGCGACAGGCGAAGAGGGACTAGAGCTTGCGGAAAAATACCAACCCAGGGCCATCTTGCTTGAAATCATGCTGCCCGGGATAGACGGCTGGACCGTATTAGGCATGCTAAAGGACCAGAGCGGATTAAGACATGTTCCAGTACAGATCATTAGCGTTGTTGAAGACGATTCGAGCCATGCCCAGAAAAGAGGAGCTATCGGCTATCTACAGAAACCCGTTACCAAGGACGAACTGAATCAGACTCTTACCCTCATAGAAGACATATTCAGCAGAAAAGTAAAGAACCTGTTGGTGGTCGAGGATGACCGGATCGTACGCAAGAGCATTGTCAAGCTGCTGGGAGACGATGATGTGTATACTGATGATATTGGAACGGGAAAAGAGACTTTTGAGAAGCTCAAAGCAAAAAGATACGACTGCATGATTCTTGACCTTGGACTGCCCGACATGTCGGGGATTGAGTTGCTTGATATGCTCGCGAAATCCGAAGAAGTCGTTATACCCCCGGTTATCATATACACGAGCAGGGAACTCTCGCTGGAAGAGGACACTATACTGGCCGTACTCGCCGAATCGATCATTATCAAGGGTGTACGGTCGGAAGAGCGGCTTCTGGACGAGGCCTCACTGTTCCTGCATCGTGTGGTCGGAAAACTACCAACGAATAAGCGGAAGATGATAACCGACCTCCATCGTGATGCGGACAGCATGTTTAAAGGCAAAAAAGTGCTTGTCGTAGACGATGACATGCGCTACGTGTATGCCATATCTCAGGCACTGGAGGCAAAGGGCGTAGAGACGGTCAAAGTCGAAGACGGCAAGAAGGCTCTGAGTCTTCTGGAAAAGGACCCTAGCGTTGACCTGGTGCTCATAGACATCATGATGCCGGTCATGGACGGATATGAAACCATGAAGCGGATCAGGGCCCAGAAGAAGTTCCAGGACCTGCCCATAATCGCACTGACCGCAAAGGCCATGGAGGATGACCGCACTCAGAGCATTGCTGCAGGAGCGAATGACTATCTGCCCAAACCGGTGAATCTGGACCGGCTGTTCTCGGTCATGAAGATATGGCTGTACAGATAGAAGAATGGAGTACTGGAGTACTGGAATATTGGACAGATGGGAAAATAAAGAGAAGATACAATGGACGGACTCCTGTAGAGAGGAGCTGCGATGAATCCTTCGCGGATTGAGGATCTAGAGATTGATCTGTTGTTCGAGGCAATATTCAAGCGGTACGGCCACGATTTCAGGGACTATGGGCGCGCATCCATCAAGAGGCGGGTGATGCATTTCCTAGCCCAATCGGGATACAAAAAGGTTTCCGAGATGATCCCCAGACTGCTGCACGAGAAAGCGTTTTTCGAGTCGATGATACGAACCTTTTCCATCTCAGTGACGGAGATGTTCCGTGACCCGCATGTGTATCAACATATACGCACGCAAGTTATCCCTGTTCTGAAAACATATCCCTTCATACGGGCCTGGAACGCGGGATGCGCCACAGGAGAAGAGGCATATTCGCTTGCGATCCTGCTCAAGGAAGAGGGAATGTTGGAGAGGACCAGGCTGTTTGCCACAGATTTCAATGATGAGTTGATTGAAAAGGCTAAGGAAGGCATTTATCAATCGAAGAAAGTCAAGGAGTTCGCGTCAAACTACCAGAAGACGGGTGGCATGAACTCCTTTTCCGAATACTACAATGCCCAGGACGAGGCGATCGCCATAGACCCGTCACTGAAGAAGAACATCACGTTCGCCAACCACAACCTTGTAACTGACAATGTATTCAGTGAAATGCATCTGATCCTTTGCCGGAACGTTTTGATCTATTTCAACAAATCACTACAGGATCGTGTGCTCAAACTATTCAGCGAAAGCCTGGTACCAAAGGGATATCTGTGTCTGGGAACCAGGGAGAGCATCCAGTTTTCCAATGTCAGGGGCAACTTCAAAACGTTTGACAATGGACGCCGGATATATCAGAAAGAAAGGTGAATTGAGAGTACGCAAAGAACATGAAATCCAAGGAGAGGATAGTAATGAAGCGTTTCAAGGCTGTTGTTATAGGTACTTCTGCCGGAGGGATTGGAGCCCTTTCCAGGCTGCTTGCGTATCTACCGGATGCATTTTCTTTCTCCGTTATAATTGTCCTGCACGTATCCCCAGAAAGTAGAGGTAGGCAGGTCGAGTACTTCGACTTCAAATTCGATTGCAGTCTACACAATGCGGAGGACAAAGAACCTATCAGACCAGGGTGCGTCTACTTCGCCCCTCCCAATTATCATCTGCTTATTGAATCGGACACGACCTTTTCCCTGTCCGTTGACGAGAAAGTGCAGTATTCCCGACCATCAATCGACGTATTGTTCGAAAGCGCGGCACACGTCTGGGGCCATGATCTTGCAGGGATCGTTCTAACCGGGTCGAATGCAGATGGCGCTTACGGCTTACAGGTAGTTAAAGAGCACGGCGGTCTGGCTGTTGTCGAGGATCCGGCAAAGTCCGAGTTTCCAACCATGCCACAGGCCTCACTTTCTGCGGGTGAAGTGGATTATATATTGTCATTGGACCAGATCGGGAAGCTGCTGGCCGAAGGAGGAACCCATGAGTGAAAAACAGAAAATTCTGATCGTTGACGACAAGAAGGAAAACCTTTTTACTCTTGAAGTAACACTGAGAGAGTCGAATGTGCAAGTCATACAAGCGTCTAGTGGCAATGAGGCCCTGCGTCTTTCACTAAGCCACGATTTCGCTTTGGCCATACTGGACGTGCAGATGCCTATTATGAGTGGATATGAGCTTGCGGAATACCTGCGCGGTGACTCTAAGACCAAACATATCCCGATCATTTTTCTGACCGCTGCTTTGATACAGGAAATTGACATATTCAAGGGATATGAATCAGGAGGGGTCGACTATATCGTCAAACCGTATAACCCTGCATTCCTGATCAGCAAGGTAAATGTATTTCTGGAACTTGACTACGATAAAAGGGAATTGTCCAAGAAACAGGAATACATTGAGGCAGTAAATAGAGATCTGAAAGCATTAAACGATAGAGTGAGCCTGGAATTGCGCTGGTATGAGGATATTGTATCCACTAGCACTGATTTTCTGTTGTTTATTGACACAGAATATATTTGTCGTGCTGTCAATACTTCTTATCTGAACTTTTTCGAGATCAGTAGAGAGGGTGTCATTGGGAAAACAACTGGTGAGGTCCAGGGAGAAATATTGTTTAAAGGCCTCACAAAAGAAAGAATAAAAGAATGTCTGTCCGGCAATTATATTCAATTTCAAGAGTGGATTGAATCACACACGGGTGAACCAAGATGTCTTGATGTGCATCTTGAACCATTTGTAGAAAGGGACGGCTTAACTTCAGGTGTCGTTGTAAATGGTCGCGACATCTCCGACCGTAAGCATGCAGAATTAGAATTGATGAGAAGTGAAGAGAAATTCCGGCTTGTGGTGGAATCCGCCTCGGATGGCATGATGTTTGTGAATGAGGATGGCGAGATCACGCTTGTCAATAAACAACTTGAACTGATGACTGGCTATAGCCGCAAGGAACTCATTGGTCAGCCGATGGAAAAATTAATTCCCGACCGGATTAACGAGCATAAACAGCTACGGGATGACTACATTTCCAAACCTCATTTAAGGCCGATGGGCATAGGAAGGGAATTAATTGCACAGCGTAAGGATGGCAGTGAGGTTCTGGTTGAGATTAGTTTGAATCCTGTAGAGACTGAAGAGGGGTTACTCATCTCTGCGGTAATTGTTGACATTACCGAGCGTAAGCGGGCGGATGATGCGCTTCGTCTTGATGCAACGACATTCGAGACCCACGAAGGAATTATTATCACCGATAAGGACGGTAACGTCCTGCGTGTTAACGGGGCCTTCAGTGAAATTACTGGCTTTTGTGAAGAAGAAGTTATTGGCAAACCCCCCCGAATATTACAGTCCCAACACGATGAGGCTGAATTTTATCAACAGATTCAGGCAGATTTATTAGAACTAGGCAGATGGGAGGGAGAGACCTATAGCAAACGTAAGAATGGAGAAACTTATATAATTTGGCTCAACGTTACGGCGGTCAAGGATGAAAAAGGCAAGGTGACTAATCATGTCGCCCATTTCTCAGACATTTCTGAATTTAAAGAACAGCAGTCTATCATAAACCAGGCACAAAAGATGGAGGCCGTGGGTCAACTCACGGGAGGCATTGCCCATGACTTTAATAATCTACTTAGTATCATCAGTGGCAATCTGCGCTTCCTTAAACATGACGTCGGGGAGGTCAGCAACTATATCAACGAACTGTTTGAAGATGCTATATCGGCTACGAGTGACGGCATTGAGCTGACACAACAGTTACTTGGCTTTTCTCGCACCCGAAAACTGGAGGCAGAACCCATAGATGTGAACGACGCCATTGATGAGTCTATCCGTCTCCTGTCACGAACATTAGCGAAAAATATTGAACTTAAGACTGACCTGACAAATAAAAAATTGTTCATCTGTGTCGATCCCTCACAGTTAGAAAACGCCCTGCTGAACCTGTGCATCAATGCTCGTGATGCCATGCCAGATGGAGGCAAAATCACCATCAGCACAGAACACTACTATCAAAGTGACAGCGGCGGCGGCCAAGGGGATGGATTTAGCTTAGGCCTTCCTGAGGGGAACTATGTCAAAATACTTGTTACTGATACAGGCTCAGGTATCAGTCCTGAAAATATGCAACATGTCTTTGAACCTTTTTTCACCACCAAAGATGTAGGTAAAGGAAGTGGGCTTGGGCTCAGTATGGTCTTTGGTTTCTCACACCAATCCAATGGTGAATGTCATATTGACAGTACCCCCGGTGAGGGGACCACGGTCTCAATGTACTTTCCTGAGTTCATTGAACGCAGGGTCGCCGATCGACGTCCAAAAGATGCAAAAGAAAGACAAGAAATAGTTTTGCACGGCTCTGAGGTGATCCTCGTGGTTGAGAATGAACCTCGGGTCAGACGAGTGGCCTTGCGCGATTTGAGGGTACTGGGCTATAAAATCCTGGAGGCTGAGAATGCCCATATGGCCAAAACCATCATTGAATCGGGGGAACATATCGACCTGCTATTCAGTGATGTCCTGCTGCCGGGAGAAATGGATGGCATTATGCTGGCGGTATGGGCACAGGAATATTTTCCTCAGATAAAGATTGTCCTGACCTCAGAATTCATCCAGGGAAAAGCAAATAAGAACCTAGGTTTTAAGACACATCCATTCCCATCGCTAAGAAAGCCCTATAAAGTCGATCAACTTGCAAGGCAGTTAAAAACTGCACTAGTAAAATAAGTACAAGACGAACAAACGGGGTGTGGAGAGCAATTTTCTTTCAGAATTCTAATCGCTGAGAATAGGCGTTATAAACCACATTTTCCGAAGAACGGGAATCTGATGGCTTACAGCTGATGGGGTTATTCACTTAGGAGGTTCGTAGGTCGGGTAGGGGTGAATTTGATTGTTAATCCATGCATGCATTACCCGAGAAAGAGGAATTTTTCGGGTTTGAGTCCATGGCTATCATCGGTGCAGTCGCGGAAGATTTCAGTATCAGCATTACCTTGCAAATTCCCCAGAGTCTTGTGGAATTCACGTTGCCAACGGATCTGCGTAACACAGACAAAGAACGGCTGTTGGACTGGATTGGAGAACGCGCCAACCAGTTGAAGGGCAGATTCAAGAATAAGCTGCTGAATTACCACTGTGAAATAGCAATCGATATTCCCCATGTGGTTCATGGCCAGGAAATGTGGGTGAGTATACCCAAGCGTTCCAGGTTTTTCTAATCCGGCACAACAAAATTCTCTAAACATGAAACAAGTCCCCGGTTTGTCGGGTAGTCACTCTGGCGTCTGCTTTTTGGATGTCATTTGTGTATGCTCATATGCTCAGACAAAAAGGAAAATACAATCATGAATATACTAGTTTTCATCTACGGGATTCTTTCATATACCATCGGCCTCGGTGGCCTGGTTCTATTTATTTTGTACGTCGGTAGCTGGGACTTTCTACCCATGCATATTAATTCTGGTACACCGGGGCCACTGGTTTCAGCAGTAATAATCAACCTTGGACTTATGCTGCTATTCGGTGTGCAGCACTCAGTGATGGCACGACCTGGCTTCAAGGAGATGTGGACGAAAATTATCCCTGCTGCAGCCGAACGCAGCACCTATGTTCTGGTGACGGGTATCATTATGGTACTGATCTGTCGTTATTGGCAGCCAATGGAAGGTTACTTGTGGCAGACCGAAAACGAAATAGCGCAAATGATACTGACCGGCGGATATATCCTGGGTTGGGTAATCGCGGTGATCGCAACATTCCTGATCAATCATTTTGAACTATTTGGTTTGCAGCAGGTTTATTTAAATCTGGTAAAAAAACCAGAACCCTCACCTGACTTTACCGACAGATTCTTATATAAGGTTGTGCGTCACCCGTTACAACTGGGTGTGCTGATTGGCATTTGGGTAACCCCTGCCATGTCCATGACCCATCTGATGCTAGCCACAACAATGACCATCTATATCTTTGTTGGTCTGTATTACGAAGAGAAGGATCTTGTCAATTCGCTAGGTCAGAATTACGAAGATTATCAGGGACGTGTTCGGATGATATTGCCGCTGCCGAAATAAGCTTTGAAATTCCTTATCTGACCAGCATCAATTAGATCAAGATCAACCCAGTAACAACGCGGCGATGGTACCGATAAAGGCCCGTTACCATCGTCGCAATACGAAGTTAGAATCGACACGAGAAATCTACACCAAATATAGTAATCGCGGATGTTCATTACCCTCTAGTTTGCTCTCGATACACGCTTGGCGAGCACTGCATCCGTGACTTAAAAGCACGCCTGAAATTTGCATTGTCCAAATAGCCCATTTGAGCTGCAATGGCATCAATGGACATTGTTGTGTTCTGAATTAAATCACAGGCCCGTGACATCAATTCAGCTTTAGATAGCTGACGATAATTGGTGCCTTCTTCTTGAAGTTTACGGCTTAGTGAACGTTCAGATACACACAATTTTCTAGCGATTATTTTAAGGGGAGGCAATGGCAAGTATTGAGAACGAAGCTGATTGGATACGTGCGATGTGTAGGTGGTCTGTTCATCGTCACACATCTTCGCCAACTGATTGGCACATTGCTGCAGGGAGTACCGCCATAACCCAGCATCGTAGTATGGTGATTTTTCTTGTACTAGTGCCCTGGGAAGCACGACGGCGGTTTCCCTGCAGCTAAATTTAACCGGAGCGTGCATGAGCTTTTTATATTGATGGTGATAGCTGGGGCAATTGTGTGAAAATTGGTATTGCCCTTGGGTGAATTGGGCACCGAGAACCTCCTCAAGATAATTCTGTACAAACAAGGCAAATACTTCTGAATAGATGGTGCTGAATTCATCCACCGTGTAATGCTGTACGCTAAGTTTCAAGCCCTTTGAATTCACAAAGAGGAGTAGCTTCGACAATCCTGAGTGTAGGTGGCTATACGTCTCCATAACCTGCAGGCCCTCAAGGATAGTTGGTGCCGCCAGAGCAGCAACACCCATTTCACCGAATCCTGCCAGCCGCGTATTCGCCCCCACTATCAAACCGAACGCGGGATTTTCGCTAATGGACAGAGCATTGCCTAGAAATATGCGAAACTGCTGAATATCCACATGTGCTACCTCGTGGACATAGGAATGGCTTAAGTTGGTACCCTTGTAGAGGTCCGTCAGATCGGCCAATGATCGAGATAATTCACGCTCGATAATACGGCAGTAGAAGCTGGTTAATTGCATGCGCCAATATTACTTGATTTGGCGGAAAATGACACAATCATGGCATAAAGCACACTCACTGGTTTTTTGCTCTTCCTTCATGCTAGGTACTTTGATCAAACGGGTCGACCCAATGCAAACCTCAAACGAATTACACAAGCTCGATCTTGAAGCCACAAAATGCGCAAAACAGTTCATGGGTGAGTTTGCTATTGGTACTGCCTACTTTGGATTCGCCCTGACAATTCTCTATGTTGCTCTCCCTATTCTTGTCATCGTTGGTGCAGTCCCGCTCATCGCTGCGATTGTGTGTATGAGTCTTGTAACCTATGGTATCTACACTGTCATGCATGACGCTGTGCATAGATCTATACAGGGAGGATATCGGCAGTATCGTTGGGTGAATGAACTATTAGGATACCTCGCAGGTCAGGTGCTGCTAATTCCCTTTACTGCTCATCGTCGTAATCATTTAGCCCATCATGCCCAGACCAACAAGCCAGAATCTGATCCAGATTTCCACTACCAGGCAGTAGGGGACTCGATTTTCCACCTGCTCTATTTTTCTGCACAATCAGGCGTTAGCCAGATTACATATTATTTGTTGAATTTTTGGGACAAGGCTGACAAACAGGAAAGAGCGAGGATTATTGTTGAAGCTGTATTTGCTATCTCGTGGCGTGTCCTTCTGGCCATGCTGGGATATTGGCCGGAAGTATTGCTGATGTTCGTCGCTAGTGCGATTTTGGGTAACGCAATTACGGTGTATTTCTTTGCATACGTCGTGCACAAACCCTACAAGACCATTGGACGCTGGATTGATACATCAACGTTTGTATTTCGTGGCCGCCTCGGGACGTTTATTGATTGGATGTGGCTGTTTCAAAACTACCATTCCATACATCACTTGTACCCGCGCGTGCCATTTTATCGTTATCGTCAACTATTCGACGAAATCGAAAATATTATGATTTCCAAAGGAGCACCCATTGAATATAGATCAGTTGCACCCTGGCAGAGCAATTCGCCCGTTATATCGGACTAAGGAGAGCCAACTTGAATCTAATAGAGAACAGTCAACTCAGGTGGAAGCATTTCGTAGGCGGAGATGATTTCGACTATCCAATCGATTATTGGGCGGCATTACTCTGCGCGCGAGAGGATGGGCATGTCGATTTACTTTATAGGTGGGAACCAAACAGCTACTGCCATTTTCATCGCCATACTGCGCAGACGACATCTACGGTCTTAGCAGGAGAGCTTCACGTGGTTGATGTCGACATTGAATCAGGAAGAGAATTAAACCAGCGTGTCAGGTATGCAGGAGACTACGCATGCAAGGAACCTGGTGATGTCCACATGGAATACGCAGGCCCCCGGGGCGCACTTGTATTGTTCAATCTTTATTCACCGAACGGAGTGCTCGCAGAATCACTTGCGCGTGATGGGACAGTTATCGGACGGTCTAGGCTGGCAGATATTCTGAAAGGACAATCGCTTAGAACTGGAGACTCTTAACCCCTTCCCGGTAGGATTCAAAGTACTTGGTATCGTGCTGCTCGTAGGCGCTGCTTTCTATTTTCTGATGCCTTTAGACATTTTTGGGGTAAGGTACATTAACTGGTGGATGGACGATCAGAGAGTGCTCACTCGAATTCTAAGTGGCCTATTTGGGATACCAATCGGAGTAGTTGTCCTGTTTGGCGCTATCACCCCATTTGAGAAGGGAAAGGAATAATGAGCGGGCGCACATTTCGGGGCTATCTATATGCTTGAAGAGTTTGGACCTTCTCTCTATATAGCGGAGGGGCCCACCGTCTCATTTTATGGCTTTCCGTATCCTACCCGTATGGCGGTGGCGCAACTCTCGGACGGCGGCTTATGGGTATGGTCGCCAGTCGCCCTGACTGACGAATTGGTCAGCTCGATTGAAGCAATCGGACCTGTGCTTCATATTGTATCGCCGAACAAAATACATCATCTATTCTTGCAGGAATGGCTTGAGAGGTGGCCCGATGCGTGTGTGTATGCGTCCCCTGGTCTTGCTCGTCGGAAGCCGGAAGTTCACTTTGATGCGGATCTTACCGATGAACCTGAACCAGCTTGGGCTGCGAGCATCGACCAGGTAATATTTCGTGGCTCATTGGCAATGGAAGAGGTCGTGTTTTTCCACAAAGAGTCTTGCACCACAATTGTTTGCGACCTCATCCAGCGGCATGCGCAGGAAAAGATGTCGGGTTGGAAAGGCAAGCTGATGCAGTTAGACGGTCTGGTTGGGGTGAACGGCAGTACACCGCGGGAGTGGCGAGCCAGCTTTCTTAGCCGCAGACCCGCGCGCGCTGCCCGTCAGAAAGTTCTTGGCTGGCAACCGGACCGACTACTGATTGCACACGGCGAATGCGTGCAAAACGGCGCAACAGAGATCATCAAAAGAGCACTGAGTTGGATTTAGAATTTCGCGAATTCTGACAGAGAATGAGAATAGGCGTTATAAACCACATTTTCCGAAGAACGGTCAAAGATGGATTACGATTTCTCATCTCCAAAGATCAATCAATTGCCTGGTCTTGTGGGAAATCGATCACATGCAACTAATAATAAAATCCTAGTTGAATTTGAATAACTTCACCATCGGCAGTTTCAGCATTACTAAAATCAAACCACTGTTTGCTATAACTGCCACCAATGAACATCTGCTTGCCAAAATTCCACCTAACTCCTACTTTGGCATTGTAGCTAAAATCGAAATTATCATCGATATTGTAATGACCATCGCAGACATAACCGGACGAAGAATCCTGTCCGCAGTTCTCGTCACTTTGGCCTTGATCGGCATCTGACGCAATGTGCGCCCAGCCAAACCCGGCGCTGATAAAGGGTGTGAAATCTGTGTCGAGCAGGAAATAGGAGAAATTAACTTGAGCATTTGTTATATCCAGGCTATCGCCAAATATACTATCCTGGACAATCGGGTCGCTGAGCCCCAGCACGGCATCATGTCCCACCGTGTTATAGGTGAATTCGAAACTGACATTTAGGTGTTCGGTAAAATGATAGCCTACTTCTAGCCCGGCACCCACATCATCCTTAAAAAGGATAACTGCACCGTTATCGTCTGTTCTTTTCATTTCACCCAGATAATTCAATTTACCTGATATTTCAAACTTCCCAGATCGAATGGTAGCGGTGTTTTGGCTTGCCTGTTCCTCACCGGTGACGCTTGTAGCGAAGATTCCGCACAGTAACCCGATAAGAATTGAGTGTTTGAATTTCATAGTTGTGCTCTCTCGAAATAAACTATCCTGAATTGCGCCACTAGACAGTTGTTTATCGTTCATGTCACTGGATCTTTTGGCCCATTTACTGTGCATCGAGTCCGAAGAGTTCTCCCGAATCCAGATATATCAGAGCGAAGATCTGGACCTCACAGCAAACATGTAGTGCGTTTCTGCTGTTCTTGTTTGCCCATCAACGGATCATTTCCTGAAAACACGCAATCATTACGCCAATAATATAAAAGCTATTAAAAACAAATACATATGGAGTTCATTTCAATAAAGAGAATGATATAAATATCAAAATGCAAATTTATCTGAGATTCGTTGCAAATTTACACGTGACTTAATTAAGCAAGAACCATAAGAGAACAGAAGATTGGCTGGACCACGCTGCCCCGATCAATCGACCGTCGGAGGCTGGCGCGACTTCCTCGCACAGCAGAACCAGGTCATGATGATCAATACAATAAGCAGCAGGATCACGACTGGGATATCAGATTAGTGCCGATCGTTGTTCCATTCGGGTCGATGAAGTGCACGGACGCCTTCGTACCCCCGGCTCTTCGACTTGTTGTTGATCAATAAACGTACAAATCCGGGGAAAGTATTCCAAAGACAGTGGAGGTCCGAGCTCGTTTTGGTGGTGATGTAATATTACTTCATTCTTGAAAGACTCTTATCACAAAGCATACAGTTTCATGGATATCACTGTACTCTGTGTTGATATGATTGCTCACGAAAATTTGGCCAGTGAGGCAGACGCGCACCATGGCTGATATTTCTCCCGTCCGGATTTCCTACAAGGGGTCTAACAGACTCACAATTATTGCTGATGTCTTCGGCCAACAGCAGTCCCCTTTGCCGAAATGATCGGGCATATGGTTTTGGAAAATACAATTCAAGGCAACATCACTGACCGCGACCACTGCATCAATATCTTCAACCAGAATGTTCGGGCTGTGAAAGATACATTCAAAGGTGACAAATTGTTTGTCTACAATATTGGCGATGGCTGGGACGGACTCTACCGATGGCTGGATGTGCCAATACCTGACACGCCGCGTTTCTGTTATCTCGGCAATGGCAAAATGCCAACAGACCCATTGCAGACACGGGAGTTGTTCAATGTAGCAGTTCAAACTTGAAACTAAGTTTCACTTTTATGCACATTGAATCGAGTTTCTATTTCCTTTTGAAAGCTAATATCTAGCATGTGCTTTTGCCGTTCCCAAGAAGCTCTACCGCTCGGAGTATCGAAATTAGATTCGAAAACGTGCATCTCTTTGTCCAATCGATCTTCGCCGAATCCTCCATTTTTGTATTGGAGGAAGATGCTGGAGATGCTATTAAAAGCCTGAAACATAACCAGATCAAATAAGCCACGTTCTTCCTTGCCTAAGGACGAATCATCTTTCAAGCCTTTACGGTAAATACTATATAACTCCGGATCGCCTGTCAGTTGGCGAGACCAGGCAGCGACGGCATCTGCTGCTCCTTGCGTAGTTGAGTTCTGAATCATGATCGAATTCGTTTTTATTTGCTTCAGAAGAAATATCAATGTGGCAACCACGGCAAGTGATCCCAGCAACTCAGCAACAGCACCAATCGCTTCCCAATTCATTGCACAATCCCATTATTTAGTTGAGGTGATGTTACACCAAAATAGATTTTGGGCCGATTGCAGAAGTCATAGGCTGAAAAGCTAGAACGCCGCTAAGCTTATCAAAGCAGCGACCCGCTTTCGACAACCGGATTGATATAGTAGTCCCGACTCCGACTTTTTGTTGACACGATAAGACAGCGGCACTGATCTTTGTTTTACAAGCATCCATTGCCTTCAGTTCCAACTTAACATAATCATGTCTGTCATAGTTAGACCCAGTCACCTCTGGAATATCTGATTGTGCGAATACGGAAGTGATAAGTGTAGCGGTAAAAAATGCTAGATTTTCTTTTGGCATGCGAATTCAGCGAAGAACGTGGGATGACTAAAGTATCATACGCTACAAAGGATTCTGTCGCAGACCCACCGGCTTTCCTGCGCTATCATAGACAAAAACAGCATCCTGATACTTCCTCGTGGTCACCAGCTCCCTGAAATTCAGAAGCGAATTGTAAGGAACATCTGTCACCATGGAATTTACCAAAAAGGCGGGAAGTTTCCCTGTTGGGTCGACATACTGTGTCCAGGTGATCTCGGTTTGATGTTCGCCAACAGCACGTAGGCTATATTTGCCATAAGCGTTTCTGATTCTGACGTACTTTGTTGGGCCAATGTAATCGGGGGCCGAAGTGAGAGTGACTTCGACGGTGCCGTCCTCGGTCTGAGAAACCACCACCTTGAATATGACATCCCTCGAAGCTGCAGGGAATGGCAGGTCTGATACCTGATAGATGTACCGCTCAAATGTCGCGTTTTGTTTTAGTACTTCACTTTTTTCGCAAAGGTGAACCCACTGTGCACATGCCAGGGTATCATCCAGCAACGCGAGGCTACTTGCCTGCGTGGCCTGGACGGTGACCACACCCTTGAATTCCTGGTACTTCGAATCCGGCAAGGATCGGCTGTACACATTTATTCCCTTGGCATTTCTCAGCAGTTTCCAGTTCTCTTCTGCATAAGCAGGCTTTGTTATAAAAATCGCGATGAGAATGAGGGTCTTCGAAATGGCGAATGTCCAACTCAGCCTCGAAAAGGGCGTCTTACCATGGGCCTGGGCCTTGCAGCCGGTTTGTCTTGTCTGCTTGATGCTGTTTTCCATAAACGTGGCGAACCGTGGCTTGGGTCAACGCAGGTTACCACTTCAGGTTATCAGGAGCTTCCACCACTGAGTTTATAGGAAGACAGGGACCGTTTGCTTTTTGGCTTCAAGTATTTTTTTCAGCGATAATTGCTAGTTTCGGTGCCAAAACAAATTGACTAATGTCTTGTTCCTTTATATCTGTTTGCTCACTGAATTTTCGGCGAGGTATATTAGTTGCCTCCGAATGGCAGAAGGTCGACGTATCCAAATGCACCGTTCATCTGTTGGATCCCGCGATTGGTGCAACTATAGGTTTGAAATATTCCATCTTCATTTTTAACAAAGACATTGATGGCGCCGCTTTCACCTCGATCATAATTGAGGATCTCATCAGCTATCTGTACCGATTCACAATCCAGGGGTGCTGACATATGAAAATCGGTATTAAAATCTGAGTCGAAGGATGATGCCCATAAGAACGTCCAGCCCTTTGACTTCCGAACTTCTTCAATCTTGTACATGGGAGCCCGAGACATCGCTATTAAATTGGCATCATGGCGTTGGATTTGATCTAGCGTATGGTTAAATGCGTCTGCCCAGCCGGTACAACCATCGCAGGGCAATTTCCAATCCGGACCGAACATAAAGTGATAGATGATGAGCTGACTGTAATCGCCAAACAATTGTTCAAAAGAAGTTTCTCCGTCCGGGGTTTGCAGCACATATTTTTTCAATTTTTACCCAGGGAAGCTTTTGTCGCTCTTTGGCTAGCAGGTCCAATTCTCGTGTTATCGTCTTTTCACGTCTCAGCAGGGCCATGCGTTCCTGTAACCAGGTTTCTCTAGATACAACAGCCATTTTCGTCTCCTGTTTTAAATTCTGAAATCGTCTGTATTGGCTAAGTAATCTGAATGTATCGAATTCTCCCGGCAAGGTACAGTAGTTATACTAATTCAATATCGTTGGAGTTGATATGAAACTAAATTTTGTAGTTTATTTTGCATCACTTATGCTGGTGGCCGGATGTGCCGGAGGCGGTGATAGGCGCTGGCAATGGGTGAGGAACTTTATGGAGCCGATAATATTGAAATTTCAGCTACGCTCAATAATTTGGGTTTGGTATCTGCGTATTCAGGGGAATTCCGCCTAGGCAAAAACCGCATATTTAAACAACTTCGATACTACATTCAGTGTATTGTCTACACATGGAGAGAGAGTAAGCGCAATGGAAACTACAGCGCCCCTTCTGACAAGCTTAGCCCTGGATTACGAAGAATTCAGCTCTTCAGTCTTTCGATCGGAAAGATTGCTCTCGGTCCCCCGTTTCCGACTTCAAGGTAGAACCTCCTCAGTTGGATCGGGAGCTCGACGCCGCTCAGAGGACAAGAGAATATTTATCGTATTATTCATCTTCATCATAAATGCAGGAAAGAGAAAAAACCTGCCAACATAAACCATAGCACCCCACTAAGTCCACTTGAAATCGGAGGGTTGCGACGATACCATCCACGCCTTGCGCATCTGGATCAGTCAAAGGCGATGCCTGTGACATGGCCTGAACTGCGGTCACTACACACCGCTGGTCTGGCGCTGAACCGAGCAAGTCGGCTGCGGACGACTGCTCCTCAAACCACCACAACTAGAAAAAATAATGTACGGACTGATCAACAAGGCTGTGAGGCAATTTGTCGAACAACAATACGGCACCGAAGTTTGGGAGGAAGTCCGACGGTCTTCGGAGATCGAAGAAGACGGCTTCCTTAACTTTCAGAGTTACCCTGACAAGGTGACTTATGATGTAGTCGAAAGCCTGTCGAAATGTACCGGCATTTCCGGCTCACAACTCCTTGAAGAAATCGGTGTGTTCTGGAGCGTGTTCACCGGTGCGGAAAAGTACAAACACATCCTCCGGCTGGGCGGCAGTACTTTCCCTGCATTTGTAAGCAGCCTGAATGAAATGCGTACCCGGGTGGCGGAGAATTTCAGTGACCTCAAGCCCCCGAGTTTTTCCACGCCGGATTTCCAAGACAACTGCTTTGTCGTTCACTACCACTCGGACAGGCCCGCCTTGCTGCCGATGGTCGTCGGAATCCTAAAGGGCATGGGCATACGATTCGATATGATCGTCGAAGTCGAAATCCTGAATACGAAAGACCAAGGGCACGACTATGACGAAATGCGCGTGACGTATACGCCACCGTAGCTTAGCCAAGGTGCCCTAGATTTTGTGTTAGTGTGGCTGATAAGCATCTGAACAAATTAGGGGAGATGATGACTGAGTACAATGTGTTTGAGCGTGGCCAAAATCCTGTTGGAACACGTAGCTATGAATGGACAGATACCTCTCGCGAGCGAACATTACCCGTGGACGTCTGGTATCCCGCAACGGCTCAATATGCTGGTCAGGATCTTGACGAGGCGACCCAGGACAACTATGAAACCTTGCCTGGTATGCCATCATCTTCGCAACAAGCAGTGCGTGATGCCAATAGTGAATCCGGCAATTGCCCGTTGATCATTTTCTCTCATGGCTTCGGAGGCGAGAAGAGACAGTCGACATTCCTTTACACCCATCTTGCCAGTCATGGTTATGTGGTCGCGGCGATGGATCATATTGGTAATACGACCGAAGATATGATTTCGGGTGCCATCGAACCCGGTAACCCGGCACAGCTCGCTCAGTTTATGTCAGATCGACCCACCGACTGTAGTTTTGTTATTGATCTGATGTTGGAAGGTGAAGCAGGTGTCTCAATTGACGCTGACCGAATCGGTATCTCAGGACACAGTTTTGGGGGGTGGACGTCACTGATGACTTCCGGGTCTGATGCCAGAATCAAAGCCGCTCTTCCACTGGCCCCGGGTGGTGGAATCAGTGATGAAGATGAAGGTGCGACTGAAATGTCCAAAGCATTGAATTTCGACTGGAATCGATCAGTGCCAGTTTTAATGCTGGCCGCTGACATGGATTCGATCCTACCGCTCTCAGGCATGCAAGACCTTCACGGAAAGATCATCGGTCCACATAAAACTGTGGTGCTGAACGACGCTGATCACTTTCACTTCTGCGACAACGTTGAACAGGCCCACGATGGTTTCAAAATGATGATGTCAACGATGGGACCTGAAGCAACAGCCATGCTTGAAAAGATGAAAGGTGCCGATGAGCTTTGCCCCGGCGACCAGGCCAATGCCTTTGTTCGTGGCCTGGGGCTCGGTCATTTCGATGCTCATTTGAATGGCAACGCTGAGGCGGCAAAGATGCTCAATGGAGACCTTGAGGAGTTGATGGCTGCGCAGGGCGTTACCGTCACGGTCATGGATTGATTCTGACCGTTGGGAACACCATTTTTCGGTGACCACACCACAATGAGAGAACGAGGTATGCGGCGGCCCGACGCCTCGGAGTTCAAATCTGTTAAGCAAGCTCAGAAGCTTCGGATCTAGGCAGGGCGTCTGTATCTTCTATTCACTGTCGCTGAACTGTTGGCTTACACGCATTCGGGTTGACCACTGTGTAACAGTCTCACTGCCAGTCCTGCCTTGTCCTTCGACAAAGAACTCATCACGCTGCACGCAAGTGCTTTGAAGAAACGTTATCGACGATGTATCAAGCAGCCAGATTCTGAATGTTGAAAACTTAGGCTTGCCCAGAACCGCGTTTTCCTCCAGTAATCGTTGTGAATCAAATCTGCCTTCCCAATCGGTGCTGTTTCCAGAAATAGTGGACTGATTAGCAACTTGACCCAGATCATGTAGATTAATCATCGAATTATATATGTTCATATACTCTTGGGTACATATTGCGCGTTGATTGAAAACGTTTAGTTAGCCTGGATCAGCACACACTGATACCTGAAACAGGCGGTTTTGTATGAAAAGCTATGAATCAACATTGATCAAATTTTCATCTGACGCAGCTTTTGTCATCAGTGCTGAACGGCGTATCACTGCGTGGAACGAAATGGCGGAGCGCTTGCTGGGGTTTACCGCGGCCGAGGCCATTGGTCGTGATTGCGGAGACCTGCTGCATGCCACCCTGCCCGGCGGTGAGCCGCTGTGTCACACTGATTGTGACGTTTTTAATTGTTTCGCTGGCTGCCGACCATACGGGGTCCCCAGTTGCCTTCTTGAGCATCGAAATGGTGATTGGGTTGCAGCCAGCATGGCCTCAATTGCTCTGCCACAAAAAGGCATCCCCGGGGTACAGGATCTAGCCATTATCTTCCTGCGCGATGTTGCTGCCTCAAAGCTTGTACCGGCTCATCAGACGCTGCAGATATTTACGCTTGGAGGATTCGGGATGGTGCTGGCCGGGCAGAGTATTGATTTTGGAAAGTGGAAACGCAAGCGAGCTGTTACCCTGTTGAAATTACTGGTTACACAACTCGACAGATCTGTGCACCGCGAGCGACTGCTTGATTGTTTATGGCCGGACGTAAACGAAAAACAAGGGTGGGGTCGACTCAAGGTGACCATGTATTATTTACGCAATGAACTACGAGCAAATGGCATCAGTGACGATGTCATCAAAACTATTGGCAGCGCCTATGTGCTAAAGCGTAGTGCGGTGTGGGTCGATGCACAGTCCTTTGAACGATTATTTGAAAAAGGCAGAGAACAACAGAAACAGGGACAACTGGACGACGCTCTAGTGCTCTATATCGAAGCTGAACACCTTTACAGGGGGGACTACTTCGAAGAAGAAATTTTCGAAGACTGGTGTGCTGAAGAACGAGAACGGCTACGAGAACTTTATCTTGAAATGCTAACCCGCATGACACAGTGCTACAGCCACCTGGGTAAGTACACAGAGTCCATTCAGATTTGTCGCAAGGCCCTGGTCATGGATCAGTGCAGGGAAAGCACGCATTTTGCACTAATGGATAACCTGGTAAGAAACGGTCATCCGGAACTGGCGCTGGCGCAGTATCGTCAGTGTGAACAAATTCTCGCCCGGGAGTTTGGTATTGCGCCTCTCAAAAAAATACAGCGTTTGTATGAGCAAATAGTCAAGGGTGAAAAAGGCATACCTGATAGTGAAAAACATTTCGGATAGTCGCTCAATAAGGCACATTCGCACGCTGGCCCCAACTAAACACCCACTCTTCTAACTTAATTCTTCCATCTCCAGGTCAGTGGGCACGCTGTGTCACTGGAGTGTCACCAGCATCAGTAAACTCCTGGTACCGCTCCACAATTGGACAACTGATCAAGCAGGTGTGCGATGAATAATCAACAAGTAAAGGATTCCTTTGTAGCACGTATCTGGCTTGAGAATGGCGACAACGGCGATGCGAAATGGCGCGGGCACATTCGTCATGTCCAGGGCGAAGAAGAAGGCTATTTTCAAAATTTGGCGGAAATGCATGATTTTCTCAGCCGGGTGAGCGGTGTACCCGGACTACCGTTAGCTTCACCGCAAACAACGGATGCCACCAATTCAACAAATGGCACAGTCACTAACCTGATTCAAAAAGATTAGTTGGAGAATTCTTTATGAAACTACCGACAAATGATCATTACCACAACAACTTGCGAATCGTACTGCAGGGCGCAGTGTTAGCCTTCCTATACCTGGGTGTGCTCGACACTTGCCTGGCTCAAGTACCCGGCGACAAAGACTTTAATACGACCTGCGTGGCCTGCCATACAATAAGTGGGGGGCGGTTAATTGGCCCTGATCTTGCCGGAGTTTCAGACAGGCGATCTGAAGCCTGGCTGATCAACTTTATCAGGTCATCCTCGTCGCTTATAGAAAGCGGCGATGAACAGGCGGTCGCGTTAGCTAAAGACTACGCTGGCCTTCTTATGCCTGATGCAGTAATGAGTGATCAACGGATCAAGGACGTTGTCAGCTATATCCGATTGAAGAGTTCAGACGATGCGGCATTGGAGGTTGAGGACTCAACCGTAGCCGAAACTGAACCAGTAGCATCGGAACCGCCTTCAGAAGCAGCTGTTCTTGCTGGTCAACACTACTTCCAGGGCGAGGCTCGTCTGTTAAATGGTGGTGCGGCCTGCAATGCCTGCCACGATGTTCGAAACGATGCAGTGATTGGCGGCGGTGTACTGGCGGCAGAACTGACGACAGCCTTTTCTCGAATGGGTACCTCCGGCATGCGAGCCATCCTCGGACAAGCACCCTTTCCCGTGATGCAAGCTGCCTATCAAGACAAACCACTGACAGAAGAGGAAATCTCCTCACTGGTGGCATTTTTGCAGTATGCGGATTCCGAAGAATACAACCAGTTGCCAAGGGACTACGGCATCGGACTATTTTTGACTGGCACTACCGGAGCAGCACTCCTATTCGCCTTCTTTGGCATCTTTTGGCGAGGGCGTAAATCAGGGTCAGTCAACCAGGCTATCTATGATCGACAAATCAAGTCAGTTGACCTGTCTGGCTAAGTCAGGGGCTGGGAGGCGGATAAACCTAATCAATCCGAAAGTGAGTATAAACGTATGAGTTGGATTAAAGACATCATTTCACCGGAAACCCGGAACTGGGAAGAGTTTTATCGTAATAGATTCCAGCACGACCGAATTGTCAGGAGCACTCACGGCGTAAATTGTACGGGAGGCTGTTCGTGGCAAATTCACGTCAAGGATGGCATCGTCGTTTGGGAAACCCAGCAATTGGATTATCCGCTGCTGGAAGACACACTTCCCCCCTATGAACCCCGTGGTTGTCAACGTGGCATCTCGTTTTCCTGGTACCTCTATAGTCCACTGCGAATAAAGTACCCGTTGATTCGAGGTGCCTTGATTGATGCCTATCGCGAGGAAAAGAAAAAGACTGGTGATCCACTGCTGGCGTGGGAGTCGCTTCAGGCGAATGAGGGAAAACGTCGCGGATATCAGCAGGCTCGCGGTAAAGGTGGATTTCGTCGTGCCACCTGGGATGAGGTTCTGGAAATCATGGCGGTGGCTAACATTCATACTACAAAAAAATACGGACCTGACCGCGTAATCGGCTTCTCACCAATTCCAGCCATGTCCATGCTCAGTTATGCCGCGGGGTCTCGTTTCCTACAGTTGCTTGGCGGCGTTTGCCTGAGCTTTTACGACTGGTACTGCGATTTGCCCACGGCATTTCCGGAAATCTGGGGGGAACAGACAGATGTCTGCGAGAGCGCCGACTGGTACAACTCCAAGATGATTGCCGACATGGGTGCGTGCCTGAATATGACGCGTACCCCGGACTGCCACTTCTTCGCTGAGTCACGACACAATGGCACCAAAGCAGTTGTCTTCTCACCCGATTTTTCACAGGTCTGCAAGTATGCAGACCAGTGGGTACCCCTGCATGCAGGAAGTGACGGCGCCTTTTGGATGGCAGTTTCGCACGTAATCCTCAAAGAGTTTCATCACGAAACACAAACTCCGTATTTTATTGATTACGTCAAGCAGTACACCGACAGCGCAATGCTGGTGAAACTGGATGAGGTCGATGGGCACTATCGCCCCGGTCGGATGTTGCGCGCTAACGAACTTGAGGAATTCAAAGACATTAGCAACGGTGACTGGAAATTTATCAGCATTGATGCAGACAACGGCAATTTTGTCGTACCCAAGGGCTCCATGGGACACCGCTGGGACGACGAGGGTGGCAAATGGAACATGAAGTTTGAGAATACAGTGGACGACCAGCCCTATGATCCAATACTGACTTTCCTCGACAACAAGGATGAAGTTGTCCTGACCGAATTTATCGAATGGGGTCTGGATAACCAGGTTTTGAGAGGCGTACCTGTGAAACGGGTTCAGACAGCATCTGGTACATCGGCACTGGTTACCACGGTATATGATCTGACAATGGCCCAATACGGTGTCGGCCGAGGCCTGGAAGGTGCTTATCCCCAGGATTACGAAGACAAAGATGCGGCCTACACACCTGCCTGGCAAGAGATTTTCACCGGCGTCGATGCCAAGACCGTCTTACAATTTGCCAGAGAGTGGGCTAACACGGCGAATATCACTGAAGGCAAGTGCATGATCATCGTTGGTGCTGGTATCAATCACTGGTATCACGCCAATTTGATGTATCGAGCCGGAGCCATGGCATTGATGCTTAGTGGTTGTGTCGGTAAAAATGGTGGTGGATTGAACCACTATGTCGGCCAGGAAAAACTCGCTCCGATGGACTCATGGAGTGGGTTGGCCTTTGCCAAGGACTGGCAGGATGTGGCTCGGTTGCAGCAGGCACCTCTGTGGCACTACATCAATACCTGCCAATATCGATACGACGGCCAGTACTCACGCTACAACACCGTCCCTGACAACGAAATGACCCGCGAGCATACCGCCGATACTATTTTCAAATCGGTTCGCAACGGCTGGATGCCCTTCTACCCGCAGTTCAAACAAAACACCCTTGAGCTCTGTAAGGATGCGATCAACGAGGGCGCAACGGACAATGACGCGATTAAGAGTAATGTCCTTGCAAAACTTAAATCGAAAGATATCCAATACGCCGTCGGCGACCCGGAGAATCCCCAGAACCATCCACGAGTCTGGTACATCTGGCGAGGCAATGCGATCGTCGGATCAATGAAAGGCCATGAGTATTGCCTGAAGCACTATCTTGGCACCCACTCCAATGGCATCGCACAGGATTCAGATGAACATACCCAGGAAGTCGAATGGACCGATGTGGCACCAGTCGGGAAGATGGACCTTGTTGTTGATCTGAACTTCCGCATGGATTCCTCGGCGTTGTATTCAGACATCGTTCTGCCCGCTGCCTCCTGGTATGAGAAAGCGGATATGAACAGTACCGACCTGCATTCATTTATCCATCCATTATCGCAAGCTGTTGCACCAGTCTGGGAATCGAAGACTGACTGGAATATCTTCCGTGATCTTGCCAAAACCACCAGTGAACTGGCCAAGAAATACTTGAACGAGCCGCAGAAAGATATCGTGGCGGCGCCACTGGCTCATGATACACCAGATGAGATAACCCAACCTCGGGTTAAAGACTGGTACAAGGGGGAAGTCGAAGCCATCCCCGGCCAGACAATGCATAAGCTTGCCGTCGTTGACCGCGACTATACGCAGATATACGAGAAGTTCATCACGCTCGGCGATAACATTAAGAAGACCGGCCTTGGGGCTCATGGCAATCACTACCTGTGTGAAGATGTCTATGAAGAAATGGTCGACTCCAACCACTTCCCGGTCAGGGAATACGAAGGAAAAGTTTATCCGTCGATAGAAGAAGATGTCGACGCGGCCAATGTGGTTCTGAACCTCTCAACCCTGACAAATGGCAAGTTGACGGTTCGGGCTTATGAGAACATGGAGAAGAAAACCGGTCTCGACCTGGTGCAACTCGCAAAAGGTAGCGAAGATGTAAAACTCCGTTATGCAGACCTGCAGGCACAACCCCGCCGATATAACACCTCACCCTTGTGGTCCGGTTTGATGAACGACGGGCGCGCCTATGCACCTTATACCTATAACTACGACATGCTGGTTCCCTGGCGAACTCTGACAGGACGTCAGCACTTTTATCTCGATCAGGACATGTACATCGCTTACGGCGAGAACCTGCCCACCTACAAGCCGGCACCAAAACCTGAACTGTACGGTGACCTAAAAGAAACGCTGAAAGCCGGTAAAGCACTGGTGCTTAACTACCTGACCCCTCACGGAAAATGGCATATCCACTCCACTTACATGGAGAACCTGCGCATGCTTACGCTGTCACGGGGTTGCGAGCCTTGCTGGATGAGCGAGGTTGATGCAGCAAAGCTTGGCATCCAGGATAACGACTGGGTGGAGGTCTACAACGACCATGGCGTCTACTGTACCCGGGCTGTTGTGAGTGCAAGAATTCCACGCGGCGTTTGTATTGTCTATCACGTCCCTGAGAGAACAACGGGAATACCAAAATCTCAGGAACGTGGCAATCGTCGAGCCGGAGGACACAACAGTGTCACACGCATCCACTTGAAACCGAATTACCTGTCAGGTGGCTACGGCCAATTCAGTTATCACTTTAATTACTGGGGCCCGATTGCACCGAATCGTGATACGCACGTGACAGTCAAGAAAATGACCAAGTTGGTCTGGTAAATACAAAAAACCTATAGCCAGGGAAAAAAAGATGGATATACGATCACAAATCTCGATGGTGTTTCACCTCGACAAGTGTATTGGTTGTCACACCTGCTCAGTCGCCTGTAAGAACATTTGGACGGACCGCAAAGGTGCCGAATATATGTGGTGGAACAATGTAGAGACAAAACCCGGTACTGGTTATCCCGGAAAATGGGAAGATCAGCTAATTTATAAAGGCGGCTGGGAAAAGAAAAACGATGGCAACGGTGAGATAAAGCTCAAGGGCGCCGGTAAGGTTAAGGGTCTCGGCAATATCTTTCATAATCCTAACCTTCCGGTTATCGATGACTACTATGAGCCGTTCACCTACAAGTACCTGGACCTCATTGAATCTCCAGCCGGGGATGATCAGCCAACAGCACGGCCCGTATCACTGATCACTGGCAAGCCCATTGATATCAAGATGGGGCCCAACTGGGACGATGACTTAAGTGGCACGCCGGATTACGCTCGCAATGATCCAAACCTTAAAAACCTGACTGCTGCAGAACAGGAAGCGATGTTCCAGTTGGAGAAGATGGCATTTTTCTACCTACCACGCATTTGTAATCACTGCCTAAACCCGGCTTGTGTCGCCTCTTGTCCATCTGGGGCACTCTACAAGAGAGGTGAGGACGGCATCGTACTGGTAAACCAGGAAGAGTGTCGGGGTTGGAGGATGTGTGTGACAGCATGTCCCTACAAGAAAACTTACTACAACTGGCATACCGGTAAATCCGAAAAATGTATTTTGTGCTTCCCGCGCATTGAAGCCGGACTGGCCCCCGCCTGCATGCACTCTTGTGTTGGTCGTATTCGTTACCTGGGTGTAGTTCTCTACGACGCTGACAAGATCGAAGAGGTGGCATCTTCTGCCGACGACAAACTTGTTCAAAACCATATGGATATCATGTTGGACCCTGATGACCCTGAGGTGATTGAAGCCGCTAAGGCCAACGGCATTGCGGACTCAACAATCAGGTCAGCACAGAAGTCACCGGTCTATAAATTTGTGAAAAAGTGGGGGTTGGCTTTACCCCTCCATTCCGAGTTCCGCACCTTGCCGATGTTGTTTTACGTGCCGCCACTCTTGCCCGTAATGGCTTCACTGGGCAAAACCGACAAAGCACAGTTCGACAAGATGGGCTCCACTGTCAAGCAGTGGAACGATGACTGGTTATACGACACCAGCACAGAGAATATCTTCGGCACTGTTGATGAAGCCCGTTTTCCGATGCAGTACATGGCAAACCTGTTCAGTGGCGGTGATACAGAAATGATCAAGGCAAGAATCACCAAATTGATGGCTGTCAGAATCTACCGAAGATGGAAAACCGTCGGTGATATTTCCAAAGAAAAGGCCGACAAGGCCCTTCAGGAAACCGCCTTAACAGCATCAATGGCTGAAGATATCTACTACCTCACTTCTCTTGCCAAATTCGATGATCGTTTTGTGATTCCTGCAGCGCACCGCGAACAAGCCATCGAAATGATGGAATTCACTGGAGACAAAAAGGGCAACACAGGATTTGGTTTTAAGGAAGGCACGACCACCAGGGGGTTATGAAATGGAACATAGAAATCACTACACAGCAATTGCAGCTTTGTTTGAATACCCGGATGAAGGCTTTACGGATAATGTAACAAACATCAGGAATCTCCTTGACGCAGATTACCCCAGGGCAGTCAAGCAGCTCGATCAGTTCATTGCACATCTTCCCGCTGATGACTTGTTACTCATGCAGGAATTGTTCACTCGCTCATTTGATGTCCAGGCGATCGCAACCCTGGACCTTGGATATGTGCTATTTGGGGATGACTACAAACGTGGAGAAATGCTGGCAAATCTGAACCGGGAGCACACCGAGGTGGGCAATGACTGCGGAACGGAACTGGCAGACTACCTGCCGAACATCCTGCGATTGATCAGCATGCTGAAGGACGAGGAACTGGTTAACGACCTGGCCTATGCGATTGTTGCACCGGCTCTTTTGGAAATGGTGGCTGAATTTGATCCTCTGCGGCTCGAGAAGAAAAACGAGACCTACGAGAAACACTATAAAACGTTGATCGAAACACCTGCAGTAAAAGATGAAGCAGTCACGCTGTACAAATTTGCGTTGCGCTCACTCTACGAAGTGTTGAAGCAGGATTTCTCATTAGTCGAAAAAATACCGTTGCAGCGGCAACCCGATGACTTCCTTACATCCGTGACACAGGAAAATGAAATTGAACAGCGCGCCGAGTTACTTTAGCTCGGCATACTGAAGGAGTGCACAATGCCTGATGATGTGCACAAAGAGAACATAGAAGAGAGGAAACCTAATGAATTCGTTTGACTATTTCTTTTTCGTGATGTTTCCATATCTTGTAATGGGCATCTTCTTCGTCGGTGTAATTTATCGATACAGGAAGACTGGCTATACCGTCACAAGTTTGTCGGCACAGTTTCTTGAAGGTAATGGGGGGTTCTGGGGTACGGTGCCCTTTCACTGGGGAATATTGATGATATTCCTCGGGCACCTGGTGGCCTTCCTGTTCCCTGCATCGGTATTGTCCTGGAACGCAGATCCCGTTCGCCTGATCGTTCATGAGGGATTGGGTTTCACTTTTGCCGTCGCCGTTCTTGTAGGCCTTTGCGCGCTTCTGCTGCGACGCCTGACGAATCCGCGTCTGATCGTCGTGACATCCAAGATGGATCTTTTCGTCGAGCTCATACTTTTACTACAGGTCTTCCTGGGTTGCTGGATCGCACTTGGCTATCGTTGGGGTTCTTCCTGGTTTGCCGCCGACCTCTCGCCCTACCTTTGGTCTATCTTGAGCTTTAGTCCACAGCCAGAGGCTGTCTACGCAATGCCAATGGTCATTAAGGCTCATATCATCGGTGCTTTCACCATTTTCCTGATCTTCCCGTTCACCCGCCTGGTGCATATCCTGGTCGCACCGTTTCACTATATCCTGCGCCCATACCAGGTCGTTATCTGGTATTGGGACAGGCGGCGTCTGCGGCAAGCTGACACCCCCTGGTCGGACGCCAGACCACGCAACAATTAACGGGTTGTGCCTTGAATTGATTGCGGAGTAGAAGTCGTGGAAAAAGTAGCAACTGCTAAATCACACAAGGCCTTGTTTCTAAACACCACAGCATTCACAGTCTGTTTCGCTGCATGGATGATGAATGGCGTACTCGTCACCTTTCTCGCTGCGAACCAGGTATTCGAATGGGGTCCCGTCGAAATCGGCTGGCTGATGGGTATACCAGTTCTAACCGGCGCCATCTTCCGACTTCCGGCTGGCATGCTCACCGACAAGTATGGTGGCAAGCCCATATTCACCAGTTTGCTGTTTATCTGCGCCATACCGATGTACCTGCTTTCCTATGCAGATAGCTTTCTAACATTTGCACTCTGTAGCGCTGGATTTGGCCTTGCCGGGGTCAGCTTCTCTATTGGCATCGCCTTCTCGTCAGTCTGGTACCCTAATGAACGCCAGGGAACCGCGCTTGGCATCTTCGGCGCGGGTAATGCTGGAGCCGCGCTGACCACGTTATTTGCCCCCACGCTGCTCAACTACCTGACCAATGATGGTGTAAACATCGAGGGTTGGCGACAGTTGCCGATATTCTATTCTGGCTTGCTTGTAGTCATGGGCGGCGTATTCCTGCTTTTATCAGAAAATAAGAAGCCGGAATCAAGCGCTAAATCCGTGTCTGAGATGTTGCATCCATTAAGAGATCTGCGGGTCTGGCGATTTGGTTTGTATTACTTTCTGGTTTTCGGCTGTTTTGTGGCCTTTTCACAATGGCTGGTACCTTATTTCGTCAATGTGTACTACCTGCCGTTGGTGACGGCCGGTCTACTGGCCGCTGCGTTCAGTTTTCCTTCCGGGGTGATTCGCGCTATTGGTGGATGGCTATCGGATGTACTGGGCGCCCGGGCTGTCATGTACTGGGTATTGGGATTATCCGTTGCTCTCAGCTTTATGCTCGTGGTTCCCAAAATGGAAATATTTTCGCCTGGCGAAGGTGTCATGGCAATGCGAGCAGGAACGGTAACCGAGGTGGCGAAATCACGCATCGTCGTTGATGGGAAGCATTATGTACTTGACGAGCAAGATAGGTCATTTGAAAAACTGGAAGATCACGTACTGGTATTCCCGGCGAAAACGACCTGGCAGGAGCCAGTTGTTGAGGTAGGGCAAGAGATTAACAGGAGGGAACTGTTAGCCAGAGGCGTCACCAAGATCTACTTCCAGGCTAATGTCTGGATATTCGCCTTCTTCGTTGTGTTACTTGGCACAGTGTGGGGTATCGGCAAGGCAGCGGTCTATAAGTACATTCCCGATTACTACCCGGAAGAAGTCGGTGTCGTCGGTGGAATGGTCGGGGTGATCGGCGGTCTGGGCGGCTTTTTCTGTCCCATCATATTCGGATACCTGCTGGATGCGACGGGGTTATGGACAAGCTGCTGGATGTTTATGTGGGTCCTTTCCTGCATTTGTCTGTTCTTGATGCACAACGTCATTCAGCTCCGGGAGCGCAGAGAATATCCCGAAAGAACACAGCACTTTTAGACAATAGGAAATCGACAATGACAACGAATCTAGACAAGTGGGATCCTGATGATGAACAGTTCTGGGAATCTAAGGGAAAAAAAATTGCGGATCGTAACCTGTGGGTTTCAATTCCCAGTCTTCTTTGTGGATTCGCAGTCTGGCTCTACTGGGGAATCATCTCGGTGCAGATGCTCAACCTGGGGTTTCCCTTTTCTTCAGAACAATTCTTCACGTTGACAGCTATTGCAGGTTTGAGTGGTGCAACCTGCCGAATTCCGAGTACGTTCTTTATCAGGATCGCGGGTGGTAGAAACACTATCTTCTTCACCACAGCCTTGCTGATGATTCCTGCACTGGGTACAGGAATCGCCCTGCAGAATCCTGATTCACCCTTCTGGATGTTTCAACTGCTGGCGCTGCTGTCCGGCTTTGGTGGTGGTAACTTTGCATCTTCGATGTCCAACATTAGTTTCTTCTATCCGAAAAAACAGCAGGGCGCTGCTCTCGGGATGAACGCAGGATTGGGCAACTTTGGCGTGACTACCATGCAGATTCTCGTGCCTCTGGTTATGACCATGGGGATCTTCGGCGGTGAATCCATGACACTGGTAAATACCAGCGGCTGGATATTCGGCAAGATCCCGGCCGGGACACCCACATTCCTGCACAATGCCGGTTATGTCTGGTTGATACTGTTAATTCCTCTGGCGTTCTTTGGCTGGTATGGCATGAATAACATCACCACAGAATCAGTCACGCCAGAGCCCGGTAACCTGCTCAGCGGAATATTCAAAATTTCGATGTTGTTGCTGATTTCACTAATCGCCGCAACCGGCGGTCTGTATTTACTACTTCCTGCACCAACAGGCATTGGCCTGTTGAACAAGTGGATAGCGCTACCACTGGTCATAGTAGTTACCGTTCTCGCGCTTCGATATCTGACAACGGGTGCGTTACAGTCAAATCTGAAGCGCCAATACAAGATTTTCAATGATAAACACACCTGGGCAATGACTGTGATCTACACTATGACATTCGGATCATTCATCGGTTATTCAGCAGCATTCCCCCTCGCAATCAAGGTCATCTTTGGCTTCTCTCATATTCCAGGTGCCGATGGCACGATGATGCATAATACAATCAACCCAAATGGTCCCAGCGCCCTTGCCTTTGCATGGATCGGACCTTTCATAGGTGCACTCATTCGTCCGGTCGGCGGTTGGATCGCAGACAAACTCGGAGGTGCGAGGGTAACTCAATGGGTGTCCGTTGTGATGATCGGATCTGCACTGGGAGTGGCCTACTATATGTCTGCAGCTTACAAGTCCTCCACACCCGAGCAATTTTTCTGGCCCTTTTTCACCCTGTTTGTCGTTCTTTTTGCAGCATCAGGTGTTGGTAATGGCTCTACATTCCGGACGATTGCAGTCGTATTTGAACAGGAGCGCCGCGGTCCCGTACTCGGCTGGACCTCTGCAGTGGCAGCCTATGGTGCATTTATTATCCCCAAGGTGATTGGTGAACAAATCAAACTGACGACCCCAGAAGTTGCACTGTATGGATTTGCGGTATTTTACGGGATCTGTCTTGCACTTAACTGGTGGTTCTATCTGCGACCTGGTGCCGATGTCAGGAATCCTTGATCAGGGACTTCTCACGAGGTAATACGGTTCAACCCTTCGCGTCGATCGGTCAGATAATTGCACACGATCATGCAAATTCATCCTTTCCATTTTGGTAAGAAGTCTCACACGACCCCAAAGTTCGCAATGAGGTCAATACCTTGAAACAACTCCACATCTCAGAGACGAATACACAGGTGTTCTTAGATAAACCGGCATGACACTGGCAGTATGGCTTTGGTGATGGGCTCAGAAGGTGGAATACCATCATTGACAAGATTATCCAAGTGTTCCCTTTTCAGCTTTTCAGCCTTGTGTCATACGTTCCAGCGCCAGCCTTGGTCAATTCACCCGACAGCTCACTTGTTTGCGCTCGCGCTGGAGACAATACGCGATTGCGCCGCGTCTCGCGGTAAATCGTGAAGATTGCCGCAATAATGACGATGGTCGCACCGAACCCGGTCGGCAGCCGCGGAAATTGATCACAGTTATCTTAGTATGACAAGGATTACTATTGCGCTTTTTCTGCCCTGAAGGTCGCGGCAGAAACCCCCGCAATCAATCGATTTACCAGACTATCTACTTCCGGATCATCCCAGTTCAAGCTGCTGCGTAACAACCCCATGGCCTGTCCGTCGCGGTCTATTACGACACTGGTAGGCAGTACGTCTAGTGGAAAATGGCGACCCAGGCTTTCGGCGGATTCCGTATATAGCGCCATTGACTGAATCGACAGGCGCGTAAACATTTGCCGCGCCAAATCTATGTCGCTGTCGAGCGACACAGCCACAATTACGAAATCATCTCCGCCAAGCCGCTGCTGCATCCGGTCCAGTGCGGGTAGTTCTTTGATACAGGGAGCACACCAACTCGCCCACAGATTCAACAGGACAATTTTGCCGCTGAATCCAGTCAATGCGACATGTTCACCCTGCTCATTTCGAATCAGAACTTCGCCTACGTCAATTGGGCTTTTAAGCCATCGAAAACTGCCAATCGATCCATCGTATGACTCATTAGTAATATGGGTGGGCAACGCCTCTGCACCAGATTGCGAAATCATTATCATCAACAGTATCGAAGAGTAAACGGCGCTTCTCATATCCAGATCAAATCCGGGTCATAAATTCATTTAATAATAACCAGACTCAAACTGGCAATCAACATTAATGCGGGATTTGATGAGTTAAGAACCCATCAGGTGAGAACTTGCGAAGAAAGAAATACTTGCGGGAGTGTAAGAGAAAGTCACTGACTTCGATGATTCACCTGATTGTCACGATGAAAGGAGTTTTTATACCGGGTTCATCGGCGAACGATCTTGTCACCAAGCCAGTTTCACTGTGTTCAGACGACGAGCACTGCCAACAGTCACAACAGTGACTTTCAAACCTTTTCGAATAATATTACATCTAACTTTTTTGATTAGAACTGAGTGAATGATACATAAAGCGCATATGGCAAACACGAAAACTACGAACCTAAAGTACCTTGTATCAACATTGATAATAATGACCAGTATGCCGGGTGCAAATGCTGCGGAGCTGATCAATCCATCAGTATTTTTTATGAAACCCTGCTTGTTAAACCCTGAATCAGAAAACGAGATCAGTGCTCTGTGTGCTGATTTGGAACTTAAGGAAAATCGCGATCAACCCAGTTCCAGGCTAATTACACTGCCACTTGTCTATGTTCCTGCAACTGATGTTAAAGGAAGTGATATACCTTTATTTCTCTTACAGGGTGGCCCTGGAGCGAGCAATATTTGGAACAATCCTAAATCGTGGATGTACCGTAGACAGCCCCTGGTTATGGTTGGCTATAGAGGTGCGGATGGCTCAAGCACACTGCTCTGTCCTGATCTTACAAAAGGTCAACTAGGGCTCGGTAACAACTTGACGAGTAGTGAATCGAAAGCCTTGTTTGCGAGTCATGTATTTGATTGTTCTGTAGATTTACAGAAGCAGGGTTTCGATCTGAATCAATACACAATGATGCAGGTTATAGAAGACATTGAGGAAGTCAGAAAGAAACTTGGCGTTGACAAAATTAACCTTCTCAGCGAAAGCTATGGTACACGTGTAGCCTACATCTACGGCCGGAAATATCCTGGTGTTATTAATCGTTCGGTGATGATTGGCGTCAATCCCCCAGGACACTTTGTCTGGGAACCAACTTTGATTGACGAACAGTTAAACTATATGTCCAGGCTTTGTGAAGTGGATACCTGGTGTAATCAGCGAACAGACAACCTGGCAGGGTCGATAAGAAAAGTCGTCCGTACAATGCCGGATTCATGGTTTGGATTCCCAATTGATCCTGGAAAAGTCAGGTTTCTTGCGATGAACTTTTTACATAATGTCGGTGGGGCAGCGATCATTTACGATATTTTTCTTGCGGCTGATCAAGGTGATCATTCGGGTCTTGCTCTTTTAACCTTAATGTACAATTTACAGATGTACATCGGAACCTCTCAACCAATGGGTGATTTATTCTCGAAGGGTATGGTTGATTATGAGCCGTCCAGGGATTATGGGAAAGATATGTATCCTCCCGAATCTATCATGGGGAGTGCCATGTCTGAATTATTGATGGCGGCAGGTCCAATGTGGCCTCATTCAGAATTCCCGGCGGAGTATCGAAAAATTGAAACCTCAGCTGTGAATACACTAATGATTAATGGCTCAATAGACTTTTCCACTCCAATACAAAATGCCAGAAATGAGTTGCTGCCGATTTTGACCAATGGTCATTTGGTTGAACTTAAAGAGATGGGCCATGTTGGTGATGTCTATAACAGGCAACCTGCAGCAACAGAACATCTAGTATTAACCTATTTCAAAAATGGTATTGTCGATAAGTCAAAGTTTGAAAATGAACCATTTAACTTTGTCGCTGACAATAGTTTTCCTCTCTTTATGAAACTGGGTTTGCTGATCCTTGTATTTATGGCTTCACTACTTGTGCTACTGGTGTGCTGGGTAGTGAAGATAGTCAGTAACAAGGTCGCATGAACTATATAAATACAGGTGCACACCAAAACAAAACCAGCTCGTTAGCGTATCACATTCAAAAGTAGTGGGTGATCCCGGGTAACTACTCCCCAGAGGCCTCCCAGGCATTGGTCTCTACAACAATCATCTCGCGATACTTAACCGGCATATCCCAGGTACCACGCCAGCCTTTGGGTACCGTAAAACTGTCCCCAACCCTGTAGGTCTGAGCGCTTCCATCGATGTCGGTCAGCGTTACCTCTCCCTCCAGTACAACGACAAATTCGTCGTAGGGAAATGGCTCACTGACGTCAATCACTGCAGGCATGGCTTCATAAATCGCTACCGCAACCTCACCGCGGTGGAGCTCCTTCTGCCAGTGCTGATTGGTACCTTTGATTACTGTTCCCTCCGGCCAGGGAGGTATGCTGTCGAGCTCGAGTGTTCGTATTTTCTCAAGGTGCAGTGGCACCACGATGGGATCGGCTTCAGCTTGCAAGACGATGCTCGCCGCAAGGATTACAAACAATAGTGTGACATTCTTCATGGAGACTTCCCTCATTCGCTATTCTTTTCTATCCGCCCCTAATGGGCCCAACATGCTTGTCATGATGTTACACCGGATTTGTTTTCAATAAACTCCAGCACCGTTCTCCGGAACGCTTTTGCTTCTTTTCCCCATCCTCGCCCGTCGCCCATAAAAAGCGTTGCACCTTCGAGAAACGACATCAGAAACAAAGCCTCTGCTCGAGGTGCGAATGCGCCTGTTGCGCGTAATGCCTCTTCTAGTGTTTCAACATACCTTACGTAGATGTTGTCAATCAGGTCAGAGACGAGTGGCTGGACCTGCTGCATCGCCCACAACTGAGGCCACAACTTGTCGGCCGAGAAAACTTTACCGGCTTCATCATCCAGTATGAATCTTGCGACCTCATGCAACCCCACTGTGACATTATTCTTCTGAATCGAACTGAATGACTGGTGATAAGACTCCGCGATGTATCCTACAACCGCTCTGATCAGATCATCTGAGCTTCGGAAATGGTATTGGAGGGACGCGAGTTTCATCCCGACTTCGCGGGCCAAAGCCTGCATAGTCAGGCTGGCGTAGCCTTTGTCCGCAATCAACTTGATTGCTGCATTCAGTATCTGCGTTCTGCGTTCTGCGTTCGGTCATGTGACTGTCATCTGACAGGTAGTGTGCTAAATTATAACCTGTCGGTTGACAGGTAAATGGCCTTGAGAATAAAAATTACCAGGCGGGACCTTCTGAATGGCATAGCAATCGGTACAGGGGGCCTCATTCTGCAAGCCTATGGCAGCGAGCCTAATGGCAATCCAGCCAGTGTTGCGACTGGATTCAAATCGAGTGCAGCACCCCCCTACTATCCGCCAACCCTGACAGGGATGCGGGGCAGCCACGATGGTTCGTATGAAGTCGCTCATGCATTGGCCTGGCAGGGGCAAAAGCCCAAATCGTATGAAGCCCTGGACGAGCACTATGACCTGGTCGTCGTCGGCGGAGGGATGAGCGGGCTCGCTGCAACCTGGTACTACCGTAAAAAAATAGGTCCGGAAGCACGTATTCTGATTCTTGATAATCATGATGATTTTGGCGGCCATGCCAAGCGAAATGAGTTTCACTACAAAGACAGAATGGTGCTGAGTCTCGGAGGTGCCCAAAACCTGGATAACCCAGGCAACTACAGCGAAGCTGCGGGAAGCCTGATGATTGATATCGGCATTGATCAGGAAGCTATCGACACAATGGAAGCCAATACACCAGACAATTTTACACTTGGCGGTAAACTCAATGCTGATGTCGGTCTAACTGTCCCTGGTAAGGATCAACATCTGACACTGGGCGGTCATTGGTTGAAGTTTTTTCATGGCAGAGGCGACTATCGCACTGCTGTGGCTGCACTCCCCATAGCAGATGACCAGAAAGAAAAACTCATCTCATTTTTCGGTGGCGAACAGGACCTTCTGGATGACCTGTCCCTGACTGAGAAATGGAACTACGTGAACTCCGTCAGCTACAACCAGTTTCTGTTTGATCGGGTTGGGCTCTCGAAAAAAACGATCCCCATACTGAATGCGCATCTCCTCATCCTCAATGGCCCGTCAGGTTGGAATCACACGGTGCGTGAGGCCATTATGAGCGGCTGCCCAGGGTTACGTGCCATGGGCTGGCTTGCAGACTTTGTCGATTCAATTGGCGCCATGTTGATGGATGACATGGCGGGAGAAATACGCATGTTCCCTGACGGTAATGCCTCTGTTGCTCGGCTACTGGTTCAAAAACTCATACCTGGCGTTGCACCTGATATGAAGGGCTTCGAGGATGTCGCTGTTGCTCGATTTGACTATGGCGCACTCGATCAAGAGGATCAACCGGTACGAATACGACTTAATAGCACCGCCGTTGGCGTGAAGGAAGTTGGCGATCAGGTACAGGTCGACTACGTCCAGCACGGCAAGCCGTTGCGTATCACTGCACGCCACTGTGTTTTAGCCTGCTATAACAACCTGATACCGCACCTCTGTCCGGAGATGAGTGACGCTCAAAAAGACGGCTTGCGCTATGGCGTTCGCGTACCTTTCGTTTATGCCAATGTGCTGCTCGACAACGGCCGCGCTTTCTCAAAGTTGGGCGTGACTATAACGCAATGTCCCTACGACCCTTTTCAATGGGTAAGTGCTGCACCGACCATGACCTCAGGTGGCTATGAGCCTCCACGGGGTCCTGATGATCCGATGGTCGTTTTTATGATGGGTTCGCCCACACCTTCAGCAGGCGAGAAAGGTACAACACGTGATCTACTCCGAATCGGTCGTCATAAAATCTACGCGACTACTTTTGAGCAGTACGAGAAGGAGATACGGGAACAACTTCAAGGGATGTTAGGCAATTATGGCCTAAATCACGAAACTGATATCAAAGCTATCACCGTTAACAGAATTCCTCACGGCTACGCTTATTGGTATCAGGGGCTGCATGATCCCGAGTGGGAGGAAGGAAAGGCTCCCCATGAAATAGGTCGGCAGAAGTTTGGCCGCATATCCATTGCCAATTCCGACTCAGAAGTAACGCCATTAATGAATGCTGCATTCGATGCAGCCTGGCGAGCAGTAGAAGAACAGACAGCTTGAGCTAGAGCCGACAGACTATGAGCGTGTTGGGAGACTATCTGTAGGAGGCGCGTGAACGCAGGATCTATTCAGGTTTTTCGCTGATGATAACAAAACGCAGGTTTATTCAGGCTGGCATGCTTACCGCGTTGCTGCCGTTTCAAGTCAGAATACAGGCAGGGGAAAAGGAAATGCAGGCCAGAATTGCAGAAATCATCAGTGAATACGCTGGTCAGGGGATGCACCGATTTCTCGTTGGATCGCCTTTTTGTCTATAACCATGGCAATATTGTTTGTTGTCCGGACCGCGCTAGAAGATCGTACCCTTAAACGCGAACTACCGGGTTATCTTGAGTATGCGAGCAGGGTACCCCACCGTTTGATTCCAGGTGTTTGGTGACATTAAAAAGCTTCGATTCGGAGGTTCTAGTGACTATTGAGCGAGGGTAGACAAGCCGTCAGTTTTTTTCGCACTTGCGCCGGTCGAACTGACAATCATGTTCGTTAAGGAAAGCGTATCGCATTCCTCACATGTAAGGGAGATGGATTGATGAATTCCAGAATGCTTCTTACAGCCGTCGCTCTGCTGTCAACGATGTCCTGCAACGGTGGGGCCCGGGGTGAACTACCACTGGAGCCAATCCAGGCAGACGAAATCCTTCTGGCCCTGGAGATCGCACCGACCCGGGAGGGCCCTGCTCCGGAAACACCGAATGGCGTCCCGCATCAGCAACACAGCCAGAACGCTCCTGTCGAAATGCAGCAGTTGTTGCTCGCGTCGGTCTCCGAGCTGCCCGGTATACGGATCCGGCGAACACCCTTCTCTTTGGCTGGTTCATTGGGTTGGCGGTTGAAGCCGAGTTTTGCCCAAGGACCGGAGGGCGCCTTCATCCAGCAGACTTCCGAATTCGCACACCAGCACCGGCGATTGGACGGCAGTATGCACATGCTATTGCCCGTTCAAGCTTCTGCGATTGCCCTGGAAAAGGGTTGGGCTGTCTTCCATCCGTTCACCAATGACATATCTGGAGACGACTCGGACTATGTCATGATTTTCGGCCCCGGGAACGAGGCCGAACTGCAAGTCATCTGGACCATCGCTCAGATCTCCTACTTCCAGGCGCGAGGTCTGAGCATGGTCCCCAGAAGTTCAACTGCGGTCACGGTACCGCCAACTTAACTTCTCGAATTCACCAAAACCCTAGGTCGACTTTTCCTGGAACAATGAGCTTTCTCATCTTTGAATTGGGCGCAAATATGCCGTGAAACCGAACAAGGTTATGCCGGGGTCGAGGTACCAGCGCAGCAAGCTTGCTCAGAAAATCCAAGGGTGAAAACAGAATATGTGTGGTTCCGTCCCTAAACGGATTCTTCGGCTCCTATTGGATCTTGCCGTCAGCTCTGACTGTGAGTCGGTGCTTTTTACCTGTTCTGAAGCCTGGATACACCATCCGTCCTTCGAAATACCGCCCATACTCAAAAACAGTCCGTTTATCCTCCAATTTACGTAATATCTAATTTCGTGAGGTATAACTTACATACCAGTTTCAGGTGGGAAGGAACCAACGCCAAACTCAATCATTATTCACAACGCTGAAATGAGGAAAGGCTTATCAAACTACAAAAAGGATTTAGCTTAATTGAACTACTGATTGTTATCGCGACTATCGGTATTCTTTCGTCAGTCGCCATGCCTGCTTACCGCGAGTACTCCAAGACAACTAACATGAGCAAGGTAAACGTTCACTACCAGAATGCAATCAGAACTTCACGTACCACCTTTGTGAAGCGTAATAGTTACCTCGCCTTAGGTCTGATTTCCACTGTTCCCAACAGCGGTGATGACTGGATTGCTCTTTTTAATCCACAAGGTGTTCTTGCCCCTGGTGGTGGTGATGCATACCAGGCAAGCGCAGACGACCTAGCTGGTGTTGTCGGGATTACGGGTAACGCGGATTCAATCACCATTGTCCGACCTTCTTATCAGGACTACGGTACCAGCATCACAACGACTATTGTCGGTGCAGACGAGACATAGTCGATACGAAGTTCTGATCTTGTTGAGAATAGTGAGTTGTCATGAATCGTGCAAGGAAGAGATCACCTTCATTGGTCACAGGAGATCGATTTCTGTTTGGCCTATTAGCAATGTTAATTGGCGAACGCCGCCTGCAGAAGGTTGCTGGCATCATTGATCAGTTTACTCGAAGGATTATTGGTTTTGCAGTGCATGCTGGTGATTGTGATTGGCCATACGAGCAGGAGGACGTGGAAAAACGACGCTGACGGCAACAACAGATATTAGTTAACGACTTCAACAAGTTCGACTCTCTATTGTAGATATCACAAAACTAGTCATCACACCGATCACGAATAGACACCAGACGATGATGGCACCAGGTGGCAAATCAAATAAGGTTGAAAGTAGTAGACCTGCTGAATAAGCAATTGCACCTAGCATGTAACCGGTTACCAAGCGTCGTATCCCATGAATTTGACGGGTGGCCAGTGCTGGGATAATCAGTGATGCAAACACGAGGTAAACTCCAACTAATTGAACCGAGGCGGTAACGCTGAAAGCAAAGATAATATAGAAAGTGTAATGGCCCTTTACGCCTGGCTTAAACCAGATTGCCAGCACTACCATATAGACCAATGCAATAGGCCACAGAGATTCCAGTGTCACCCACAGGATTTGCCCAACGAGTAAATCTTTGAGATTTTCTCCTCCATGGGGGTTTTCTGCCAAAGCGAGAATGCTGGCAGTCGCCGCCAATACAAACAACACGCCAATGAATGCTTCTTGAACCTCAGGAAATCGCCGCTCTGTCCAGAGCAACAATACGGTGGCAAGCAGCGCTGCACTCACTGCTGCCATCTGTGCTGGGAAACCTAGTATGTCCAAGTCCATATTCGCAGCAACGATGACACCCAGACCGGCGACTTGCGCAATGGCAAGATCGATAAAGATAATGCCTCGTTTTAAGACCTGTTGTCCCAGAGGAACGTGGGTACTTAAGACCAGCAATCCGGCGAGTAGAGCCGGTCCAATGATTGTGATGTCAACCAGCTCAAAATTCATGTCTCCTCCAACAACAATGAGAGTGTGACATCGAATAACTCGAATAGATCTTCAGCCGTATGATTTTCGCCCACTGAATAAGGCAGCACGAGCATCGGTAGTCCGGTTTTTTCTGACAACCACTTAGATGGTTTGGCATTTGCGTATGGTGTTCGAAGTAAATACCTGGGCGGATTTGTCTCGACTATGTTTAGCAGTGATGACAAATGGGCACTGCTGGCTGCAATGCCAGGTTTTGTCTCAATCGTAGCAATACGATCCATCTTCAGCCAATTGATTAGATAAGAAAAACTGCTATGGTGGGTGACGATTTTTGTCCCCCTCAGTGTTTTCGCCTGCTCTTTCCAACGCGTGAGGGCGATCTGCCAACGATGCTGAAAATCTTCCTGCAGGTGCCGGTACTCCTGTGCACTATCAGGATCGAGTGCTATTAGTCGTTCAGTCAATGCTTTTGCAATGATGCGTATATTGCGTGGATCCAGGTGAACATGAGGGTTACCCAGCGGGTGTAAGTCTCCCAGGGCTCTGTCAAGTTGTTGAGGTACTTCCAAACGTCGAATGAAGGATGATGCTTCAAAGTGACCTTGTTGTCCTACCTGTATGTTTCTATTACCTGAACGTCGTAGAAGCAAAGGTAACCAGCCAATTTCAAGGTCTGCACCTGAACACAATAACAAATCAACCTTTGCTATGGTTGCAATCAAACTAGGTCTGGCTTGCAAACGATGCGGGTCTTGGAACACGGTTAGTGCGCTCTCAATCTGGTTAAGCTCACCGGCAAGTTCCTTGCTCAGGGATGCCCATTCAGGTTCACAGGCAAATATTCGTAGTGCTAGTGCATTGTTTGAAAAACTGATGAACATCACAAACGTGAATACAAATCTGCTCATTGATCAATCCTCAAAATCGATGAGCGCCGTGCGCGCCCAAACTGTGTAAATATTGCAACACCCAACGGCTGTCGTTTTCTAACCCCGATTGACCTGCATTTAGTTGAAGCCTGATGCGAGAGAACTCACTGTTTGACCATTCGAGGGTGAGTGAATTTCTGTCTGTCGAATCGTTCCTTGCTTCTAAAGATGTGCCCGCAACATTCTTGTTGTCCGCGCGCACTTGATCATAGCGGTAGCCGATCCGCCACTGTGGCTTGAACTGCCAGAACCCTTGTAAATACCAACCCGATTGATCTCCTGAATAATTTGCTGTGTCTAGCTGTCCATTTTCTTCTCGCCAGAAATATTCGCCCTGTAGTTTAAAGTTGGTATATACGGGATTCCCGTTGGGAGACCACTTCCAAACGAAGTTCAGGTTGTATAAATCAGAGTCACCGGTAAATAGAGTCGATTCTTCATTCGATGCATTTACTGCTCGATCTATAACCGTTGTGTGAAGGACGCCAATACCCACTTGCCAACTACCGCTAAATCCAATATCACCACCTGTGTCAGCAAATAAGCTCCATGCGCCCATACCATCATGAGCAGCGCCAGCGGCAGGAAATGCATCACCTCGAAGAATTTCGCCGCCAATTTCAAAATAGTGCTGGGTGGGCAACAACCATCTGACCTGGATGCCATCATCTTTATACTGTCCGCCCAGGAATACTTCGTAGGAGAGAGGCCGATCGGCAAAATTATCGGTATGGGTGTGAAAACCATTGAGGTATCCCATACCTGAAAAGAAACGACCAGCGGTAACATTAATACCACCTGGTATTGCTAATGATTGGATGTACGCTTCTTCAAGTTCTACTTCAGTCTCGCCATCATCACTTGCGAGAGCGAACGTTAAGTTAGCGAAGAATTTGTCATCAACATTGGCATTAAAGTTCAATTCACTCTCCCCCAGAGAGAATCCTTCATCCACTGGGCCAGCTTCTTCGGGCAGGCTGAATCCGGGAACCTGGTAATCTTGATGACTGGTTTGTGAAGCCACAGTACCAACGAGTATTACGCCTATAGCAGGATTGAATGTATTGGCTGAGCGAGTCATGGGATTAGGCGCTAGTGCAGCCTCTTCTGCTAATTCCAATGCCTCCATTGCCTGTTCTGCAATAACTTCATTGCGAGACACAGTTTGTGTTACTCGCTGTTCGGCAAGCTCAAGCCTTCGTTCCAGGTCACTAATTCGGCGGTCATACTCAGTTTTTAATATTGCTAATGAGTCTTGTAGCTCGTCAATTTCGCTCGACGATGTTGGCGGTTCTGCAACATCTGCAGCACCTTTGGAGGTCAGGGTCGTCATTGCAGGATGCCCTAAACAAAAAGGAGCCATGCCCAAGAGGACTGCACCCAGTGAAATAAATTTCATGTTTTCTCCTTATTGAAAGAAATTGATTAAAATTCAAGAATGAATTTGAAATCTATCTACCCAACAAGGAATATAGGGGGGCTTCGTGCGACAGCGAGTACGCAAGAAAATTGAACAAAACGCGAATGGAAGTGATCACTATAAACTCGTGTGACAATTACTTCCGGTATCCGAGGCGGGACGCTCAATACAGAGTCGAAATTCGCCTGATACAAGCACACGACACAGGCAGTATCGGAGACTACATCATCATGGGAATGCTGAGCCAGTATTGTTACAGACAGTAATGATACCGCCAACAAGGCGATGAGCAGTTTCTTACATTGGCTAATTACATGCACACCTGCGTCTCATGGAAGACATCGAAAAGATTATGATTCATTCAATAGGAAATGTAAAAAGGTGATAGAGTTTATGAATAAAATTTGAAAAACGGTATCCCAGTAAGTGAAGAAGGAACGTCAGTAGTTTTATAAAAATCTCGTAGAGTTTAAGCAGGGATAGAGCAGAATAGATCGGTGAGAAGATTTTCTGACCAGGCTTGGCGATTTTGACCTGTTAATTCAATTATCTTATCCTTGCACGGAGGAGGATTCCGATGTCACGTACAATTGATTTCTATTTTGACTATCTCTCACCCTATGCCTATCTGGCATGGCTTTGTCTGCCGGAAGTGACAGAATCGCGTGACGTTGAGATCGTCCCCAGGCCTGTACTGTTTGCTGGTCTGCTCAATCACTGGGGCCAGCTGGGCCCGGCGGAAATTCCCCCAAAGGGAAAACATGTTGGCAAGGATACTGGACGTTTTGCCGCACTTCGCGGAATACCCCTAGGCGGCCCACGCTATCATCCCTTCAATCCGTTGACGGCGCTTCGTGTTTCTCTTGCTGGTGTTGCCGGTGATGATCAAAAGGCGGTCATCAGTGCTATTTTCAATGCCGGATGGGTTGAGGGTATTGATCTTGGTGATCCGGTCGATATCTGCAATACACTGATCGGTGCTGATCTCGAAGGTGAACGACTTGTTGCCGCCACTAAAGAAGCGACGGCAAGTGACATGCTTCGAAAAGAAACAGATCTGGCAATCGAGCGGGGCGTCTTTGGCATTCCCACGATGGGTGTGGAAGATGAAATATTCTGGGGGTTGGACCAACTTCAGTATCTTGCACTTTACCTGGATGGTGATGATCCCCTCGACGCAATGGAAAGAAAAAGCAGGCGCTCAGGCGGAAGAGCCGTGGTCCGCCCGGGTTCTGTTGGGCGCGGGCAGGGAAATGACGGCAAGGTATTGAAGTCATCACCCGCGGATTCGACAGAAAACGAACGTTGAGTTGTTCGCTCATTGTCGAACCTGGAGAATCCATCCCCTGGAAGTGACTGGCATGAAGCTAAAAGGGTAATATTGCTGTCTCCCGATACGGCATCACAACCCTGTTGTACTCTTCAAAACCCTCGGAACAAAGCCATGGTGTATTCTGTCCCCTGGTGCAACGGGTATTGCTGACACGGACAAGATTGAACAAGTCCAAATAGGAAAGAGAATAAGGCAAATAAGCCATATTTACCGAAAAACAGTTATGTATGGTAATTGCTGATGTTCATGCATATTTGAGACACGCGACGTCGTGATCCTTTAGATGGTCAATCCAATATCGATAAACTGTTCCCCTGGACTTTTCATCTAGATAATTCTCACTGAGGATACTTTGGCAATCTTGGAAAAATGCGGTTTAAATTACCTGTTTACGTCAATTGCAGTCAAATGTAGGTGATTGTACTCTCAATCATCTACAGTCAAATGAAGATGTGTTTCTGGTTCCGATTGTGCAACATCTATTGTCACTTATTCTTCGGTGCGCGGATTTGAACTTAGTTTCCGAAAGTTCAACTAATGTTAGCGGGTCATGATCCCAACATTGGTGATTGCATCAGTTCGTCGATGCGAATAGAGTTTCGCTCAGCGAGCGCAGGTCCAATTGTAGAGGGCACCTATGTCTGGGTTACAGCCGCGGAAAAGCAAATCGATTCGACTAACACGCACCTGCTCTAACTACTGTATATTCATATTGGAGGTATCGCCATGCCGTGGAAACCATTTGCTATTTTGCACCCCGGTGTTTTCGTCCTTGCTTTGATAACCGGTTGCGGCCAGTCGCAGGAAGAAGGATTCCAAATCTATGTTGACCCGGAGGAAGTAGGAAATCTACCTATTCGCATCAAGGGTGTGTATTACTGGAATGACGTGACCATCGATCCATTGCCGCCGCTGCAGCGCCTCAACCTGCAGTTCAGCACTGATCTGGTGAAAGTGGACGGCCTGAAGATCAATGCCGATGGCGGCGATGACAAATGGAATGCACTTTATATCAATGGGTATGCTGACAACCCGGATCTGGTAGTTAATCCGATCATTCCTTTTGAAGTAATCCGTGACGCAGTCAAGCGCGCCGACGCAGCCGGTTTTGATGTTGTCTGCCACTGCTTCGGCGACCTGGCAGTTCGGGCCTTGCTGGACATGATCGAGACCGCTAACGAAGCCAATCCTGACCGGGATCGTCGTCATAAACTCAGTCATGCAACGCTCGTTCATCCCGACGACCTTGCGCGTTTCGGTGAGCTTGGCGTGATCTACGATACGAGCGGCGGTTGGATGAGCCTGGATCCGTTACTGCAATCACTAACATTGAAGCGCCTGGGTCGTGATCGGCGTGACGCGATGTTTCCCATGAAAGCCGTCGCGGATGCAGGTGGAAACGTCTCGCTGGGATCTGACTGGACGGTTTCAGGTTACGCGTCCGAATTCCGCCCACTGGTCGCAATTCGGACTGCCGTCACTCGTCAGTTGCCCGGTCGCGATGACCAACCGCCGCTTGGTGGCGAAGACGCGAGAATGCCTCTCGAATTGGCAATCCACGCCAGTACCCTGGGAGCCGCCTACGGAATGGGCATGGACGACAAAATCGGCTCAATCGAGGTTGGCAAGCTTGCGGATCTTGTTGTGTTGGACCAGAACCTGTTCGTTATTCCACCGCACGATATCCACACGGTCAACATCCTCAGCACCTACATGAACGGTAAGTTGGTTCACGGCTCAAGTAGGGATCAATAATGTCACCGGCCAACTACAGTCAATTTTAGGACTTCCAGACTAGGACAGGATCAAAAGATGAAACTTGGATTGAGTATCGGATATTCCGGTGGCGAGAGCGAAGAGACCTCTGGCGTTAGCTACAGGAAATTTGACTCAGTCGATTAACTTCCGTGATATGTAAGCAAGACAATTAGGAGAGACTTATGCCATCAATTGAAACGACCCTCGCCAAGCGCATGGAGACACCAGGCACTCAAGACTGGGCGCGAAGTGCTCATCCGGGCACGCCGAACAAATATTTCATGATGTCCTCGGACTGCCACGCAAACGAGCCGAAGGATTGGGTGAAATCTCGCATCGATCCGGAATACCTGAAGCGCCTGCCTAGGCTGGAAATGAAAGATGGTCAGGCCTTCATCATCACAGAAGGTAATCGTCCCTGGAAGATCAAGACGGACACAACGGATTGGGGTCCGGAGGACATTGAAAGAAATAAAACCGGGCGCAATGTCGCTGAACGTATTGCGGATCAGGACCGTGATGGTATTGATGTCGAAGTCGTTTTTGGTAACAAAGGTATACACGCGTTTGGGACTAATGACCCAGGGTTTTCCATGGCGATGTCCCAGTGCTGGAACAACTGGGCGCACGAAGAGTTCGGTGCACACCAGGATCGAATCCTGCCCATGGCGCAAATACCTACACTGGATGTAGAAGCTGCCATCAAGGAAGTACAACGTGTGGCGAAGTTGGGTTTCAGGGGTATCACCATACCGGTAAAACCCGTATACGGTCCCACCGGTATGGATCAGCGTAACTACAACCAACCGGAATTCGAACCGTTGTGGGCGGCAATTGCAGATGCCGATCTACCTTTGACGATTCACGTTTCAACCGGGCGTGACCCGAGAGCAGCATCGGGGCCAGGAGGCGCCATCGTGAATTACGCAGTGCATTGTTGTGCCGCCAGCCAGGAGCCTGTAGCCAATCTGTGTGCATCCGGGGTGTTGGAGCGACACCCAAATCTCAGATTTGCCACGATCGAGGCGGGTATTGGCTGGGTGTCATGGTTACTGGAGGTGATGGACGAAGCGTTCTACAAGCACCGCATGTGGGTGTCTCCCGATCTGAAGGAGCCACCAAGCTTCTACTATCGCCGCCAGGCTTTTGCCTCCTTCGGCGAGGATCGCTCTGGGCTCGACTTAGGCGTTGCCCACAATCTAATCGACAACTTCTTGTGGGCGAACGATTACCCTCACCATGAAGGAACCTGGCCTCATTCAGCAGCCGCTATTGAAAGGACGATGGGTGGTTTGTCTGAATCGAACCGAGCCAAGGTATTGGGACTGAATGCGGCACGATTCTGGAACGTTGAGGTACCGGCTAAATATCAAACACTCGGAGGAGCAGCGTAGTGTCTCTTAAAGGAGTTGCGGCGGCGGTAGGTCTGGGTGAGCTTGCCCCACAACGCTACACCGGTGATGCAACCATCCTGGATCTTTTGAGCGAAGTTGCAACCGAGGCAATAGAGGACGCCGGATTTGTAAAATCAGACATAGACGGTCTGGTCGTCCATCCTATCGGCGGCTTACCGGGATTTGTTCCGGCGACCGTCGCTGAGTACCTGGGGTTGCAGCCCACCTTCGCCGAGGTGGTGGACTTGGGCGGCGCCACCGGTGCAGGGATGATCTGGCGTGCAGCGGCTGCAATACAGGCGGGCATGTGTACGAGTTGTCTATGTCTGACTGGCACACGCAGGAGGGGGGACGGAACCGCGAAGCCGGCAAAGCCGACCAGCAGTCATATCAGGCCGCGTTCAATTTCTCCTAAAAGGGATCGCTCACCCCAGGCAGAATTCGATATACCCTACGGTATGTTAGGCGCCAACGTGGGTTATGCAATGCTCGCAACACGGTATACCCATGAGTACGGTTTGACCGATATTCAGCGGGTGAAAGTTGCCGTGGACCAACGCAAGAACGCCAACGAAAATCCGCGCGCTCTTTTTCATGAACACACTTTAAGCGTGGACGATGTGCTAGCGTCGGAAATCATCTGTGAGCCGTTGCATATGCTCGAAATAGTTATGCCTGCCGCGGGCGCTGCCGCGGTTTTGGTGACCTCAGCGGATCGGGCAATTGATTCGAAGCACGCACCGGCATGGTTGTTGGGTGCAGGAGAATCGGTGACTCACTCATCATTTGCGCAGGCACCGGCACTGGATGCCACAGGTGTCGGCATTGCAGCACGGTCTGCATTTTCGCAAGCAGGTGTTCAGCCTCGTGACGTGGGCCTTGCTTCATTGTATGACTGCTACACCATCATGGTTTTGTTGACGCTGGAAGAGGCAGGGTTTTGTGCACGCGGTGAGGCCGGTGCGTTTGTTGAAGCCCATGACTTAAGCTATGCGGGCAATTTTCCATTAAACACACATGGTGGACAGCTCTCTTTTGGGCAACCTGGGATGGCCGGTGGTATGAGTCATGTTACGGAAGCAATCCGTCAGATTCAGGGGCGCTGCGGAACGCGGCAGATTGCCAATCTTGAATTGGCCTATGCACATGGCAATGGCGGCATCATTGCCGAGCAAACTGGCCTGGTTTTCGGAGTGGAACGATGAGCGCTCGACTAATTCCCGCCAGTACGAAGTTGACACAACCTTATTGGGATGCAACCCGCCGCGGCGAGCTGGTGATTCAGTTTTGTCAGGCCTGCAGCCAGAGTACTTTTCCGCCACGTGCCCATTGTCCAGATTGCGGATCTTCCACACTACAGTGGCGACAAGTTTCCGGAAAAGGCACGATCTACAGCTACACAATTGCGCATCGTCCTCCGCACCCGGTATTTGCCGACCAATGCCCCATGGCAATAGCAGTAGTAGAACTGGCCGAAGGTCCGCGAATGATTAGCAACATTGTAGATGTAGCGCTTGCGGATGTGGCAGTGGGTATGGATGTACAAGTCGCTTTTGAATCAATTGATGACAGTGATGTGATGCTGCCGGTGTTTTCACCTGTTAAAACAAACTAGCCAGAAGGAGCGCCCAGCTATGCAATATCCACTTGAAGGGATCAAAGTACTGGATTTTTCGCGCGTGGTGGCGGGTCCATTCGCCGGACGACTCCTGTCCGATCTGGGTGCCGATGTCGTTAAGGTCGAACCTCCGGATGGTGACGGCACGCGTTTTCACGGTAAGAAAGTGCGG
>DUAT01000178.1:60333-60643 GCA_012960755.1 Gammaproteobacteria bacterium
GACCTGCGTGCACCTGACGCGGCCGAACTGGCGATCGAGCTGGCAGCCGTGGCCGATATTGTGCTGGAAAACTATCGGCCTGGTGTCATGCGTAAGCTCGGTATTGACTATGCAACCTTGAATGCCAGGAACCCAAAACTCATTATGTGTTCAATTTCCGGGTTCGGCCACGACAGCCCGGAATCGCATCGACCCTCCTATGCTCCCGTGGTACATGCAGAGGTAGGGCTAATGCACCGTATGGCGGAGCGCAACGGCACGCCACCAGGAGATCTGCCGTTGTCGGTCGCCGATACCAATGCTTCCCTGC
>DUAT01000179.1 GCA_012960755.1 Gammaproteobacteria bacterium
AGGGGAACATGTACTTGGCTAGTGAAGCAGAAATGTGGTTAATTCTTCTTATACTCAAAAAATAGAAGGAAGAGAGGAGAGCAGAACCTACAAAACGCCTAAAGAATCCGCAAATCAGGATGAACTTGTTGCACCTTTAACCTGGGTCCAAAGACTCAAAAGAGTCTTTCAACGGGCCGCGCTCGAGGAGCGAACCACTTCTAAACTTGCGCCACGTCAAATAAACAACAGGAATGTTTACGCGCTTGTGTCGAATCGTGATGATGAGGGATGTCTTGGCTTCTCGGAACTGGGACTCGTGGGTCTTGGTGAATCGGCTTATTATCGTACGATAACGCATCCTCGCGGATAGAGATTTTTTAGTGCCCGTTGTTTTCAGACAAACTTCCCTATGGTGTCCACTCCATTGATCCAAGTCAATGCAGCTATCGCTTTGATTGACTAAATTTACATTCAGATTGTCGCTATGACGTCGTAAATTCGCCTCCGGGGTGGAGGTTATGGTAATCGATCTACATCGAACAAATTTGGTTACATTGATAGTGCCCTTGCTGACGCTTTTGTGTTTTGGTACTGCCTTGAAAAGTCATGCTCAGGAACTGGGAGAATCTGAATTCCAGACCATTTGCATCGCTTGCCACACTATTGGAGAAGGTCGGCGTATCGGACCGGATCTGGCTGGTGTCACCGATAAACGCTCACAGGAGTGGTTGTTCAGCTTCATCAAATCCTCTCAATCGATGATTCAAAGCGGCGATCCGGACGCTCTGGCGATTTCGCAGGAATACCAAGGGCTCGTGATGCCGGATGCGTTTATGAGCGATACGCAAATCACGAATGTCATTCATTACCTTGCAATGAAAAGCGCTGCGGCAAGCCCAGATTCAGAAAACGTTCCCCAGTCGACGCAGTCAGCTTCGGCTGAAACCGCACCCGATCCTGAGCCGTTTTCACAAGAACAGATCCTTGCGGGCCAACGATTTTTTCAAGGGGAACAACGCTTGGAAAATGGTGGCGCAGCCTGTAATGCATGTCACGATGTTCGCAATGACGCCGTCATCGGCGGCGGTATCCTCGCGGCGGAACTTACTACCGTTTTTTCAAGGATGGGCAAAGAAGGCGTGATCGCGATCCTCAGGCATTCTCCGTTCCCTGTCATGCAGGCTGCATATAAAGACAAAGGCCTCACGAAAGAAGAGGTTCAGGCGCTGGTAACGTTCCTTGAGTACGCAGACTCCGAAGAATACAACCAGTTACCAAGGGGCTACGGGGTTGGTCTTTTCCTGAGTGGCACTATTGGTGCTGGCATCATGTTTTTGCTCTTTGGAGTGATATGGCGCGGACGAAAGATTGGTTCCGTCAACCAGAAAATTTACGACCGCCAGGTCAAATCGCAGACCGATGGGGATCGATAACTGTAAGCACGCAAAACTGACAATAACGGATAAGAATCATGAGTTGGATAAAGGACATTATTTCACCCGAGACGCGGAACTGGGAAGAATTCTATCGAAATAGATTTCAACATGACCGGATTGTCAGAAGTACACACGGCGTAAATTGTACCGGCGGGTGCTCATGGCAGATTCACGTTAAAGACGGCATTGTCGTCTGGGAGACCCAGCAACTGGACTACCCAGTCTTGGAGGACAAGCTCCCTCCCTACGAACCACGTGGCTGCCAGCGAGGGATTTCCTTCTCTTGGTACCTTTATAGCCCGCTCCGAATAAAGTATCCGCTGATTCGTGGCGCCCTGATAGATGCGTTTCGTGATGAAAAGGCAAAGAACGGCGGCGACCCAATGAAAGCCTGGAAATCGCTTCAGGCCAATGACACCAAACGACGCGCTTATCAGAAGGCCAGGGGTAAAGGAGGTTTTCGTCGGGCCAGTTGGGATGAAGTCATGGAACTCATGGCGGTGGCAAACATTTCTACCGCTGAGGAATATGGTCCGGACAGGGTCATTGGTTTCTCCCCTATCCCAGCAATGTCGATGCTCAGTTATGCCGCGGGTTCACGATTCCTGCAACTTTTCGGGGGCGTCTGTCTGAGTTTCTACGACTGGTATTGCGACCTGCCCACCGCATTCCCAGAAATCTGGGGCGAACAGACCGATGTTTGCGAAAGTGCAGACTGGTACAACTCCAAGATGATTGCGGATATGGGCGCGTGCCTGAACATGACACGCACACCTGATTGCCATTTCTTTGCTGAATCTCGACACAATGGTACCAAGGCAGTGGTTTTCTCTCCGGACTTTTCACAGGTCTGTAAATATGCCGACCAGTGGGTGCCGCTACACGCGGGTAGTGATGGTGCATTCTGGATGGCTGTTTCCCATGTCATCCTGAAAGAGTTCCACCATGATGCTCAGACCCCCTATTTTATTGATTACGTAAAGCAGTACACCGACAGTCCCATGCTCGTGAGGCTCGATGAGGTTGACGGTCACTACCGACCCGGTCGATTACTTCGTGCTAACGAACTTGAAGAGTACACGGGCACAAGCAATGGCGACTGGAAGTTCGTCAGCATCGATTCTGATACCGGCCAGTACGTCATCCCGAAGGGCGCGATGGGTCATCGTTGGGATGAGACTGGCGGCAACTGGAACATGAAACTCGAAAATGCGGAAGACGACCGCCCTTACGACCCGCTTTTGACATTCCTTAACGACAAGGACGATGTTGCCCTGACAGAATTTGACGAGTGGGGTCTCGATATCAAGGCACTACGAGGCGTGCCTGTTAAGAGGGTCCAGACCGAATCCGGTAAAACCGTATTGGTAACAACTGTGTACGACCTGACGATGGCTCAGTATGGGGTCGGGCGCGGTTTAGATGGTGCCTATCCCGAGGACTATGCCGATAAAGACGCGGCATATACCCCCGCGTGGCAGGAGGTGTTCACCGGCGTTGACGCAAAGACCGTATTGCAGTTTGCAAGGGAATGGGCGAACACTGCCAATATAACGGAAGGCAAGTGCATGATCATCATCGGTGCGGGTATCAATCACTGGTACCACGCGAACCTGATGTACCGCGCCGGTGCCATGGCATTGATGCTGAGCGGCTGTGTTGGCAAGAATGGCGGCGGTCTGAACCATTATGTTGGTCAGGAGAAACTGGCACCGATGGATTCCTGGAGCAATATCGCATTTGCAAAAGACTGGCAGGATCCCGTTCGACTACAGCAGGCACCTTTGTGGCACTACATCAACACCTGCCAGTATCGCTACGATGGTCAGTATTCACGATACAACACCGTGCCAGATAACGAGATGACTAGGGCGCATACAGCAGACACCATCTATAAGGCTGTTCGCAACGGGTGGATGCCTTTCTATCCCCAGTTCAAACAAAACACGCTTGAACTCTGTGATACGGAAGTCAGTGAAGGCGCAGATAGCGATGATGCGATCAAGAATAACGTCCTCGAAAAGCTAAAATCTAGGGACATACAGTACTCCGTTAGTGATCCGGAGAATCCGCAGAATTACCCGCGGGTGTGGTACATCTGGCGCGGCAACGCCATCGTCGGGTCGATGAAAGGACACGAGTATTGCCTGAAGCACTACCTCGGTACCCATTCCAACGGTATCGCAGAAGACTCTGAAGAACATACGGAGGAAGTCGAATGGACTGAAGTTGCACCGGTCGGCAAGATGGACCTGGTGGTGGACCTTAATTTCCGCATGGACTCGTCCGCGCTGTACTCTGATATCGTGCTACCTGCGGCCTCCTGGTACGAGAAGGCAGACATGAACAGCACCGACCTGCACTCATTCATCCATCCGCTATCGCAAGCCATCGCCCCCGTCTGGGAATCAAAAACGGACTGGAATATTTTCCGGGACCTGGCAAAGGCGACAAGCGAGGCAGCCAAAAAATACTTTTCCAGACCTCGAAAAGACATTGTCACCGTTCCCCTGGCACATGATACGGCGGACGAGATTACTCAACCTCACGTTAAGGACTGGTACAAGGGAGAAATAGAAGCCATTCCGGGCAAGAGCATGCACAAGTTGGCCGTTGTCGAGCGTGATTACACAAAAATCTACGAAAAGTTCATCACACTCGGCGACAGAATCAAGACAACCGGTCTTGGTGCTCACGGTAACCATTTTCAGTGCGATGACATATACGATGAGATGGTTGATTCCAACCACTTTCCGTCGCGGACTTTGGACGGTAAGACCTACCCATCAATAGAGGAAGACATCGACGCCGCCAACGCGGTGCTCAATCTCTCCACGCTCACCAACGGCAAGCTCACGGTTCGTGCCTACGAATACATGGAGAAGAAAACCGGCCTTGATCTGGTCCACCTGGCCAAGGGAAGCGAAGACGTCAATTTGAGCTACGCGGACCTGCAAGCGCAGCCACGCAGATACAACACCTCTCCCTTGTGGTCTGGTTTGATGAACGATGGCAGGGCTTACGCGCCTTACACTTACAACTACGACATGCTGGTTCCCTGGCGGACTTTAACGGGTCGCCAACACTTTTACCTGGACCATGACATGTACATCGCCTATGGCGAAAACCTGCCAACCTACAAACCGGCACCCAAGCCCGAGCTTTATGGTGACCTGAAAGAAACGCTCAAGGCCGGTGAGGCATTGGTGCTGAATTACCTCACGCCCCATGGTAAGTGGCATATCCATTCCACCTACATGGAAAACCTTCGCATGCTAACGCTTTCTCGGGGGTGCGAGCCCTGTTGGATGAGCGAAGTGGATGCCAAGCAGCTGGGTATCCAGGATAACGACTGGGTAGAGGTGTACAACGATCACGGCGTTTATTGTACGCGGGCTGTTGTCAGCTCCCGGATACCAAGGGGCGTCTGTATTGTTTATCACGTCCCGGAACGAACGACGGGCATTCCCAAGTCCCAGGAAAGAGGAAACCGGCGCGCAGGCGGACACAACAGTGTTACGCGAATCCACCTGAAGCCGAATTTCCTTGCTGGAGGCTATGGGCAGTTCAGCTACCACTTTAACTACTGGGGCCCAATCGCCCCCAACAGGGACACACACGTAACGGTTAAGAAAATGAACAAAGTGGTTTGGTAAAACAATATCTGGATGGAGTAGACAGTGGACATACGATCACAAATATCAATGGTTTTTCACCTCGACAAGTGCATTGGCTGCCACACCTGCTCGATTGCCTGTAAGAACATCTGGAGTGATCGGAAAGGCGCCGAGTACATGTGGTGGAACAACGTTGAAACCAAACCCGGCACAGGCTACCCGACCAAATGGGAAGACCAGCTGATCTACAAGGGCGGCTGGGAAAATAAAGGTGCTGACGGTGGCGAAATCAAGCTGAAGGGCGCCGGTAAAGGCAAGGGACTGGGTAATATTTTCCACAACCCGCACCTGCCGGTTATTGATGACTACTACGAACCGTTTACCTACAAGTATCTTGACCTGGTTGAATCACCTGAAAGTGATGACCAGCCAACCGCGCGACCTGTCTCGCTGATCACCGGCAAGCCCATTGACATTAAGATGGGCCCTAACTGGGATGATGACCTGAGCGGCACACCGGACTATGCGCGCAACGACCCTAACCTGAAAAACCTGTCTGAAACAGAACGCGAAGCGATGTTTCAGCTTGAAAAAATGGCCTTCTTCTACCTACCGCGTATCTGCAACCATTGCCTGAATCCAGCATGCGTTGCGTCCTGCCCTTCCGGTGCGATTTACAAAAGAGGTGAAGACGGTATTGTTCTCGTCAACCAGGAAGAATGCCGCGGCTGGCGCATGTGTGTAACCGCCTGCCCTTACAAGAAGACCTACTACAACTGGCACACCGGTAAATCAGAGAAATGCATACTCTGCTTTCCCCGACTGGAAGCCGGTTTGGCACCCGCATGCATGCACTCCTGTGTCGGACGCATACGCTATCTAGGCGTCATCCTCTATGACGCCGACAAGATTGAGGAAGTGGCCCGCTCGCCAGAGGGCCAGTTGGTGCAAAACCACATGGACATCATGCTGGACCCGAATGATCCCGAGGTTATCGCAGGAGCGAAAGCCAATGGTGTTGCTGATTCAACGATAAGGTCTGCGCAGAAATCCCCGGTATACAACTTCGTTAAAAAATGGGGACTGGCACTACCATTGCATTCCGAATTCCGCACGATGCCCATGCTGTTCTATGTTCCCCCGCTTCTGCCAGTCATGGCGTCGCTGGGCAAGGCAGATAAGAACCAGCTGGACAAAACAGGCCCGGTGGTGAAGCAATGGAACGACGACTGGCTTTACGACACGAGCACCGACGATATTTTCGGGACGATCGACGACTCCCGCTTCCCCATGCAGTACATGGCGAACCTGTTCAGCGCCGGAGACGTCGATATGATTAAGGCGCGCATCATGAAGCTGATGGCAGTCAGGATCTATCGCAGGTTTGTCACCGTTGGTGACATTGCTGAAGACAAAGCGATGAAAGCATTGCAGGAAGCAGGGCTGACGCCGGAGCTGGCTGAGGAGATTTACTATCTGACCTCTCTTGCGAAATTCGATGACCGTTTTGTTATTCCCGCTGCCCACCGCGAGCAGGCGATTGAAATGATGGAGTTCACCGGCGATAAAAAAGGTAACGCCGGCTTCGGATTTAAAGAAGGCACTGCCAAAAGGGGACTTTAAAGATGAAAAATTTAGATCACTATCGAACCATGGCACCACTCTTCGCATACCCTGAGGCAGACTTTCCCGTCAAGCTCGAACGGATCAAGTCATTATTGGATGCTGGGTATCCAGCCGCGGCGGAAAAATTCGAAATGTTCCTTGGTTATCTTCCCACCGGCGACCTTCTGCTGATCCAGGAATTGTTTACGCGCTCATTCGACATACAGGCGATTGCAACCCTTGATCTTGGCTACGTACTCTTCGGCGATGACTACAAGCGAGGCGAACTGCTCTCTAATCTGAACCGGGAACATCACCAAGCAGGCAATGATTGCGGCTCTGAGCTGGCAGACAATCTTGCAAACGTGCTGAATTTGATGAGCAAGCTTGAAGACGAAGAACTGATAATTGATCTGGCCTATGCGATGGTCGCACCAGCTCTCACCGAGATCATTGATGAATTCGATCCCGCCCGAATGCAGAAGAAGAACGAATCCTACGAAAAACATTACAAGACACTCATTGAAACACCGCCAGTGAAAAACGAAGCAGTGACCCTGTACAAGTTCGCGCTGGAATCACTTTATGAGGTATTCAAGCAGGACTTTTCACTGATAGCAGAAAAGCCACTGCGGCGAAAAACGAGCGACTTCCTGATATCGGTGATTCAGGAAAATGAAATTGAACAACAAGCGGAAGCTTGACATTAAGGAGTAACACTCATGAATCCATACGATTACTTCTTTTTCGTCATCTTTCCTTATCTTGTCGCAACTGTGTTCCTGGTGGGCACCATCTATCGCTACCGAAAGTCCGGATACACTGTCACCAGCCTGTCAGCGCAGTTCCTCGAGGGCCGGCAAGGATTCTGGGGTACGGTTCCTTTTCACTGGGGAATCCTGATGATTTTCCTCGGGCACCTGGTGGCGTTTGCCTTTCCTGCCTCGGTGCTGGCATGGAACGCAGACCCGATGCGGCTCATTATTCATGAAGGTCTCGGCTTCACTTTCGCGGTTGCCGTCGTTATCGGCCTCTGCGCGCTCATCCTCCGGCGGCTGACGAATCCACGACTGCGCGTTGTGACGTCAAAGATGGACTTGTTCGTTGAGTTCATGTTGCTTGCGCAGGTTCTTTTAGGCTGCTGGATCGCATTAGGCTATCGCTGGGGTTCATCCTGGTTTGCAGCAGACCTGTCACCTTACCTGTGGTCCATTATTCAATTTAGTCCACAACCTGAAGCGGTGTACGCTATGCCGCTGGTGATTAAGGCACACATTGTCGGTGCCTTCTCAATCTTTCTCATTTTTCCTTTCACTCGTCTTGTTCATCTGCTCGTCGCACCATTTCACTATCTTGTGCGTCCCTACCAGGTCGTTATCTGGTATTGGGATCGCAAACTCGTGCGTCAACCTAGCACCCCGTGGTCGGAGGCCAGACCACGCAATAACTGAGGGTGTCTATCTAGGAGTATAGGATGGAAAAGGTAGCAACCAGCAAGTCACACAAAGCACTGTTCCTAAATACCACGGCATTCACTATCTGTTTTGCAGCATGGATGATGAACGGTGTGCTGGTCACTTTCCTCGCCGCTAACGAGGCTTTCGATTGGGGGCCGGTCGAGATAGGCTGGTTGATGGGCCTTCCGGTTCTAACGGGTGCCATTTTCCGGTTGCCTGCTGGCATTCTCACAGACAAGTACGGTGGCAAACCGATATATGGCGGTCTGCTGGTTTTTTGCGCTGTCCCTATGTACCTGCTTTCTTACGCAGACAGTTTCCTGACCTATGCGCTGTGCAGCGCGGGTTTCGGTATGGCAGGCGTTAGCTTTTCAATCGGCATCGCCTTTTCATCTGTCTGGTATCCCCAGGAACGCCAGGGTACTGCGCTCGGCATCTTTGGCGCTGGCAACGCAGGTGCCGCCTTAACAACATTTTTCGCACCCACCCTGCTGAACAACCTGACTGATGGTGGTGCGAACCTGGAAGGCTGGCGTCAGCTTCCTGTTTACTATGCCGCTATGTTGCTGATCATGGCTGCGATTTTCTTTTTCTTCTCCGAGAACAAGAAACCGGCGTCTAGTGGCAAGAACCTACGACAGATGCTTCGTCCACTGAAAGACCTGCGTGTGTGGCGATTTGGCTTGTATTACTTTCTCGTGTTCGGGTGTTTTGTCGCTTTTTCACAGTGGCTGGTGCCTTATTTCGTCAATGTGTATTACCTGCCGCTAGTTACCGCTGGACTCCTTGCAGCCGCATTCAGTTTGCCATCCGGCCTCATCCGCGCACTCGGCGGATGGATGTCAGATGTGATGGGCGCAAGAGCAGTGATGTATTGGGTCCTGGGTCTGTCGGTTGCGCTGAGCTTTATGTTGGTCATCCCGAAGATGGAAATCTACTCACCAGGTGAAGGGATTATGGCAGCCAGGGGAGGCACAGTGACTCTTGTTTCTGATGCCAAAGTTGTTGTCGACGATAAAACTTATGACCTGGAACTATCTGACAGGTCATTCGAGGAACTGGATTCACGAATAGTCGTCTTCCCGACGAAGGCAACCTGGCAGGAACCCGTTGTTGAGATCGGACAAGTAGTAAAAAGAAGGGAGTTGATCGCGAAAGGAGTGACAAAAATCTACTTCCAGGCGAATGTATGGATCTTTGCTGCATTCGTCGTGCTACTCGGTGCAGTCTGGGGAATAGGCGCAGCAGCCGTCTACAAACACATCCCTGATCATTACCCTGAAGAGGTTGGTGTGGTCGGCGGGATGGTAGGTGTCATTGGCGGGCTCGGTGGTTTTTTCTGCCCGATCATCTTTGGTTATTTGCTCGAGAGTACTGGTCTGTGGACAAGCTGCTGGATGTTCATGTGGGTACTGTCCTGTATCTGTCTATTCTGGATGCACAACGTCATTCAACTCGCAGAACGCAGGGAACGACCCGAGCACTCAAAACATTTTTAATGTCAGGAATTTGCTATGGCTGAAAATTTGACAAAGTGGGACCCGGACAATGAAGAGTTCTGGGAAACGACGGGCAAGAAAATAGCCACCAGAAACCTGTGGATTTCAATTCAAAGCCTGCTCTGTGGGTTTGCCGTCTGGCTTTACTGGGGAATCATCTCGGTGCAGATGCTCAACCTCGGGTTTCCGTTTACTTCTGAACAGTTCTTTACGCTGACCGCTATCGCTGGCCTGAGCGGAGCAACCTTAAGGATTCCCAGTACCTTCTTCATTAGGATTGCGGGGGGCAGGAACACCATTTTTTTCACTACCGCATTGCTGATAATTCCGGCTGCGGGTACCGGCTTTGCGTTGTCGAACCCTGACACACCCTTCTGGATGTTCCAGTTGCTGGCGCTGTTATCGGGGTTTGGCGGCGGCAATTTCGCTTCCTCCATGTCCAACATCAGTTTCTTTTTTCCGAAAAAGCAGCAAGGTGCCGCACTCGGCATGAACGCAGGTCTGGGAAACTTTGGTGTCACGACCATGCAGATATTGGTGCCATTGATTATGACGTTTGGGATATTTGGCGGTGAATCCCTGGTACTGGTGAATAGCAGCGGCTGGATTTTTGGCAAGATTCCCGCCGGAACGCCGACATACCTGCACAACGCCGGATTTGTCTGGCTGGTGCTTCTGATTCCCCTCGCTTTTTTCGGTTGGTTCGGCATGAACAACATCACGACGGAATCAATCACCCCGAATCCGGGTGACCCGATGGCCAGCATGTTGAAAATCTCGGGACTTTTGTTGATCGCGCTGACTACCGCCTCGATCGGACTTTATCTGTTGCTGCCTGAACCAACGGGAATGGATTTGTTAAGCCAGTGGGTCGCGCTACCTCTGGTGATTATTGTCACTGTGCTGTCGTTACGGTATTTGACCACCGGCGCCTTGCAGGCAAACCTGAAACGCCAATACCAGATCTTCAACGATAAACACACCTGGGCCATGACCGTTATCTACACGATGACGTTTGGTTCTTTCATTGGGTATTCGGCTGCGTTCCCACTGGCGATCAAGGTTATCTTCGGCTACACCCACGTTGTGGGTGCTGACGGCACAATGATCCATGATGCAGTCAATCCAAACGGACCCAGTGCTCTCGCTTTTGCCTGGATCGGTCCGTTTATCGGGGCGCTGATTCGACCGGTTGGTGGCTGGATCTCGGATCGTTCGGGCGGGGCGAGGCTAACCCAGTGGATTTCCGTGGTCATGGTTGGTTCTGCGTTGGGTGTTGCCTACTTCATGGCAGAAGCCTACAAGTCTGCAACGCCTGAAATTTTCTTCTGGCCGTTCTTTGCGTTGTTCATCATCCTGTTTGCGGCCAGTGGTGTTGGCAACGGGTCCACATTCAGGACAATCGCGGTGGTGTTAGCAGACAGAACCGCACTAAACTCAATCACATTAACATTCAGCGAAAACGTTGATACTTCAACCAGCCCTGATACCGACTCATTCACAGTTGCAGGAGCTTCAGCAG
>DUAT01000180.1 GCA_012960755.1 Gammaproteobacteria bacterium
CAAGCGCTACGATAGTGGCGAGTTGGATCCAACCGTAAACTGATCTTAATTTTCGTCAGCGCAACAAGGGGCGGTTTTTGCCCCCTTTTACGTTTGGCCAATATCGAAATCGAGGCGCATGACACGTAATCCCTGGAAATCTCTAGCGCCAGTGCTGGCGATGGGATTCGTCATCTTGGTTTCTAACGAACTGGTACAACATCCAGTGCAGGGGAACTTTCTAGGGGTTGATCTGGCAGGCATCCTGACCTGGGGTGCTTTCACTTATCCGGCAGCTTTCCTGGTTACTGATACCACCAACCGCCTTTTCGGCATGGGCCCGGCCCGCCGGGTAGTGGTGGCGGGTTTTGCCTTTGGTGTTGCCCTGACGCTGATCGCGGCTCTTGGAATTGCAGCTGGTGTGAGTCGCTCAGGGGCTCTGTCACTATGGCAGGCACTTTTTCGTGATCCAGATGCTTTTGCCATGCTAAGAACCGCTCTTGCGTCCGGCTCAGCATTCCTGGCCGCCCAGTTGTTGGATATCAAGGTGTTTGATGTTCTGCGACGGCACGCCTGGTGGAAGGCGCCGGCAGCATCTTCACTGGTGGGTTCTTTTATAGATACGCTGATCTTCTTCTTTTTAGCCTTTGCCGGCACCGGCCTGCCTTGGGCCAGTTGGGCAGCTGGGGACTTTTGTGCCAAACTCGTGATGATTGGGTTGTTGTTGTATCCTTTTCGTCTTCTGGTGCGCCTTTATTCTGCCCCCTTTCGGTCACCCGCTTAAGTTCATATTCGATGTTCTGCTGGCCTTCAGAAGAACCTTGGTGCACCCACAGGGACATCGGTGCCTGTAATGGCAAGCGTAGCTTTGCTGTTTTTCCGGGGCGCCGGTTTGCTATGTTGTTAAAATAAGGCGTTTACAGTTAATTAGATCTCAGTCGATCGACTCTGGTGAAATCTGGATTAGTTCCGGCACCAATAATAACGAGACCCTACAAATGAATCTTCCAGGCTACTTTCCCCAATATTTTCGCGAGTTATCAGAGCACCTCGGAAAGGTCGACTCAAATGATCTGATCCGTATTGGAGAAATGATCGTCAAGGCAGATGCTCGAGGTAAGAAAATAATTTTGGTTGGAAATGGCGGAAGTGCCGCAATGGCGAGCCACGTAGCAGTAGATCTTGTTAAGGCCGCCAGGATTCGCGCTATTAATTTTAACGAAGCCGATCTTATTACCTGTCTTGCTAATGATTTTGGGTATGAGTATTGGGTTGAGAAAGCATTGGAATTTTATGCAGACGATGGCGATCTGGTTATCTTGATCAGCAGTAGCGGCCAATCGAAGAATATCCTTAATGGCGCAACAAAGGCTCTAAGCCTGGGCCTTAAATTAGTTACATTTTCAGGTTTCGCGAAAGATAATCCATTGCGTGCACTGGGCGATAGTAACTTTTGGGTCGATAGTCAGTCTTATAATCATGTAGAGATGGCACACCATGTTTGGTTGGTCGCGATTATCGACTTTATTATCGAAAGTAAGCTAAAAATGGCGTAACTCATCTAGCCAACCTATTCAGTCGTACTCCATACACAAGGACTAGTTTCTAAGCGTTAGGGCCGGTATGCATATAACAGCATGAGCGGCGCTTACGGGCTTAAACTTTTGGTTGCGCCTAGGTCATTGTCAGTTAGTTCGCATATGAAGGCAAAAAAATTGATGATCCTATTCCAGAAAAAAGCAGCAGATCGAGGATCACACAAGAAAACCTACGTGCTCACGCCGCACCCCTATGCTATTGGTAATCGTGTCGAGGAAATTTTCTTCGCGTTATTAATGGCACAACGAAAGCAACTCAAACTGCTGCTTTTGGAGCACTTGGATATCCCACTGTTACACGCGTATAAGTTAACGAATAGAGCTTCGATGTCACTAGTGTCAGAGTACTTTGCCCGCCCGAGCAAGGTTGTCATTATCAGTTGTGCCGTTATCCTAAGTCTTGTTTATCTTCCCACAAGGATCATCAGTCGGGTTCTTTTTCATTGGAAAGGGAGACGTTTGTTTGAAAGTTATAACTTTCCTAGAATCGGGATTGATCCGCTTTGGATAGATAATCCTGCAACCACTAGAACTGTTTTTTCGTGGGATAAAGTGGAGGCGATGAACTGGGGTCAACAATTAGCCAACTATAGATGCCCCACTCTACAACCCAGTGTTGAGCAGTCCTGTCGAGCAAAGCTTGCTCAAATGGGTCTGGGCCCAGAGGACTGGTTTGCATGCCTTCACGTCCGAGAAGGGGGCTTTAAGAGCGACTTTGGTCGGCGCGATTATCGAAATGCAAATATTGAAAACTGCATTAGCGGGATTGAGGAGATCACCCGACGCGGAGGCTGGGTTATTCGAATTGGTGATGAGTCAATGAAGGCGCTTCCAGATATGGATAGAGTAATCGATTATCCTTTTTCCGCTTATAAATCTGATGAGATGGATCTTTTTCTTGTTGCACACTGTCGGTTGTACATTGGCACTATTTCGGGGCCGATGGAACTTGCGATCTTATTCTCACGCCAAATGCTGATTCTCAATATGTACGACTGGAGTTGTGGAGTCCTAATCAGAGAAACTGACAGAGGTCTGCTTCAGCATGTGTATTCTAAAGACAAGCAAAGGTACCTTAGCCTCGAGGAGTTAGCCGAAGCGGGACGGGACTTACTGCACACGTTCGGCTCGGTATCCTCTAGATATGAGCTACAAGAGAACAGCCCGGAGGAGATAAGGAAAGCTGTGGAGGAGTCGTTGAGTCTGATGAAAGACCCGCATATTCCACAAAGTAGCCTTCAGCAGATGGCACGTGAGCGAATCAAGAGCTCCGCCCGTAAGATCATTGCCCAAGACCAGTTTCACCCGACGGCGTCCAAAAGTGAGGAGGTTTTGCGATTTCAATACAAGACCGCCGCTCGAGTCTCGATGGAGGGAGGTGCGATCTGCCAATTCTCTCTCGAGGCCAATTGGAAGTCTGACCGGTTGAATCGAGATTAGAGATGCTGACCGTGAAAACAGTGGGTCAATAGATTAAAATTACCACTTATGGCGAGCCGATCGTATAGAACGACCCCTCACTTCATTTGAGCTCGTCAAATCGGCTCTTAGTACCATCTGAGTTAACTATCAATCCCGAAAAGGGAATAGCATCTAATGTATAAACGTTTCGTTGTGATCGGTAGTAACTCTTTCTCAGGATCGAATCTTACGAGATATCTGCTGCAGCAAGGGCATCAAGTTCTAGGGGTAAGTCGCTCGGCAGAGCCGGATGCGGTTTTTCTTCCCTATAAGACCGATCCATCGTATCTCGACCTGTTTGAATTCTTCCAGGGAGATCTCAATATAGATCATCGCGAGGTAGTCGATCTGATTCGGGATTTTTCGCCCGAGTATGTCGTGAACTTCGCCGCCCAAGGAATGGTTGCTCAGAGCTGGGATTCACCAGAAGATTGGTATCAAACAAATGTGGTCGCTCAGGTACGCTTGCACGATGTGTTAAGAAAGCTGCAGAGCCTTAAGAAATATGTGCATGTCACAACGCCGGAGGTCTACGGGAGCACAAACGGCTGGATAATAGAAAGTAACAATTTTTCTCCAAGTACACCTTACGCTGTGTCTCGCGCCGCTTGTGATCTGCACTTGATGAGTTTTTTTCGGGCATACCAGTTTCCAGTGGTTTTTACCCGAGCAGCAAACGTATATGGGCCTGGGCAACAACTTTATCGAATTATCCCAAGGGCGTTAATGTGCGCACGGACCGGGCAGAGACTCCAATTGCATGGGGGTGGGCAATCAGTTCGCTGCTTTATTCATATTGAAGATGTCGCAGAGGCAACCTACCAAATTGCCTTGCGAGGTGAGTCGGGACAGTGTTACCACATTTCAACACAGCAAAAAATTTCTATCAGGGAACTGGTGGAGCGTATCGCCAATATGACAGGTATAGCGCTCTCAGAGTTGGTCGAGATTTCCGATGAAAGATTGGGAAAAGATCAGGCTTACCTGCTTGATAGTGCCAAGTTGCGAGAGGAGCTTGGCTGGTCGGATGTTGTTGATCTAGATACTGGCATAGCAAAAACCTGTGATTGGGTGGATGCTAATCTTGGGACGCTGCTTGATCAGCCCCAAACCTATATTCATAAACCTTAAGTAAATCCCAATGAAGATTCTAGTAACTGGCGGCTGCGGCTATAAAGGCACTGTGCTGACGCAAAAACTGCTTGAGCAAGGAAACGACGTGACCGTTGTCGATACACAATGGTTTGGTAATCACCTTGAAGATCATGCGCGTTTGGAAATTATTAAGGGAGATGTTCGGGAAACTGACAAGATCCCTTTGGATGGCGTCGATACAGTTATCCACCTGGCCAACATCGCTAATGATCCAGGTGTAGAGCTGAACCCGTCTTTGTCCTGGGAGGTCAACGTGTTAGCCACCCAACAGTTAGCGGACAAGTCGGTCAGATCTGGAGTACAGCAGTTTATTTTTGCCAGCTCAGGTAGCGTCTACGGCATCAAAGAGGAGGCTCAGGTTACCGAGGATTTACCGCTGGTTCCTATCTCGGTGTACAACAAAACGAAGATGGTGGCCGAACGTGTCCTGTTAAGTTTTCAGAAAGACATTCAGATTCACTGTATCCGCCCTGCTACCGTGTGCGGATGGTCACCACGGATGCGACTAGATGTCAGCGTTAACATGCTGACCCTGCAAGCACTAAAGAACGGTGTAATAACTGTTTTTGGCGGCGAGCAAACGAGGCCGAATATTCATATACAGGATATGATCGGGGTATATCAGCATTTCCTTGAAAATCCGAATCTCGACTCCGGGTGTTACAACGCAGGATTTGAGAACATTTCTATTCTCGATATTGCGCAGCAGGTTGTTAAGAAGATTCCAGCCGAAATCCAAGTAACCGACTCCAACGACCCGAGATCGTATCGCCAGAATTCAGATAAGTTAATGGCAACTGGCTTTTTGCCACAGTATTCAGTAGCTGATGCCATTGATGACGTTATTAATAGGTATAAAGATGGTCACCTGGTGGACTCAGATCAATGCTACACCGTTAGATGGATGAAGCAACTCAATTTGGATTCGCAAATGTGAATTGGAATTTAATTTCTGCCGAATTGCGAGTACAAGTGCTTGAATTATCTCATCAGGCTAAAGCTGCGCATCTGGCGTCCGCATTGTCATGTATCGACATTCTCGCAGTACTTTACGAATCGATTCTTGCCTTTGACCCAGGTAATCCGAATTGGCCCGACCGGGATAGATTTATTCTGAGCAAGGGTCATGCGGCTGCGGCTCTTTATGCGGTGCTTGCCAGACAAGGCGTTTTAGACTCATCCCAATTGGCAACCTACGGCAAGGCAAATTCACTTCTGGAAGAACATCCTTCGCCAAGCCTTCCAGGCGTGGAAGCCGCTACAGGATCTCTTGGGCATGGGCTGCCTATCGCCAATGGGATTGCGCTTGCATCCAGAATTCAGAAGAAGTCTTTTCGAGTGTTTGCCCTCTTGAGTGATGGTGAATGCAATGAAGGGTCAGTCTGGGAGGCGGCAATGTTTGCCGCACGTCACAAACTAAGCAATTTGTGCGCTATTGTTGATTTTAACAAGTGGCAGGCAACAGGACGAAGTCAAGAAGTCTTAGCGCTTGATCCGTTGGCAGATAAGTGGCGCGCATTTGGATGGGCAGTGGAAGAAGTCGACGGCCATGATCATCGGCAACTCGAGAGCAAGCTGTTGGCCAAACCAGGACAATTGCCCAGGATGTTTATAGCCCACACTGTGAAGGGAAAGGGCATCTCCTTTATGGAGGATGACAATAATTGGCACTATAGAGTTCCTACCCGGGAAGAAATCAATATCGCGCGAGTAGAGTTGGGGCTCGCGTGAGAAACGCTTTCGCAAAAGCGGTGAACGATCTTGCTGATGACCATTCAGATATTGTCCTATTGGCCGGAGATATAGGTAACCGGCTTTTTGATGAGTATAAAAAGAGCCACCCAGAGCGATTTTATAACTGTGGGGTTGCCGAAGCCGGGATGACAGGCATTGCTGGAGGTTTGGCAGCAAGTGGTTTGCATCCGATCACCTATACCATTACACCATTCAACACTGTGCGGTGCCTGGAGCAGATTCGCCTTGATATATGTTATCCAAATTATCCCGCTATTATTGTGGGGACCGGCGCCGGCCTTTCTTACGCAGGCCTAGGAGCAACCCATCACTCGATGGAAGATATTGGATTGATGCGCATGTTGCCCAATATGCATGTTGTTTGCCCTGGAGATGCGGTAGAGGTTCGACTCGCAGTTCGAGCAGCTGTCGAACTGAAACGGCCTGTTTACATCCGTCTTGGCAAGAAGGGTGAGCCCCAAATTCATTCCCAAGTTCCCGACTTTACTATCGGAAAGGGAGTGACCCTGGAGCATGGCACGGATGTCGCGTTGCTAAGCGTGGGAAATATGCTCTCGGTCGCAAAAGAAGTGTCGACTCGACTCAGAAAGTTCGGTATATCGCCTTGCTTGGTAAGTTTGCATACTATTAAGCCTCTCGATGATGATCTCTTGAGCCAGCTTTTTTCGGATTGCAAAAAAGTGGTTGTTATCGAAGAGCATGGTCTAGCTGGTGGTGCTGGAAGTGCGATCCTGGAGTGGGCTAATGCAAAAGAAGTCGATGCGTCTAAAGTCGTTTGTTTTGGAGTGAAAGACGCGTTCCTGACTGCGTGCGGCAGTCAGGAAGAAGCGCGATGCCTACTTAAACTGGATGCTGATTCAATTATCTCTTCGGTTCAGGAGTATTTTTAGTGCCGCCAGTGCTTGGCCTGGATTTTGATAATACGCTTATCTGCTACGATGAGGTGTTCCATAAGGTGGCACGAGAGCGGTCTCTCGTCTCCGAGGCGACGCCCAAAGATAAAATCTCGATTAGAGATCATTTGCGGCAGGCTGGCCGAGAAGATGCATGGACCGAGTTGCAAGGTGAAGTCTACGGGCCTCGAATTCATGAGGCGACCATTTTTGTTGGGGCGCTTGAGGCAATCGAACTCCTGATGCATGCCGGGGTCAAGATTTGCCTGGTTAGTCATAAAACACGGACGCCATATCTTGGCAAAGCCCATGACTTGCATTTCGCGGCTACTTCTTGGTTGAGACGCCACAAATTCTTCTGCGTTGATGGACTCAACTGGGGGTCGGATCATGTATTTTTTGAAACAACAAAACAGTCAAAAATTTCTCGTATCCTGAGCCAGGGGTGTACGCATTTCCTAGATGATCTGCCTGAAATACTCGATATGCTTCCAGAGGGAATGACTAGAATTCAATTTGCACCGGGGCAGGTTACGGGCGAATCGCATCCATGGCCTGTAATCGGCCAGTGGCGGGAATTACCCAATCTCGTTCTATGACGAAAGAGTCGACCTCCGAGAAAAGTATTGCGCCATTTGTTAGGCAATCTGGTTTTGAGACTTTTTCCTTGCATGAAATCAAGTCCGGCAGAAACAGTCGGGTCTATCGTATCGACAGCTTAGATCGTCAGGCAGTACTTAAGATGTATCACAGGCACCCCGATGACCCGCGTGATCGTCTTAGCACCGAGTTTGCGTTCTTGGAGCTGTTGGCCGGCGCTCCATTGGTGTCTGCGCCTAGACCGCTTCGGCGTGATGATCGGCTCGGGCTGGGACTATACGAGTTCTTACCAGGCGAGCGGGTAACGCAGATTGGGCCCTCGGATCTTGATCAAGCAGTCGCCTTTATCCAGGCGATTAATGAGCTACGCGATTCAAAAGCTGCGAAAAAACTGGGTTTAGCGTCTGAGGCATGCCGTACGATTGATGAACACGTCACTTTGGTTTCAAAACGGGTTTTTAGTCTGCGTGGTATAACAGTTGACCAAGAGTCTTTGTCATTGAGGAAATTTATCGATGATGACCTTCTCCCAGCTCTTAACGGCATCACAGATCAAATCTATTCAGCTTATGATTTGAGCGCCCGCCGACAGCCAGTTTCCGATCAACACTGGATTCTGTCGCCATCAGACTTCGGGTTTCACAATGTATTGCGAGCCGGCCATACTTTGTTTTTTGTTGATTTTGAGTATGCCGGTTGGGATGATCCGGCAAAGTTGATCTGTGATTTTTCGTGTCAACCCGAACGGCCCATCACAGCGGAACAGGCTGAGCGATTCTCAAACACCATGGCTACTTGGTTAAACTCTTGTGATCTGATGGTGCGGGCAGAAAATCTAACCCCACTCTATCGCGTAAAGTGGTGTTGCATTCTTCTTAACGAATATTTGCAAGAAGGAAGAGACCGGCGCATGCATTCGAACTCAAGCCAATTAAACCTCAAAGAGATGCAGTTATCCAAAGCGAAACGGTATTTCTGTCAACATTTGGGATCTTCATGATGGCGTATCACGATTTCATGTCTGTGCTCCACAAAAGCACATCGCGGGATTACCTGGCTCGGGTAAACGAGCCAGAGTATCCAAAAGCGAAAGCGGCAGCATTGGCGAAAGGCTGGTCTTATGATTACTGGGATGGCGATCGTCGAATCAATTACGGAGGTTATCGGTACTTGCCCGGCCGATGGGAGAAGGTTGCTGAGGCGCTGGTTCATCACTATGACCTTCCTGACAACCCAAAAATACTCGATGTAGGCTGCGGTAAAGGATTTTTGCTTTTTGACTTTCTCAAGGTTAGGCCGGATGCGCAGATCTATGGGATTGATATATCTGAATATGCCATTGAGAATTCCAAAGAAGAGATTCGAGATAGGCTGCAAATTGGAAACGCAACCGATTTACCCTGGCCTGATGATTATTTTGATCTTGTTATTTCGCTCAATACCTTTCATAACCTTTACAATTACGAACTGGCAGACGCGCTAAGGGAATTCGAGCGGGTCGGGAAAGAGCATAAGTACCTTTGCGTTGAGTCATATCGGAATGAAAGTGAGAAAGTCAACTTACTGTATTGGCAAGTCACCTGCGAAGCATTCTGTACACCAAAAGAGTGGGAATGGTGGTTTGAGTATGCCGAGTATTCGGGGGATCACTCATTTATTTATTTTGAATGAGCATGGAAATTGAACAAACAACAGCGGCGATTCTCGTTCAACAGAATCGGCCTCTGGTTATTGATGAGGTGTCTCTTCCCGAGCATCTGGCGGTAGGCCAGGTTCTCGTAGAAGTCTTTTTTAGTGGGATCTGTGGGTCTCAACTTGGAGAGATCGCTGGCGTAAAAGGGCCTGATCCCTATCTTCCCCACCTGCTTGGCCATGAAGGTTCGGGAAAAGTGCTCGCAACAGGGCCGGGTGTTGACTCAGTCGTAGTTGGAGATCATGTAGTGCTCCACTGGCGCCCCGGGTCTGGTATTCAATCGGTACCACCCAGATTTATCTGGCGTGATCAATCGCTGAATGCGGGGTTTGTTACTACGTTCAATAAGCATGCCGTAGTGTCTGAGAATAGATTGACATCCATTCCCAAAGATTACCCAATGGAGTTCGCTGCCTTGTTTGGTTGTGCAGTGACAACGGGAATAGGAGTAGTAGAGAATAAAGCCGCGCTAAGAATGGGGGAGTCGGTAGTGGTGGTAGGTTCTGGGGGCGTTGGGCTAAATGTTATTCAGGGCGCCAAACTTCGTTCAGCTTCGCCCATTGTAGCCGTAGATCTTTTTGATAATCGCGTGAAACTCGCTCTTGATGTTGGCGCCAGTCATGGTCTGGTTAATAAAGGGGCGTCTTGGGTGACTCAGGTGCGAGATATCGTGGGTGAGGATGGGGCAGATGTGGTGGTTGACAATACTGGAAAGCCTGAAGTAATCGGTCAATGTATTGAGTTGACGAAACCAAGTGGCAAAACGATTCTAATTGGTGTGCCACCGAAGGGAGAGACAACATCAGTGAATACCCTGCCCCTTCATTTCGGAAAAGTGCTGACAGGGACGCATGGCGGGGATGGAGAGCCAGGTCACGACATACCTCGATTACTGCACCTTGCTCAGGCAGATATACTCGACTTATCTAAACTTATTACCGCAACCTATCCGTTATCTGAGATAAACGAGGCAATTGAAGATATGCGATCAGGAAAAATCAGCGGCCGCTGTTTGGTGGCTATGTGAGTAGCAGGCCCAGTAAATAGTTTAATTATCTGTAAGAGAAAACTGATGTCTAGGAATGATTCAAAAGAACTGTGGCTAAATCTTGAAAAAGAGATTCAGCCAAAGACCCATGAACTGGGTCGTTACACCACACAGGCCTATGAGGATGACCCTTGTGCTCTGTCATTTATTACATCTAGGTATAAGTTCTGCGCAAGAATGTTAAGTGCTGCACAAACTGTAATTGAGATTGGCTGCGGAGATGGATTCGGTAGTGCACTAGTTGCGCAGAAAGTACCTAGAGTTATATGCACGGATATCAACGAGGGCTTGTTAGAAGAAAACAGATCACGAATGAAAAAGTTCTCTAACGTCGAGTTCATGTATCACGATTTTCGCAACGAGCCATTTGCAGAAAAAGTCGATGGAATTTATCTTGTGGATGTCGTCGAACATATTTTCAAGGACGAGGAGGAGTCATTTCTTGACAATTTATGCCTATCGCTAAAACAGCATGGGGTTTGTGTGATGGGAACCCCAAACAAAACATCGGAACAGTATGCGAGTGCATTTTCTCGAGAAGGACACGTAAATCTTAAAGACCACAGAGAGTTGAGAGAGTTAGGCGAAGAGCGGTTTTTTAATCACTTTATTTTTGGAATGAACGATGAAGTCTTGCACACGGGATTTGAGCATATGTGCCATTATGTTTTCGCGCTTTGTTGCGGAAAGAAATAGCATAGTGTTCAGTCGCAAATCTGATTGGATATAAGTCATGTCGTAAGGCTTGTGGACGAAGGCGTGGCCGGCGATGCCTACAGTAAAATCGCTCGCAAGCGAGCTTACTGCGGGAGAGCTATGCGGTTTTTAATTTGTTGACGACGTGGCGATTTTGTTACGCTCATCATCAGTCCCATC
>DUAT01000181.1 GCA_012960755.1 Gammaproteobacteria bacterium
CCATTGAACGATAATGGTCATTTGATTGGGGTCCTCGTTGAAATCTTCATTCAGGAGCCCATAGGCGCCAAACAGAACCAAGCCAATGGCAAGAAAGTGAAGGAGTGGTTCGCTAAGTAGATGTTTCATAGTTTGTTGGTTCTATCTTCTGCTGGATTCTGATTAATGTTCATTCCTTTTTTATTTAGGAACGGATGGCTGATCCCGTAAATGAAGAGGCCAGTGATGACGATAAATCCAGCAAGGCTGAAGAACATTGAACCCGGGAGTTTTGTTGTCGTCGGCCTGATGATGATGTTCCTGGTATTTTCCGAGGGAAGGATTCCCAGCAAGGCACCATAGGCGGGGAAGGTCACGAGTTCGTTTCCGTCCTGATCTACGACATTGAGGATGGTTGAGTAATTCATGGAGACAGTCAGCCAGCATTGCCCTTCTACCGCTAAGCTGAGATTAATGGGGAAATTTGGCTCCCTGATTACTGGTTCACTGATAACTTTGCAGGGTGGTCCTGACACGTTGGCAGCCCGTGTGAATGGATCCTGGTTAAGCAGCAGCAATACATTTTTGTTGGGGTACTCTTTCAAGCTCAGCGCCAGGTCTGTCAGAGAGCCTTGATTTGCAATCCGGGTGGAGAGCCATGAAGGCCCCCATGTCTTACCGGTCTGTTCAACTCGTGGCTGGCCATTTTCAAAGTATATGGTAGAGCCAACATTGTAAAGTCGGTTAAGGGCTTCAAATCCTGGTTGGGATGGCTGGTGGTGAAAGACAATGGTCGTTGGGCGGTTTTGTGTTTCGTTAAGGGCCGCGACCAACTCTGCGTATCGCCTTAATGGAAACCAGTAGGATGAGAGAGAGGAGAAATCCATAAAGAATAGTGAGTTGAAACCGACACCCTTTAGCTGAATATCCGTATGCACCCGATTGAGTGGAGAGGCCAGGTCAGGTGCCTGCTCGAGTATTTTACCCCGAATGCCGGAAACCGAATCTTCCGATATGGGGTTCTGTAAAGGCGGCAACGAACGTTCACTAAATGCTGATATGGCAGCGCCGGTCAGCAGTGCCAGCAATGCAAGAGGAAATGGTGCTGGTAACTGTCTGACCCTAACCAATGCAAAAATGAAAAGGATAAAGAGGGCTAAAAGAACATCATTTAGCAGGGGTGAACTAAATGCGAAAAAGATGACGGAGACCAGCGCCAACAGCCAGAATTGGCCCTTATTGTCCAGGTCGTCGATGCTTGTCGTGATCAATTCTAGCAGGGCTGCGGCACCAAGCATCGAGGTGCAGAGCAGGAAAGGAAAAGCCGCCCGGGCTGGAACCCTGAATGATTCTAGCATGGGAACCAGTGAAACCATCCATGTTGAGAAGGGTGCGATATTCATACTGATGACAATAGCGAGGAACAGTGAAATGCCGAGTCCAATGGCCAATCTTCCAAATGGGATGGTTGGTTTAGATAAAATTAATAGTAATGCCAGGGGTCCGAGAGGGTAATTCACCTCCTGATGAATAAAAGTTTCACGTGTTCCTGGAATGGCTGCTTTAGACCAGGGTAGTGAGCTGAGCCAGTCGCCAACAGAAGCAGTGGTGTAACTGTAGATCACCTGAACTCCATCGGATCGTCCCATCTCGCCCCCTAATGCGTTGGTTAACATGCCGTAGAATTTCGGCAGGCTAATCAGGAAAGCGCCTAGAAAAACCAGTGCAGGGAATAGGTACCATCGGCTGCGCTGAATAAATGACTGGCCAGGTTTAGCGAATGTCAGGGATATAATGATGGGTGAACCAAACACGAGACTGTAGTGGATCATCTGATAACCACTGTGCTGGAAGGTATGCGTGAGAGTGAGTGCACAAAGAGCGATACTGGTTATGGATCTTCGTCCGGTTATTTCCTCCAAGAACAAACAGATAAAGCAGAGGAATACAAATACACCACTGATAATATTAATGTGTCCGTAAGGCAACCGCCAACCCAGCAATGGGAGAAAGGCAAACAGTATCCCGAGCAGTACTAGTGCCAGGTATGGAGTCGGAACCTGGTTGTCGTAGATTACTTCTGAAAGTCCAATAGTGATTCGAGTGCAAAAATAGGCGAACAGTATTTGCATGAAAAATACGACAAAGTTGCTGATAATCAACGGAGCGGCACCAGCCCAAGCGAGCAACTGAACAAATGGAAGGCTTCCGGTGATGTCATGGACCTTGGCGCCACCGGCGAGCTGAGGCCAGTAGAGAAGTTTTGTCCAGTCACCACCAGCCCGGCCCATTTCGCGCTGGAAGATGTAACTGGAGAGCAGATTGTCGTGCTGATTCAGTAGGTCAGAGAAGTTCCAGCCTGGTACCAGCCACCAGATGAGAGGCACAAGAAAGACCATCGCAATAATCAACAGCAGATTTGGTGTCTCGTGCCGATGAAGCACATCTACGTTAAACATAACCTGGTCCATAGGGGTGGGGGGTGCAAAGTTGATCCATTATCACTTAATAAGGTGAAATTTTATCACTACGAACCTGACTGGGTAAGCCTGGCGGAAGCTTAGAGGAAACTAGGTGCTCAACCTGATAGCAGGAAGTACAATGTCAGGAAGAACCTATCATCTATCGGGATTCAGGATAAAGAGGACAGCATGAAAGTCGTGATACTAGCAGGGGGGCTAGGCACCAGGATTAGTGAGGAGTCTGACCTGAAGCCGAAACCCATGGTCGAGGTCGGCGGCAGACCGATTCTCTGGCACATCATGAAAATATATTCTACCTACGGGTTCAATGAGTTTGTCATCTGCCTCGGTTACAAAGGCTATGTGATCAAGGAATACTTTTCTAACTACTTCCTACACATGTCAGATGTGACCTTCGATATGGCAAATAACCAAATGGAAGTGCACCAGAAACATGCTGACCCCTGGAAGGTTACCCTGGTTGATACAGGGCAGAAGACGATGACTGGTGGCCGGTTGAAGCGAGTCCGTGAGTACGTCGATGGTGATACTTTCTGTTTTACCTATGGTGATGGTGTCGCGAATATCAACATTGAGAAGCAGTTAGAATTCCACCGGAAAACCGGGAAAATGGCCACAGTTGCGGCAATTCAGCCACCAGGCCGATATGGGATTCTGGCCATGGATGAAGCACAGGTATCAGGGTTCCAGGAAAAACCGGTAGATGGTAGCACCTGGATAAATGGTGGATTTTTCATACTTGAACCCAAGGTATTTGACCTGATAGAAGGCGACCAGACCACGTGGGAGCTTGAGCCGCTGAACACGCTCGCTCAACGCAACGAATTAAGGGCATATCGGCACGAAGGATTCTGGCAGGCAATGGATACCCTCCGGGATAAAACATATCTCGATCAGCTATGGGAATCTGGAGAAGCACCCTGGAAAACCTGGCCATGACGGTTGATCGAAACTACTGGCGTGGCAAAAAGGTTTTTGTTACTGGCCATACCGGGTTCAAAGGATCATGGCTTTCAATCTGGTTGCAGGATATGGGTGCACAGGTAACCGGGTATGCACTACCTCCACCCACTCATCCTAGCCTCTTTCAACTGGCCGCAGTCGAAGCATTGATCACTTCCGTTATTGGTGATGTGCGCGATGCCCGGCATTTCCAGGCAACCATCAACGAAGCTCAACCTGAAGTTATATTCCACATGGCAGCGCAGTCACTGGTACGGGAATCCTACCAAGAACCGGTTGAAACTTACGAGGTCAATATTATGGGCACGGTGCACCTGCTAGAAGCAGCGCGACATTGCCCATCTGTTCGGGTGGTTGTCAATATCACGAGCGACAAATGTTATGAGAATAAAGAACGATCTTCAGGATATTCCGAGAATGAACCCATGGGTGGGCATGACCCCTATTCCAGCAGCAAGGGATGTTCCGAGTTGGTCACCGCTGCCTATCGGAATTCGTACTTAAAAAAGTGCGGAATAGCCGTGGCAACGGCTCGAGCCGGAAATGTTATCGGTGGTGGAGACTGGGCTGAAGACCGGCTGATCCCAGATTTTTTCAGAGCGCTTGATGCGAAAGAAACTCTATTGGTCCGCTCTCCGGACGCTGTCCGACCATGGCAACATGTCCTTGAACCGCTAAGTGGCTATTTACAGCTGGCTGAACATTTATCGCAAGATGGAGCTCAATATGCAGAGGCCTGGAATTTCGGGCCACCAGATAAGGGTACACAGTCAGTTTCCTGGATTCTTGATACATTAAAAGAAGCGAACAAGGCATTCACCTGGAAATGTGATAGCGAGCCCAAGCTTCACGAGGCTCGGCTTCTCTCCCTTGATAGTAACAAATCACGCACAAAGCTTGGCTGGTCACCATCCTGGTCGCTTGAAATTGCACTACAGAAAATCATTGAATGGCATGAAGCCTACCAGGCAAATGCTGATGTTCTGGGTGTCACCCTGCAGCAAATCAAAGCGCATCAAGCCACCGGGGGCCTAGGGTAACTGTGGAATTTGATTTCATTAATACTCCGCTCGAGGGGCTCACCTTAATCCAGCGGAAGATGAACGAGGACAATCGTGGGTTTTTTTCGCGATTCTTTTGTTCAGAAGAATATGCTGCACTTGGATTGACCGAAAATATCGTCCAGATCAACCACACAAAGACAATCAGGGGTGGAACAGTGCGCGGGTTACACTTTCAGCGCCCACCACATTCCGAAATAAAGATTGTCAGTTGCGTCAGGGGTGAGGTTTTTGATGTTGTAGTAGACATCCGAAAGGGGTCAAAAACATTCCTGCAATGGCATGGTGAAACGCTTAGTGAAGACAATTATCGGAGCCTCTTTATCCCCAGGGGTTTCGCACATGGATTTCAGGCTCTGGGCAATGATTGTGAACTAATTTATCTGCACTCTGCACCTTACCAGCAATCATCCGAGGGGGCGCTAAATGTGAGCGACCCACGGCTTTCAATAAGCTGGCCATTGTCGATCGTGGATTTGTCGGAAAGAGATTCATCCCATTCGTTTATCAGTGATGACTTTGAAGGGCTTTAACCGTGAATTGCCGCCATTGCAACGATGAGGTAACCGTATCATTCGTAGATCTTGCAACTGCACCACCTTCCAATGCCTATCTTTCCAATGTTGAACTGAAGAGGGCGGAGAAATATTTCCCATTGCGGATTCTGGTTTGCACTAATTGCTGGTTAGTTCAAACAGAGGACTACGCGGACGCCACTGATCTTTTCTCATCTGACTATGCTTACTTCAGTTCATTTTCCACCAGCTGGTTAGAACACTCAAAACGCTATGCATCAGACATGACAGAACGACTCGGTCTAGACCAGAACTCCAGGGTCGCGGAAATTGCAGCAAATGACGGATATCTTCTCCAGTACTTCCATAATGCCGGGATACCATGCTATGGGGTGGAACCCACAAGGAGTACAGCTGAAGCGGCCAGGGAAAGAGGTCTCGAAATCGTTGAATCATTCTTCGGAGTTGAGCTGGCTGTCGAGCTTGCCAGCCAAAATCGGCTGGTAGATCTGCTGGTCGCGAACAATGTGTTGGCACATGTTCCGGACATTAATGATTTCGTTAGTGGTTTTCGAATACTGCTGAAGCCTGGCGGCGTGGCAACTTTCGAATTCCCCCACCTTATGCGCTTGGTGGATGAGAAGCAGTTCGACACTATCTATCATGAACACTATTCTTATCTATCGCTTACCGCTCTGCTTTCAGTATTCAAACAGTGTGATATGGAGATATTTGACGTCGAAGAGCTCTCGACACATGGTGGCAGCCTGCGACTGTATTGTCAGAGCAATGACACAGGCATTCATCCGATATCAGAATCTGTGGGCGCCCTGGCCAGCAAAGAGAAACAAGCTGGTCTTACCTCAGAGGCCTACTACTCTGGATTTCAGGGTCGGGCCGAAAAAGTAAAGAACGAGTTTTTGGAATTTTTATTGGATGCGAAAAAAAGGGGAAAGAAGGTCATTGGCTATGGCGCAGCGGCAAAGGGAAACACCCTGTTAAATTTTGCTGGAGTAAAACCTGACCTGATACCGTTTGTCGTTGACCAGAACCCCGCGAAGCAAGGTAAATTCTTGCCCGGGAGCCGAATTCCTATTCTGGATGAGACCTGGATAGAAAAAGAGAAACCCGATTATATTGTCATCTTCCCCTGGAACCTCAGCAACGAATTAAAGGAACAACTCAAGTATGTTCGTGCGTGGGACGGACAATTTGTAACGGCAATACCGGAGATTAAGATTGACTAACATTGTCAGGAATCTAGCCCTAATGCCGAAAAGCAGATTGACTCGTGGGTTATCGCGGGGCATAAGATCAGAATAGCAATCACAGGCGGAAGCGGGTTTATTGGCCGGTATATTATGGCAACATCAGCCATGCACCATAATGATGTTGTTGTCGTTTCCAGGAACAGGAACTGGCTAGATTCGCTGGACAGTCGCATTCAGACTATCCAGTTTGATCTGGGTAACCCGGGAGAAGATCCATACAAAACGCTTGGTTATCCGGACCTGATGCTGCATCTCGCCTGGTCCGGGCTGCCTCAATACCACTCGCCGCATCATGTTGAAACAGAATTACCTGCCCAGTACAATTTTCTGGAGTCCATGGTGAACGCCGGTCTCAGAAACCTGATGGTAACGGGGACATGCTTTGAATACGGCATGAAATCAGGATTGTTATCTGAAGCCATGGATACAGAACCTGCAAACCCATACGGTATCGCCAAAGATACATTGAGGCGAAAGCTGGAAACCTTGAAAAGCAGCACGCCATTCAACCTTACTTGGACCCGGTTGTTTTACATGTACGGGGACGGGCAGGGTGAAAATTCACTGTACCCCCTTCTGAAACAGGCTGCGCAAGATGGCGAAAAGGTATTTAATATGTCCGGGGGCGAACAACTCCGTGATTATTTGCACGTCTCTGAGGTTGCGAGACTACTTTTGTTACTCGGGACGAACAGTGAGGACAATGGGGTTGTTAATGTCTGTTCAGGGAAACCCGTCTCAATTCGCACACTGGTTGAACGGTGGATTGAAGAGGAGGCAATGAATATCACCATGAATTTAGGTCACTACCCCTACCCCGATTATGAACCGATGGCCTTCTGGGGAAACAGAATACGTCTGGATCAAATACTGAATGGAAAAACCAGCGAGACTGAAGATGAATCAGAATGAGTTTTGAAAAAGAAGTGACAGAACGGTTACAGGCAAATGGTGAAAATAGAAAGCTGGTTTCTTCAGCCAATGAATTCCTGAAGGAGTCACTGACCCCGTTATACTCCTATAATTTTTCCTGGCTGGGTAGGCCTATCATCCAGTATCCGCAAGACATCGTTGCGATGCAGGAGCTAGTCTTCTCTGTACAGCCGGACCTCATCGTTGAGACAGGAATCGCACACGGCGGTTCGCTGATTTTTTTCGCTTCAATGCTGGAACTAAATGCCGCATGTGGAGGTGTTGAAGGAACGGTGCTCGGAATTGACATTGACATCAGGTCCCACAATCGCAAAGAGATCGAAGCGCATCCAATGTTCAGAAGAATCGACATGATTGAGGGGTCCAGCATCGATCCTGCCATTATTAAACAGGTAGCTGACCACGCAGAGGGTAAGCAGAAGATCCTGGTATGTCTTGATTCAAATCATACTCACGATCACGTTCTGGCAGAATTAGAGGCGTATGCTGGTATGACAGGTATAGGCAGCTACTGCGTTGTATTTGATACCTTGATTGAAGATATGCCTGCTGATGCCTATCCGGATCGCCCGTGGGGACACGGGGATAACCCAAAAACCGCTGTCTGGAAATATCTTGAGTCACATCCGGAGTTTGAAATTGACAAGAATATACACAACAAACTACTGGTGACGGTAGCCCGCGACGGTTTCCTGAAACGTGTCAGGTGATAACTCTTTTTCGTTCCGTTAATTGGCTGTTCTGGTGAATAATCATTCGACGATGATTACGGTGTGCATCCCGGTTCGTAACGGTGCCCAATATATATCTCACGCGATAGATTCTGTGCTGGGGCAAACTTCCCAGGTCTTCCAGCTCGAGATCGCTGATAACTGTTCAGCCGATGAAACACTTTCGATAGTAAAGAGCTATCTTCCAGATAACCGCATCAAGCTGACATCCAGGTCCCATGACATGGGAATGTTTGAAAACTTTAACGCCTGCCTGGAAGGTATCGAGACAAAGTACTATATGCTGCTCAGCCATGATGACTACCTGTGTGACAAAACTGCCCTGGATAAAGGTTTCAATATACTCGAAGCCAACGAACACATACCTGCTGTCTATTGCGAAACGCTTTTTGTCGACGAGCATAGCCAGGCGATCAACCGCCGTGGCTTCGGGCTTTCAGGGCCTGTAGACAGTGATATCATTGCAAGGAGGTCAATTATTTCCAACAGGAACATCTATGGTGTTCCTCTCCTGATCAGAAGCAATGCAATACAATCGAATCAATATGATGACAGGTTGCCAAATTCGGCTGACGTTGATTATTCCGTTGCGATTGGCAAGGGTGAGAAAGTTTACTATCTGAAGGAGACGCTTATCGCCATACGGTTTCACAAGGCCAACAACACCGCCAGAATTTACAGCTCACTAAAGAGCGAATTTTTAGAAATTGCAGAGAAACACAATATAGATCTCTCGGCTTTTGAAATGATTATAACCCGGATAAACAGCTATCTGGTGAGGGTGAAAAAGTTGCTCTTCTTTTTCTACATCGACAAGTTTCGAAAGTAGGGAAGGTTTATGATTAAGAATTTTTGTCGACCGTAAGTTCCTGCTGTTTCTGGTTGTGGGTGCTGCCAATACGGCATTTAACTACGGCATTTACGTAGTTCTGATATATATCGGGCTCGGGCATATAGCCGCTGCCAGCATTTCATTCGCCATTGGGTTGTTAGTTAATTTCAGAACACAGGGGAATCTGGTTTTTAAGACCAGAAACAAAAATTCGTTCAAGCTCTATGTTGTCAGCTGGATCGGTATCTATTTTGTCAACATCGGTTCTCTCGATTTATTGGTCAGAATGGGGGTTAACAGTTATCTCGCTGGTGCGCTGATTATCCCTCCAATAGCCATATTGGCATTCTTGGTGTTACGCTTTGTCGTTTTTAGACAGACAAAGACATCCAGTGAGGTCATAGTACATAGATTCTACTTGGAGGGTGAGCCACCTGGAAGGGAAAATTTCATTTGTGGTACCAGTTTTCAATGGTGAGTTGATGCTGGAAAAATTGTGTGACGAGATTACTCTGGTCGGCACGACCATTGATGGCTTTGATGAGTACGAAATTATTCTTGTCGATGATGGCAGCACCGACGATAGCTGTGAGGTTGGCCGGTCATTACAGATGCAAAGGCCAGAAATCTGTTTCGTAGAACTTAGCCGCAATTTTGGTCAGCACAATGCCACGCTCGCTGGTATGTCGAAAGCCAGTGGCGAGGTAATCGTCACCCTAGATCAGGATCTCCAACATCCACCTAAAGAAGTTCCGCGCCTTGTTGAAAAACTCAATGAAGGTCTGGATGTTGTCTACGGCTTATCTGAGAAGCGTCCGCACAGCCTTTTTAGAAATCTTAGCTCAGACTTCAGCAAGTGGCTTGCGAGCAAGATCCTTAAAACCGCCCTCGGTGGAAACTTCAGCAGTTTTAGGGTGATTCGGTCCTGGGTTGCCAAAGAGATCCTGCAATATAATTCATCTTACGTTTATGTGGATGGTTTTATCAGCTGGACAACCCAAAACGTTGGTGGTGTCGAAGTTGCCAATCCACAATCAGAATACGAATCCAGATTTACATTCTTCAAACTGATCAACCATGGTCTCAATCTGCTGGTCAATTTCTCCATTCGACCTTTGCAGATCGCCACGCTTGCCGGGTTCTGCAGTGCATTTGTCGGGCTTATCCTGGCGGCTTATATCGTTTACAACAAGTTGGTATTCGGTGAACCTGTACAAGGCTGGACTTCCCTGCTCGTCATGATCCTTGTTGTTGGTGGTGCACAAATTGCCTTCCTGGGTCTCATTGGCGAATACATCGGCCGAATTCTGATGAATACTAATCGCGCCCCTACCTATGTGATTCGGAATGTGCCCCAGGAGAGGCGTTCAAATGAGCCCTGATAAAAAGAAACGCTGCGTTGTTCTGGGTGGCTGTGGTTTCCTGGGTTCCGTAATAAGCAGGCATCTCGTTGAAAACGGCTGGAAGGTTCGTGTCTTTGACCAAAAAGGTATCAATACCTGGAGGCTGGAGACAATCCTGAACGAAATAGAACTTGTAACCGGTGACTTTCTGAACACAAGTGACCTGGCCAATGCCGTACGAGACATGCCAACCGTACTTCATTTCATCGGTACCACGATTCCTCAATCATCAATGAGTGACATCCAGTTTGACATCGAAACAAATATTGCCGCTACTGTGCGGTTGTTAGATATTGTCCGCGGAAATGAAGGCCAGCGGATTATATTCGCATCATCCGGTGGCACAGTTTATGGAATGAATCACAATCAAGATCCACACCTTGAAACTGACCCAACGGAACCTATTGTTTCCTACGGCGTTTCAAAACTTACTATCGAAAAATACCTGCAGTTGTTTGGTCACAATTTCGGAGTCCCGTATGTGATCTTAAGAATCGCCAATCCTTACGGGGAGAGTCAGTCTGTTGATCAACCACAGGGTGCCGTTGGTGTGTTTTTAAACAGATCGGTTAGCGGACAGAAGATAGAAATCTGGGGCGATGGATCCGTGGTCCGTGACTATATCTATGAATCGGATGTTGCGTCGGCGGTGAACGCGGTACTGACTACAGACAAATTATCAGGGATATACAACATTGGCTCGGGAATTGGCACGTCACTAAATAGTTTGCTCGACGTAATTCGAGAAGTAACCGGTTTACCCTGCGAAGTCGTCTACCACGGTTCGAGGAAATTTGA
>DUAT01000182.1:0-835 GCA_012960755.1 Gammaproteobacteria bacterium
ATATAAGAGGCCATCTGCATTACATAGGCGATCACTGCACCGAAAACTGCCATGTTAAGAATAACCCCGCCGAAGGCGCCGCTGCCATTGGGATCCACAAAATACAGCAATAACAAAACCAGATAACCAACCACGGCTCCAGCGATCAATGCAGCATACGGCGTCTGGCGTTCACCGTGGGTTACCGACAGCCAATGGGGGAAATAACCCGCCCGACCCAGGGAATATATATTGCGACCGAAGGCGTAGATGATCGCATGGAAACTGGCAATTAATCCGGCCACCGCCAGTAAGCCCAGTACCTTGGCACTGGACAAACCCACAGTCAGTTTCAGGCCATCCAGTAAGGGTTCCTCAGTCTGCGATCCAAAAAATGCTGCGCCACCACCGATACCCATATTAAGCACTGTTATCAAAAGACCTGTGACCATTAATGTGCCCAGACCCCACAACAGGCCACGTGGCATGTCACGGGATATATCAGTGGCTTCTTCTGCCGCCAGGGGTAACTGCTCGATGGCCAGGTATAACCAAATCGCAAAGGGCAAAGCTGCCCCTACACCCATCAAACCTCGTGGCAACCACACACTGTTCCCGGGGTCAGGTTCAATATTCCACAATGCTCCCCAACTGAAGTGAGTCACTGCGCTGAGATAGAACGTGAGTAAAATAAGCAGCGCTAAAACCGTTATGAAGACAATGAATTTAAATGACTCCTCCACCCCATATATATTCAGGCCGACAAAAACAACGTACAGGCCCAGCCACCACAGCGGCTGCACTGAATCGGCAGTAGAAAAAATATTCTGCAGGTAGGCAGCGGCGAAATAACACA
>DUAT01000182.1:899-57517 GCA_012960755.1 Gammaproteobacteria bacterium
GCCCAAATGAGTAGGCTCCGCCAGTGTGCGGCAAGGCGGTGGACATCTCGGCAATGGAAAAACACAAGCCAATATACATAACCGTAACAATCAACAAGGCAACTAAAAATCCACCGAAGCCAGCCTGACCGACACCGAGATTCCATCCGGAAAAGTCTCCGGAGATAACGGCACCAACACCGAGGGCCCAAAGGGACCAGGCTCCAGCATATTTTTTCAGGGTTCGCTTCTCAAAGTACGACTCATCGGCCACATGGTACTCAACCCCACCAGCCGCTTTTTTCGCGTTACCCTGTTCTATCACGGTATCCCCCTGTGCCTCGCATTTGCAGTGGTAGTCATGCTTTCAACCCCAGTCGTACCTCAGCGTTCAGATAACGGGCTACTCCCAGCCATCACTCGCGCTTCTTCGATGTGTTAGTACAAACATTAATGAGGATAGGAAGAACTAACCACGTTTCGGCATCGGTTACCAAATATTTCTCTGCCTTACTTCCACAGGTTTTCTCAGAATCAGATGAATATTGAAATTTAAAGCAGCGAATTTAACCGATGAGTTTTGCTGAGAACCCCGCTTTCGCGCCCGTTTCGTGTCGCTAAATTAAGACAGATCCCGCGCCGCCTGCCTGGCTTGTCCGGGCAATGCCACAAATCCAATATTTACCCTGGCACCCTACTCTGACCCCATCAACTCTATTCTCGGTGTACTGTTACCTGGAACTATGTGTAGGATACCCAAATAGCAAGAACCTCGAATGGGAATTTTTAGCGAGTGATTTCTCCGGGAAGTACATCGTCGTTAGCGGTGCTGCGTCTGGCTTTGGTGCGGCAGTTGTCAGCCGCGCGTCAGGACTCGGAGCCCAGGTAGTCGGGTTGGATATCAACAAAGGCTTGGGCGAATCTGTGGTCAGCGGACGAGGTACTGATGCCTTTCAACACGGAAGAAAGTGGCGCTACCTGGGCCAAGGTGAGCGAGGCTAAAGATGCGTGGATAATGCTTGCACCAGGTCAAAAAAAGCAATCTGGCTAGCCTTCCACTATTGGCTGCTTTTCAGCAGACCGCGATCTCAAAGTTGTGTTTGGTCAAATCCGCCTAGGTCTGTCCAGTAGCTTGTGATCAAGAAACCAGCTTATTTCAACTTCCCTAGGTGCAGCGTTTCCTTATGCGGCGCAGTTGGCCTGTAAGTATGTGTGGAAACACGATTGAAGTAAGCAGCGGTCGCGCCAGTTTCCTGCGCAACGGAAGCCAGACCAGCTCTGCAATCTTGGTTAAATGAGTCTTTCCACCCAACTCTCGCAATAGAAATGAATGACGCAATCGCCCGTCGTCGCCGTCAGTCTCCATGATGATGCACTCGTTGGCAAGGAACTCGACTATAGTCAGGTCGCTGACCTGGCCCCGGCCGAATGAAGGGCTCACCAACTTAAAGGTGGTTCCTGGCCCGAGGGGGCCGCTCGAGGTCTGTTCGAGCTCCAGTTCATGGCCCGCCCATTCCCTATGACGATTGAAATCCGCCAAATAAGCGAAGACGCACTCAGCCGATGCTACGATGTTGATCTCCCGCTGGACTTTATTCACGATTGTTCTTTACCCTTACTTGGTTCTGGTGAGTTCCGGTGAAGCTGTTATGGGCCTGATTTCTGTTCCAGATGGATATTCATGAATTATGCGTCGATTCTCATCAATAAAACAATATTCGCACCATAAGTTCTTTCAGCATTCAGAAAAAGTGGCTTCATCCTTCTAATGCCACGCCTGCATGACTACCCTGGTCTGTGTTCAACTCCGCCAGCCTGGTCATGTTCAATCTCGCGAACCTATGCTGAGATCGACAGCACCACAATATTGCATTCGTTGAGTCGGCTCCGCTTAAGGTACGACATTGGGTCGGTGTTATGTGATCGTCAGGGTACATTGTTTTAAACATAAAAGGCTTGAGTCAATTTTTGTGATCCCTGGTATTCATGCTTGTAACAATTCTATATCTGCCTAATCGTGTTCGACTGTCCATGCTAGAAAGTGAGACATCGGTTAGGGCCCGTTGAAATCTGCTCGACTATCACCCTCTTTATAGAGCCAAGATATTTGTGCAGTCGTTAAGAAAAGCGGTTTAAACTACTTGTCCTCGCATCTGTTTATTACCGCTGGTCTTGACTAAGTGATAAGAATACCAGCACAGATCGAGCCGCCCATAGATAAAATGGAGGGAAAGGTTATGGCGACGCGACCTGAAATCTGGATCGGGCATGTCGATTTACGGACAACTAATCTTAAGGGCTCCTCGAAGTTTCTTGAGGACGTCGGTTTAAGGCATGTATTTGCCAATGAAGAAATGGCGATTGTAGAACTAAGGGGCGGTACACATCTCATCATGTTTGAGCGAGATAAGCTTGAAAACTCTGAAAGCTACTTTGATTTCATGATAGAAGATATCGATGTTTTGCATTCCAGACTGGATAAATTGGGCTACCCTGTCACAGACATCGAAAGAGGCGAGATACATGACACCTTTTCTGTGAGGGAGCCCGGTGGTAATAGAATTCGCGTTAATTCAAGTCATGTGGATGATCATGCAGCGGTGTAGGCTTGTATTAAAAGTGGATACTCACAGACAGATAACCTACTCATAATAGGCGACAATAACCGCATAAGTGTTTTTTGGAAATCTAGATTGCAAACAGAAGTACCGCGCTAGTGCACGCAGACCGAGATTCTGACGAGTCAGGGTTGCAGCGCACTGGCAAGGGATCGAAATTGACCTGCGGGTCAAGGACTATCACATCAATGCCGCGACCCGCCAGATAGACCGCGGCGACACAAGGGCGACGAGCCTGCGCCGGATACTGCCTCAGCAGACGCAAGCGCTGCCTGCTACCCTTTTATCGCTGCAGTTTTTAAGAGCGGCTTTTGAATGCAGAAACGCGACGCGCAGGTTCGACGCTAAGGCTGTAGTTCATTCAGCGGTATAGATAATTTCACACATTTCAAAATTATCAGAGATCACTTCCTCAACCAGGGCTGATGCTGAAGCCCAAATACTCATCCAGGCCGCATCAGCGTACGCTTCATCTAGAATCCTGCCTGCTGCAGAACTGGAAGGACTTGCGGCTCTGAGGTGGTAGGCTTCGTGTGTTCCTCCACCAATAGGCTGAAAAACACCTAGATTGATTGTATGACCTACAGATCTGAGTGCCTTTTCAAGCTTTGCAATCTGCGCAACAAATGACTGAATATTGTTATTAGCAATCTTCAGCCTCCATAAACGTTCAAACCCAGGCTCGAGGATATATTCCTTTAAAGGCTTAAAGATTGCGGAGTACTTCACTTGCCTTAGGGCCATTAGTTCAGCGGTGGCCTGGAAAGGGTCATACTTGTCCGTGGCTGCTATGGCATCGACCATTGAGTCATAACCATTCCAAACAAACATCTGCCCAGGATAGTCATTACCGGTCTTTGTCACACACACACCCGCTACTGAGGAGCCAATAGCCTTAAAGGGCGCATCATTAGCTTTCAAAGCAGCAATGTAAGCGTCAACGTTTGTTGCCTGAACCATGAGCGTGGTAAAAGCGCCGTCACCAACTGGCACGGGTTCGTGTTGATCAGCGAATAATGACCAGGAAGCAGCCAAAACTAGAAAAGGAACGAGCAATTTCATTTTCTCTTACCTTCTTTGTAAATAGGAGTGATAACGAATACACCATAGCCATTTCAATTGATCAGGTCCAGATTAGTTCGATTTTGGTAACTGCCGGGGAGAAGTTGCATTTTACCTGATTCCTACCTATTAAATTATTCTGGCTAGGTAATAATCGCTGTGCAGTTTAAGCACCTGCAATCCCTTATAATCGTTTAGTTTCTTCCCATTGGATAACAGGTTAAGTTATCCAACCGATTAACTTCAACTCGAATTCGGCACTATGTTAAAGAAAACACTGATCGGTATAGCCACCCTCATTTTAATTGTTGCAGTGCCTATTTCATTCCTCGGTTACAAATTTTCTCAATCCGGTGATGACTACGGGGAAGAACGACAGCTAGAGAACGCACAAACTGTGCGTAGCACCACCTATGGGGATGTTGTTGGTTTTGTCGATATCTCAGGCTCGCATACCTGGATGGGCATTCCATTTGCAACGCCGCCTATCGGCGATTTACGCTGGAAAGCACCAACGAAACCGAAAGCATGGCAAGGCACACGTGCTGCGTTGCAGGCTTCTGATCGGTGTAAACAGATCAGCTCACCCGGCGAGAGCAGACCACCTGAAGAACTAGGCAAGCCAATTGGTTCAGAGGACTGCCTCTATCTGAATATCTTTGCACCGGAAATCCCCAAGCATGATGTGCCGACCAAAGAGGCCAGATTACCGGTCATGGTGTACGTTCACGGTGGCGGCAACGTTGCCGGATATGCCAATCAATTTAAATACTCCGGTCGAAACCTGGCCAGAAATCACAACGTTATTATTGTCAACTTTAACTACCGGCTTGGTCTCTTTGGTTGGTTCACACATCCGTCCCTCAACAGCGACGGTTCACCTGAAGACCAATCTGGTAACTATGGCATCCTCGATTGCCTAGCCGCATTACAATGGGTGCAGGACAACATAGCAGCTTTTGGCGGTGACCCGACCAACGTGACCTTATTCGGCGAGTCTGCTGGCGGCATGAATATCTTTGCCATTCTCGCTTCGGAGCAAGGCCAGGGACTTTTTCACAAAGCCATCATCCAAAGCGGCCTACCCATTTCAATACCCCTGGATCTGGCACAGAACTATATCGAAGATTCTGGACACGTGAACAGTGGCCGGGAGATCACAAATCAACTGCTCATCGCCGATGGCTTGGCCTCATCAAGACAAAATGCGGTATCACATCAAAACCAGATGGCTGATTCAGAGATAAGCGGCTACCTAAAAGCAAAAACAGCGAACGAAGTTTTAATGCTTCTGGGTACTGAAGGTATGCCTGAACTTCCCATGATTTTTCGTGACGGTACGGTGGTACCTACTACGGATTTGATGGAAGTGTTCGGTAATGCCGATAACTACAATGCCGTCCCTATCATGATCGGCACCAATCGAGATGAATTCAAACCATTTTTCATTGGCGACAGAAGCCTGGTCGCTTTAGATATGGGCTTTGTGCCAAGAATCATTGATGATGCACACTTCCACGCCGTCACAGGTTACTTTAACGATTCCTGGAAAGCGCGAGGCGTTGACGAGGCCGCCATGCAACTGGTTGCATCACAAGCCGAAGCCGTATTTGCCTATCGGTTTGACTGGGACGAGTTACCGACTGTGCTCGGCGTTGATCTGTCGGTGTTAATAGGTGCAATGCATGCCGCCGAAATACCGTTTATTTTCGAAAGCTTCGATGATCGATTGATGAACTGGGTTTTGTTCTCGGATGACAATATTCCCAGCCGGACTGAGTTATCCCAGAAAATGTCATCTTACTGGGCTGAGTTTGCCTACAACAGCTCACCCGGGAAAGGTCGTGATGGCACACAAACTCCATGGCAACCGTGGAATAACAATCCCGACCAGGGGAAATTTATCATGCTCGATAGTGAGCGCGGTGGTGGAATACGTATGAACAATGATGCAGTTACTTTTGCCGTGCTCAAACAACGTCTGCTCCTGGACACTTCATTTCCGAACGCCGCAGCCAAAAGCAAGATCTATGATTGTGTATTTAGGGATAGCCAATACTGGCATGAACAAGAATTTCTCAACCTGGGTGGCGAGACCTGTGATATCCCTATCTTCCAGTTCCTGAGGCTCTAACCCACCTAACTGGCCAGCTGACTACCATCTCAAGGGAGTACTAAGCCTATCGTCTAGCCTGGATAGGCCCATTGCCCGTCAAGCGATCAGCCTGTTCACATTAGCGCAGTGGCTTCATCAGTCGTCTTTTCTAAACAGACCTTTGAGTTTATTGATGCCTTCAATCGCCGTTTTACCGAGTTTTTCACGCAGCTTCGTCTTCGCCCGCTGCCCGGCGATGTCGGCAATAGCATCACTGACAGTACTGGCAACCAGCGACGTTAGTTGCAGTGCAATTTCTGCGCCCACTTCATCAGGGGTCTTGCCATCAGTAGCTGAGCCAATGCGCTTGAGGTTGAAACCCGGCAAAGACAAGTCGTGATTGCCCAGGGTGTCACTACGCAATTCGAGACTACCATCAGCAAATTTGATCCGTTTGATGGCCAGTTCTACATCTGCACTATCGCTCGCGGCTGCTCCATCGAAGGCCTCAGACTCGGGCATCCCATCGAGCAGTGACTGAACATTGGTTTGAGTGCCTCTTTGTTCAACCAGCACCTGGGCGCCCATTACAGAAATTTCATTGATGACATAAACGGTGCTGGTCAGGCTGGCAACATCAATAGCGACATTAATCGCTTCCATGGTGAACAAATTACCATCAGAAAAGCCGACGGGGTTCGCAACGGTTAAACCAGAAAGTGCCGCAGAGCCCTCCTGAAGATCAACCTTGACCTCACGCACCCTTATCTCGGTGCCCATTACGTCCGAACCCACTTGTTCAATGGCTTGTTTCACTAGACCGTCCAAATTTTCCAGCAAATACAAGCCAGCACCCACTACAGCAAGAATCAAAAACAGGACTACACCACCAACTACCTTAGCCACGATCAGCCCCCACATCTTAAGAAACAGACATAGGATAACAGTACAGCAGGGACACTAAAACGTTATGCAAACGAAACGGGCTAAAGTACGAGGCGCAGGGCTTGGCTTTGCTCAAGAGGCGACAAGAAGGATTTATGATCGAGCATCAAATCCAATGCTCATGAGGCGTCGTCATAAGGCGTCATAGCCAATAAAAAGACGTTAAACAATTTAGTATTGGTGCGACCGTCTCCTTGCCTATGTTCAACCAGAGATTCTTGCGCTTGAACCGTATGAAGCAACGTGGTTTAAATTCTATTTCCAGAAGGGTTAACCCAGATAATTTGCTTTTGACTCGTTGGCAATCAAATCATGAGGGTCGAAAATACAGTTTCCAAATAAAGCGGGTCTTCGATACCAGCCTGGTTCAGTAAGCAAACTGATCGACGCGGCATGCCGCCTGGCTCAAGCCTTTACCACGAATGAATTTAGGATCGAGCCAACGCTCAACGGCTTCAATTTCCCATCCTGAGCACAATCGTTCTACCGGCACCTGTGAAAGTGCCAGCCAGATACCCCTATAACCCACCGGGAAACCATTATCGTTGAACGTGTAACCATAAACACGGCAAAGGCCATCGCCTTCCGGATAATCACCGATATAGGACAACCACGGAGTCTCTATCCGTACCTGTTCGCGCAGGTGTTGCTGGCAGGTTGCGATGAAGTTACCCAGATCCCAATCTGGGATCGCTCGCTCACTCTTGGTTTTTCCACCGGGTAATTGCAAGCCACCCTCTGTCTCAAGAAAAAACACTTCTGTTTCCTCGCGCTCACGCAGCAGTACCGCTCTGGTAGTCGCAATCTCTCGATCACTATGTACAGCGATCAGCTTTCGGCCTTCTACGCTGAGCGCGTTGGCGACATCATCGTGAAACAAATAATAACCCGTGGCCGGTGGGTAGGATGCTGCGGCGTATTTATTGAACAGACCGACGCGGTGATGACTCGAACGGTTGGGGTCTGCGCGATGCCAAAGGTGCATGTTCATTAACAGCAAGTCACCTCGCTGCAAGCCTGGGTCGATGAATTCATGAGCTTCTGGCCTGATCGCCGGTTCAACCTCAAGGCAGGGTGTTTTCCCTGGATGAACCCTTTCAGTCCGGTGTGAACCGGGTGCCACATAAAGCGGACCGGCTGCTTCGTTAAAATCACAGAAAGGAACGATGGTGAACAGCCAATGCATCGAACTGCCCACCGGGCGCCAGCGTTTATAATCGTGATGCGCGGGCAGGCCAGCACCGTCAGGGGTGCGGTCATAGATTACATAGGCGGTCAGTACTGGATCGTCTGACAGCAGGTCACGTGCAGAACTGACGATGGTTTCATGCTCAATAACAAACGCCAGATCCGGATCGCGAGCGGACTGGGTTGCCAAAGTATAGCGGCCGGGATCCGGGTATACTGGCGCGTTGGGATCGAGGGTACCATCAAGCGGTGGGTTATTTGCGACTCCCTGCTCGAGGCGTTTAATATCTATCTCATCAATTGCCCCTTTGAGAATCAAGTATCCCTGATCATTAAATTGTTCGATTTGCGTTTTACTTAACATAGTAGTCACATTGTTGAACTGATAATAAAGATTTTGATTGACCGCATTCCTGATCTAATGGCCTTGCCAACCTGCAAGATAACCCTTTTTCCCAACTGAGGCATTGCTTATATTTGCTCTGACCCATTGCCGAAAGGAAATCCTTTCGAACACGACATAAGGTCAACCCTTCTCGGCGACGATTCTCCAGTTCAAATCTGCTATTTTAGCTTTCTCGGCATCGGTCCAGGCTTGTCCACCTGTCTGAAGTAAATCTAGTGATTCTTCGACCCAGGGCGGGAGAATTCGTATCGCCTCCAGGCCGCGAACCAACTTTCGACCCATCAGGATCAAATCGCGCTTTTGTTCACAAATTGGCCAGGCCTCACTTTTTGAAGGTGCTGATAAAAGCACTTGGAAGCCTGCTCTTTCCAGAGCAGCACAGACATCAGACGGATACATCGACTGCGTCGCCGCCAGGGTAGGCAGGTAGCATCTGTGAAGAGCTACATGTTCCGGGTTAGTCCAATCGAAATAAGGCGTCAACAGGTATTCAGAACAGGCATATCGAGCACCGGGTTTCAATACCCGGTACATTTCCCGTGTATGTGCATCCAGCTCTTCTTTCTTGAAGAAAGGCCAAACAGCCTGGATGGAAAAGCATCCATCAAAACTGTCTGATTGGTACTCAAGGGGCTTATGGTGATCACCCGTTTTGAAGTGAAGTCGATCGCTCATGCCACATTCGGCAGCCCATTCAACTGCGTTTTCAAGCTGGTTCGGGTCGATGTTGTAGCCCGATACCTGGCCACCGGTCAGTGTGGCAAAGTGATGGGCAACCCGTCCTCTTCCACATCCCATGTCTAACAAATGGGATTTATCAGCGTTCTTTAGATTGAGCTCTGATAACAGAGCTTGTTCGCATAGCAGCTGATTCTGGTACAGCCCTTCTGAATCATTCAGTTGCGGTGGGATGTAAAGTTTTTCCAGATCAAACACCGACAGCATGTTGTTCAAGACCTTGTAATAGTCTGCCACTGCTTTGGTCTCATCTGCTGTCTCGGTCTTCTCACCGCCCTGCATCCGCTGAAAGAAACGATAGGCGTCAATACAAGCTTGTTTATCCTCTTCGGGTAATGTCGCTAAACGTCTCAGTCCGGTAATCGCGGTCTTGATTCTGTACCAATTCAACTTATGCGCCTTCCTTTACATTTATTACATTTGTTGCATTTGTGTCGAGCCTGGGGTTAAAGGACTCAAACCCTGTTCTTAAATTCGGTATCACCAATCTAAGCGCTCTGACAAGTTAGCTAATGGGGTCAGTCGATTAGAGCAATTAGGAGATATAGGTAACGCCGGCAGATGAGCCTTTGCTGGATAGCATAAGGACTGCATTAGCTACCCGCCCTGACTGCAAAGGCAAACCTGGCGTAGATCGATGCCAGATATCCAAAAAGCACACAAATACAACCATAAACGGGGAAAAAACCCTGACCTAACAACTCCCTGGGTGCTCTGGCCCAGAACAGGGCAAAAAAGGTGTGCGCACAAATGACAACTGCTATCCAGAAAAGTATGCTCCTGGCCCACAATTTGTCACCCAGGCCATAATAACCAAGGTTTGCAAGTAGGATGGCGCCACCGAGCAAAGCAGTCGGTATGACGTAGTGCTTGCCGATCGCGAACGTATATACAACCCCTAGAAAAACTGCGCACGCCGCCGCAAGGGTTAGCCACTCCAAAGAATAATTGAGTGTAACTTTTCCTTTCATCATGTGAGGTCTCTTTCTGCCAAGAAGTTCAGTTTATATCGTTTTGACTTAAGCCGTTATCACCTCAGCAAAACAACTTAGGGGGTTAGGCCACTCTGACCCCATTTAATTCGAGCTAAGCGATAATGCCTTTCTCTCGAAGTTGATCTATCCTGCTCTGCGGTAATGAAAATTCCTTTAACACTTCATCCGTATTCTCGCCGTGGCCCGGGCTCGGTCGAGCGGGTGTCAGTCGTTCGCCTCCGAACCTGGCTGGCGATTTAATAATCCGCATTTTGCCCATGATTGGATGATCCATAACACCCGCAGTGTCATTAGCAACCACCTGTTCCTGAGCCAGCACTTCATCCTTACTAAGGCAGCGAGCACACGGCACATCAGCCTCTTTTAGTTTTTCAATAATCTCCTGGGTGGTGTATTGCAGGTACGCATGGGCCACCAGGTCTTTGAACTCAGCCAGGTTGGCAATCAGCTTTTCAAACGAATTAAAACGCTCATCTGCTAAAAGGTGCTCCATGCCCACCGCGATCAGCGATCGCATCTGCATCTCTTCGTTTCCGGCTGAAATAGTAACGCCGCCGTCTTTGGTCACGGTTAGTTCATACAGCAGATCAATAAGCAGCGGGCCTCGCTCATGATCCGCATCGAGCAGCGTGTGGTTCTGAAACCCATCCGGAAAGATAAAAAACAAGCCCGCGTCCAGCATCGACAAGTCAATGTGCTGGCCTGCTCCTGTCTTCTCGCGAACATACAACGCACAGGTCGCCGCCTGGCAGGCAGTGTAGGCGGTAATCTTGTCGCAGATCAGCGTTCTGAAAAAAGCAGGCTCGCCATCCTTGCCTTGCGTTGCAGCCAGACCCGCCTGCGCCTGAATGATGGGATCGTAAGCAGGCGCCCCACCCAGTGGTCCTTCTTTTCCAAATCCAGAAATCGCTGTGTAAATAAGCCTGGGATTTAATGCCCGTAATGTCTCACTGCTCAGATTCAGTTTATCCATAACGCCTGGGCGAAAATTATGAATAAAGATATCCACTTCAGGAATCATCTCACGAATCAGCATCTGACCCGCTTCGTCTTTCAGATTTACCCGCATGGACTGTTTGCCTCGATTACAGTTAGCAAACAGGGAAGATATACCGCCCTTGTTAGCACCAATGTAGCGCATAGGATCACCCACATTCATAGGCTCAACTTTGATTACGCGTGCGCCCTGCTCCGCCATCATCATTGCTGCAAAGGAAGCGGTAATCATGGTAGAAAATTCCAGAACTGTAATTCCTTCTAGTGGTTTCATAGGCTAGTCCTCTTTATCAGTCCAGAAATTCTACGACATTCTCGCACAAGCGTCCTGCCCTGTAAGAACAACTGAACAGAACAAACTGACAGTGCACTGGTATTTCCCAGCCCACCCCACACAAACCGCCGATCTATACCTGGTTTAATGAGAGCTACCGCCACGCACGATCTTACCCCTGATTTGCAAGAATTAACCATGGTTGCGCGCCGACACCAACATAAACAGAAAGACATTTTAACGGTATTCAATATAATGGCTAAGCACATAATCAACTTCCAGTATCACAACCACCTTGGGAACAACTTCAATTGCCTAATTTGAATTTAACTATGATACGCCCATTTATACTCGGCTTATTCTGCTTGGCCTGTACCTCACTGCGAGCAGAGGATCGACCAAATATCGTACTCATTCTGGTCGACGATGCAGGACTTATGGATTTTGGCGGTTTCGGTGGAGAGGCAAACACGCCCAATATTGACGCATTGGCGGAATCTGGCGTTCGCTTTGCTAATTACCACACGTCACCGCTCTGCGCGCCTTCCCGGGCTATGTTATTGACAGGCGTTGATAATCACCAGACCGGGATAGGAACTATCCCCGAGATTGTAACGGCAACACAGTCCGAGCAGGCAGGCTACGCCATGGTATTGGTGCCGCAAATAAGGACGGTGGCAGATAAGCTTCGGAAAGCTGGTTATCACACTTATATGGCAGGTAAGTGGCATCTAGGCAATGAAGGCCAACAATTACCAGTGCAACATGGCTTTGACAGGTCTTTTGCACTGGATGCTTCCGGCGCAGATAACTGGGAACAGAAATCTTACATGCCCTATTACGAAAACGCGCCCTGGTTTGAAGGTAATCAAGCGGCCGAGTTACCTGACGACTTTTATTCATCACAGTTTCTCGTCGATAAAATGGTGGAATATATCGGTCCTGAGCCTACCGTCCCAGGTAAGGACGCGCCATTTTTTGCTTATCTGGCGTTTCAGGCAATTCACATCCCGGTGCAGGCTCCCAAAGAATTTACCGATCATTACGAAGGCGTATACAAAGATGGCTGGCAGCAATTGAGACAGCAAAGATTGGAAAAAGGCAAAACATTAGGGTTGATTCCGGTTCAAGCCCAACTTGCTAAGCCACCGGCATTTTTGCGTGACTGGCAGACGCTGGATGCTGAACAAAAGCAACTATTCGAACGTTCGATGATGGTGAATGCCGGAATGTTGGAAGCGATGGATCACCATATCGGCAGGCTAATAGCTCACCTTAAATCACTCAACAAGTTCGACGATACTGTCTTTATTATCACGTCGGACAATGGGCCGGAGTTCAACCACCCTGTGAGCGCTGCTGTCATGAAAGCCTGGATGTATTTCAACGGTTACAATGCAAGTATAGAAACCCTGGGTGAACGCGGCTCGCTAGCGGCCATTGGACCCGAATGGGCGATTGCAGCCTCAACCCCTGGTAATCTCTTTAAATTTTATGCCAGTGAAGGTGGCCAGCGGGTACCCCTGATTATATCCGGCGCTGGCCAAAAACAGACTGGCTTTCACAAGGCACTTACCTTCGTACAAGACATCACGCCAACTATCCTGGAATTAGCCAACGTTTCTGCTGAGATTCAAAGCCAGGGTACACCCATGGATGGCAGGTCACTTGGACCCTTGTTAACCGGTTCTGAACTGCAGGTCTATGGCGAGGAAGACGTGATTGGCATGGAAGTTTCCGGCAATGCATCGCTGTTTAAAGGCGAGTACAAGATAACGTTTAACACGCTGCCACATGGTTCCGCCAAATGGGGGCTGTATCATCTCGCCAGCGATCCGGGAGAAGCAAACGACCTGTCACTTAAGTTACCCGAGTTAAAGGCGGATATGCTTGCTGATTATCGGGATTATGCTGAACGAAAGAAAGTAGTGAGTATGCCGGCAGACTTCAACCCTTTGAAACAAATCATGGCGACGGTATTACCGCGACTTTTTAATCGTAATATAACCCGTATTGTGATTGGCCTGTTTGCTCTGGCTGCACTAACTTTTCTGTATGTTAGATTGACAGGCAACCGACCATAACGGGTGTCGGAAGCTGATACTAACTGTCTGGTATCGCTGAATTAACTTCGCAAGCACCACACTAGGGGCTTGCTCCCTGTCTGGTAAATAGTTATTTCAAGGCGTATTTTTTCCCAGATTACAAGAGCCTCATGCATGATAGAGTCATCTGGCACAGGCAGAGCTGTGCTGCCAAATACCTGGCCGCGTCTGTATCCTGCAGGCGCTTCTTCGCCGACCAGAACCGCACCTGTATTTGGTAGTTTATCAACCTAGGGTTTTCTATTTCTCACCTCACAGTCGGATACTTTCAATTCACTGAGTGGTCATTGTATTTCAGTCATCACCGGCTCGCGGTGCTGTAAATCAAAAGAAGTTAAGAATCCTATTACACCTATAGGTTAACGGGAAACACGGATTCTTGATGTAGATCAATTTCAAAACATGACGGTGTTGTTAACGTAGCAACCATTCAAAATGGCAAGGAGCTATGTATGGATCAGGTAGTATTTTTCATTTGTTCAGGACTCGCGGTAATCTCGGTCACAGGTATAATAGCAACATTGATTTTGATCGCTTCGGGTAAGATCGAGGTCTAATGCTTTGGTTCAGATCGCACGAGAATAACGCGTGGTGGTTTTCGGCCTGTGCAGGTATTTATCGAACACCATACAGACGTTTCTTATGAGTAGTCGACCGGAATGGCTCACCCTGACTCCTTGCTCATTGATCCTACATAACCCATCTTGAACCAGTGGTCGAAGCGCCACTAGTTCCTTGGCAAAGTAGGTTGCAAACTCAATATCAAAAACTTCTTCGATATCAGCAAAGCGTAAATTGAACTGGCAGATAAGGGCCTTGATGACTGCCTGTCTAATCAAGTCATCGCCGCTCAGCACAATCCCTTTTTCCACAGGCAGTTTGTCTGCTTCTAGCAGTTTCTGATACTGCTCTAGCTGTTTCACATTTTGGCTGAAGGTAGTGCCAATATGACTGATGCCAGTAATACCAAATGCAATCAGATCGCAATCTGCCTGGGTAGAATAACCCTGAAAATTCCTTTGTAAGGTTCCATTCTTCTGGGCAAGGCATAAAGCATCATCTGGCTTTGCGAAATGATCCATGCCGATATTCTGGTAACCTTCAGAGGTCAGCTCTTCTATGCACAATTGAAGGATATCCAGCTTCTCGTCCGCAGTAGGCAAGTCAGAGACCAAAATTCGTTTCTGTGGATGGAAACGCTCCGGCAGGTGGGCGTAATTGTAGATCGAGATTCGATCAGGATTAAGAATTACCACCTGCTGCAGCGTCTTTAGAAAGGATTGTGTAGACTGATGCGGCAACCCATAAATAAGATCGACCGATACTGATTTGAATCCAGATCTATTGGCAGCCTCAATTACTTGTTTTGTTTGGCTAAATGACTGTTTACGATTAACTGCTGTTTGAACTTTTTTGTTGAAGTCCTGTATGCCCAGGGACAAACGGTTAAACCCGCACTCTCTCAGGTGACGAATTCGATCCGGGTTAACGGTTCTCGGGTCAATCTCGATACTGAATTCACCATCTTCGTCTGATCGTATTTCAAAACTGTCGCGTATAGCATACATCAACCCCGAGATCTCATCATCATCCAGAAAGGTTGGCGTTCCGCCACCCCAATGCAGTTGTGATACTTTCCTTGTTGCAAATTTAGGCGCTTGAAGCGCGATCTCTTTTGAAAGTAGATTTAAATAATTGGTAGCCAGTTTCCGTTTGCGAGTCACAATCTTGTTGCAGGCACAGTAATAACATAGCGTAGCGCAGAAGGGGATGTGGAAATAGAGCGAGAGATCCCTGTTCTTTAGATCGGACTCTTCTATTGCCCATAGAAGTTTTTGCTCATCAAAGTCAGTGAACTGCAGGGCAGTCGGATACGAAGTATAGCGCGGGCCACTAACGTTATATCGATGAACCAGTTCAGGATCCAGAAAGAATACTGGTGTTTTGGATTGTGGCATAATCAGTCTCGTTTAAGCCTGCTCAGTGTATGGAAACTGATTGAAACTAACCTTGACCTGAATCAAGCGCTCAACTTAAAGCCTTAAGCCCTTTTCTCCACAATGGCAATTCTCCTGCCAGTCCAGGATGCGACCTTGGAAACTTTGGAGCCGACGCAGGTTTGTCGCAGTTTGTTTTCCATGCGGCTGATAATCCTGACAACACCAGCTTCAGCTGAAATGGTATCAATCCACGAACTCAATTAGTTCGGCTGCAATAAAATATCACAGGGGAGTTGATTTATTTTGCCGATCCTGAATCCAGTGAATGTACTGGCATAATCCTCCACCTAAGCGTGTACAGTGGGTTAGGCTCCAGGGAATGCCCGGCACGAAGCTGGCATTCATGAAAGAGAATGTGTTGAATCCATACCTAGTGTAACTAGCTTCAGCAAAAATGCTGTAAAGTAACGGCAGATTCAAAACAGTGACAGACAAGAGATGTTGAGCACGTTCTTTGAAGCCTAGGTCGACCTTCTTCGCCACAGTTTCAAAACCAACCAGCTCAAATAAACCAAGCCCACTAATCCCAGTAGCAACTGTGCCGCAGGCAGATACTGACTGATCCGTGAAATCTCTACTAATTCAGTACTTACCTCCTGATACTGCTGAAAAGCTTTATAGGCATTAAACTCTAAAGGCCATTCAGTCTCATTATTAGAGGGACCAGGGTAATGAGCGGCCCCCAATCGTCCGTCTACTTTCTGACAGCAGCGCTATGCCAATTAAAGCGACCATGCTTAAGGTAATGATACCATCGACAGTAGGCCAAGTAATGACCACTCTACCTCCTATAAGCCTAATAAATAATACTTACATAAATACAATTGATTTTACAGTGGTATAAAAATTCATACTATATATCTTGATTAATATGAATTGAACCGCATATCATTGGTACTCTAATCAAATTTATTGTCTTGGCCATGCCCCAAACAGAAAAATTTGTTGTTTCTTGCAGTCACTGCGGCTTGAATGCGCTTTGTATCCCCACTTCTCTCACCAGCGAAGAAATAGAGGTTCTCAATACAGAAATTAAGCGCGCAAAACCTCTCCACAAAAATAGTGTAGTTTTTGAAACAGGAGATCCGTTCACATCTATCTATGCTGTTCGTTCAGGCGCCCTAAAAGCTTACAGTATTGATGAAAATGGAGAAGAGTATGTCGTCGGATTCTTCCTCCCAGGTGAGCTTATTGGCCTGGATTCAATCGACAGTGGAGTGCACCTCAACACAGCAAAAGCACTTGAAACTTCTACCCTGTGTGAAATACCTTTTGACCAGGTGGAAACACTTTCTAAGAAAATTCACAATCTTCAAAAGCATATGTATCGCATCTTGAGCCGTGAAATCGGAGAGGATCAGAAACTCCAGTTGCTACTAGGAAAAAAGACAGCAGAAGAAAAAATTGGCACGTTCATACTTAACTTGTCCCAGCGTTACCAGCAGCGTCATCTATCAGCGACTTTGCTTCGATTGCCGATGGCAAGGACTGACATTGCCAATTACCTAGGCTTGGCAGTGGAAACCGTGAGTCGAATTATCACGCGTTTACAAGCTCAAAAGATACTCAAGGTTGATGGCAAAGATATCGAGATTCTGGACTACAAACAATTGTGTATAGTGGCGCATAGCCAATGCGTTGTGGATACATAATATTCGGCCAGGTCATCTGAGTACCGCAGCGTCTGCGGTTTTAACCGTTATACCAGAGTTCCTGTCAGTTATTGGGTAAAACGCTGTTTCTTTTAGTAGTTCAGACCAAGTCATTGATTTCGGTCAATGACTTGTGCGCATAGGTCTTAGATCATTTTGAACCATGCAGATCTTAACTATTAACTTTGACCGAGCCTTGTCCGATGCAATTATCTGTGAAATCGGAGATGTTGTCTGTCGTGCAGCAAACATTGAAGAAGCCTACAAATATATCTCAGATACAGATTTCTCCATCATCATCAGTTCCTTGGAACCGGGATATGGTATCCAGCAGGAAGGTCTAGCAAGGTTGCTGGAAATAACATCGATATCTACTCGAATCTTGATCGTTGGTGAGGTAGCTAGCTTAGCTGATCGCTGCGCATGGCAGGATCAGGGTATTGAATTTATTGGTAGTCCTTCTCAAACAGTATTCCTGCAATTGATCAGAGCGAGTAGCATAAAGCCCACCGGTTAAATGTCGTTGCTGTGGTTCTTGTCAAACCTTGGATCGCGCTGGTATGGGCATCCCTTTGAAATCTGAACCAGTCCCGTACTGCGCCTAGGATGATAGACAGCAAAGCTCTATAGTCTAATCCCCTCTCGGTTGATTTGGATCAATTCTTTCTACTTCCAGAAATTCTAAATTGGTTTTGTATTCTGACAAAAGGAAAGTTAATGTGCCTAAAATTCTTGTGGTTATGGATCCGGATGAAACGCAACACTCTGCATTGAATCGAATAAAAGAGACTCCCATCGGACAGAGTCACTTCAAAGTGGTGTACTACCTTTCCCAAACCGTAACATTAGAAAATGCTCACAGTTTCCTGAAGGTACTTAAAGAGAAAAAAAACTGGTTAGCAAATATCGTGCAACCGCTAGTAGATGAAGGCCACGATATCGAGACTGAAGTAAAGTTGTTTTACCGACTTTATGAAGCCATTATCTGTAGCGCTTACGAATTTGAAGCGGATTTTATTTTCAAGCCACTACGCCAGCACAGTTCCCTGCGACGAGCATTGTTTACCTCTACCGACTGGAATCTCATCAGATTTTGCCCATGCCCGTTATTGCTGGTGAACGGATCTGATACTTTAGGGGGAAGCTCAGTTTTGGCGGCTATTGATCTCGCAGGCCGGAACAGTGCTCACGAGAATCTGAACCGAATAATTCTAGAACACGCCGGGCTAATTGCCGAGCTTCTGGGTTCAACTGTCCATATGGTGAACGCGTACAGTTCTGTTTCAGTACCCACTGGGAGTGTTGCATTTCCTGATCCGTCTACTTATCAGATTATTCAGGGTAAAAGAGATCTGTTGCTTGAGCGTGGCTTTAGTTTAGCGGCCGAAGTGGGAATTCCTGAGGACAAAGTGCATTTATGTGAAGGAGCAGAGAGTCTTGTCATTAGTGAATGTGCCCAGGAAGTTGATGCCGGCATTATCGTGATTGGAACCGTCGCCCGTTCTGGCATGGCTGGGCTCTTCATCGGTAACACAGCAGAAAGGGTGGTGGAATGTGCAGAATGTGATGTATTCGTGGTTAAACCATTGGGATTTGTTTCACCGATCACTCCTGCAAGTCTAGAAACCGACTCGGCAATGATTAACCCAAGGCATAGTGCCGCCTAATGCTGTTTAAGCCCAGGCATAGCATAGTGATACTTCATGAATAGAATTCCGGGGGTCATTACGATTTGCCAGGCGAGCCGTAGTTCATCTCGGTATTCCGGGTCTAGCTCCGCTACTGCCTTGAGCAACGCCTCTAACCAGATATCATATAGTTCAGGTGGGATGTCATAGTGATTTTGGTTGTGGGTCAGGGCGATGGAAGAAAGATAGTCATTATCACTTCTTAGTAAGTAAAAGCTTATCAAGTGGTACACGCCCTTCTTGAGAAAACTGCGCTGCATCTCCATATCGGTATGGCAAAATTTTTCACGTACCTCATCTGATGCTGCAAAGAAAATTTCATAGAACCGAGCAAAGAATTGCTGCCCTTTGTTAGTAATGCCAACACCATGACCTATCACCCGCTGGAAACTTTCTTCGAACAGCAGTTCGAAATTCATACAGAACTCCAGGTGAACTGGGATCTGAAAAGCCTAACATCAGGTAAAAAAATTCTAGAACTCCATTGCTTCTTCTTCTGCAATTTCAAACTGTTCCATCAAGTTTATAGAAATTGCGACGAAGTCGCTGCTAGTGACAATGCCTACTAAGCGTTCATTGTCGACAACAGGTAAACAACCAATTTTAAGTCTTTCCAGAGTTAATGCAGCTAACCTTGCCCCACTATCCGATGTGATAGTTTCGATGCCTGTGCGAACTATCTCACTAATGGTTGTTTTCGCATATACATTGCTTTGACTTTCGAAGAAGGGGTGAGGTGTTGCCAAAAGAAGATCACGATGACTCACAATACCTAAAAGCAGGCCATCATCAGTGACAATTGGTACATGGCGAATGTTCTTGTTGAGCATAAGTGCATGTACATCAATCAAATGGTCTTTGGGCCGCAGGGTGTGTAATTCACTTGTCATGATTTCGGAAACAATCATCATACCTTCCTGTCTATTAAATTTTACTTTGCATTATGCGAAGCGTTTTAATTCACGTCTCGCAATCACCATTTTGTGAACTTCATCCGGGCCATCGGCGATCCTAAGCGCTCGACCATGCCGCCACATACTCGCAACCGGTGTATCGTCGGAAACACCCAATGCACCAAGGCATTGAATGACCCGATCCAACACCGTCATCATCATGTTGGGTACGACAACTTTAGTCATCGACAACTCCTGCCGCGTGTTCTGCTTACCCAATTTATCCATCTTCCAGGCAGTATATTGAGTAAGCAGTCGGGCCTGATCGATTTCCATTCTGGACGATGCGATCCATTCCTGGACAAACTGCTTGTCCGCTAATTTGCTTCCATGACTTTCTCGTTGGTTTGCATGTCGGCACATGATTTCAAATGCACGTTCTGCCATACCAATTGCACGCATACAATGATGTATTCGCCCCGGACCAAGCCGCGCCTGGGCAATCATGAATCCACCATGCTCTGGCCCCAGTAGATTTGTTGAGGGTACACGGCAATCGTTGTATTGAATCTCGCAATGTCCGCCCCCCCCTGTGTGGCCCATTACTGATACCGGCCGAATCAAATCAAACCCAGGCGTAGCCGTTGGCACCAATAGCATCGAAGCACGTTGGTGAGGATTGCCTTTTGGGTTGGTGACAACCATTGCAATCGCAAATTGAGCACCGACAGCACCACTAGTAAACCACTTGTGCCCATTGATGATGTATTCGTCTCCCTGTTTCACAGCACTGGTGCGAAGGCCGGTGGGGTCTGCGCCTGAAGTATCAGGTTCCGTCATCGAAAAACATGACCGGACTTCTCCGCTTAAAAGAGGTTGCAGAAATTTCTCCTTTTGTTCTGCGCTGCCAAACTCAGCAATGATTTCGGCGTTACCCGTATCCGGTGCCTGACAATTAAATACCCTGGGTGCTATCTGACTTCTACCCATATGTTCGCAAAGCAACGAATAGTCATGATTCGAAACACCAGCACCCCATTCTTTGTCAGGTAAGTACAGGTTCCATAGCCCCAGACTTTTAGCTTCATCGCGCAACTGTTTCATTGTTTTAGTATCTTCACCATTAGGTGTGTTCGGAGATTCAGTCACGACTGTCTGTTCTGCTGGGATAATTTTATCTTCAAGAAATCTGACAACTTGATCCTCAATCATCCTGCCTTCTTCGGATATTCCAAAGTCCATTGGACTTCCTATTTTGTTAGTAGGTAACGATATCCTAGCAATCTTATTTTGTTGGCAACCTGACTTGGATCAAAAGATGCTTTGATACGAACTGTAACTGTAACTGTAACTGTAACTGGACCGGAAATTGACCAATGGAAGTCTTCTTTTGACCTGGGTCAAGGCTAGAGTCAGGATTTTTATTTAAGGTTCAATAGTTTTCTTATTAAAGGTCATACCAAATGAGCACAGTTGATTCAATTCAGGACCATGATGATAGAAAAGTACACTTGCAGGATTGTTACCAGGCAGTTATGCAGGTCAGTTGGAATTTCGACTATGAGGGCAGTATTGACAAGGTTAATGACTTGTACCGGAGAGCCAAAACCAATCAATGGGATGCCGACGATCTAGAATGGGATATCGAGATTGACCCGTCAAATCCAATCATGCATAGGGGAAATACGCAGTACGCGCAGATGCCATTTTTTAACCGCCTGTCCCTCAGTCAGCAGGAAACCTTTACTGCACATTCTACTGCTCAGCTTTTGAGCCAGTTCTTACATGGTGAGCAAGGTGCCGTGATGACCGCCGCTACCGTTACTCATGGTGTTCCTGACACGGTAGCAAAGTACTACGCGGCAACTCAGACTATTGACGAGGCTCGACATGTCGAAGTCTATGATCGCTATATAAAGAAAATCGCAATCCATTACCCAATGACCCCCTGGCTCAAAAAGCTGGTCGATGTCACATTACAGACTAAAGATTATCGGAAGGTTATGATCGGCATGAACATGATTATTGAAGGCCTTGCGTTGGGCGCTTTTAATAACATGTATCGTCAAACAGACGAGCCACTTCTGAAATCAATAACATTTAATGTCATGCGAGATGAGTCTCGGCACGTCTCCTTTGGTCATGTGTTCTTAACGCCTTTAATTGCTGGGCTACATAAAGATGATGTGGAAGAACTAGCCCAGTTTGCATTTGATGGAGTCTCAATTCTGATTGAAGGGCAGCAAGAGATAGACCCCGGATTTTCGAAAGTGCTCGAAGCTAGCAATATTGATCAGAAGGACTTTGCGGCCGGAATCAAGGAAGCCGAGGAACTGGGATTAGGTATGGATATGCGGCCCGGACAGGTCCATTCCCTCAAAGACCTGATGATTCCCGCATTAAACCGTGCGGGCCTGATTACGCCAAGAACCAAAGAACTGTTTTCAAATGTGGGGATAGCTGTCAACGAAGATCTCAGGATATTAAATGCGATGGAAGATAGTAAGTCGGATATGAGTGTTCTAAACGAAGTGGGGGCAACATATTAAGTGGCTGAACATTGAGCTTCATAGATGCCGAAGCTGCCAAGATTATAGAGAACTTACCAGAAGCCCTGCTTATCCTGAATGAAGACGGTGAACTTCTATACCTTAATCAAGCTGCTCAGGAGCTGACAGGGTTTCTACCGGATGAACTGCAAGGGCAGCATGTTTCTATCTTGATGCCACCCTCTCCTCATCGCAGAGTAGATGCACTGACCTGGCTTTCCCGATGGTCTGATAACCCCGATCCGTCGCAACTTCGCTACTTGACACTTGATGGTGTTACCAAGTCAGGGGAGAAGAAAAAATATCGGGTACGAGTTTCATCTTTTAACAGCGAAACCGGTCATGCTTTTCTCGTCATAGTTCGAGATGTAACTGAAGAAGCAACAGAATCACGGCGCAGTCAACATAAAAGGTTAGTCACCGAAAGAATTTTTGCAATGGGTACCGATGGCGTTCTTAGCATCGACGAGGGCCAGACCATTCAGTCCTGGAACACCAGAGCGGAGCAGATATTTGGATTCACAGAAAGCGAGATTCTGGGTCAACCAGTCGATAAGATCATTCCGTCATCCCAGCACAGCCAGCACAGGCAACATATTGTTAAGTTCTTAAATAGTGAGTCTCCTTCCAAGTTAATGGGTCAGAGAGGTGAAATTCAGGGTCTACACAAAGATGGCCATACCATGCCCCTGGAGGCGTCGATTACTAAAACGCCTATAGAAGGCCGCATAGTGCTCAGTGCCCAGATCAGAGATATTTCTGAGAGAAAAGAGATAGAGAAGAAGTTACGCGAAAGTGAAATGAGGTTCCGAGCGCTTTTTGAACACGCTTTCGAGGCGATGGCTCTGCTTACTGTTACTGGCTCGGTTATGGCAATTAACCCGGCTGCCCGCCAACTGTTTTCTGATGATGATGACGTCACAGGCAGATATTTCTGGGATCTTAACTGGTGGTCTTCGGCTAACCCAGAGGATGTCGAACTTTCGAAGGTTCAGTTGCAAAACGACATTCGCAGGGTGTTCAATGCCGACATTGTCCGATTGAGAATTGATATGTCCACACCACAGGGGTTGCTGGATATAGACTTTTCTTTGATACCCATTGTTGATGACAATAACGTTCCTTTTATGATTCTTGCAGAAGGTCGTGACCTTACAGCACTCCGTGGGTCGTAGCGGATGCCGAAGGTTACCTATGTTGAGCACAACGGGACAAAGCACACAGTCGAGGTACCGCTGGGTACGTCACTTATGCAAGGAGCTGTTTCAAATATGGTGCCAGGTATAGATGGGGACTGTGGTGGTCTTTGTGCTTGCGCTACGTGTCATGTTTATATCCCCCATGAATCACAGCAGGACTGTGGACCTATGGATGAGTTGGAAGACCACATACTGGATTTTGGCTATGACGTTAACGAGACCAGTCGATTAGCCTGCCAGATCGAGGTTACCGACGCGTTAGATGGCCTTACTGTGCAGCTTCCCAGTAGACAGTATTAAGGCGCATGCGGCATAACTGATAGGGGACAGGATGCTTACTCATCATCGTTTCCTCTTCAGGTTAACGCTGAGCTAAAATCGTCTGTTGGCCATCAGGCTATCTGGTCCATATTGGACCGACCAGGTACAAAAATAGTATCAAGCTTGTCGTCGTATCGTCCAAAATCGCACTGGCATTCTGGTTTCCTCTCGAATTTCTTGTGCTTGGAGTCCTTGCAAATATTGCGGGCGTCATGATCCTGGGTTGCATTTTCGCCTGGATAGTCCACTCGCCGTTTAACGAATCCACTCGTTTTAAAGATACGGCAACGATTTTGTTACCTCCTGTGATTCATAAGCCGGTCACAATGCTGTGGTTGTGGCAAAATTACCACTCCATTCATCACTTATTCCCTAGAGTGCCTTTCTTTCGGTACGCAGAATTGTTCGACGAAATTTGCCCAGGGGTGGTGGAACGTGGTGCCCTCATTGTTGAATTCGGGCGTGCTCCTTGCTGACGGTAATGACCCAAATTTTAAATATAAAGTCTCTGGTCCGGATTGAATATCCGTAGTCAGGTTGCGCTGTAAGCTAACCACCTGGCGCCGCATGAAAGCTAAAACTCGCAGTGAATTGGGTAGGTCTGTATTGAGGCTGGTGAGGTACATTCAGCCCCTAGTCAAAATCAGCAGTTGAGGACCTTAATATGATCCTTATTTCCACCTACAGCGCGACGTCTCGAGACTTTTCTATCTGCAACAGCCTGATTGGGTGGTGTTCAGGTTAACCTGCATCCCTCGGTTTGTGTTCTAAAAGCTTTGATGGCGTTAATGAGTTAGTAGAAAACGACCAGCCGCGGCAGATAATGTTCTTCCAGAAACTGGCATTGCTCAGTAGCTATGTCGAGAAGTTTCGTTTCACCCTTTCCGCTGACCAAACAAGGATTCAAGCTGTTCAGCAGGTTATCTATTTGGCGATAATCCCTACTTCTTCAGTGGTGGGCATAAATCTTCTGCGCGAAGGTCTGATGCCAAGATGGTACGGAACGGCCAGCAAAGCCGGTGTTACTATCAAGGTCAGTATAGTGGCAAAGCTGAGACCGGAAACGATTGCACTGGCAAGCTGAACCCAGAAGGTCGCAACCGCTCCGCCGACTTCTATTTCACCGTTTATCAGATCAACTGATACGCCGACCGCCATGGGCAGCAAGCCAAAGCCAGTTGTAAATGTCGTCAGAAATACAGGCCGTAATCGCTGAGCGCCGGTCATGACAATCAGTTCCAGTGGATTCGTTCCTCGGTGCTGGCTTTGTAGAAAGTTGAATGTGTCGATTAGAACGATATTGTTATTAACGATGATCCCCGCTAGGGCGACCACGCCGACACCGGTCATGATGGCACTGAAAGTCTGATCGAGCAGGAGTAATCCGAGGAGCACACCGACGGTTGACATGATCACCGCTGACAGAATAATAAACGCCTGATAGAAACTATTGAACTGAGTTACCAGGAGAATACCCATCAGGAACAGGGCGAAGCTGAAAGCCCGAGTGATGAATGCCATCGATTCATCCTGCTCTTCACTCGCACCACGGAATTTGACAGCAACACCAAGGGTGGGTGGTCTGTTGTTCTGCCAGGCTTGAATCTCCTCGACTTTGTCACCAATGACGATGCCCGGTTTTACGTTTGCGCGAACGTAGACCACGCGATTGCCGTTGTAGCGCATGATCATACCCACCTTTTCCTTCGCCTTGCGTTCAACAAAGCTACTGATTGGAACCAATCCAATGTTGGTATTAACTCTTATTCGATCGAGTTGATGAATACCCCGGTGGGAAGGCGGATACCGCAGGCGGATTTCCAGTTCCTGCTCTGCATCGTCGGGTCTGTACCTCCCAATAATGGCGCCATTCGTGATGAGTTGTATGGATGTCCCGACGCTGGTGACATCAGCCCCAAAGACAGCGGCTTGAGCTCGATTAACACTGATCTGCCACTCAATGCCCGGAACGGGTGTTGTGTCGTTAATTGCGATCAGACCTTCTACTTCCTGTTCAAGATAAGTGCGAATGAGCCGAGCTTCTGAAAAAAGTTGTTGCAGATCATCGCCTTCAATCTGGATTTGAATATCTTTGCCTACCGGCGGACCGATTTCTTGTTTGACCATTTCGGCTCGGATGCCAGGGATCTGGCCAATGATATCGCGATAGATCTGTTCTATATTGGTACCGCTAATATCCCTTTGGTCGCGATCGATGAATTCCACCAGAATCGTACCAACAAGATCTTCAGCCCCCCCCAGCTGATTTGCTGTGCCTGTCCGCGTATAGATTGTTTTGTGAAGCCCAGTCGCCATTATCTGTTTTTCAATGTTGACGACAATATCCTGGGCCGCCTCGGCAGAATAATTTCCCCTTGCGTGAATGGATATACCGGTGAACTGTGGATCTACTGAGGTGAAAAACTCCATACCGCGCCCGTAGGACATATAGAGAGAGACTATCGAGGCTAGAATTATGATGGTGGCACCAACAACGACAAAGGGCCGCTTCACAACAAATCGTAGTATGAGCATATAGCTGTAGACGAAACCTGATTTGTGATCAGTCTTATCGGTAGTTTTCCTCAATACAGAACCCAATACCGGAGCAAAAATTAACGCGTAGGCGAGCGCCCCAATCAGCACAGCAAAAACCGTGACAGGTAAGTACTTCATGAACCCACCAGTAACGCCTGGCCACAGCATCAACGGCAGAAATGCCGCCAAAGTAGTAAAGGTTGAAGCGAGTACTGGCCAGAACATTCTCTTAGTTGACTCGATGAAAGCAGCTCGAGGTGTGAGCCCTTCCGCCATCCGACGCTCTGCATATTCAACCACAACAATTGCGCCATCAATTAACATGCCCAATCCAAGCAACATGCCAAACATCACCATAAAGTTATAACTGAATCCTAACAGGTCGATGACGACGAAACCGAACAGAAACGAGAAGGGGATAGCGAATGCAACCAACAATCCGGACTTGAGCCCAATGGCGGCAACAACGACCGTCAGCACCAGAAACAGGGCGGTAAATATATTTCCTTCGAGTGTAGCCACTTGCTGGGCCGTTGGTGGGGCTTGATCAGCGAGATATCGGGTTTCGATTGCAACCGGGTAATGACGCTGTTCAGTAGTAACTATCGACTTTACCTGGTCAACTACCTCGACGAGATTGGCACCGGTCCTTTTTGCAATCTCCAGGACAATAACAGGTTCACCATTGGCACGGGTGAAGTTGATCGCATCTCTGAAGGTGCGCTTCAGTACAACCAGGTCAGATAGTTTGGTGACGCCATCACTGTTTGCCTTTATGGGAATGCTTAACACATCACTTCTGGTTTCTATCAACCCAGGGATTTTCACCGTAAAGCTGCCTTTCTTAGAATTAATTGCACCGGCTGGGATCAACCTGTTGTTCGATCTCACGGCTTGAAGAAGTTCTTGATGTGAAATACCAAAACTCTCAAGATGGGCTGGATTAACCTCAGCCTCTAGTATCTCCTCACGCTGGCCATTCATGGTCACCTGCAGCACTCCCGGGATTGCTTCCAGCTTTTTCTGCAGGTCAACTGCCAGGCGGTAAACCATTCTCTCTGTGGCATTGGTTCCTCCTATGCTAACAGTGATTATTGGCGTTTCCGTAGCTGCGATCTGGTCGATAATGGGCTCTTCAACAGAAGCTGGCATCGTGACTCTGGCCCTATCCAGTGCGGCACGCACATTAAGGACCGCATCGTCCGCATCAAAATCGAAATCAAATTCGATCACGAGTACGGAAACCCCTTCCATGGAATAGGAAAAGATATCAATCACACCTTTAACTGCGCGCAACTCTACTTCAGTTGGTTTGCTCAACAGTCGCTCAGCGTCTTCTGGTGAAATGCCATCAAGTGGAATAGTTACAACCAGTACCGGTACGGAAACATCTGGATAGGACTCAAGGGGAATTGAGTCGTAGGAAATCACCCCCATCAGAAGGATCACAGCCATGATACTGAGAGTCGTCCGTCTTCGTCGAACAGCTATCTCAATTAGGGCCATTAGGCTAGTTTGTGGCTAGATCAGACAGTGGATTCAGGACAATCTCAACAAGTTGCCCTGTACCGACTATCTCCTGACCCACCGTAATGAGTTTGACTGTTTGTTCTAGTCCGGTGACCCAGAAACCATCTGTGTCTTCGCTTATGATATTGACTGGAAAAAACTCGACAAGGTTGTTTTCATCGACCGTACGTACGCCGATGTGGCCCTCGTCGTTCAAGACAAGAGCCGCTGGCTCGATCTGATGGGCGAGCGTCGTTCCAGTGATGAAGTTAATTTCGGCTGTAATACCCGCCCGTAGGTTCTCCGCATGATTAGGCACCTCTGCTTCCACTTTGTATGAGCGCGTTGCATCGTCTGCAGAGCGGGATACGAACCTGATCTTACCGACAATGTTTTCACCGGTTAGCAACTGTGCCGTTATCTTCTGACCTGGTTCAATGAAACCGATGTCTTTTTCAGCAATTTGGCCGACCAACAGCAATGGATCAAGATCGATAACCTCCGCGCATACACCGCCTACTGGAACAAAGTCCCCAACCTCAACTGGATGATGTTCTACAACGCCAGCAAACGGTGACCGGATCTCTATTCGACTTAGCTGCAGCTTTGCTGAGTGAACATCATGTTGTGCCGAGTCAAGTCGCGACTGAGATTGTGCTATGGCTATTTCTGAGTGCAGCCCTTGTTCAGCCAGATCGAGGATGCCTCGGTATTCCAGTAACGCTTGCTTTCTTAATGCAATAGCTTTCGAAACCAGGCTGATTCTGCTTTCGGTTGCGAGTTTGCACAGCAGATCACCGGTTTCAACACTGTCCCCCTTTTCAACTGCCAGCTGAACAATCCGGCCAGAAATCTCTGCCTTAACTTTAACTAACCGATTGGGTGCTGTACGGCCACTGATCGTCATATTTGTAAGATGTAGTTCCGCACTGCTAACTACGCCTCGTACTCGCTCTATCCGTTGCACTTGCGGGGTTGCAGTTGTATGGGTCTTTGCTTGATGAACCTTGGTTGCAGCCAGATACTGCTGGCCAACCAACCATACCGACATAGTCAGCATAATCAGGGAGGCTATCCAGTGCTTTGTGGACATTCTTCAATCCCATTGAGGTCCATTCAAGATTAACTTTAGATACTAAAAAGCCAACCTGCCATGACCCAAATCAAGCAAGAAGTGCTATTTTTAATAGTGCCGCAGAGCCAATCAGTTAGGGGTTTTTTACATAGGCATCAGGCCGAAGGTAGAACCACCAGTTGAGCGCAATGCAGAGCGCGTAGAAAACGGCAAAGCCGTAAAGCGCAGTTTCCGGCGTTGTTAGTTTGATTTGTTCTCCTATAACCTTCGGAATAATAAAGGCCCCATAGGCAGCAACTGCAGAGGTCCAGCCGAGAACCGGGCCTCTACGTTCCTGTTCAAACACCACCGCGATAGTCCTGAACGTTGAACCATTGCCAACACCCGTCGCGGCAAAAAGGATGATAAAAAACGTAAAAAACGGCCAGAAGTACTGTTCTGGGGTCGCTGACTTGTAGGCCTCCGCCATAAAGTAAGCAACGCCGAGTGCTGACATAATCATCACTACTGATACCCAGTGAGTTACCCTGGCACCACCCAGACGATCTGAAATCCATCCTCCAACAGGGCGAATCAACGCCCCGATAAATGGCCCCATCCAGGCGAAAGCAAGAGCGCTCGGCCCGTTTGGGTTGATGCCATTATGCAGCAAAGTGCCATCAGGCCCTGCAACGTGAGTGAATCCAAAGATCACTTTGATCGCTAATGGGAAAGCGGCTGAATAGCCGATAAATGAGCCAAACGTCATAGTGTAGATTACCGTCATTGCCCAGGTGTGTTTGTCATTGAAAATCTGGTACTGCCGTTTCAGGTTAGCCTGTAAAGAGCCGGTGGTTAGATACCGCAATGACAAGGTGGTCAGTAGTATAACCAGTGGCAGAGCGATCCACTTATTGAGTACGCCGATCCCGGTGGGTTCTGGAAGGAGTAGATAGAGACCCAAGGCTGCCGCTACCAGAGCAATTAGAAGCAGTGCTGAGATCTTAACAAGGCTTCCTGGGAAGCTGCCAGGGTTAGGGGTAACCGTTTCCGTTGTGATGTTGTTCATGCCGAACCAGGTAAAGAAAGCGAGTGGCATCAGCAGTATCAACCAAACGTAGCCAGCATTGTGGAGGTAGGTCGGTGTGCCAGCCGCGATTTTACCAAATATCCAACCGCTACTGTTTACCAGGGTCAACGACTCTCCGCCGAAGATGCCTACCGTCATCACCAACGGTAGGAGAATCTGCATTGTTGTGACACCAAAATTACCAAGTCCGGCATTCATGCCTAATGCAGCTCCCTGTTGTTTTTTGGGATAGAAGAAGCTTATGTTGGACATGGATGAAGCGAAATTCCCACCACCGAAACCTGATAACAGCGCCAGCAACTGGAACAACCAAAATGGGGAATCCGAATTCTGCAATGCCAGGCCTGTACCAACAGCTGGGATCATCAGAAGGGCAGTAGTAAAGAAAATAGTATTCCTGCCACCGGCAATTCTTATGAAAAACGTGCTGGGAATTCGCAGTGTAGCGCCGCTGAGCCCGGCGATTGCTGTGAGTGTAAAGTACTGATCAGATGAAAATGGGAAGCCCAGATTCAGCATCTGAACCGAGATGATGCCCCAGTACAACCAGACTGCAAACCCACAAAGCAGGCTTGGGATCGAGATCCATAGATTCTTATTAGCAATCTTTTTGCCAGTAGTTCGCCAGAACCGTTCATCATCCGGGTTCCATACAGTTAGTGATCGAGCCATGGGTTTACTCCTAAGGTCAAAAGTGTTTCATATGTCCCGGTCGCTCTCTACGTTCTGCCAGTTGAATCACGTTGTGCATCCAGAATAGACAGATACAGGAGATCACCCACATGAACATCCAGCAGCTTGTCCACAGTCCTGTACCTGCTAACAGGTAACCGAAAATAATCGGGCAGAAGAATCCACCCAATCCGCCGATGACGCCGACCATACCGCCCACGACGCCAACTTCATCTGGATAATAGTCCGGTATGTGCTTATACACTGCCGCTTTCCCAATCCCCCAGACAGTGCCCAGGAGGATGACCAAAGCAGCAAAGATCCAGACATTGGCCTGGAAGTAAATCTTGGTAACGCCTTTGGCGAGGAGGTCTCGCCGTTTCACTTTCTGCCCAGCTTGTACAACCGGTTCCTGCCAGGTCGCTTTGGTAGGAAACACAACCACTTTATCGTCCAGTTCCTCAAAGGATTTGTCAGCAATTTCGAGTTGGTAGGTCCTATCGTCTACGACGATTTTTGAACTGGTCGCTAGCACCACTGTTCCTGCTCGTGAGGCCATGATGCCTTTTCCAGGTGAATAGACTTCCATCTTCGGAATAACCAGCATGAAACTGATTGCGACGGATAATCCGAGTACCCAGTACATTACGGCACGAGCACCTATGGCATCTGACATCCAGCCGCCCAGTGCGCGTATTACGCCAGACGGCAAGCTAAACGCGGATGCAAGCAGACCCGCTGTCACCAGAGGCAGGTAATATACGTTGACAAAGTACGGAACCAGCCATTGCGAGAAGGCGACAAAACAACCGAATACCAGAAAGTAGTACAAGCCAAATCGCCAGACGCGTAAATCTTTTAAAGGTCGTAGCATCTGACCTATAGCCTTGGCCTTTGAGCTGTTTTTTTTGTTTTCCGAAAAGGCGGCGAAAATAATTCCCAAGAGAACAAACATTATGGCGTAGTAGATTGGCAGTTGCCGCCACCCTTCAAGGTTACTGCCATTATCTGTCAGGCTGTTGAGGAGAGTAGGCGCAAAGAAAGTTGTCAGTGCCGCTCCTGCATTGCCGGCGCCAAATATACCAAGCACTGTTCCCTGTTGGTGCCTGGGATACCAGGCAGAAGAGTAGGCGATGCCAATTGAAAAGCTTACGCCTGCCAGGCCGAACCCGGCGCTGCAGAGTGCAAATGTCCAGAAGCTGTCTGCATGGGAAAGCAGATACATAGGCACCGCGCAGACGAAAAGTAAACCCGTGTAAATTGGTTTGCCACCATACATGTCAGTGAGAATTCCGGCGGGCAATCTGAATAAGGCCCCTGTCAATATGGGGATTCCCATTAGCCATCCGATCTCTACGGGACCCCAGTCGAAAACCTGGTAAGCTGTAAGAAAGGTTACTAGTACACCGTTGATCATCCATGCGGCAAAACAGAGTGTGAAGGCCGCGGTGTTTAAAAACAGTGCTTTATGAGATTTGACAGTTGCTTCCTTCTGCACTCTTCATACCTCTATATTGCTTTAGTTATTACGTGGTCTCTCCTTTGACCAGGCGGTCATTGGGCTTCGAATCAGCTTTCTGTTCCAGTTCCAAATGACGACCTGATAGGGTCGAAACAGATAGTGCAACGGAGCGACCAGCAGATGTACTAGTCGCGTGAAAGGAAAAATGAGAAAAATTGAAAATGCGCCAACAATATGCGCCTTGATAACCAGTGGCATTGCATAGACCGCCTCGGGTTTCGGGCTGAACATCAAAATGGACCAGAGGTAGGGGGAAAGGTCGGAGGCGAACCAGGATGAACCCCAGCGATAACCAAGCGCAATCCAGCAACCCAAAATAACTTGACCTAGTAACACGAACTCCACGAAGAGATCCATTTTGGAAGTAACCGTGCGCACTCTGTCGTTGGTCAATCGTCTTGTGATCAGGGCGCAAAGACCGACCAAGACAGCGACTGCGAAGGTGAACCCAAGGCCTTCGTGGACGATAAGTCGAACTGGATCAGCGTTCCAGGCAAGAACAGAAGAGGGGAAAAGGAAAGCCACCAGATGCCCCAGGAAAACCATCAGGATTCCCCAGTGAAATGGAACTGTACCCCAGAACCCTTGCCTGTTCTCGAGAAATTGTGCTGAGAGGCTGGTCACCGTAAAGCCTTTGTTTCGATATCGGTAGAGGGTGCCAACGAAAAAGATACCCGCTACCAGGTAAGGAAACATGACAAAAAAGAAATAGTCGAATGGGTTCATAAGTATTCCTTGCTATTAATCAGGGTTCGGCTCTTTGTTCGATTTCGTGTTCCTGTACAACGGATATCAAGAAGTCACTGGTTTTGCGTTTGAGCGGTATTTCACTGATTCTTGAGAAGTCATCTTTGAGAACCTCGTAAAGGGCCTGCAGTGCAAACTGGTACAGGGTCACTGCCTGTTTTTCGACATCGGGTGTCTCAATGAGCGTTTTGTAGTGCTTTTGATATGACTCGTTCTTTGTCTGTAAGCGTGTGGGTTCGAATTCCCCGATCATCTCCAGCACCGCGGGTGCAACAATTGCATAGGCAAGGTCGGTAACCAGCTCCTGGTCCTCGAGCAGGGATAGTAGGCGAAGGACATTTGCCAGATGGTCAGCCAGTTCAGAACCGCAATCGTTTTCACATTGGATATGTTCCCGATTCAGGTTTGACAGCAGCTCGCCACGCTTGTAGTCATCACCGAACAAGACATAGCCTAGGTCCAGTGTGGTAATTGCCTGGATATCAAATGATCGGGTGAAGAGTTCCTGCATCAGTAGTAGGTCGTCACCGGGAAGGTAGCTAAGAAATTGATCGAGATATGCGACAGCTTGCGGATACTTTGAGTCTAACAAGTGCTTGACCTTACCTACCTTTACCGGGAAATCCTCGTCCGGGTACTCGAACAGTGGCGCAATAATCTGGTAATGATCAAGAGACATTACAATCCCCTCTTTGCAGTGCTTTCTTTAAATCCGAATCCCGTGTTACCTTTTCTATCTCCTGTAAACTCCATCATCTCGATTGCCTGCTCTCGGTGGGCGGGAGGGATGACAAAGCGGTCGTCAAATTTGGCAAGTGAGGTAAGATAGTAGATGGCTTCGGCAGCGTCGTGGGTTAACCCAGCTTCCTGAAGCGACTTTGTAGCCTTATCCGCTGGAATATCACCGACGGTCAAGGATCTGCGGTGAATCCTCACCGCCATCAGTTTCATGATCCGTGCCTTGATCATGTCGGTATCACCTGCACTGAAAAGATTAGCCATGTACTGCATGGGGAAACGCGCCTGGTCAATGGTAGCGAATATGTCCTCAGTACTGGTGTCGTATAACCAGTCATCGTCCCACTTCTTGACCACAGGACCGGTTTTATCGAGTTGTGTTGGATCAGACTTGTTAAGTGAAGCCATGACCGGTAACAAAGGTGGGACGTAAAACAGCATTGGCAAGGTACGGAATTCAGAATGCAGTGGCAGTGCCAGTCCCCACTGTTTAACAAACTTGTAAACTGGTGACTTCTGAGCTGCTCGGATAGTTGAATCAGCAACACCGTTTGTTTTTGCCGCTCTGATTACATCGGGATCATGTGGATCCAGCATGATGTCCATGTGATTTTGGACGATCGCATCTTCAGATGAAGATGCTACTTCCTCGATTCTGTCCGCATCATAGAGAATGACACCCAAGTAGCGAATACGGCCAACGCAGGAATGCATACAGGCTGGCGCAAGACCGGCCTCGAGACGTGGGAAACAAAGAATACACTTTTCTGATTTTCCCGTATGCCAGTTGTAATAGGTTTTTTTGTAAGGACATGCAGTAACGCACATCCGCCATCCGCGACACTCATCTTGATTAACCAGCACGATTCCGTCTTCGCCTCGTTTGTATAAAGCACCTGAGGGGCAGGAGGCGACACAGGCTGGGTTTAAGCAGTGGTTGCAGATTCTGGGAAGGTAGAAGAAAGCCATTTTCTCGAGTTGGAACATCGACTCGCGTTCAGCGGCAGAGAGATTTTCCAGATTGGGATCGTTTCTCGCATAATCGGGGGTACCGCTTAGATCATCATCCCAGTTGGGTCCCATTTTAATATCTATGGGTTTGCCAGTAATCAGTGACACAGGACGAGCAGTAGGTTGATCGTCAGCTTCTGGCGATTCGATCAGGTCAAGATATTTGTAGGTAAATGGTTCGTAATAGTCATCAATTACCGGTAAGTTTGGATTGTGAAAGATGTTACCTATCCCCTTGGCTTTGCCAGCCCCCTTGAGTCGGATCTCATTAGAGGAACCTGCCTTTTCCTCCCAGCCACCTTTGTAGATCAACTGATCCTCCCACTTGGTGGGGTATCCTGTACCGGGTTTGGTTTCGACGTTGTTCCACCATTGATATTCAGCACCTTTTCTGTCGGTCCAGATGTTCTTACAGGCGACGGAGCAGGTGTGACAACCTATACACTTGTCGAGATGAAAAACCATTGATATTTGTGATCGTATGTCCACTGTCTACTCCATTTTGGTGCCGTTTTACCAGACTACTTTGTTCATTTTCTTAACCGTTACATGACTATCTCTGTTTGGCGCGATAGGACCCCAGTAGTTGAAGTGATAACTGAATTGGCCGTAACCACCGGCGAGAAAGTTTGGCTTCAGATGAATGCGGGTAACGCTGTTGTGACCACCTGCCCGACGATTACCACGTTCCTGTGACTTCGGAATACCGGTGGTCCTCTCCGCAACGTGGTAGACAATGCAGACTCCTCTGGGAATCCTTGAACTCACCACTGCACGGGTGCAGTAAACACCGTGATCGTTGTAGACCTCTACCCAATCGTTATCTTGGATACCCAGTTTTTTCGCGTCCACTTCGCTCAACCAACACGGCTCACAGCCTCGAGAGAGCGTCAACATTCTAAGGTTTTCCATGTACGTTGAATGGATGTGCCATTTGCCGTGAGGTGTGAGGTAGTTCAGCACCAGCGCGTCTCCGTCTTTCAAGGTTTCTTTCAGATCACCATAGAGTTCAGGCTTGGGCGCTGGTTTGTAGGTTGGCAGGTTCTCACCGTAGGCAAGATACATCTCATGATCGAGGTAGAAATGCTGGCGTCCGGTCAATGTGCGCCAGGGCACCAGCAATTCGTAGTTGTAGGTATAGGGCGCGTAGGCTCGCCCATCATGCATCAATCCAGACCACAAAGGTGACGTGTTGTAACGACGAGGTTGGGATTGCAGGTCGCTATAGGTGATAAGAACATCTTCGCTGCCTTTGGCCAGTTGAACAAGATCGAGGCCTGTCTTCTTCTCCATATTCTGGTAAGCACGAACGGTCAATTTTCCGTTGGTCAGCGTGGACAGATTAAGCACCACATTGGCGGCATCAATGTCTTCCTCAATGGAAGGATAGATCTTGCCATCCATCTCCTTGACGGGGAAATGGTTGGAATCGATCATATCGTCGTATACATCATCACATTCAAAATGATTCCCGTGCGCACCAAGGCCGGTCTTCCTGATGTTGTCACCAAGGGTAATGAACTTATCGTAGATCCTGGTGTAATCTCGTTCGACCACAGCCAATTTGTGCATGGTTTTGCCAGGCAGCGCTTCCACCTCGCCATGGTACCAGTCCTTGATCTCCGGTTGGCTGATCTCATCTACTGTATCGTGCGAGAGTGGGGCTGTTACAATATCTTTGCGGGGAGAGGAGAAATACTTTTTGGCGATGTCGCTGGTAGCCTTGGCGAGATCGCGAAAGATATTCCAATCGGTCTTTGACTCCCACACGGGCGCAATTGCCTGTGACAGCGGGTGAATGAACGAATGTAAGTCTGTGCTGTTCATATCCGCTTTTTCGTACCATGAGGCAGCGGGTAGTACGATGTCAGAATAAAGGGCGGATGAATCCATTCTGAAATTGAGGTCAACTACCAGGTCCATTTTCCCAACGGGCGCAACCTCAGTCCATTCGACTTCTTCAGGATGATCTTCTGAATCCTGAGCAATACCATTGGAGTGTGTACCCAGGTAATGCTTCAGACAATATTCGGTCCCTTTCATGGAACCGACGATGGCGTTCCCTCGCCAGATATACCAGATACGGGGATGATTTTGGGGGTCCTCCGGATCAGCAACAGAATACGTAATGTCTCTTGATTTCAGTTTCTCGAGGACATTCTCCTTGATCCCATCGTCATCAATAGCACCCTCTTCGATGGCTGTATCGCACAGGTCGAGCGTGTTCTGCTTGAACTGCGGGTAATACGGCATCCAGCCGTTTCTCACTGACTTATAGATCGTATCAGCAGTGTGCTGACGAGTCAGTTCATTGTCCGGGACCGTGTTGTACCGAGAAAACTGCCCGTCGTATCGATACTGGCTGGTGTTGATGTAGTGCCACAATGGTGCTTGCTGGAGTCGTACTGGATCCTGCCAGTCCTTGGCGAAGGCTAGGCTGCTCCAGGAGTCCATCGGCGCAAGTTTTTCCTGGCCTACATAGTGGTTCAATCCCCCCCCATTTTTACCAACACAACCACTTAACATCAGGGCCATGGCTCCCGCTCGATACATCAAGTTGGAGTGATACCAGTGGTTGATTCCCGCACCGACAATGATCATACACTTGCCTTCAGTTGTATTGGCTGTGTTTGCCCACTCTCGTGCAAATTGAAGTACCGTTTTTGCATCAACGCCGGTAAAAACTTCCTGCCAGGCAGGTGTGTAAGCCGCATCCTTATCTGAATAGTCGTCAGGATAGTCACCGGCAAGGCCTCGGCCAACGCCGTACTGGGCCATGATTAAATCGTAGACAGTGGTAACCAGAATGGGTTCGCCCTTTCCCGTTAGGACACGTTTTGCTGGCACCCCTCTGAGTGCTTTTGTGTCGAGTCCCCATTCATCGAATTCGATACTTACGACCTCGTCGTTGTGTTCAATCATAGTCAACAGTGGGTCGTACGGCTTATTATCAGTTGAGTCCTCCAGCTTCATATTCCACTGGCCGCCATCCGGATCCCAACGATGCCCCATGGCGCCCTTGGGGATAACAAACTCTCCCGAGTCAGAATCTATATTGACAAATTTCCAGTCGCCGTTGCTGGTATCTTTGTGATCGGGAAGTTCATTCGCTCGCAAAAGTCGACCTGGTCGATAGTGTCCATCTTTCTCATCAAGGCGCACCAGCATCGGGCTGTCAGTGTACTGCTTGACGTAGTTGATGAAGTATGGAGTCTGCTGTTTGTGGTGGAACTCATTCAATATAACGTGTGAAACAGACATCCAAAAAGCACCGTCACTTCCAGCGTGTAGTGGCACCCATTGATCCGCGTATTTACAAACCTGTGAGAAGTCCGGAGAGAAGACGACCGCCTTTGTGCCATTGTGGCGGGATTCGGCAAAGAAATGACAGTCCGGCGTGCGAGTCATGTTGAGGCATGCACCCATGTCAGCAATCATCTTGGAGTTGTACCAGTCCGCGCTTTCACAGACGTCGGTTTGCTCACCCCAGATCTCTGGAAATGCGGTAGGCAGATCGCAGTACCAGTCATAGAAGCTGAGGCAGACACCACCGAAAAGCTGGAGAAAACGCGATCCAGCCGCGTAACTGAGCATGGACATTGCTGGGATGGGTGAGAATCCTATGACCCTGTCAGGTCCGTATTTCTTGGCGGTGTAGATGTTAGCGACCGCCATTAGTTCCATAACCTCGTCCCACGAGGCACGACGAAAACCCCCTTTACCTCTAGCTTTCTGGTAGTTTCGCCGCTTATCATCGTTAGCCTGTAAAGATGCCCAGGCCTTCATTGGGTCTCCGCCATGCCTGGCTTTTTCTTCACGGTAGGCATCGATAAGTGCACCCCGGATCAATGGATACTTGATTCGGAGCGGGCTGTATAGATACCAGGAAAACGAGATACCACGCTGGCAGCCTCGAGGTTCGTAAGGGGGGAGTTTATCCTCGAGCAACGGATAATCGAGTTGTTGAGTTTCCCAGACGACAATGCCATCTTTTACATGGATCTGCCATGAACAACCTCCCGTGCAGTTGACACCGTGGGTGCTCCTAACCACGCGATCATGCTGAAATCGATTACGATAGAATTCTTCCCAACTTCTGGTCTCAGGTGAGATGATGTCTTTTATCCAACTCATGTTTTTATGCCCGTGGTTATAATTGTCTTAGTCATTGAGTCCATCCATTTGTGATTTGATCTGTCGATCGTAGATAGCCTGATTCACTGATCCGACCTTGCGGTTTCGCCAGATCAATCCGAAGAGCACAAATAAAATTCCGGCGCCAATGGTGCCGCTGATAAAGAGCCCAATGCCATAATCTCTGGGAAGCTTGTTGTATCCTTTTTGGTCGGTGAATTCGAGAAAGGCAACAAGTGCCCTTACTTCGTCCGGTGCAAGTGGTTTGTCCTGATACGCTGCCTGCATTATGGGGAAAGGTGCTTGACCAATGATCGCGCGGACACCTTCGCCGCCCATTCTAGAGAAAACAGTAGTGAGCTCTGCCGCTAGGATGCCCCCTCCGATAACGGTATCGTTACGAACATCGTGACAGGCATTGCAGGCGACGCCATCGTTGATAAATCGACGTTTCCCCTGGAATAGTTGCTGGCCTACTAGAATTTCCTGTTCTGAGGTTTCTACAGAAGGAAGTGGTGTTTCCAGAGTTTTTTCAGCGATCGTTGACCGACCAGAAACGGTAACTGTCGTCGTTCCGGTCGCCTTTAGAAAATCGATAATGTCTCTGATCTGAGCATCACTCATCAATGAATCCGGCATTATCAAGCCGGGATACTCTTCTGCCAGAGCGACTGCTTCAACGTCTCCTTCCTGGATCATTGTCTGCGATGACTTGATGAAGCTCATCAGCCAGTCCTGAGTTCTTCTATCGGTTACCCCGGCAAGATCGGGACCAATAAGCCTGCCTTTACCGACCGTATGACAGACGAAACAAGTCGTGTTGAACACATTTTCTCCGGGAGAAGTTGCCTGGCTGGGATCAGCCCAGCTTCCGAGGATGAGAATAACAATCGAACCTAGAAAGGCTGGTAGCGCCTTCACCCACAGGTTGTTGTCCATATCACCTTCCTTTAATATTTTGTCTTTGCTATACAGCTAGCGATGGTAATTTAGCGTTGTGTAAGCCCGGTGACATTGACCTAGATCAGGAATAGGTAGACCGAAGTGTGCTCCGTTATAATTCGTTAGAAGATATTCTCGAGTTCCTGGATCACGAGCTAATGGCGAATCAGCTATCAGCTTAGCTTGTGAACAACATAGTCTGATGGCTTTGGAGTGTGACTGCATTGGCTGTGGTCGAATTGATGGCTCAAGCAGAGAGCTGTTTTTCCAATATTCAAAGCGTTTATTGGACAACTAGTTAATAGTGCTGACAGATCTTTCACACCCTGAAGATGACAGCGAATCAATCCGGTTTACATTTCCTGACGATCCCAGGTAGTCAACCGGCTCGTTGGCCGGGCATCTATCTTGGCGATGACCTGTAGACTTTTGAAGTTGAATTGATTGCCGGTGCGGGTATTAAGATACAATTTTCCCACGAGAGTAAAGAGGTCACTGCAACCCTGTTGCCGGGTGAGTAGCGCTTTCACTTAATCGAGTTATATCGAGTCGGTTAACAAGAGCTAAACGCCATTGTCGGTTAGTATCGTAGCCCAGAACTTGATGTGGTCTGGCAATTTCTTGTCGACCAAGACAGACTCATGTTAAAGCGACAGGGCTTCCCGGACACAGTAACGGTGTTCGTTTCCAAAGACGAGATCTCTATTGGATGTGCTGATTTAGTATTGGAGAGAAAGGGAGACGTAATTTCAGGCTGTCGCATTTCTGCAGGTCGCGTGAAAAATCTGCTGTTTGCAAAGCCTAGCATCAGTGACTAACGCTACTACTCGTTTTCTTCCTGATATCTGCCGCCCAACTCATTCAGCGCTATGAAATCCAAGTCTCGCAGCTCGTGCTTTCTGTTGAGCCAACACTTAGCAGACTCGTGAAAAACAATGCTGCATCAACTTTACACAATCGCCTGTTAGCATTGCGGCGGCCGACCTAGTTAGTCACGGGCAGGCGCTCGCTATTGCAAGCGTCTTATGGGTTCACGCTGTTGGCACCAGGTCACCAAAGTTAAACTCTCAGGACTCATTTCATAAGTCCGCAGTATCCTGTGTGACGTCAGTCCGTATAGAACTGGTTGATCTTCTTGCTAATAGAAACTCCTGCTCATTTAAATTGAAGCCAGGCATTTCAAAAATGGGTTTGTCAAACACAGAAAAACACGTTAACGATACACGGTGCAAGACCCACCGCATATTTTCATCAGAAGAGACAATTTGAGCCTAGCTCATTTCACGTTGGCATCACCAAGCCCAACAGATACAATTCATCCTGAACTGAATATCTAATAAAAATCATGCAACCCCCTAGTGTCAAAAATATCCCTTCAGATAGGCTTGCCGGTGAACCGCTTGCCCCATGGACCTACGCTTGTCCCGAACTGCATGGCCTCGAATATGAGAAGCTGTTTTTAAGTCGCTGGCAGTTTGCAGGACATTGCACCGAAATCGTTAACGCCGGTGACTATCTGACCCAGGATATTGGCCGTGACAGCATTTTAGTCATGCGGGACAAAGTGGGTGAGCTTCGGGCATTTCTCAACGTTTGCCGCCATCGAGCTTCGCGCCTACTGGCCGGGTCTGGCAATTGTGGAAATAATATTCAGTGTCCATATCATGGTTGGACCTATGGCCTTGATGGGACGTTAAAAGGCGTTCCCCAGCAGAAAAATTTCCCGCTATTTGATCGTGCCAACTACGGATTATACAAAGTGGAATTGGAGGTTTTTAACGGCTTGATCTTTATAAGAGTAAAGGGTAATGGAGAAAGCGTTGCCCAACAGTTTTCACATACGGCACACTATTTCGAAAAATATGATGTTCGGAATTATGTACAGATAGCAGAGCCTAAGGAAGAAATCTGGCCTGTTAACTGGAAGGTTGTCTGGGACAACTATCTGGAGAATTATCACATCCCTACTGGTCATCCGGGGCTCAACCGATTGGCACGAGAGAGCGATGAGTTTGAGGAACTGACCAGCGGCATCAGCTATGGTGTATTTGCAATGAATGAGAAGCACTCGGAGGTTGATGAAGAAAGGCAGTATCAAGAGAAATTACACCATGCAGACCACAGAGTACCCGATGAGCTAAAAGGGAGATGGGTTCAGTTTGGATTTTCACCAAACCTAGGGATTGATCTATACCCTGAAATGCTCGATACGTTTCAAATAATACCCTTGGAAGTGCATACAACCATGGTCCGAGCCAGCTTCTACGGGCATCAGAACCCAACTGCTGAAGAAATCGAACTTCGGCGTTTGAACCGCCTGATTAATGGTCCGATCAACGAAGAGGATCGCAGATTGTGCCTGGGCGTTGAAAAGGGATTGCAGAGTTATGGCTACCAGCCTGGTCCTCTGTCATCGCAAGAATCGTGTATTTTTAACTTTCATGAACTGATTAGAAGCCAGATACCGGTTACCCGATTTAAAAATAAACCGGCGTTAGGCACCATTACGGCGGAAAACGCCAAACTTCTTGATAGATGAATGGAATAGCCGAGTTAAGAAATCGGCTCCTGCAAGCTGGCTCAGTAATATAGCGAAGGATTCACTTAGCCAAAATAAAACAGGTGTTGTTAGCAGGAGCAATAAGTACGACGCCTGGTGTAACGCTGAGTTGTAAAAAGTTGCAACCTTATGCCTGTGGTTCCAGATGGATCACTGTGTGTTCTCCGATAAACTGCGAATACTTCCATTTAATCGAAATAGACTGGAGAATAAATTGCTTGAGGCTCTCTCGAAATGGCGTGAAAACAGTGAAACAGCTTACGGTAGATTACCTCTGCCGCCGGTATGTTACAGCTCTGATGAAATTTACAAACTCGAGCTTGAGCGAATATTCAAGAAAGAGTGGATTTGTACCGCCCATGTCTCGGAATTAAAAGAAGTCGGTGATTACCTTACTTTTGATCTAGTAGGGCATCCGGTGTTGATCATTCATGATGGGGAAGGTGAAGTGCATGCTTACTCTAATGTTTGTCCCCATCGTGCTGCTCGACTGGCAAGCGGAAGTGGTAACAAGAAATCTATCACCTGTCCCTACCATGCCTGGACTTTCGAACTGGATGGCAAGCTACGTGGTGCCCCTCGCATGGAGCCAGGGCAGCTAGAGAACATCTGCCTGAACCCATTGAACCTGGAAATCTGGCAGGGGCTGGTATTTGTAAACCTGGATTTGGAAGCCATGCCTTTGGCACCTAGGCTTGAATCTCTGGCGAGCCATATAGGCCGCTTCAATCTTGCCGAGCATAGTACAACCTTCACCACAGATGGAGAGCTGGATTGTAACTGGAAGGTTTTCGTAGAAAACTTCTGTGAAAGTTATCACGTGTTTAAAGTTCACAAAAATACCCTGGAGCCTGATACGCCAACCTCAACAGTAGAAGTATTGCCCGGTGGTGCTGGCTACAACCATCATACAATGACAGTGATAACTTCAGACGAACCACTGGATAATAAAGATAACCTTTGTTGTATTTACCCCTGCATGGTGGTGAGTATTGGCAAAAATGGATGCCTCTGGTTATCGATTCGTCCAACCAGCCGTAATCGATTGCAGTATCGGGCCTGGATTGCCGGAAAATTGAACGGCCACCCTGGTGAGGAAGAATCCATTGAGCAGGAAATTGCCCACGTCCTTGCTTTTATGGCAGAGGATAATGTAATCATGGAAGGCATCCAGATAGGACTGGATGCAGGGCTTGGAAACCTTGGGCCACTCAATGAGATGGAAAAAACCAATTGGCAGTTTGGTCAATATTATGCGGGCAAGCTATTGGACTGAGGGTGGGCATCGCAGCGGATTCGAAAAATAGAGCGCCCCAGGCGCTGGAAAATGCCTGGTGACCTGCGAGGAGAAAGCGTTTTTATTCGCACTATCCCTTTCTATCGGTACCTGTTTCCGGGCAATAACAGGGTCAAATGAAATGGTTTTTTGTGCTTGATTACCTTCATCATAGCTAACTCCTACTGATTGCGTACAATCGACATACTGCTGACGAAAGAATATGGAGTAGCATCGAATGAAGCTCAATGAAGATCTTTCCCGATGGTTAAAAGCGGGCGCAGACCAATACCAGGTACCAGGTGCAAGTATTGCCGTACTCCGAGGTGGTCGAGTCACCGGTGCAGCAGCAGGGGTTATCAATCTTGATACTGCCGTGCCGACGACACTTGACACGGTATTTCAGATCGGTTCGATTACTAAAATCTTCACAACCACCCTGATTATGCAACTGGTGGATGAGGGGCGCCTTGATCTTGATGAACCCGTTGTCACCTATCTACCATCGTTTCGGGTTGCGGACCTTTCGGTCTCGCGACAGGTAACCCCGCGGCATTTCCTTTCTCACCAGAGTGGCATTGACGGTGATTTTTTCGTTGATGCAGGCAGGGGTGATGATTCAGTTGAGAAGCTTGTCGAAATGGCAGTTATGCTGCCTAGTCTGTTTGCACCTGGTGCTAAACACTCGTACTGTAATCTCGGATTTGCCTTGCTCGGGCGTCTGGCTGAAGTACTCACCCGCAGGACCTACGATGAACTGCTCCGTGAACGCATTTTTGAACCGTTAGGCATGCGTCACGCAATTTCACTGCCCGAGGATACTTTGAGATTTCGATCAGCGATTGGCCACGTCCCCAGCCGGCGTAAAAAGAACACCTGGTATGTGACAAGAACACCCTATTTGAGCCATGGCCAGAAAGCGGCAGGGTCAACCCCGGCCATGGCTGTAACCGATCTACTAAAGTTTGCGAAGATGCATATGGCGAAGGGGCGAACCGATGCAGGGGACCGAATGCTTTCAGTCCGCAGCGTTGCGGCCATGCAAAAGCGTCAGGTTGCGCTACCAGCACACACCCGTAACTGCATAAAACACTGGGGTCTCGGTTGGTTCCTGATGGACTGGCAGGGGACTCGTCTTTATGGCCATGATGGCGCTACCATGGGACAGTTCGCCTACCTTCGCGTTATACCCGAACAACAGCTGGCCGTAGCCATGCTGACCAACGGCGGGGATGCGGGGGGACTTTACAAAGATATCTTCGATAAAGTGTTCCTGCGCTTGGCGCGTACCTGCGAGCCAGCTGCGCCGGTAGCCGCTAAAGTTTCTCGCTTGCAGCGTGATGATTACGTTGGCAGCTATGCAAACCTGAATCAGCGTTATGACATTGTCAGGAAAGGTGAAACGCTGCTGATTTCATTAACGCAGAATGGTGGTGGAACCGGATTGCCCGCGCGAAGCAAATTGGCTTTTATTGACCGCCGAACCGCTATACTACAAAGCGGGGACCCGGTACTGGATCGATCGGTGTTTCACTTTAGTGAACCGGCAGACACAGGCTACGGTTATCTCGCAACCGGCCTGCGACAGTATCGTCGCACCTAGTTCCGAGATACATGAAAGGTCCCATCGTCGTCAAGGTTGTCCAATGTATACTGGACTTCGGCGACTATATCAGTGCCTGAGCGACCGTTTTCCTTGTACATTTCTAAAACTTTCCAGATCAATGCCTGCCCATAGGCGTGCGAATCGATATTGTTACTTTCGGCTTCAGTGACACCAGCATCCAGGTGTTGCTTGGCTAGAGTGTATGCGTTGGTCATGTTGTTCTCCTTAGATCGGAAGCAATATACCCGAATTATCCCGAACCAGACTTGATTCCGGTCAAATTAAATTGAGTTCCGCCGAAACGATCTGTTAGAGCGTCTGATACGGGAATCTGTTGCTAAGGATAAGTTGTTCTGTCGCTGCCTTTAGCCTTCACTTTTTCAAGAAGTTTGTTATCCGGATTAAATGCTTTGGATAAGCTTTCTCGTTACTGAAGAATCATTTCTTTATAAATATCCCTAGTTTCCTGAAAACGTTGAAAAGGAAACTTAATGGGGACACCTTCAATAGCTGCCAGTAACATCATCAAGTGTGCCTCCCAACCCGCGCAGGATCTAGCGATATCCTCATCTAAAGGACACTTAAGAATTAAAGTGAGCCTTGTAATGTCTCCTTCAGCTTGCAATTGCCATCTTATAGGACGTTCTGGTTCCCCGGGACCGCTCCAAGAGTACTCCAATAATTGACCTTGTTGGTAAGCAGTAATCTTACTGTCAATAACGATGCCACTGTCCACAAAATCCAGTTTAGCCATACCTCCTTCACGAGGTTCTATTTCACCAGGGGCCAACCAGTCTACCAAACGGGATGAATTTACTAACATGGACCATACATTTTCTGGCTTATGCTCAAGTTCTCTCTCCAGAGTGGCAATATAGTGCCCATCAGATTCTTCTATAATGCCCAAAGAGTCGTTTTTATCCGTCATAACGAGCTTCCTATCTCCTAGAATTTGGTTTGGGGGAGTATACACCACATTTTTTGTGGTGTGGTCAAGGTAAGTTAATTTAAGTTATTCGTTTAGCCTATAGGCTGTGTGAACTGGTGTTAATCTGGTTGACCACTATTCGTCCTGCCCCCACCTTTAGTTAGGTCATTTCCTGTCCAACCGACCAACTTACTCGGTGACCGTGAAGGTCAACGGCATGTGATCACTTAAAGACATCCACGGACTTGGGTCACCGATTGAGAATTCACTGGATTGAGGGAGTAATTCCTCTGAGGTGAAAGCATAATCGAGATGGTAAGGTTTCTCGGGGTTCTTCAATAGGAACATTGTTGGCAGGTTTTCTTGGCCGTGTTCCAGGCCATGATAATGGTGATAGTGACTAACCATGCCAATTTTTGCCAGTTCCTGAACAACATCGGAGTGATTCCAATCCCTTCTTTTCTTATCCCAAAATGCATTGCTGTTAAAGTCCCCGCAGATAACGGCGTTGTCGGCAACAAGTTTGTCTTTGTTAATCTGTAGGTATTTCCATAACTGGCCAATATAGGCATGAGATGCAGCAGCTTTGGTCCAGACACCGACAAGGTTGAAAGTATCGTTGACTGCACATGGAAGGAAAAACTGAAGTCCATCGTCTGGCCAATGTAACCTCTTAATATGGGTGCCATTCTTCGGGAATATGCCTAGGCCCATATTCTGATTGGCGCCATGCCACAGATAATCTCCAGCCCACTCCCGATATTGATTGTATTCATTACCGGTTTTAGCTGGATTTTCACATTCCTGGATAATGAGTAGATCAGCTTCCAGATCAGTTAACCTGTGAAGTTTCTTCCTGAATGCTCGATTACAATTCCAGGTGATTATCTTCATGTGATTCGAGTCGTTCGGGGTTAATGGGAGCTGGTGATAACTGCAACTTTACCACGGGTACCAGGGTATTCAGGATGGATAAATGTATACTGGATGGCATTCACACAGTAGTTTCCCGTCATGCTAAGTGTGGTGACTCGTTAAATTGTCCAAATTCATACCCAGCCAAGCAGTTCGAATAATTGAATCATAATCAATGGGTAGCACAGTTAGGGCTGTTCTGGAAATATCATCATGCAAAGGCATGAAAAACTACCGACAACCTCTGGCCTTATAACCAATCATTCATCCCGTTTTAGGTATCTATAAATGCCCTTCTTTACCTTACAATATTGGAATACATATTGAGGAACCAAAAAATTGAGTCTATTGGACAGCGTTATCTTTAAACCTTTTAGCAGTGAAAAACTGAGCCTTAGCAACCGAATCGTGATGGCACCAATGACCCGCAATTTTTCACCGAATGGCGTGCCCGGTGATGATGTGGCAGCTTACTATCGGCGTCGGGCTGAAGGCGGTACCGGATTAATTATTACCGAAGGCACCACGGTTAATCACAAAGTTGCATCAATGGATCCGAACATTCCGCGTATTCATGGAGATGATGCGATGGCTGGATGGCGCAAGGTAGTCTCTGAGGTGCACGATGCAGGTGGCAAGATCATGCCACAACTCTGGCACGTAGGGACTGCTCGCCCGAAAGGTGCAATGCCCAATAGCGAAGAGGAAAGTCAGGGGCCATCTGGCTTAGTGGCGCCTGGTGTTAAAAAAGCAGCGACGATGACGGAGGAAGATATCGCCGATGTCATTCAGGCTTTCGCAGATGCTGCAGCGGATGCTAAAGCTGTCGGGTTTGATGGGATTGAATTGCATGGGGCCCATGGCTACCTTATTGATCAGTTTTTTTGGCAAGGGACTAACCAGCGGGCAGATGCATTTGGTGGAGATATGAAAGCCAGAAGCCTGTTTGCAGAAGAGATTGTGAAAAATGTGCGTAAAGCCGTGGGACAAGCATTTCCAATTATTTTTCGTTACTCTCAATGGAAACAGCAAGACTTTGAAGTGAAGATTGCCAGCGATGTGGCGGCACTTGAATCGTTCCTAGGAAACCTCGCTGATGCAGGCGTTGATCTATTTCATGCCAGCACGCGGCGTTTTTGGGAGCCAGAATTCGCTGGCTCAGAACTTAATCTAGCCGGTTGGACAAAACAGATTACTAACAAACCCACTATTTCTGTTGGCAGCGTCGGTTTAAACCAAGAATTTATTACCACTTTTGCTGGTGGCTCAGCAGAACCCGACGCCGAGGGGATAGAACGTCTAGTCACAAGAATGGAAGCAGAAGAGTTCGACTTAATTGCAGTAGGTCGAGCCTTGTTGGTTGACCCAGCGTGGGCCAATAAAGTTAAACACGGCAAATTCGACGAGATTCAAGCTTATACGCAAGAGGCAATGGCATCGTTGAGTTAAATCCCTGGGAAGCTGATTTCGGGAAATGTGGGGTCGACTAGAAACGATTATCGAGCCTGCCGCCGCTACCATAACGACCACCTCTAATCCAAGAGCTAAGAGCCGAGAAAGTATTTTCTCTGTCATCGATGCCAGTTTCGTTAAACTCAACAGGCATTGACATCCAACAGGACACCTGCCAAACAGGGCCGCGCAAGGTACTCAAAAGAGAACTCAAGGCACCTTTTCAGGCCTGCATTGTTCGTCGCTGAACCCGTTACAATCCATTTTCCATTACCAGAAAGATAACAGGATAATTCATGACGTTCATGGCCTATTGATTTTCACGGTAACTTCGGCATTCTGTTTGGCGTAGGAAGGCAATTGCTTTGGATAATAAACCAACATGAGGTCAACAATGACAGATTATGCGGAAATGCCGATCGAACAGGCAGCGCTGAATGGTATGGCAATAGCTGCTCATGCAGCGAGAATGCCTGACAGAACGGCAGTGACGGACCAGAAGGGACAAAGCCTCACCTGGTCGCAATTAAATAGCCAGGCGAACCAGTTGGTGAATTACTGGCGCTCACTTGGGCTCAGCATTAACGATGGTGTGGCGCTTTTATGTAGTAATCGCGTCGAATTTGCGGTTGTCTTCATGGCTGCATTCCGGTCTGGTATCCGGGTCACACCCATCAACTGGCATCTTACCGGCGAGGAGATTGGTTACATCATCGATAACTGTGACGCCAGTATCTTCCTGGCTGATGTGTTGTTCGCAGAAAAAGCAATAGAAGCGAAATCTGCGAGTAATCGGCTCAAGGCACTAATGGGCATTGGCGGTGAAATTCCCGGGTTCGATCGGTGGGACCAAATGATCAGTGAGCACTCCAGCAGCAATATTGAAAATCCGGTCCATGGCGGAGGCATGTTATATACCTCCGGTACCACGGGACGGCCAAAGGGTGTGTATAGAAAAGAGAGACCGCCGACGATGCCTGATTTCAGTGAGACCGGCTATGCTGAGGGCCATGAAGTTGCCTTGTGCACCGGACCCGCCTACCACGCCGCACCCCTGTTGATTGATGTATTGACACCATTAATTTCAGGCGCTTCCCTCGTTCTGATGGACCGGTGGGATCCAGAAACTACCTTAAAACTGATTGCTGAACATAAAGTGACCCATTGTCATATGGTGGCGACAATGTTCCATCGATTGCTGCAGTTGGATGATGAGACAAAAAATAAATACGATATAACTTCGATTAAGCGGGTTACCCATGGTGCTGCGCCTTGTCCGGTTCACGTTAAACACGCGGTTATCGAATGGTTCGGCCCAGTACTGATTGAGTATTACGCTGCCACAGAAGGTGGTGGTGGCTTCCTAATTGATTCCCATGAATGGCTGAAAAAACCGGGCAGTGTGGGCTGTCCGGGACCAGAGTTTGACAACAAGATTCTGGACGATGATGGCAATGCAGTGAATCAGGGGGAGGTAGGCACAATCTACATGCGCGCTCCTGATTCAGGTCGATTTAATTATTACAAAGATAGTGAAAAAACATCATCGTCCTACCGGGGCGATTATTTTACCCTTGGCGACATGGGTTATTTCGACCAAGACGGTTATCTTTTCCTGACCGGAAGAACCGCAGAGCTGATTATTTCCGGGGGAGTCAATATCTACCCGCAGGAAGTTGATAGCGGCGTGATGCAACACCCTGCTGTATTTGATGTCTGCACAATTGGTATACCTAATGATGAATGGGGTGAAGAAGTTAAGTCTGTGATTCAGCTGAATCCCGGGTTTGAGGCCGGTGATGAACTGGCTGCCGAATTGATTGAATTTGCACGGGCAAAGGTAGCCAACTACAAATGCCCAAAGTCCATCGATTTTGTTGCTGATCTGCCGAGATTACCGACAGGAAAAATTCAGCGCCGCATCGTCCGTGAACCTTACTGGCAGGGTCGCACAAAACAAATCTAACGGCCTGTACTGCGATCCGATGAGTGTTATGCAGTCGTGATGCGATGGCAAGGGCCATCTTGCTGCTCAGCTTGTGTAGGCTGCATATAAAAAAGGCGCCAAACCGCATTAAAACCGAGAGGACTAACGTATAATGCGGCGGTTTCGAGCTGGCACTACCTGACCTACCACCATATGAGACCGCGATGATTTTCAAGAATGCCCATGTGTACCGACTGACCCAATCCCAGAATCTGGACGCCGATCAATGCGAGCGTGCTCTGCAGCAGCGAGCGTTTCGTCCGTGCAGCGGTATTCGCCCGTCATCGTTCGGCTGGGTTTCACCAACGTCCGATGAGACACTGGTTCATGAGGTGGCTGGTTGCTTTCTATTCTGTGCAAAACGTGAAGATAAGGTCGTACCAGGTAGTGCGCTCGCAGACATTCTTGAAGAAAAAATCTCCCGCCTCGAGACAATGGAAGGTAGGCCGATACGTGCCAAGGAAAAGCAGCGCCTGAAAGAAGACGCCTTAGCCGAACTGCTGCCTCGGGCCCTGCCGAAATCTAAACAGATCTTTGGTTACCTGCGGCAGTCCGAAGACCTGCTGGTTATCGACACAGCTTCATCTCTGGAAGCCGAAATGTTTTTAAACTGTTTAAGAGAAAGCTTCGGCAGCCTCAAAATTGTGCCTCCCCAGGTAAAGGCCAAGCCGGTCGATACCTACACGCACTGGTTGCGAACACGCAAGTTGCCAGAAGATTTTACATTCGGTGATCAGTGCGATCTTTTTGATCTGGAAGACACCAGCGCAGTCAGTATTCGCAGACAGGATATTGACACCAGCGAAGTTCGTGCCCATCTGGATACAGGCAAGACCTGCAACAAGATATCGCTCGTCTGGCGGGGCGAACTCAAGGTTCTGATCGACAAGGATATTGTGCTCCGACAGATCAAAATTCTGTCTTCTGATGATACTACAGACGAAGATGATGATATCGATCCAATTGCCCAATTAAACGCTAACTTCGTCAACATAATGCTTGAGCTGTCGCGATTTTTACCGGCATTGTTTTCCGCCCTCGGTGGGGAATCCAGTAAGTAATGCCTGTTGATAGCAATCTTAATATTGGAATCAATATTTGAATCGAGGATCAGCAAGTCAGTCAATAAGCTGGTTAACTTTGGATTAACTCTGGCGGGTTCTCAGCAGTCGAGTAGTCACAGGAGGCTTATTTTATGATGATCACGACTGTATCGTTGCCCCGATATAGGTTTTCAATGGATAACCTGAACCTCCGTTCTGGTTAGTGCTGTCACCTGCTGCCGTCCTTGGCATGAGACAACACTTGAAACCGGGTCTATCAACAACCCGCCCGCCGTTAGCCTTAACTCTAGTCGACTAGAGCATGTTTGTTTTCGTAATTCAGTTAGTCGAACTCATATCGACGCAGGCCAAGCGTTAATCGTTTTATTGGACCATTCTGAACAGGGTAGACTCGGCTGCAATTGACCTTAAACCGGCCCAGAATTTTCTAGGTGCCGGTCCAATTGGGTGCACGCTTTTCCGCAAAGGCAGTAGGGCCTTCCTTCGCATCATTAGAACTGAACACCTTCTGCTGGAGGGGTACTTGCATTTCCCAGAGCTTGTCTTCTTCAACTCCGGAAGCAGCAGCACGCACAAGCGCTTTGGAGGCTGCGACAGCAAGCGGTGCATTTTCAGCAATGCGCTCAGCAAGGGCAACCGCGGTTTCAAGCATATCTTCAGGTTCGGTAAGCGCGCTGAGCATACCGGCCGCCATGGCCTCCTCTGCCGTGATGGGCTCGCCCGTTAGTGCCATTTCCATGGCTTTGGAGTAGCCAACTCGGGCAGGTAGTCTGAATACACCACCGGCTGCTGCGAACAGACCAACTTTGACTTCGCGAATACCAATTTTCGCCGCTTTAGAAGCTACCAGGAGATCGCAAGTCAAAGCGATTTCGCAGCCGCCTGCAAGCGCAAAGCCGTTAATTGCACCGATAAGAGGTTTGCTAGCACCGGAGCGAACGAATTCGTTTAAAGGGCCAATGTCTTCGCCACGGGCAAAGGCTTTTAAATCCATGCCAGCACAGAAGGCGCGGCCATTCCCCGTGATTACACCGGCGGTTAAGCTGTCGTCTGCGTCGAGCTCCTTAATCGCATTCCAGAGTCCATTCGACAGAGCGCCATTGATAGCGTTCATAGCATCTGGGCGGTTTAAGGTGATGATCATGACGCGATTGCGCCGCTCGATCAGAATAGCTTGTTGTTCACTCATTGTGTGGATCCCCTTGGTTGAAAATTGAAGCGAGTATGAACCATAGCGTAATTAGCGGCTGGATAAAACCAGGCAAATAATCTAACCCAAGGGGCAAAAGCCGCGGATCCTAGACGCTTTCTTAGCGGCGACTGAACTACTGAACGAGATCAGCGCCATGAGCCAAGACAATCCTCCCAAAAATCAACACAATTGCTTTGTTGCTATGACTAATACCGTTTAATCAAGTAATCCAAGAAATACCACTTCCCGCTATCATCTTCTTTATGTGATTACTTCGAGATTGAGCCTGATTACTGCCTGGAATATCCAGAAGAGGCTTACTGATCCAAACGAGGTATAGCGCTATGCTCGCCTGCGTGTCTCAGGCACCTGCGGCTGACAAGCCCAAAGATCAGGGTCATTAGCCACTTGAAAGAACACAAAGTCACGACGCCCTATTCTTGAATGAAAATCTGCAATTACCGTACTTGACCGTTCTTTTGGAAAATGTTGTTTATACTACCTGTTCTCTGCAATTACCGTACTTGACCGTTCTTTTGCAAAATGTTGTTTATACTACCTGTTCTCTGCAATTACCGTACTTGACCGTTCTTTTGCAAAATGTTGTTTATACTACCTGTTCTCGAGTACCCAATGGCAATCCAACCTGACGGAGACACCGACATGATCAGACTCGTATTTGCGCTAAGAAAGAAACCAGACCTGACCCGGGACGAGTTCCAGGAATACTGGCTGACCCAGCATGCTCCCCTTGTCGCAAGCTTTGCAACAGACCTGAATATCCATCGTTATGTCCAGACTCACACCCTGAATGACCCCGCCAATGAAGCCGCCCAGCGAGCGAGAGGTGAAATGGAACCTGCCTATGACGGTGTTGCCGAACTCTGGTGGGAATCAGAGCAAGCACTGGCGCAAACACTACTCACCAAACCCGCCCAAAGAGCTGGGCAAGCACTGCTTGAGGACGAGTCCAGGTTTATTGATTTGCCTGACTCGCCACTCTGGTTTGCCTATGAATACCCACAGATCAACCCGGTACCTGAAGATATCGTGGCGAAACCCAAATCCAATATTGTTCGAGTATTTTTCCCCCTCCGACATCAGCCTCAAATCAAGGAAGAAGATGCTCGCCATTATTGGTTGACCCACCATGGCCCGATCGTCCGCTCCCACGGCGCCGCGAGCGGCACGCTGTGCTACCGGCAGGTCCATCGCGCAAATTCCGCGCTGGATGCCGGCATGCAGGCTGCGAGGGGCACCGTCGCCGAGTCCTATCTTGGTCACGCCGAAGCATGGGTCGACCGAGGTCTCGCACCACGGACCGATGAGGCCCGACGCGCCGGAGAAGCCTTCATTGAGGATGAACGGAATTTCATCGATATGACGCGGTCGACTATCTTCTTCGGCAAAGAGCACACGATCATCGATAATCGATAGCCCTTATAGGCTTTCTTCATGCCTTGCCTGACGCTGTTGAGGACGAGCTCAAAACAGGTATCCAGAGTATGGGGTAACTGCTTTTTGTAGTAGTCGCTTTGCCCTCGCTTTAAACGCAGATTTAGAGCACCAATAAATTATTGGTACGGGACATTATTGGGTCTGTACCCTGGTTGCAAATGACCGTGAGGGAGGAGTATGAACCATACTTTAATGATTTCTTCGCAAGAGACTTCGATGCAATGACATCTCATTTTCAAGTTCCCACGATGTGGGGTAAAAGGGCTACTCCTGCTGTCGCTTTATCTACCCAGGATGAAGTGAGCACAATTTTTGAGTCGATGCCCATTCAAGACGGTTATAGCTATAGTTTAATAGGCCGAATTGATATTTCTAGGTTGGCTGAAAGTGTTTTCTATCGCGCCAGAGCAGAGAGAGACGACTAAGCACGCGTCATCTCTATCGGTATTTAGAGCATTCCTATGCGCTCACAAACTACATTGATAAGCAGCAGCTTATTTTTAACAACTGGCGCTGCCCTAACAATACTATTCGAGCGTAATAAACAGACACTGCCGCGCCTCACCATCAATTGCTCGACTGATATGACCTCGACCGGTGGTATCTTCGGCCAGTAATATGCTACCTGGCCCTAAAACACGTTTTTCGCCCAGGCCGGTTTCAATTTCAACCGAACCAGTGAGGTTGATCACATACTGACGGCGCGGTGCAGGGTGGAAATCCAAATTGTAATCTGAATCTGTTTCTCTAAAGATCACAGATTTGGTTGTAACAGGTTCGGAGAAGCGCCCGCCCGAACCGAGGTTTGCCAATGGCACTTCGGTATCCTCAAAATGTGATTCACCTTCCTGGCTATAAATTCTTGTCACTTTCATGATGTCAGCCTCTGATGTTCAAACATGCGTGTCTATCGGTTCCACCATACCGAAATTAAACCAACTAAAACATTGGCCAATGCCGTTTCTGTAAGGACGTCAACGTAGCCGAATAGATGTCTTGCTGTCAGCGCCATCGGTTTACAAACAACGATAAGACTTGCGATAGCGAGAAATAGCGCTGGCATGGGTTGCTATTGGTCATCCATTTGCTATGACGGCTGCTCGTATGGAGGACCAGGTAGGGTGTGAACAGAAACGACGTGGTGGACGGTATGCGGTCGTGACCCTGTGTGGAGCGACAGATGAGGACCCGGCAGGCTTATCAGCGGCGTACTAAGTTCGGGACGACTGGTTAGGTGCTTTGAATCCCGCTATGATTAATGTGCAATGTACCGGGCCAAAAGGAGGAAACGATGACAGACTTAACTGTACGGCAAATTAACTTTGATGTTGATGAGACCGATTTCATCTGGAATCCTGCGAACCCTGCTTTTTCTGTGCTCATGAACCAAATCACGTTTTTTGTGGTGGGATTTGAAAAGTATATGTGTCGTGTCATGCGCGATGCTGAGGCGCGGATAACCGATTCCGCGGTGATGGAAGAAGCCATCGCTTTTCGCAAGCAGGAAGCAATTCACGCACAAAAACACCTCCAGCATGCACGCGGTTTAATCAAGCAATACCCAGCACTGCAAGGGGTGCTAGATAAGACCCTGGCCAGTTACGAAGAGGTTTACCAGTCGCACCCTCTTGAGTACCACCTGGCGTATGCGGGCGGCCTGGAAGCTATTTTCACACCATTTTTTCGTATGATTTTAGATCATCGCGCCGTGCTCTTTGGTGAAGGAGATGCCAATGTGGCTTCTCTGTTTATCTGGCATTTCTGTGAAGAAATTGAGCATCGAAGCTCGGCCTACAATGTGTATAACCACGTGGTGGGTAGTCACTGGTTTCGCATACGAAATACAGGGGCCTTCCAAAAGCATACCCGCGGCCTAATCGACATGATTAAGCTCGAGTTTGAGCGCATTGTGCAGGATGTGCCTGCTAAGGCCTATAGCAATAATCCGCTGGGGCAGATACCCGTTTGGGCACAGCTTCGTTCCGCACTGGGGGTGCTTGCATCGCAGTTTCCCTGGCACGATAGTGTTAATCAGCCGCTGCCTGAATACTACGATGAGTGGCTTGGACATTGGCAGGCGGGTAGCGATGTGTCACAAATTTATGGTAAGACGTCGAGTATAGTGTGAGCGAATCAGCACAAACCTTTGATCAACTCGCTAACCAGCTTGGTGGCTTCCACCCGGACGCTGTTGCAAGCTGGGGCTTTGTAAAAAGCCCGCTCGCACTATCTCATTGGACCATGAACGTGGTAGAAATACTGCTCATCACCGGCGCGTTGTGGGGCTTGGTTCACGCAGTTACACGCTTTAAACAAGGACACGTTGTTTATCTGGCTTTTTGGCTTGCTTCAGTCGTGTTCATGCTGGCGCTGGAGATACCGGTTTATTTCCCTGAAAAACTCGGCGGCGATGAGACCAGTTTATTCTTTATACACAACGAATTTACGGTGCAGTTCTTTTTTGGCCGAGCCCCACTGTATATTTTGGCACTGTACCCCGCGGTGATGTATTCGTCTTTC
>DUAT01000183.1:0-1351 GCA_012960755.1 Gammaproteobacteria bacterium
TCTGATGATTACTACTTATCGGTCCAAGGTGATTGTGGAGGTGGCCAATGGCCCCTGCACCCCGCAGGCGGACACCATTCTCAACGAGAAGGGTGTGCTGGTGGTACCTGACGTCGTGCCGGAACCAATGCGGTCAGAGGTCATTAGCGCGATTATAGAATTTTCCGGTATCAGCCTGGCCGATGCAGCGACCTGGTATCAACCCAACTTTGCCGGGCACGGCATTGTGCCATTACACCATCATCAGGCGTTGTGGAATGTTCGGCAGTATCCTGAGGTACATGAAATATTTTCTGACCTGTATGACAGCAACAGGCTCTGGGTCTCCATGGACCGTGTTTCGTACAAACCCCCCGCGTCACCCGTGTCGCGTGACTGGTCGCAATCACCCGTCCACTGGGACTGTGATCCATGGCAGGTCAATGAGATCAGTTTGCAGGGGTTGGTTTATTTGACAGACACGCAAGAGGACCAGGGTGCATTCGCTTGTGTACCTTCCATCTACGCCGATCTGGATAACTACCTGGCGGCACATAAAAACGAAAAGAACCGCCGTGAACCAAAATTTGAAGCCCGTGACCTGATATCCGTCGCAGGTAGCGCGGGCACTCTGGTAATCTGGAATCGCCTCATGCCACACACCAGTGGCCTGAACAGGTCCGGTGAACACCGGTTTGTGCAATATGTCGCGATGCAACAGACATCAACACTCGAGGAAAACAGGCAGCAACGAATCCGGGAATGGAAAAACAAGATGCCACCGGAGTGGGCAATTCACCAGCGTATAGGTCACCAGCTGATTCCCGAACCGGGTCTTCCTGCAGTGCTGAGTGAGCTGGGAGAAAAGCTGGTTGGTTTAAGACGGTGGTAAGTGGGCTAGTGTAGGACACTACACTAGTATTCCTCATTCCGCCCGGGAATCGACGGGTTCAAGGCGCACTTTTGTACAATATCCAGCACCGGATCGCTTGCAACCAAAAAGCGTTCGTTTTTTGTCAGAAGGCTTCATCGTCGCAAAGATGCTAGAGTCCGACTATAAGAAGTAGCCGCGGGTTATCCGTCATTGGGTTGAAAACGTAACCATGACCTTATCGTCATTCACATTTATGATCGAAATGTATGCTTAGCAAGATTATTACGCCCGTTGCTATCGTCCTGCTGAGTATTGCGGCGGCGGTCTGGATGTCAGCGCAACAAGCCACACCCTATACCCTGCCCGCGGCTCCGCCTGTCTTGCTGGTAGATGTTGTGACGGCAAAGATGAGTTCGCAGCAGATCACGGTGAGGGCCCAGGGTTCGGTGATTCCAAGGACTGAAACGACGCTGGTTTCCGAAGTATCAGGGTTGATTA
>DUAT01000183.1:1361-1786 GCA_012960755.1 Gammaproteobacteria bacterium
CCCGCTTTTGTGGCTGGTGGTTTCTTCTCGAAGGGCGACGTGCTGATCAGGATTGACGACCGAAACTATCGCGCAGAAGTAAAGCGGGCACAGGCCAGTGTTGCTTCAGCACAAACGCAGGTGACGCGGGAAACAGGGCTCGCGGATTACGCCGAGGCAGACTGGAAACGTGCGAAACCCCTTTTGTCTTCCAGTAAAGCCGCAAGTGACCTTGCCTTGAGAAAACCACAACTTGCTGAGGCAATCGCCAACCTGGATTTTGCCCGGGCTGAACTCGATAAAAGAGAAGGCGATCTGGATCGTACAGTAATACGCGCGCCTTACGATGGCATGGTGAGACAGAAGCGGGCCGACATTGGCCAGTACGTCGCATTAGGCACTCAACTCGCAGTGACGTTTGCGATTGATGTGGCGGAGGTTCGGTT
>DUAT01000184.1:0-467 GCA_012960755.1 Gammaproteobacteria bacterium
TCTGGGATGAGATTGGATTGAAAAGGAGAGAAACATTTTGTGACAACCGACGTGTCACCATCTATGGCCAGCGAACCCTGGACAATCGATTCGCCTTTGGCGGCAGAGGTGGTTACTACTTTGGCTCGAAGCGAAAGCCGGTGATTCAGCCTGATGACCCGCTCCTTGACCATGTTGAGTCAACCTTGAGGCAGCTGTTTCCGATGCTGGCGGGCTATAAGGTGACCAACAGGTGGGGGGGACTCATGGGCGTTCCCAGACACTGGCGACCCTGTGTCACATTTGAGAAATCTTCCGGGTTAGGCACAGCAGGCGGGTATACGGGTGAAGGCGTTGGTGCGTCGAATCTTGCTGCCAGAATCCTCGCCGATCTTGTACTGGAAAAACAAACCAGTATCACAGAGCTCGCCTGGGTAAACGATGTTGCACGACGTTGGGAACCTGAACCTATTCGGTGGATCGGCACC
>DUAT01000184.1:560-1749 GCA_012960755.1 Gammaproteobacteria bacterium
GTTCGCCGAATAACGCGGTTTTACTCCGTGGCACGTCTCTTGAAGATGGGCTCCAGGCGCTCCAGGTCGTTAATCACACGCCATTCACCACCACCTGATTCGACCTTGTTTTTCCACATTTCTATCCGGTCCATATAAATCTGCGGATTGTAATTATCGGCGCGCAACTTGGTGACATTCACTGCAATAACAACAAAGCCTTCCAGATTCAGTTTGAAGTCCCGTTTATAGCCTGCCGCTAATTCCTCTCTCAGATCGGAGAATATAAGCAGTGTTTTTGTACCAGCGCCTGATTCATTCAGATATTGAATCCCCTGCAGAAGACCACCGGTAATATCAGTATACTGGCTCGACTTAACCGTCTTGACGAAATCGTCAATCGCTTTCCGAAAAATCTGTTTTTGACCATTTGCCGTACTGGGTCGGGTATCAAATGTCTGTCTGTGAATAATGTCTCTTTCACTGAAACTACCACTATCAATTCGCGCAATGGCAAATGTATCCCCTGGTTTCAGGGTTGCCAGCGTAAAATTAATAATCCGTTGTGCCTGCTCCAGCTCCATGGTGTAGGTGCCGGACGTATCCAGTAACATATAGATACCCTGATCAAGCGATACCGACTTCCTGTCACAGCCAGTGCCAACCAACAACACAAGCAACAGGCTTGATAGTACGGCGATCATGTTTTTGATATCCATCTCGTTAACTCCCATCGTACGCAGGTTGTGTTCCTGACCTCCCGCCCTTACGCCGGAAAAACAGACCTTCTACCCAGAGAGGAACGAAAATAATCATGTCATATGCATGAATCAGAGCGCGGGAGGTATACTGCGCCACGTTTCCAATCACCCGAAAAGCCACTGCCAGGGTTCGTAATACAGCAACGGTGATGACACCCATGACGGTTCTGAATGATTCTATAAACGACTCAAGGGGAATCGCGACCAGCACCAGTGAAAAAGGAAGGATAAAGCCGAGGCCCATTTGAGCCGCAGTGGTAATCCATCGCATTGAATTATCAACCACAACCTGGCTCCCGTTGGCAATCAGGGATGCGGTCACAGCAGATTTCTGTTCCGCCAGTATTTCACGCATATAGGCCAGTCCGGATTCAACCGAGGCCAGTGAGAGCAGAAACGTAAAAGTAACCCATATCATCTTTACCCTCATTTTGTCATTTAACGCGCCA
>DUAT01000185.1 GCA_012960755.1 Gammaproteobacteria bacterium
AGTAGGTGGGCTTCACCATCGATATGAGTGGCGAGAAGCAGCTTGAATTCCTTCGGATCAATATTTGCGAAGGACAGGAGTTATTGACTTGTTGTGACGCACTTACGGTCCAAATTGGGGAAACTAACAAAACTCAGTTGCAACTTGCGGACTGTATGGCCAACCATGCGACTATTTAAAATATGAAGCATTTTGGAAACTGCAGATACCAAAGTATTCCGGGATGATTCTAAAATCGAGTAATCCCAAATCATCCGAATCAAGATATACCGCAGTATCCGTATTTGCATCGTAAAACTATGCAGAGATTCTGTACGGCTCTTCAATTTTTCCCTAATCACAGTCTACTTGGCCTTCACGGTGGACCATGGGATTATCTTCCACTTTCGGGGCCATACCATGGATACCACAGTATTCCGGATTGTCACTTTGAAAATATGATGATCCCGTTGATATCAATCGGATATACCACAGTATCTTCGGTATGCTTTCCAAATAGATATGATTATCGACTCAATTGCGTTTCAAGTCGTTTGTGAAATTGATTTGAGATTAATCTGATAGATGATGTGATGATTATTTGAACAGTTCAGAGCCTTTGAGAAATGTTTCTATGTAGTGATACCATTGATATGAATGACGTGAAGCTGCTTGAATTTCCTCCGGATCATTATTTGCGAGGGACAGGCTTGGAAATATGCGGTTAAACAAACGACGGTCTGGATGTCCGGTCAGTGGTACCTTAGATGTGCTGGGTGATAAGTGGAGCCTACTGATAGTTCGAGACATGGTGTTTAAACAAGCTCGTTACTTCAAACAATTCCTAGCAGCAGGGGAGGGCATTGCAACCAATATACTCTCGGATCGTCTGCTAAAGCTGGAACAGTCGGGTATCGTTTCCAAACAAATCGATCATGACAACCGACGCCAGATGATCTACTCCCTAACATAGAAAGGTATTGGACTGATACCCGTGTTAATAGAATTGGTCTATTGGGGCGCGGTATTTGACGAGGCTCCAGATGTAGCAGAATCACAACGGCAGAAAATGGTATCAGATCGATCGAAATTTATAGCGACCATGGACCGATCTCTCAGAGTGAAAATAGCTCGTTAGGCTTCTGAAGGTTTGTCGATCCGATTCAAAGTCGGGTTGTTGGTTGATAATCGCAGCAAAATATGACTCAGCGATCCACGTACTTGGCCGTTCTACAGAAAATGTGGGTTATTTCCTTATACTCGTCTATGAGAATTTCGCTACGCCTGGCGTGCAACTTCTTTCACGTTTGGTATTAGTTCGCTAGCTTCACCGTAAGGAAAGCGATCACTGAATCCGGCCAGTTCGCGGAACAGTTCTGGATTGCAACAGTCGTTGGCTAATTCACGATCGAATTTACCCTGGATGTCTTCTTGGGAAGTGACCATCATGTGACGATAGTAGTTTGCGATAGAGATTCGCATGCCAGGAATTTTACGGGGAAATGCACCATGCCAGGTGGCTCCATGGAAGATAATCATTGAGCCGCGAGGCGCCTCGACAGGAACTGCTTTCTGAGTAGCCCCTGGAAAAGATGGCGGCGACACGGAACGATGAGATCCCGGTACATAAGCCAAAGCACCACCCTCCAGCGTGTAATCGCTCAAACACCAATTCGTATTCGCGGTTAAGGCGGCACGGCCCCATGGCATTGGCATCGCCATTTGATCCGCATGCAGACCCAGGGAAGAGCCATAGCCATAATCGCCCTGCCATTTGATAAAAGAATTGTGGCTACTAAACCGGGTCGCTTTCGGACCAATCATATGGCGTATAAGCGCTACCGCCGCTGGGTTTACCGCTAAGTCACGAAATCGGCGATCAAGGCTGGACAGTTGTTGAATCAGGAATTGGCTGGGTTCTCCTCTGTCCTCGGAAATCGACGCCAAAGTGCCCACTTCTGACTGAAATTCTAATGGCAGGTGGGGTCCACGATCGACGGAAAATTTACACCCCACTAACGTTGCGGCTCGGTCCAACAACAGTTTTTCCAATTCATCGAAGGCTTCGAGTGGAACACCGTGCGCTTCTACTGGTACCACAGCAAGCCCGTCAATCTCTAGCTGCAGGACGTATTCTTCGAGACCAAGTGCTTTTAATTCATCCAGCATCTTTGTTGGGGAACGGGGGAAATCAGTCATCGCAGTATCCGCATATTGATTACGCAGCAAATGATGCCACTTTATAATGCCTATTGTCATCCTTTGTCATTGTGCTTCGCAATTATTCGTACCTGTTGCTACCATTGTGTTTTCAGGTATTTACAGATTAGTGTGAACTCATGCTTATACGATTCTACTGGTAGCTCTAAGCTGGCGTTTATTGTACTGGGTGTTGAGCCAGTGTGAATTCTCAGCTTTAATCATTGTCGACGAAGGGATTATGGAAAATGAGTCAGTCAGACCAGAACGAAGATAATTCTGCGGCATCTTCAATGCAAGACTATTGTGAGCGTGGACGGCTCAAAGCAGAAAATCTTGGTAACCGCGGCCCAATCCGTTTCGATAAAAACGGCCATCTCGACGAATCGATTCTTGAGGCCTATCATCGCACTGGTTTTTATGTCTTTACAGGGGTTCTATCAACTCAAGAGGTTAAAGAACTGCTAACTGAGTTTGACCAAATTTTGGACAATGCACCGGTATCGATAAAGAGTAAGAAAGACCAGCACGGTCGATCTGTTAAATTCCCAGGCTACTATTCCTTGTCACCCCGGAGTAAAGCTCAAACAAAGGAGATTAATCACAATCCAGGAGAAGTGACGCAACCGGATGTGGTTGGATTAGTATCACATCCCCTTATGATGATGGATTCTGCCCTTTGTGTGTATGGTCACCCTCAAATTCTGAAGATGGTGGCAGGTGTCAATGGTCCAGATTTTGTACCTTTTCATGAAGCTGTGTTTCATAAAGGAGCTGGTGAAGGTCCACCAACGCCCTGGCATCAAGACGGTCGAACTCACTGGAATGCACAGGGCAAAAGTCTTGAGACGTTTGATCGATCCAGTAAGTCTCATGGGTTTAATCTGTCAATCTCATGCACACCTTGTACACCAGCGAACTGCTTATGGGTTGTTCCTGGCAGCCAACGACACTGGCGCTTGGCAAATGAGGGCAAATTCCCCTCCATCAAAGAACGCTTACCGGACGCTGTACCGATGATGCTTGAACCTGGTGATTGTGGCATGGTAAACCGTAGTTCTCTCCATGGCTCCTATCCCAATCATTCAGGTACGCGCAGAGTGACATTGCTCCTGGGATTTCATCGGCGAGATTCCGCTATTGGTGCCGAAACGACAAATGTACACGCTTTTAAATCACCTAATCCTCAAATGAAGAAGACGGTAAAATACACTGAAGACTACGTTCTAAGACGCACTCGAATGATTCCACTTGCTATTGATGCTCGTCGTCAGAAATACCCGGACGAAGTCCCTTATGACTATACTGGAAGTTATCTCGGCGATGGTGTGTGGAATGACAAAACACGAGCGGAGATTTCTGAAGAGAGTCATGAGTATTGGCAACAGGACATCACTCTCTAGTCGTTCGTAGCCAAAATAGCACTCAATGAATTACCCCCCGTAATCTCGGGTCGAGCACATCACGCAACGCGTCGCCAACAAAGTTGAACGACAAGACCAATAAAAAGATCGCCAAACCAGGAACGATTGACAACAGCGCTTGTTGTTCCAGCATAGGGAACGCCTGTTGCAGCATATTTCCCCATGTTGGTATTGGGGGTTGGATACCAACACCGATGAAGCCAAGGGCTGCTTCAGTGAGCACGGCATAGCCCATGCTGAGGGTGCATTGCACAATGACCGGCGCAATACTATTGGGAAGAATATGTTTGACGATGATGTGGAAGTGGCCCATTCCGCCCGCTTCGGCGGCGGCGACAAAATCCAGTTCCCGAATGGTCAATCCTTGGCTGCGTACTATGCGCGCCATCCAGGGAATATTGGCAATGCCAATGGCAATCGTAACGGTGGCAAGTGATCCTCCCAAGGCTGCGGCCAGCCCCACTGCTATCAGCAGGGATGGAAACACCATCAGGGAATCCATAAAGCGCATGATCACGTCATCGAGGAAACCGCGGAAATAAACCGAGATCAGCCCTAACGGCACCCCTATTACGACGCCTAATCCGATTGCACCGAAACTGACAAACAAGGCTATGCGAGCACCATAGACCAGCCGTGCGAAGGTATCTCGACCCAATTGATCGGAACCTAAAATATGTTCAGCTGATAACCCACTTAATAACCGATCAAAGTCCATTTCTTCTGGGTGTACCGGCACAATCAACGGCGCGAAAATAGCCGCCAATACTGTGACCAGAATTATTCCAACGCCAAATGCCGCCTGGGGGATTCGCAGTACCTTTATTAACACCAGGACACCGGGATGCCGGGATATTTCCCAGCCAGTATCGGTTATAGATTGGCTCCCGGTCACTCGAATCTAATCCTCGGATCAAGCCATGCATAGACCAGGTCGGTAATGAGATTGGCGAACAACACCGCCAACGCCATTACCAGCACAGCTCCCTGAACGGATTGGAAGTCGCGCGCGAATACAGCTTGAATCATGAACTGTCCCATGCCGGGAATACCGAACAGTGTTTCAATAACGATGGCCCCTGCGAAGATTCTTCCCGTTTGTAAACCAAATACAGTAACCACAGGTAGGAGCGCATTGCGAAGCGCGTGTATCCACACAACAGATACGGGATGCATGCCCTTGGCCCTTGCGGTACGTACATAATCTTGAGCAAGCACTTCCAGCATGGCCGAGCGACTCTGACGCATTATCAACGCCCAACTGGTCACTCCAAGAGCCAAGGCAGGTAACACCATATGCCTTAATCCTTCCATCGGGTCATCAAATATATTGACGTACCCCTGGATAGGTAGCCAACCCAACTTCACGCCAAACAAGAGTATCGTCATGATACCCAACCAAAAGTTAGGAATGGCGACACCGGCGACGGAAATCAAAGTAGCTACAAAATCCAGGCGAGTGCCCCGGTACACCGCAGAAACAATACCGGCGGGTACCCCGACTACGACCGCAATCAGCCAGGCCACCACACCGAACTGCAAGGTGACGAGGGCGCGGGTCTTTAATTCTTCAGCTACTGGCCGGTAATTCTGTGTTGACCTCCCCAGGTCGCCCTGCAATACCTTGGCTAACCAAAGGCCATATTGCACCACTACGGGTTTGTCGAAATTATATTGCTTACGAATTAATTCCAGTTGTTCTGCGTCCAACGACTCACCTGGGCCTATCATGGCTCGGGCCGGATCACCCGGAATGGCAAACATAAGTGCGTAAACCAGAAAGGTGACTATCACCATCACTGGTATCATCTGCAGAATTCGGCGGACTAAATAGGACCACATCGGACTATTCCCTGCATTACTCTCTCTCGATCCAAATTTCTTTAACGTTCATTTTTGCGTCCCAACCCATTAAGCGATCCAAATTCCGAACTTTTTGTGGCGCTGCAGCGTAGTTAACGCCATAGAGTAACGGCACAAACCAGGCCTCTCTCAGAATCAGTTCATTCAGCTCGTCATAAACCGCTTTTCTCTCTGACTGGGAATACAAGGACGCACCTCTCAATACCAGTTCATCGACATCAGGGCGAGAGATTTTGCTGGCGTTATAATAGCCATCACTGCGGTAAGCTAAGGATGCCAGCCAATCAGGTTCCGGATACCGACTCCAGCCGGTGATGTACAGGGGATATGCTTGACCATGGAAGAATTTCTCGGTTGCCGTTGCAACGTTCAACACTTCAATGTTCATTGTAATACCAATCTTTTTTAACATTGCCCGGATTACTTCTGCAGATAACACCGTTGCGGGTTGATTGCTGATTACAGCAGTAAATTCAAACCCTTCGGGCCGACTCGATTCGGCCATGTAAGCCCTTGCTTTTTCGGGATCATAAGTAGGCCGGTTGACATTGGGATCGTGAGACCAGGCACCTATTGGCCACATCCCCGAGTCTGCAATGATTGCGCGTTCAAAAAAAACTGCTCTATTGATCACCGAAGAATCCAATGCATACGCTATAGCAAGCCGCAGATTGATGTCGTCAAGGGGCGACTTGCCGACATTAAACACTAGTGTCATTCCGATGTTCCCACCTTCATAAGTTTCGATCTGAAAGCGCTGATCACGTAGAAACGCCGTAACATCTTTGAGTGGCAAATAGACGATGTCTATTTCCCCGGTTCGCAAGGCAGAGGATCTTACGGTCTCATCACGAATGACTCGTATGGTGATTTCATCTAGATATGGTAAGCGATTACCAAACTCATCCTTACCCCAGTAATTCTCATTGCGCACCATGTGCACCGAGGTGCCCATGATGACCTTGTCCACGATGAACGGGCCAGTACCCGCTGGATTCCATCCATAGTCTTTCGCCAACGCTTCGATCCGACTGGGGGAACTCATTACGCCGCCGCGATCAGCGAGCATATTGAGACCAGCGCCCCAGGGACCAGTCAAATTGAAACGCACCGTCGATTCATCGAGAACATCTACTGATTCGATAACGGTCATCGAAGCACGAGGCGTTGCTATGGTTGCAGGATCAAGAATCCGTTCTATGTTGTACTTCACGGCTGCCGCATTAAAAGGTTCCCCATCATGAAAAACCACGCCTTCACGGAGCTTGAAAGTGATCGCATCGGGGTTTTCTGAAATCTCCCAGGAGGTGGCAAGAGAAGTTGCGACGCGAGGCTTTAAATTTTTGTCCACATCCACCAGTTGATCAAATATCTGATGCCAGTAATAGGCATCTCCACCTGAGCGACCCAACACAGCATCCAGTGACGTAGGCTCGATATTGTAACCAATGCGCAGATGACCACCGTATTGATGACCCTGTGGAGTTTTCAGGATGGTTTGCTTCTCTGCCTGTGTTGTCTCCGCCTGTTTTTTGTCAAGTTCTTCTTTCTTGCCGCTACAGCCAACTAGACCCAAAGTGATCACCCAAGTAATAAGTACTGGAGTAAGCAACCTGACGGCGAGGGCTTTTTGATAAGCTCGTGGTAACTTTAGAGATTTCAATCTGAGCCAGAGACGGGGAATAGTTGTATTCATCGTATATGACACGCGACAAATTGATCAGCACTGACTTCTCTTAAAACTGGATCCTCTTGCCGACAGCGTTCAGTGACATGGGGACAACGTGTGTTGAAATGGCATCCTGTTGGCCGATTAATAGGGCTCGGTACATCACCCTGTAAAACGGCTTTGTTGCGTTTTAAGGTAGGATCAGGAATCGGTACCGCAGCCAGAAGACTCTTTGTGTAAGGATGTTGGGGATTGGCATAAATTTTATCTCTTGGACCATACTCGACAATTCTACCGAGGTACATCACAGCAACCCGCTGACTTATGTGTTCAACTACCGCTAGATCATGTGCAATAAACAAGTAAGCGAGATTGCGTTCCGCCTGTAAGTCCATCAGCAAATTAACGACTTGAGCCTGTATGGAAACATCGAGGGCTGAGACAGGCTCATCGCAGATTATCAAATCGGGGTTCAGTGATAGTGCTCTCGCTATACCGAGACGTTGTCGCTGTCCGCCAGAAAATTCATGGGGGTAGTTATTCATCTGTTGGGCACGGAGGCCGACCTGGTCAAAAAGTTTCGTCACTGTTGCATGGCGATCACGCCCGCTGGATTTTTCGTGGACAGAGAGCAGTTCTCCAACAATATCCCCAGCCTTCATTCTTGGGTTGAGTGATGAAAACGGATCTTGAAAAACAATCTGCATGCGTTTTCGAATTGGTCGTAAGGCTTTGTTATTTAACCCGGAGATCTCTTGACCGTCGAGCCTGATTGAACCAGAAGTGGGTTTCAGCAGACGAAGCAAGGCCCTCCCCACTGTCGATTTTCCACAACCACTCTCACCCACCAAGCCCAATGTTTCCCCAGCGTTCAAGGTAAAACTGACACCGTCCACTGCGTGGACATGACCCACTAGCTTATTGAAAATACCCTTGTAAATGGGAAAGTGCTGTTTAAGGTTTTCTACGGCTAACAGAGGCGGGTGCTGTGTGCGAATTTTTGAAGTGTCTTCTTTTGAACTGCCAATAGTCATTGGCCCCCTCCTATTGAATGAAAGCAGGCCGCACTTTGTCCCAGGGTGCGCTCAGTGAAAGGCGGAGCTTTTTCACGACACACCTCTGTCGCTAAAGGACAACGGGGTGCAAACGCACAGCCCACTATTCTTTCGGTGAGTGGTGGAACGATACCCGGTATCTCATTCAGTTTTCCCCCGGCACTAACACCACCGCCCCCTAGCCGAGGAACAGACTTCAATAACCCCTGGGTATACGGATGCTGGGGATCTGCGAATAAACTCTCTACTGGCGCTTCCTCAATTTTTCGTCCAGCATACATAACGAGAACCCGGTCGGAAGTTTCTGCCACCACCCCCAGGTCGTGTGTAATTAGAATGACTGAGGTATTCAATTTGGCTTGTAACTCGCCGATTAGCTCTAACATCTGCGCCTGAATTGTCACGTCCAGGGCGGTTGTAGGCTCATCGGCGATAAGCAATTGCGGCTCGCAAGCCAGTGCCATGGCGATCATCACTCGCTGGCGCATGCCGCCGGATAATTGGTGAGGATACTCTTTGACTCGAATCTCTGGTTCTGGAATTTTGACCAGCGTTAACAGCTCTATGGACCGGGCTTTTGCAGCCGACCTGGATAAGCCAAGATGACGACGTAAGATCTCTTGAATTTGATAGCCGACAGTTAACACAGGATTGAGGGAAGTCATCGGTTCCTGAAAAATCATGCCGATGTCTTTCCCACGAATGTTGTTGATTTCTTTGGCAGATAAGCTAAGTAAATCGCGGCCTGCCAATTCTGCCGAGCCTTTGACCACTCGGCCGGGTGGATTGGGAACGAGTTGTAAAATAGATAGCGCGGTGATGCTCTTACCGCAACCCGATTCCCCGACTATGGCCAGGGTCTCGCCTGGATAAACATCAAATGACAGGCCATTCACCGCCCGGCCAATTCCATCTGGGGTATTAAATTCAGTGACCAGGCCACGTACTTTAAGCAATGGTTGAAGTGCTGTGGCTTGCTGTGAACCTGAACGGGGAGCTGTTGTCATCACTACCGATCCGTTACCGCTTCGGCAGAAATCATGCCTCATAAGGGTCTGTAAAGTAACTGGTTTAAGACCCTAAGGTCAACCTCAACAATTTAAGGTACCGATCAGGTCGAGATTTTGGGTGTTGCAGAAGGTAAGTTGTCAGTATCCGAAATGCATATGACTGGCATCCGCATTTAGGGTATGTTGGGCCGGGCTCTGTCATGGGGTTATGTCATGGGGCTATGTCTATAGAAGCGCCACCGCGTAAAAAAAACGAGTGGAGATCAGGGCTAAATAAAATTGTTAGTAGCGAATCGAGGAGAGATTGCGATCCGGATCATGCGGGCGGCGGCGGAGTTGAAAAGAAAGTCAGGCGACCGTGTCACGCTCAGCGCTACGGTAAATTCCGCAATTCCCGTTAAAACGCTTGAATTGATTTTTAATGGTGAAGTGATCGGTGTCATCGAGAATGCTGACGAAAAGTTGCAGCTCGAAATAGAAACAGACCTGCGCATAGAAGAGAGTAGTTGGGCTGTAGTGCGCACTATTGGCGGCGATTTATCATACCAAAACTGGCCGTTCCTTGGCACGACGAGCATTCCACTAATGGCCCACTCAAGCCCGATTTATATTGATGTGGATGGAAAGCCCAGAACGGATAAGTCC
>DUAT01000186.1 GCA_012960755.1 Gammaproteobacteria bacterium
TAGTGTCCACTGCCTGATTTTGACAACCTCGGGCGGCGGTACTGTGAGTTGCCTGAGCGTTTTTCAATCGGATTAAGTCCCAGAAAAGAGGCCACCTCGGGTGCTGATCTGAACTGCCTGATCTTCCCCCACGATACCGGACACTGAGTTAAGGATCATATTATGATTCAAAACGAGGTGTTAAATGAAAAGACAACGACGCAGAAAACATAGTACTGAATTTAAACGAGAAGCAGTGGCATTGGTGACAGAACATGGCTACAGCTACGCAGATGCGGGCCGCAGTTTAAACGTAAATGCCAATCTGATTTCTCGCTGGAAGCGGGAGTTGGGAGATAACGCGGCAGGTGTATTTCCTGGCAATGGTAAACGCACAGCCGATCAGCAGCGTATTTATGAGCTTGAAAAGGAGAACCGTCGGCTGCGGATGGAAAAAGAAATCCTAAAAAAAGCGACGGCCTTCTTTGTCAAGGAAAGCTCATGAGGTATCGATTCATCGATGCGCATAAGAAGGCCTGGCCGATCATCCTCATGTGTGGTGTTTTGAATGTTTCCAGGAGCGGTTATTACCACTGGGCAGGGCGTGAGCCGAGTCCGAGCTGTCAGTCGAACAGGGTGTTGGACAGGCGCATACGCGCGATCTTTGATCACCACAAGCAACGCTATGGAGCGCCCCGGATTACCGATACCTTGCACGATGAAGGATTCAAGTGCAGCGAGAATCGAGTGGCTCGGAGACTGCGAATTCTGGGGCTCAAAGCGATCCAGGCAAAGAAGTTTAAAGTGACCACTGACTCAAACCACTCAATGCCTGTGGCACCCGATCTGATTGAGCAGGACTTTACTGCTGAGGCGCCGAATCAGAAATGGACCAGCGACATTAGTTATATCTGGACCGACCAGGGCTGGTTGTACCTGGCTGTGGTGATGGACCTTTATTCACGGGCCATCGTGGGTTGGTCAATGAATCGGCGCATGACGCAACAACTGGTCTGCGATGCACTGACGATGGCTTTGTTCCGTCGCCACTTTCCCAAGGACACGATTATTCATTCGGATCGCGGCAGTCAGTATTGTTCAAAGCGATATCAGCGACTCATCAAAAATAACGGTCTCCGCTGCAGTATGGGACGCAGGGCCAACTGTTATGACAATGCGGCAATGGAGAGCTTTTTTCACACGCTGAAAGTCGAACTCGTTCACCGTGAAAGGTACACCACTCGACGCATGGCAATATCCAAAATATTCGAGTACATAGAAACGTATTACAATCGGCAGAGAAAACACTCTGCTATCGGACATCGGATACCGATGTTATTTGAAGAAGCAGCTTAACTTCGTGTCCGAAATAATGGGGGAAGATCATTACGTCGGCATTCGCCTAAAGGCGCCTACTCCTGGTGGGTTTATTCGCCGCGAATTGTCGCGCCAGTTGAATGGTGAAGACCGGATTCTGCTCTTTTACCGCTCTATTTCACGCCCATTCCAATGACTGGGCGAAAAAAACCATGCTGCCAGCTGATTGGGAACAGCGGGTCAGGGCTATGATTGGGATTATTCTTTCAAACCAACAAGCCCAGCGTCGGCGAAGCCCGGCGGCAGATGATGCAGATGCTGACGTCTACTCAGTTCCACATGCGGATTGAATGCCTCGGTAATGGCGCTACATCCCTGAATCCGGTCC
>DUAT01000187.1:0-7972 GCA_012960755.1 Gammaproteobacteria bacterium
GACCGTCCCAATCAGGTTTGGTCGACTGATATTACTTATATACCAATGGCGCGAGGTTTTGTCTATTTGGTCGGTTTTCATCAGATAAAGGAGTGTAAAAGAACCATCCATCCATTTGTACAGTACTGGCATTCGTTCTAATGATACACTTCGGCGGGTGACGCTTCGCCATCGGACAACTAACGAAAAACGGAATAAAGCAGATGAAACTCAATCGGTTTCTTATCACATTGATGGCTCTCCTGGGCTCATTTTCAGTCAATGCGCTAGAGCAGGACGGTCTGTCTGGAAATGGTGCAACCGGCGTCTTTTTGAATCTGGATACGTCCTACTCAGTTGATGACAATGTCTTTCTTCTTTCAAGTAGTGCACTTGATGATTCGATCTTGCGCGTCTCGCCATCAGCCAGATTTGTTGGTAAAAGCGGTATGAATACCTATTCGGTTTTGTACAATGGTGAGAAGGCCTTTTATGACAATTTTGATAGTGAAAGTTATTATGACCAGAGACTGGGTGGGATTGTCAATTTTGATTTTAGCGGAAAGACTAATTTAACACTGGATGCGAGTTTTGCCGATCTTCACGACGATAGAGGTACAGGTGGATCGGAAGGTGATCAGGCCCGTGCCGGTGAACCTGATGAATATGATCTGTTGAAGTACGGCTTTGACTTTAAATTAGGTACTAACACTTCCAGGTTTCAGGGGCAGGTAAGGGCAGACGTTGCTGACAAAGAATATACCAACAATAGAGAAGTTACCTTTGACCGGGATTTCGAAAGAACAACATACGGCGGAGCGGTATTCTATAATTTGAGTACGCAGAGCGCGTTATTGTTTGAAGTGATTGCAGGGGATATTGAGTACGACTCACTTCCGTCAACCGGATTCACCCTGGATTCTGAAGAGACGGCCTATCTTGTAGGGTTCCAGTGGGAGATCGGGGCTAAGACAACCGGTCATGTCAAAGTCGGTCAACAGGATAAGAAGTTCGATGATCCAGCGCGTGAGGACCAGGACGGCAGCAGTTGGAACGTCGCCGCCAACTGGTCGCCCCGTACCTACACGACCTTTACATTAGGTACTTCCAGGGCTTTTAGGGAAACCAATGGGTTTGGTGATGATATTTTGTCCACATCTTATGATGTATCCTGGCAATATGTCTGGAATAGCCGTTTTTTAACTAATCTCAAGTATGCTTACATTGAAGACGAGGAGCAACCGACGGCACGTGTAGATGAAACTAACCGATTTGACTTCAACGCGGTATACAACTTCCGCCGATGGATGGACATCGAATTCGATGCAGCTTTTGCAGATCGCAAATCAAATGCAACCTTGATTCCTTATGATAGAACCATCTATACGCTTAGCGTAAATTTAGGAATCTAGCCTGGGGAGAGTCACTGGGCAATCTAATGAACATTATTGTTAGGGCAACTATTCTTAGGGCAACTATGGTGGCCCTGCTTATTTGTTCTTCTTTGCTTTCTGCAGCGTCAGACGATGCTTATCGATTAGGGCAAGGAGATCACGTTCAAATTCGCGTCTTCGGCGAAGATGACCTGACAGTTGAAATTCATATCAACGCGACTGGCGTTGTTTCTTATCCGTTTCTTGGTGAGCTGCTGATCTCAGGGAAAACCTCCGGTGAGTTAGAACAGACCATTGTCGAGGGACTAAAGCCTGATTATCTCGTCAACCCCGTGGTTCATGTGTCTATTCTCCAGTACCGGGAATTCTATATATATGGTGAAGTGAACGCACCCGGGGAGTATAGTTTCGAACCGGGGATGACTTTAAGGAAAGCTATTGTGCTCGCCGGTGGGTTCTCGGAGCGTGCCGCAAAAAAAAACATCGTCATTGTACATGAGGACAATCCCGGGATGACCGAGAAACGCTCCAACCTGGATACCCCTATTCAACCTGGTGACGTCATTGACGTTAAACAGACATTCTTCTAAAGGCCACTTTTGAGCACGATGAACGCCGCCAATGACCCTCCCGACCTCCTAATGGAACAGGAGGAAGAAGAGTTTGATTTGCGGCACTACTATGCTGTGATCGATAGAGAGAAGTGGGGTATTCTCGGGTTAGCGCTGGTCAGTACGCTCCTGTCTATTCTTGTGGCCATGAACCTGACGCCTATCTATCGTGCCTCTTCGATACTGCTCATAGAGAACCAGTCTGGCAAAATGGCTTCTATGGATGAACTCTATGGTCGGGATGCCAGAGGGTGGACCTATAATCAAACACAGGTAAACATTTTGCTGTCTCGGCAATTGGCCAGGTCCGTTGTTGAACATGGAGCAATCGATTTTTCCTCTGAAGTGACTTTTAACCCAAACCTGATACAACCAGAGCAGCCCATTTGGGAATCGATGCTACCCTTCCTGGCTAAAGACAGGTCACCAATGACAGCCGATGCTGTAGAACGGCATATGATTCGAACGCTGCGGGGAGGTTTGAGTGTCGAGTCCGTGCCCCGCACCGACATGATTCAAATAGCGTATGAATCTCCAAATGCCGAGCTGGCCACCCGGGTTTCAAACCTGGTTGCTGAGGTCTATATTGAAAGCCAGCTAGAGGCCCGAATCCAGTTAACGCAAAAAGCCGCTGACTGGTTGACTGCAAGAATGGATACCCTACGGCAGAAATTATCTGAATCTGAAGCAGCCCTTCAGGCTTTTCAGGAGAAGGAGCGACTGGTGGAGTTCGGCACCAGCGGAGTTAGAAGCCTGAGTGTGAGTGAGTTGAACCAGGTCAGCAATGACATCATTGTTGCAAGGAAGGCACGCATAGAGACAGAGAGAACCTACCAGCAGGTAGTTGAGCTGCAATCTGTTTCACGAGAAGTGTTGATGACCCATCCCGGCATCCTGGTTGACCCGGGAGTTGTTGCTTCGAAGCAGACTCAGGATATCGTCGAGCGAAAAGTCCTGGAACTTGCGGAAAGGTATGGTCCAAAGCATCCAAAAATGATGGCAGCATTGGCAGAACAAAAAGCAGCCGGGCAACAATTAAACCGGCAAATCGACAATGCGGTCAAGAGGCTCAAGGAAGTCTTTGATGCAGCAGTAGCGACAGAGGCAAACCTGAAACGTAATGAACTGAGCGCCCGGGGTGATATCCAGGGCTTGAGACGAAAGGAATTTCAGTTGGCGGCATTGCAACGAAACGCCGAGACAGACATGCAGTTGTACAACACTTTTTTTACGCGATTCAAAGAAACTAACGCAACTGAAGGCTTGCAGGCAGCCAATGCCAGAATTGCCGACCCTGCTGTGGTGCCGCGGTTTCCGGTAAAACCCAATAAGCGACAGCTGGTGATTATCGTGTTTGTCCTAAGCCTTATGGCTGGTGTAGGTCTTGCGATCTTAAAGGACTTTCTGGACAACACGATAAAAAGTGGTAGCGAGGTTGAAGAGAAGCTGGGTATGGCATTTTTGGGCTATGTACCTTTGGTTAAAAACAAGCGGAATGACAAATATCGTCATTCGCAGCTCTATTTGAACCCGGACCAACACAGCTTCGCTGAGGCCATTCGGACGGTACGCACCAGCATGATGTTGTCATCACTTGACAGTCCTCATAAAATTATTGTTGTGACGTCCAGTATCCCCAAGGAAGGTAAGACAACTCTGACATTCAATCTGGCCATTGCCTTTGGTCAAATGGAAAAGGTCTTACTCATTGATGCCGATATGAGAATGCCAAGTGTTGCGCTTGACTCTGGCTTGACCAATCAACACACAGGGCTCTCGAATTATGTGGCCGGCTCTTCACCGCTTGAGGAATGTGTTTACCCGATAGAAGCTTTTGGATTGGATGTGATGCCTGCGGGATTGATTACTCCTAACCCACTGGAACTTTTATCGTCGCTACGATTCAAAGACACTCTAACGGAACTGCGGAGCCGATATGATCGAATCATTATCGATTCGGCGCCCTGCCAGGCGGTCAGTGACTCGCTGGTGTTATCCAGGAGCGCTGACGCACTGATCTACGTTGTGCAGGCGGACTCGACCAGCAGGCACGTTATTACCACAGCGCTGAAGCGACTGCGTCGGGTAGGTGCTCCGATTGTTGGCATCGTATTGAATCGGTTTGACACAGACAATGCCGCCAGATATGAGCGCTATAGTGGCAACGTTTCGGGTTACTACAATTATTACGGTGGTGATGAAAGGGTTGCAAAGAGCTGACACCTGGAAATACCCTATCCCCGGCGCGAATTTCGTCCGTGGGGCCGCTTACATATTCGTAATTGCTAGTCTGCTTTTTTGTATCTTCATTGCTGCAAAAGCTGGACTTGGGGATCTTGCTGCGCGTCGCGTCGAACCTGCATTTACTGTCTGGCGTGAGAAGAAAATCATCGGGTCGCAAGAATGGAGTCGAGTGTATGGACTACTCCTTGAGGCGGTTGCATTGCGGCCAGGTAACCCGGATTATCATCTGCAACTCGGTCAATTGTATTCCTATCGAAGAATGACAAATGAGAGAAGCCAATCTGAATATCAAGCTGATCTGCGGCAAGCACTGGTGCATTTCCAGTCATCAGTCGAAAAACGCAATATGTGGGGGTTTGGTTGGGCTTACATCGCCAGCACAAAATCGTTGCTAGGCGAACTTGACGGTGAATTTTCGTACGCCCTTGAAAGAGCTGTGACTCTGGGACCATGGGAACCCCCCGTTCAAAGAATGGTTTCAAATGCAGCATTTCGACATTGGTTTGATTTGTCGGTCGCAGATAAAGCCCTCGTTCGCGAAAACTCAATTCGAGGGCTACAGAGCGTCAGCAACGCTCAATCCCGACGAATGACGGAGCTTATTCGATCTCAAAACAAGCATTTTGTCGTCTGCCCCTACCTCAAGAGAGATAAACTGTTTATTCGGGTCTGTACCAATTGATACAAAATTCTCACACAATCAACGACTTAACAGATAGACGGTCAAATACAGCAGCCGGTAAGCCGTTGATCATTTGTAGACTAAGGCCTAATATAAGCAAACATGCGTATTCACAGGTCAATGGACTGGAATTGTTATGAAGAAGTTGCCATTACTCATTTTGCTTTTCTCTCTGGCGGGCTATGTGCATGCTGATGTAGCAAGCGATTTAGTAAATCCGGATCTGACAATGGAACAGGTCATTCAAAATGGGCTTGATGCGGGGCTGACGATCGAAGAAATTGTGCGAATCGCCATCCAGGTAGATGCAAGCCAAACGGCTGCAATAATTATGGCGGCTGTTATCACTAATCCTGCAGCTGCACCGGAGATTACAACAGTCGCAATCAATGCCGGGGCGGATGCTACTACTGTCGTTCAGGCAGCGGTTTTCGTTGTACCAGCAGCCGCACCGGAGATAGCGACTGCAGCTGTCAACGCTGGTGCAGATTCATCGATTGTATTGAATGCAGCCGTCGCTGCTGCGCCGGCACAAACCACAGAAATCACAAACGCAGTGACTACTATAGATCCGATGGCAACCTTAGATACTGGTACGCAGTTAGCAACAAATGAATCTGGTGGCGGAACGATACCAGCCAGCCTTTATGATACTGATATCGATCTTGTTGAAGATTTCGAAACAATAGGTAGCGAGTCTTAAGGGTTGTTACCGCCCTTTTTGTGCCCGTTCGAAGTCTTCATATCCTGAATGAATACGTTCAATATGCTGATCCAGCGATAAATATGGAGTGCGGGTAACCACAGCAATGAGCTTTTGCCGTATTCCTCCAATATGTATCCATTGGATGGAAGTACCTTCTCCCTCAATAGCAACAGACGATCAGGCCAGTTTAATATTGTGAAGTCAAACAAGAATTGGTCGATCAAACCTCCGCTTAGTAGTATTGAAGAATATTCCTCACGTGCATGACCGCTCAGATTATCCAGGATATTTTCGGGTACATCGATGGGAAAAAATGAAGACACCGCACCGACCGTATCGAACACAAGGTGACAAACCCCCTTTTTAAGACAGAGGTTGCTGAATTGCTTCCAGTCTTTTGTTGTCATAGTCTCGGACAGCAAAAAAATGTCCTGTAACCAGATAATTCTGTCGCCCCGAATCCCGAATTTTTTGAAGTGATAAGTTGAATGTAAGTGGACTACCCGGTGCAGACATGCGTGCAAAAGTTGATACTGAGGATTAAGCGTTCTGACATGTTCCGAGAGCCTGGCAAGCTTGGTGCTATGTTCAATAAGTTCTTGCCAGGAAAAGATCTGTGCGAGTAGTTGGCGATTGTTGATGCGCCAGTGAATATCGAGCGTATGTGTAAATCCTAATTTGTCTTCTTTGAAATATGTTCGTTGGTAACTGTGCAATCTTGCATTGGACTCCAGGTATATCTGGTAACCTTCGGCAAGTAACATGTCATTAATCTTGTTTTTATCCTTGTCGTTGATAATAAGATCCGTGTCTCCACGTGAGCGTAGGTGTGGTTCCGGGTAAATGCTGTAGGCGAACGCAGTTCCCTTTAGTAGAATAAACTGGATCGCGTGTTGCCGAAAAATCACGAACAGACGATTGAGTTCGTTCTGGTGTAACTTCTCATAAATTTTGTGGGAGGCAAGAATCTGGTGCAGCCGATGAGAAAGTTCGTCTGGAATTGATTTCGGGTCAAGTTTTTCGGCTATCTGGGCTGCCACGCCATGTAACTGACATTCGAGTAAGAAGTCTTCGACGTCCCAGCTTCCGTTCCAACTTGTATCAATGTCGTTGAGAATATCGCGAATATATGGCTAAAAGTAATCCGGATTAGCTGTGGAGGCTGCACTGTTGGTTCGGAACATTTTTTTCTGATTGATCTGTTAATTTGCTAAAGACCTTGCGACGGGCAACTCATACCTCATCCACCTTATATAGCTTTGATGACAGCGAAAGCAAATATAATATCGGCTGCCAGGCAGAATTCGCATCCACCAGCGTCTGGGAATACGACACCGATGCTCAGAACTACATTTTGGACAGAGAGAGGACTCGGTTTTTTGGTGGTTCGATTCTGCGATAGGTAATTGGTGAGGTACATGATCTTTGCTTGTTGACAGAGTTTTGTCCGTTCCGTAGGAAGTGCTATGGCTCATCAATTGACCTTTCAACGAATATCGTGTGAGTATACTCACAGTGAATGCACGATACACCTAGGATAAGCCAAGGTCTTATGAAGAGGCGCGTTTTTTGTAAGTAGATTGTAAATTGACTAGATGCCCGAGGCGCAATAACCTGGGAGGGCGTCTACTGTGTTGAGACGTCGGTTTGTCGAGTATGATGGTCAATTTGCCTATATAGAATCCGAAGACATCACACCAGGGCCTCCCATGCCACTAGCCAAACCCTTCTTCATTTCTTCCTCCTGACAATCCTGCCACTGGCCCCAATCCTCAATATCTCATTTAATCTGTCCATGGATTTCGATGCCGTTGCTGAAAAGGCATCTGCACAGAGTGGTATTGCCTGGACATCCAGTCTGGTTAACCTGGTCCGACTGTGCCTGGTAGAGCCTGGATTGTGGCTGTTGGTGATTGGTTCTTCTGTGCCTACGCTCGCGGCACTGGTTGTGCTATTGATGGCGCGAGATGTCACAGAGCTGAAGACTCTGCTACGTCGCTTCAATCCTATGGGCATTGAGTCTTGGATCAGGGTGAACTGTTGGAAGAGGCAGGCTGGCGGGGGTATGCCACGCCGCTGCTGCAGGATGGTGGCGTAAATCCGCTGATGGCGGCGGTGATTGTCGGACTTGCCTGGTCACTCTGGCATGTACCCCGGGATTGACAGGGGTATATGCCAGCCAGATACTAAACCAGGCACTAAACCAGGTACGATAAGTGAGATGCATCATGACTGGAAAATCAGCAAAACTATTCAAAAATGGACGAAATCAGGCTGTACGAATCCCCAGGGAGTTAGAGTTCGAAGGAATCGATGAAGTGATGATCCGACGAGAGGGGAATTCCCTGGTGCTGAC
>DUAT01000187.1:8001-9633 GCA_012960755.1 Gammaproteobacteria bacterium
AGCGCAAAACCTGGACATCGTTCGCGGAACTCTCACCTGCTGACGATGATTTCATGGAGGAACGACCAGACCTCATGTTGTAAGATTACGCTAACCATGCCGTTAAGTGATAGAGACGATGCGAAAGATAATAGCGCTGGTTCTTCTTGCTGGTGTTTTCGGGTTTTCGATTGTTTTCATTGTAGCTTCACGCCTGGCAGATGCTGAACAAACGTCAGTAGGCCCAAACAAGTATCAATCATCATAGGCATTTTGGAGACGCATCCAATGGTCGGCATCAGGATTGCTAAAAACGAGCTCCAACCGTAGCGCCATTTCCGGCGTGATCGATCCCTTGCAATTCAGCACTTTAGACAAGGTTTTCCTGTTGATATTCAGATGCTGTGAAACGTCGCTGATAGTCAGGCGCAACGGTTCAATAACAAGTTCCTTTAGGATTTCACCAGGGTGTGAGATCATGCATGGTCATTAGTGGTAGTCCCATTCAGGTAACACATCAAAAAGGATGCTTATCCGGATCATCCCGCCAGACAAGATAAGAATAAACCACCATCAGGATGACCGCTGGAATCAACGTCCCCAGAAGTAATAAAAGTGCGTTGTCACCCGGTGCAAGCTGACCGATAAGCCCGACAATGCCTGCCAGTACAAATAGTTTACCACCCAGGCGATGGGTCTTATTCCACGAAAGATCGCTCGACAGGGTCCAGGGGGTTCTGATGCCGAACAGGAAATTACTCCGCACCTTGCCAAGATAGTTGCCGATAACAATAAACATGAGGGCAAGAAACAGGCTGATCAGATTGATGGCGTTGATCTCAAAAAATCCCAGTAGGCTGCCGATGGTTGCTGCGTGCACGCCAAACAACAGCATGCAAACACTCAGGCAGGTGATTCGATATGCGGTCATGGACCGTAACAGGTTGTGACGTCTGGGCTCAAAAATCGGGATAACCCGAAACAGCAGGCAGGTTAACAGCGTGATGCCAGGCATCAGCAGCAATCCTTGCGCTTTACCGCCGTACCGGTCAGCCTGCCCATCAATGTCCCAGTGCACCGGGATTTGAATATCGTCGGGAAGCTGCAGCCAGGCATAGGCTGAGACAAGGCACATGCCGAGGACGATTGAGCATGACAGGATCAGCAACTGGTTCAATTGAGTTGCGGTGATGTCATGGGACTTTTCTTCGCTCATTCTTTACTCCTTTGCAGGTTGCGAGAGTTCCAGTTTGAACTGGCTCAGCAGTGACAACATGGCCTCCTCAAGCAGACTCACGTTGAGCCTGTAAGAGATCGATGTGCCCGATTTATCCCCCTGAATAAGATCCGCGTCTTTCAGCACACTAAAGTGTTTCGACATGGTGGGGGCCGTGTGAGGGAATTCCTGCCCAAGTTCACCGGCGGTCTTGTCGCCGGTGCGTAACAGTTCGAGGATTTTTCGCCGAGTCGGATCACTCAGTGCTTTGTACACGAGGTTCATTATTCGCCGTTTAACTAATTAGACAGATGGCTAAATATAACATTTGAGTAGATTAAGTCAACATTGCGACTATTCTGGTCCAGAACGATACAAGCGACGATCAAAGGGGATTATTAAATTATCTTGTATTTCAACGGATACCTAAACTCTGG
>DUAT01000188.1 GCA_012960755.1 Gammaproteobacteria bacterium
GGCGTCCCCAACTCGGCGTCCCCAACTCGGCGTCCCCAACTCGGCGTCCCCAACTAGGCGTCCCCAACTAGGCGTCCCCAACAATCAGTCCTGATAAAGACATACCGCACTCTTCGCTACTACATGCATGCACCTTACTGCCAGCAATGCTAGTTACCATATAGTGAATAGTGAATAGAGAAGTCGGTGAGACGGCAGCTTTTTAAGTAGTGGCATCCAAAAGACAGGGCATTCGATAGTATTTACCAAATCGATTGGCGAGAAACGATGCCAGTTTAATGTCTTCCTGCCTGACAAATCCGCTGGAGGCAATAGTCCCGTCAATCAGCAAATCAAGCACCGTACAAATACTCGCGGCTGTGGTAATTTGAATCGCACTGTGAGCCTCGCCAAACAGATCCTGTCCGTAGATTTTATTGGCGTAGCTCTCCTGAAACAACTGTCCGTTTTTAAGGCCACTCACGGTGACGAAGATAAGCACAACATCCTGGATGGTTGCGGGTAGTGCATTTTCAAAGACATCCTTGAGTAAATCTCTTCTATGCCTTAACTGAAGATCCTGTAACAAGGTTTTCATAATATCCCGGTGACCTGGATAACGTATGGTCTGATAGGACAGGTTTTTTACTTTACCTGCCAGGGTCTCTGCCAGTGTTCCAAGCCCGCCGGATGTATTAAATGATTCATAGGTGATTCCATCGAGCGAAAAATGCTCAAGGTGTTCCAGCGGTGAAATTGACGTCATCTCGCCGTTAACTAACGCGACACAGGGTTCACAATACTCGTTGATCACGCCGTCGGTACTCCAGGTCAGGTTGTAGTTCAATGAGTTGGACGGAAACTGGGGCAGCGCCCCGACACACATGCGTATGGTATCCAGATCATCAAACGTACTGGCGATATCATTGGCCACGATAGAAATGAACCCTGGTGCCAGACCGCACTGAGGGATCATCGCCATGGGCGATTTAGCAGATATTGATTTCACAATCTCGGTGCTGGCCACGTCTTCGGTCAGGTCAAGGTAATGCACGCCCGCCAGCACTGCTGCTTTGGCAATGTGCGCGGTCATAAAAAAAGGGGTTGCGCTCAATACGGCAAAGTGTTCTGACAGCGTCTCTGCCAGTCGCCTCTCATCGGTCACATCAAGACAGATTTTGTTCAGTCGAGGTCGTGTTTTAAAGTTATCCAATTGGCCCTGGTCCGCATCAATAACCGTTAGCTCGAAGTCATCTTCCGATAACAACAGCTCTGAAATCATCGTGCCGATCTTTCCGACACCGACCAGCGCAACCCTTGTACGTTTCATCCGCTAATCTCCCGATTAGTCAAAAAATGACGGTCTTAAAAGGTTAGCCCGAATTTCGATCAATTTGCATAGTTATATTTATCATTTATGATACATAGATAGAAAAATTAACGTATGAATAGAGCATATTGATGAATACGCTGGATGAACGGTTGATTAGCCTGCTACGAGAAAATGCCCGCCGCTCGACTTCTGAATTAGCGAGAGAACTCTCCATCTCCCGCTCCACGGTTCAAAGCCGGATCAAACGCCTGGAGCAAAGCGGGATTATCAAGGGCTATACCATTGAATACGGAGAAGACTACGAGAAACGTCTGATCTCTGCACATGTGCTGATCACTGTTCACCAGAAACTTACCGCACGAACCAATCGAGAATTACACGGGATTCCGCAGGTCACATCAGTCCATGCTATCAGCGGGGACTACGATCTGATGGCTGTGTTGAAAACCGAGACGACCGAAGCCCTGAGCAGAATCCTCGATGATATTGGGAATCTTGAGGGCGTTGAACGAACAAACTCGTCACTGATTCTTGAAACCAAATTCACAAGGTAGTGTATGCTAGTGTAGTGTCACATTCTTGCGTCGGGGAACGAACATGAGCGAAGTAGAAGCATTGCTTCCTGCCTTCAGCCTGGAGAATAATCTTGGGCAGGATCAGAATTTCCCGAACGAACAACCTACGCTCCTGTGTTTCATCAAAGAAGACTGTGACACCTGCAAAACGGCCATGCCGGTACTCGAAGCACTGCATCAGTCCAACGTCAATATTGTCCTTGTTGGCCAAACCACGGCAGGCAATCAAAAACTCATTAAGGAATTCGGACTCAGCGTTCCCATCCTGGACGACAGTCAGTTAAAAGTATCATTCGCCTATGATATCGAAATAGTTCCCACCCTGATCTGGGCCGATACCGATGGCAGGCAAGTTGAAATCCAGGAAGGGTTTGTAAAAAAAGACTGGCAGGCATTGCTCGAACGCTTCGAAGCAAAACCCGATATCGCCTGGAATCAGTTGCCTGACTGGCGACCAGGATGCGGGTCTCTTTCAGTCGACCCTGTCATTAATGACCGCCTGCGGGCAGAAGCAGAAAACAGCCCCTTGCGAGCCCGTAAGATAGAAATAGCCTCAGCGGATGACGAATTCGAATTTATGTTCGACCAGGGCTTTTCCGATGGTTTGCCCCTGGTACCACCGACACCGGAACGCGTCATTAGAATGTTATCCGGCACAAGTCGTGACCCACAGTCAGTAGTAGCGACTGTACCACCCAATATGGGCGAAGCCACCGTCGAAAAACTGGCCATTAATGCGGTGATGGCCGGGTGTAAACCCGAGTACTTTCCGGTTGTTATCGCGGCACTTGAAGCCGCCTGCACTGATGAGTTTAATATCCACGGCGTCATGGCGACCACCATGGGTGCGTCCCCGGTCATGGTGATTAATGGCCCGATCCGGGAGCGGATTGGCATGAACATGAAGCTGTCTGCACTGGGACAGGGTAATCGAGCCAATGCAACCATGGGGCGAGCTGTCCGATTGGCAATCCGTAACATCGGGGGTGCAAAACCCGGCGGCACGGAACGGCCAACCCTGGGCAATCCCATGAAGTTCACCATGTGTTTCGCTGAATGGGAAGAACGAAGCCCCTGGGACCCGTTGCATGTGGAGCGTGGCTTCAATGAAAAGGATTCTGTGGTTACCCTGTTTTGTATGACCAGCGGTCCGACTTTAATTGTCGATCAGGGTTCTCTCAATGCACCTCAACTCGCCAGCAGTATGGCCATGTCACTGGAGAGTAATCACCATCCCAAAGCTTATATGGGCTCGGACACCCTGCTGGTGGTGTGCCCCGAACATGTAGACACCATGATGCGCGACGGGCATTACAGTAAACAGCAGTTGCGTGATCGCATTATGGAGTCGACCAGGAAGCCACTTCGCGACCTGGTTCAGGATGAAAATTCCGGCGTTGGGATCCCTGCCGATAAATTCGCGGCAATGCCGGAAGAAATGAAAAATCGTCAACTGACAAAGTTTGCGTCTGGCGAGAATATCCATATAGTTGTTGCAGGTTCGGATGCAGGAAAATTTTCCGGTGCCTTCCACGGCTGGTTAACCGGCCCGGGCGGTTCAATCGTTGTATCAAGAAAAATAGAGGAGATGTAGATGACTACCATTTTAGATCCTACCAATGAGCAGGTCCCAGTTGAACGCCAACTGTCACCTCGCCTGGGGGAAATTACCGGGCGTCTGGCAATGCTCGATATTTCCAAACCCCGGGGCAACGTGTTGCTGGACAAATTCGAAACCATGCTGGCCGAGGCATTACCCAACGTCACCATCAATCGTTATTCAAAACCCACGTTTACAAAACCCGCGCCGGATGAACTTCGGGCAGAGATCAAGGCTAACAATGATTTTCTCATTGAAGCCTTAGCCGACTGAGGCTCCTGTACCACGTGCAGTTTGCATGATACGGTATGGTTCGAAATTCAGGGTATTCCGTCAGTAACAGTGGCGTCAGAAGAGTTTGCAGTTGCTGCAGACACCCAGGCGAAAGCGTTAGGTTTGAAAGATGCCCGCTGCGTTTTTGTGGCGCACCCTATTCAGGATGCATCGGATGAACAGATGAAGGAAAAGGCACAAGCCGTGATTGATCAGGTTGTTACGGCGTTGACCGTAAACTGACCAGGTTCGAGATAAGCGCATGTCACTTGCCTGGGCATTTCGTCCCAGGCAAGGCATTCTTTTTTTCGTGTCTCCGAATCAGGTGTTGCAACACCGCCACTAGAAAAATTCACCATGAAGAAATCCCTGGCTGTCGCCATCTTTATTATCCTCCCACTGGCTCATTTCGAGACGAAATCAGATGTGATCGAAAGCTCAGGGCAGAGCTTTTATCTGAAGGTCGAACGGCTTGTACCTGCCTCGCCTGATATCACCTACAAGCAGTTCCTTGACATCGGCACCTGGTGGAACGTCGACCACACCTGGTTTGGTGAAGCCACGTGACTTTATATTGAACCGAAAGCAGGCGGTTGTTTTTGTGAACGGAACGGTGATCGAACTGCCCTGCATATGATCGTCAGCTACGTTAATCCAGGCAAGGAGGTTCGATTGATCGGTGGTCTCGGCCCACTACAGGGCATGGCGATCCATGGGGCGATGAGTTTCAGGTTTTTACGCGTCGACAAGACTTCGACCAGCGAAACCGAAACAAGAATAATATTTGAGTACAAGGTGATGGGTGCTTCCGGTCTCGAATCCCTGGCTGAAATTGTCAACACGGTTCAAACCATGCAACTTGAAATGCTGCATAACTAAAGCGGCAAGATGCGTGTTTCACCGCTGGCATAACAACCCTGTTTCAGGGACAATCCTTTTCCCAATTTCTAACCCGAGGAACAATGAAGTCTGAACTCAAAGACCTGTTGGATCTCCTTGATCTGGAACAAATCGAAGTCAACATGTTTCGCGGGATTAGCCCTGACGAAGGCTGGCAACGCGTCTATGGCGGACAGGTCATCGGACAGGCGCTCGTCGCAGCCTCCAGAACCGTTGAAGATGAATCCCGAACCGCACATTCCCTGCATGGCTATTTTCTTCGACCTGGCGATACGACCATTCCAATTCTCTACGACGTCGACCGGATTAGAGATGGCAGAAGTTTCACGACACGCAGGGTTGTCGCCATACAGAAGGGCCGCGCCATTTTCAGTATGTCGGTGTCCTTTCAGGTGCACGAATCAGGGCTCGAACATCAAATAGCCAGACCCGATGTCCCGGGGCCAGAGAAATGTCTGAGCGAAACGGAATTACACAAAAAGTTCGCGCAGGATATTCCGCAGGAATTTCAGGGTCGTATAGAAAAACTTCGCCCGATAGAAATGCGTTTCGTCGAACCCATCAACGAATTTAATCCTGAGCCCATGAAACCGGAACAACATGTCTGGATCAAGACCGTCGATACAATGCCGGATAACGTTCGACTGAATCAGTGTTTACTGGCCTACGCATCTGATATGACATTGATCGATACGAGCTACCGACCCCACGCGGTTGGCTGGGGCAATGACAAGTTTCAGGTTGCGAGCCTTGATCATGCCATGTGGTTCCACAAACCTTTTAAAACTGATGACTGGATGCTGTACCAACAGGATAGTCCGGCTTCAGGGGGCGGCCGGGGATTCAGCCGGGGAACCATCTTCGATTCGTCAGGGGATCTTATCGCCTCCGTGGCACAGGAAGGGCTGATTCGACTGCATTCATAATCGTTCAGGTTCAGCCTGACTGACTAACGATGTTGAAAATTCAAGGCTCAGTCAGTATTCTCGCTCGCCTTACAAGCTGACTGACCTGCACGGAAAAAATATCATGGCCAATCCAGACTTCACCTGTATTCTCTACCAGGAGTCACCACCACTTGCGCTGATAACCATCAATCGCCCGGAAAAGCATAACGCCATTTCCCTTGACACCCTGCAGGAGCTGCATCGAGCGGTAGACCTGGCGTCAACCAATGAGGACATTCGTGTTATTGCGATTACCGGTGCCGGGGGCAAGGCATTCGCATCAGGATCTGATCTCAACGAAGTGGCCGATCGTGATCTCAGAAAAGCGATGGAGCCTATTATTCAGGGTCTTGCACAACAGTTGGAAAATACACCCAAGCCCACCATTGCCGCGATTGATGGTATTTGCATGGGCGGCGGCCTGGAAATTGCGCTTGGGTGTGATTTACGGGTCTGTACGCCATCCAGTCGTTTCGCGACCCCCGAGGGAAAACTCGGGATCATTCCCGGCGGCGGTGCAACGGCACGACTACCAAGAATTGTTGGCCGGGGTTGGGGAATGGAGATGCTCCTGATGGGAAACCCCATCGATGCCGAGCGGGCCATTCAGATTGGATTGGTAACCCGGATTGTTGAATCCAAGGATCTGCTGACGGAAATTGACAAAATGGCAGAGCACCTTGCTTCGTTCGCACCCTTCGTCCCACAATTTATGAAGGCCATGGTCCACCAGGGTATGGAAGGCAGCAAAGAATCAGCATTGGCAATGGAAAAGTTCGCCCAGGGAGCGCTGGTGCAAACTGAAGATAAGGCGGAGGGAATCAGTGCTTTTTTGGGTAAGAGGAAGCCTAAGTTCTTTGGCAGATAAAAATGACTCACTGAATCCCCTTGTCTGTAGAATCTTCAAAGGTTTTACCAGTAAACTCACCGAACCCACCAATGACGAGAATTGAACCAAATGGCTTACAAACACCCTGAATACCTGATCAGCACGGAAGAACTCAACCGGGTGAAGGGGGATGCAAATGTAGCCATCTTCGACGCCACTGTATCATTGGTTCCGAACCCTCCCGGGTACAAGGCCATTTCTGGACGGGATGACTACCAGAAGGAACACATCCCGGGCGCTCATTTTCTTGACCTGATGAAGGATCTTGCTGATACCAGCAGTGGCTTCGGTTTTACCCTGCCTTCGATTGATCAGCTGCAGTCAGCATTTCGCAAAGCCGGGATCAGCAATGGCTCAAGGGTAGTTTTCTATAGCACCGGTCACATGATGTGGGCCACCCGGGCCTGGTGGATGCTGAAATCCAGCGGTCACGAAAATGTTGCCGTACTCGACGGCGGATTCGCAAAGTGGAAAGCCGAAGAGCTGTCTGTCTCCATTGACAGTACTCCCATTTCAGAAGGAGACTTCCAGGTAAAATTTGATGCTAACCGCTGGGCAGATAAAGCCAAAGTATTGGCATCCGTCAGTGATGCTGAAACCTGTACGATAAACGCACTCTCACCCGGCGTTTATTCCGGTGAAGCCGACATGAACTACGGCAGAAAAGGTCATATCGAAAACAGCAAGAACGTTTACTATGATGAAGTGTTAAATGATGGCTGCTTCAAATCTGCTGATGATTTAGCCACCTTGTTTACACAGAAAGGCGTGCTCGCAAAACCGCAGGTGATCGCCTACTGCGGTGGCGGTATTTCCGCCACTATCGATGCCCTGGCGCTAAACCTGATTGGCCACGAAAATGTTGCCGTCTACGATGGTTCGATGAGTGAATGGGCCAGCGATGCAAGTCTTCCGTTAGTGACTGGTAACGAGTAAATACTGAATGGGCCAATCGAATCGGTGTAGAAGCTCCAGTAAATTGTAAATCAACACGCATAGATAGACTGGAATAGAGATGATTTCCTGTATCCAAAGGCAGTGACAGATCAGAAATATTCGGTAACCCCGAGATACCAGGCGTCATTGTCATCGGATCGAGCATAGTCCAGCCGGATATTGATCCTCTGGGATTTCATGACCATGAAGCGTAACCCAACCCCATAGCTTGGAATCACATCATCATCAAACTTCTCGGTGGTATCGTTTCCAATGATCCCGCCCCCGGCGAATGCAACCAACCCCCAGCGCTTGTAGACGTTCCAACGGGCTTCAACCTGTGCGGACAAGGATTTCTTGCTCAGGTACCTGGTTACCGGAAAACCACGAAGATCCAATCGACAGGTATCCCATAGGGGCATCTCACCCGACTTGGTGCAACCGTTTACATCCCAGGCAACCACCAGCGGGCTTACGAGTTGATGATAGCCACGCAGTCGCAGATAGTATTGTTCATACTTTGAGACATTTCGGCCAGACTGACCACTGATCAGAATCTTGCTGTCGAATCGCAGGCCATTGTATGCGTTCGTCGTATTGTCACGGGTGTCGTACTCGATTGTCAGACCCAGTGAAGGAGATTGGATTTGTGATTCAACGTTGTAATCCGGAAGGTCCAGGTTGAGGTCTAAATCCTGCGAGATATCCAGATAGCGAACAAGCCCGCCAAGGTACCACGAACTTTCCATAACCCTGCGTGAAAGCGTGACCTGTGCAAAATAGCCGCTAATCAGCCAATAAGCCAGGTTTCCCTCCTGCGAAGGATCGGGATCCACAAGTTCAAGTTTAAAGTCGCCGTAGCCACCAGCTGCGGTAAATCGCCATCGATCCTCATCCCAGTAGTTCTGTTGCATCACACCGATAGCGTAGCTCTCATTGTCTGTGTAACCACCTCCCACCCCGGTGAACGACGGCGGTTGAGCTTTTTTCTGCTCCTCGGACTGTGGATAGTAATATGCTCCTGCCACAACCAGCCCGCTGCCAAAGGTTGGGTTGGAAACGGGGACGGGCACGACGACAAGATTCTCAGAACCGAGTTTGAACTTACTTTTCTCTTCGCGAACATCCGGCACTGAGTCGACGAGACCCGTAGACACTGAATAATCAGAACGTGAGGGTTGGCTCTGCTGATCCTCGGCTTCGATTTCTGCATTGCAGAACGGCGTAAGCAACAACAGGCATAGCCAAGCGGGGGATAACGTCTTTGTTAAAACAGACTGGCGCATTTTTGTTCTCTAAAAATACCAGGCGCATTCGCAAACCCGGAATGAAAACTGACTTCGTATCCAGGGTCGGCGACGGTTTGTAATTGTACTGGAAATTGGAGGTGAGCGTGATGTTCTGTGTCACCTGGACGCGCAGTGGACTCGTCCTACTTCACATGGTTCCCGTGGGGCCGCCGAGGTGTGAGGGTGGAATAGTAGAAGCCAACAAAAATCCCCGCCACTACGTGGCGAGGATTTCTTATTAAATGCCTGACAATGTCCTACTCTCACATGGGAACCCCCACACTACCATCGGCGCAAAGTCGTTTCACTACTGAGTTCGAGATGGGATCAGGTGGTACCAACTTGCTATGTTCATCAGGCAAACTGTTTTGTTGCTGCTGGCATCACCAGGAACAACGAATTCTTCTTTCTAACAAAACCGTTAAGGTCTTATGAGAAAGAAAAGATAGAAAATGATAAAGGAATGTAAACACATCCATATTCAATACGCGTGCAGTATCAAATTAATGTTACTGACTATTTCAAGGTCTTATCCTATATAACGTCACAATCTTATTAGAATGTTCAAGTTATATGATCAAGCCTCACGAGCAATTAGTACTGGTTAGCTCAACGCCTCGCAGCGCTTACACACCCAGCCTATCAACGTCGTAGTCTTCGACGGCTCTTTAGGGGAATCAAGTTCCCAGTGAGAACTAATCTTGAGGGGGGCTTCCCGCTTAGATGCTTTCAGCGGTTATCCTGTCCGAACGTAGCTACCCGGCAATGCAATT
>DUAT01000189.1 GCA_012960755.1 Gammaproteobacteria bacterium
ATTCAGACAACAGTTCGAGGAAATAACCGGTGACTCTCCCACCCCGACAGACGATTAACAAGATTTACTCCGGCACTTTCCTCCGACCCCATTACTTTACTTTGGAAAAATGTGGTTTATAGTTCTTATTCTCCGAATTAGTCTGTAAGGTTCAAGGTGGCTAACAAATAGGTAAAGAAAAAGGAGGCTACATGGCTGCTTATCTTCTAGGAAACTTAAAAGTCACTAATGCAGAAGGATTCGAGAAGTATCGAGACCTTGTAACTAAGACGATACGCGACCACGGAGGGGAGTACGTCCTTGTCGATATGAACTCAGTTGCCGTTGAGGGTGATGCTGAGCATCTGTCAGTAGTATTGAAATTCCCAGATATGGAGGCGTTAAGAGGCTGGTATGACTCGCCTGAATACCAAGAGATCCATCCGTTAAGGACGGATAACAGCGAGGGTAATATTACGTTCGCAACTACTGGAACAGCGAGAAATGATTAAACGACAAAAGACGAGGCATAGTATCAAGGTACGCATCTCGATCGTCCGCAATCGATCTACGCGTTCGATACTAGCAGCGAAAGGGTGATTTCGCTGCCATTCAATCCTAAAACGCGCCTGAGTTAACAGGTCAAAATCGACCTGTTCGGCCTGGAAATCTTCGCATGGAAAAATGTGGTTTATAGTTCCTATTAGAAAGAATTTAATTCGTCTTGCATCCTTAATATGAAAAGATGGCAACACTAATTTAATAGTAAGCTGACATACCCCCCATAGCCCAAAACCGCCTAAAAACACTAATAGTAGCAGCACGATATGATCAGGCTGCCGCCCTGTTACAACATTTCCTAGAGACACTGGACTCAAGATCAAACCAAGAATCCACAAAAAAATATCATTGTAAAACCAAGGACAAATTCTATCAGTATTCCAATTTTTACCAGAGTTCTCATAGGCTGTTAACGCCTGGCTTAACGGCTATCCTTCGCAAATATTCGTACGTGTTGATACCATTAAGTTTCAGATGTTTCCAGATTAATGTTTGGTGATGTTGTTTTTCATCCAGAAACTCCACAAATGGCTCTGCCGGAAGCTTGATGTTGTCGCTTATCTGTCTGCTGAGAATCTTGCCCTGCGGAAGCAGCTGATTATATTGAAGAGAAATCAGGCTCGGTAGGGATTGGAACTATTAAACGCATGTTTACCTATTTCTCACGGTCCGAATCAGTTTCCTCTGATAACAACTCAGTAAAGCACTGTTCTTTCCGGCGATGGTGGCACTGAGATATAACCCGCTCTTGATATCGCTTCAAGAGCGGTTAACTATCGCCGGGGTCTTTCCTGTTCTTTCGTAGAGTACATGCCGATCACCCTTACTTCCAGAAAACTGATCTACTGGAATCTTCTGTCCATAAAAATCCAACACGAACGCGTCATAGCCATAGGACTGTAGGACTCTGGTGATTTCACTATATATACCCTCCCAATCTTGATAGTCGAACGAGGAGTATTCGATTACCACTATACATCCAGCCCTTAGCACTTTTTTCATACCTAAAATGACCTGTAGTTCATTTCCATCAGTATCAATTTTGACCAGATCCGCTCTCTCGACCAGGCTATCAATCGAAACTAGATCCACATCCAGATCTCCAAATTCATCTATGTGTGGAGACGCGGAAGTTATTTTTACAGTACCTTCTTTATCCCCTGCCGCAGCATTAACGATATGCACATTAGAAAATTGGTTCTTTTTTGCGCCTTTTTGCAGGCACAATTGGTGTTCAGCATACGGCTCAATTGCGATAACCGCTCCGTCACTCCCAACTAAAGATGCAGCTAACATTGTGTACGTCCCACGGTGGGCACCTACATCAACAAAAGTCATTCCATTCACCAAATATTGGGTCAAAAAGCTCGTAACATCCGGCTCCCATAATCCCCAAATCCTTATTATGTCTGCTGCGTGACTTAGATTCAGGTACAGAAAATAACCACCTTTCGTTTTAACATAGTCATATCTCTGAGGCATAAAATGGCTTGAGAAAACAGCCGCTCGGTGCAGTCTTCGGTACTTTGCTGGAATAAGTTGCAGTATCTTTCCAATAAATTGTACAAATTTTTGCATGCTTCGTAATCCTTTCCTAAGTTACGACAGAGCCTGATGAAAAAAATGTCTTATCTGGTTGGTTTGCTGTCGCTACAGCGTCACATGCGGAAAAAGCAGACATCTAAGAGGACAGTTAGCTTACGTCGACCCCAAAGGTCGACCTTACCCGAACGAGCCATTTGCGATACTCCCCTTTACGGTCGGATACTCTCAGCTCACTGGAGTATAAGTCGAATTAGCCACCCTTTCTTTTGAACGCCAATGTAACAGAATTTCCTATCGTGCATCCAGGCCAAGATGTTTCAATAGCTTCCGTAACCCTGGGCAGCAGAAGAAATTGACACCATCCTATCGGGTCAGTTTACAGCAAAGAAAAAGATCAATTTCTCCACAGAAGTGATTTTGGGAAATTCATGGACAGCACCCGGGTATCAAGATACTGTTGATTGGAGACTGACTTGACAGAGCCGATATGGTTGAAACACTATCCGCCAACAACGTTGATTTTCACTACGCCGGGTTTGTCGCACAAGACGAACTCCCGGTATGTTATGGCAATGCAAAACTATTGTTTTTCTCTGCACTAAATGATCCATGGAGTGTGGTCGCCAACGAGGCGTGCGAATCGGCTCGAAGCTATGCCAACACATCTAACGGTTTCATCTATTCGGTACAATCAGTTGAATCGTCGCCATGACTACTCAAGTGTGCGGTGAACAATTGGCCTGGTTTCTGTCGTATTGAAACCGAGTCTAACCAATTCTGCGTACCTGCAACTTGCGGTATCGAACATCAACCGGGTGCAGGGTCTCGCGATTACCGCATTGGTCTATCGCTTGTACGATTTGGCAACAATTGGACACTACTTCTTCGTCTTGAGTATCTATGGGGTACTCATATCTGCTCAACAGTTTGGCTCGTCCAGAACCGTGGTCAAGTACCATATTGAAAACGATTCGACAGGTACCACACGGATTCTGAAAACGAGGCTGCTGCTATCGATCGCCGCCATGACAATATTCATGATCGCGACATTTTCTGACAAAAACCCGCTGAGTCTTGCTGAAATGTTGTTGTTGGCACTGTGTTTACCGATGTCAGCGCTTATCTTTGATTTCGCCTTAATGTCTGCACACCGATTTAAAGCACTCGGTATCATCCACGCAGTTGCGCAGTTATCCCTGCTGATAATCCTGACACTAGCCTACGTCAACAGTATATTTGGCAGCACTTTGACTGGCACTTTTATTGGCAGTGAGGAGGGAGCGCCGACCATTGTGTTACACCAGCTAATCCCTACCATCGTGTTGTTTTTCGCCATCGGTATTTATGTGCAGCGGACTGACCCCGGTCGCCTGGATCCGCTAAACACCTTAAAAGCACTGGCTCACTCGCAAGCCGTTAATCTACAGTATTTTGTGGACAATCGACTGTTGATCTTCACGGCACTGTTCCTTGCTGCAGTCAGTTTCGTTGACTATCTGGTGGGATATATTTATCTGGACGCCGAAGGCCTTGGCATATGGGCCGGGTTATTGCGCCTCGCATCCTTTGCTTATGGTTTGATGGTGGCTTTGAACACTGTCTTTTTCGCCTACGGACAAAAAGAAAAAGGGTCCACGAGCAAGACAAAAAAGAGAATCCTCAGAACCGTAAACCTGGCAACCATCGTGTTCCTGTTAGTTATTGCCTACCCCTACCTGCGTTGGGTGATGAACCTGAACGACCCCATGTCATTTGGCCCGGCGGTAGTTTTGATTATTATGGGTGTTGCCGTGATGCCTGTGTTTTTCCTGGCCTTGAGTACCATAGAAGAAAACAATCAACAGGTTAACTTCTGGAGGCTGATCAGATACATCACTACCAGCTTGATCATCTATTGCATCTGCCTAATATTACTGATGACAACGCCCATGATACTAACGGATCCTCAAACCAACTTAACCTGGGCTTGCCTCATGTTCCTCGTAAAATGGCTGCTGATATCAATTTCACTCTGGATGTTTAATGCAAAATCCAGGGTTATCTGAAGGACTGTTTTTTTCGCTATCTAATTGCATAGTGATCTTTTCAATCTCCAATGGTTCTGTCCTTTAGCTCGAGCGGTTTGCTCTTCCACGGCCCTGTATGGTCAAAAAGCTCATGCGGCATACCCATCAAACTTACGTGCAATTAGCTTTCGATACCAACCAAGAATGGTTTCGGGTTTCGCAGCACTGGCCACATCTTCGAGCGCTTTACGGCCAAATTGATGACCGATTTCTGCCAGGGTGATTCTCTGCGGATCAGTGAGCAACAATGGCGTTTTGAGTTGAGTCTTGAGAATCCGATTTTCGGCGGAAAGAACAACCAAGCAACCAAGTGACCCGAATCATAGCAGTACAACGCCATATCTACGCGAGGCATTTTTTGACCATACGGGGTTGGTGATGCGTCAGGTTAGACACTCATCAAACATCTGAAATTTACGACACACACTTTACCGAGCCCAAAATTCCGTAAGAGATTTACGATAAAACTCGTGCAAAATCTCTTCACAATGCGAGCCTGTAATAGTGTGTGTCGGATTTACTTTGTTAGCATTGTATTTTGTTCACAACGATCACTTGGGAACACCCAACAAGCTGACAAATGATCAACAAAGCGTTGTTTGGACGATGGAACAGACACCGTTTGGAGATGTCACCATCGGTACCGAAGGGATCCAGATGCCGATGAGGTTTCCTGGGCAATATGCGGATGCTGAAAGTGGATTGAGTTATAACTATTTTCGGGACTATGACCCCAGTCTTGGACGATTTATTCAAAGCGATCCAATCGGCGTCCTACGTGACTACAGTGATCCACAATTTCGAATTGGCATCAGCATGGACATTCTTGAAGAAAGTGGTTCGGCCGGGGAATGGTTGAATCATGCTTATGGTTACGTGGGACAAAATCCGTTATTCTGGAACGATCCCTACGGGCTTGCCAAGTCAGGTCAAACAACAAATCTTGGTGGTGGTATAACTGTTAGAATTGACAACCCACACGTTCCGGATCAGCAGCAACACGCACATGTAAAAACGCCGAAAGGTAAAGCTGTTGTGAACAAGGACGGCACCCGAAGCCATAAAGGTAAGGGAAAGATTAGAAATTTAACGAATAAAGCCAAAGTGTTTTAAAGGGGAAAGGATTCAAAATTCCGGAATTTCCACTGCTATTAAACCCCTGCTTGATTGATCCATTTATGCCCGGTTGTCAGAATGACCCAAATCAATGCCCCGATACTTAGATGGAAAAATTGAAAATCATGAAGTGCTTCGGATATACAACCAGTGACAAAGAAAATTTATCAGAACTTACTGAAGTCACCTTCCAATCTACGCCAGAATACCTTATACGCATGGCAGCATTTTTTACTAAATGTGCAAACGATATGGAAAATGACCCTGATTGGGAACATGAACACTTGCGCGATCATTCCCAAAACAACGATGATGAACTAGATGTTATTGTCTTCAAAGACGAATGCTAATCTGATTCCGCTGGCTTGCATGCGGTGGGGTTGATCACTTAGGCGATTTAAAGGTCGGGCAGAGATGATTTGGCTTGTTTATCCAGGCGTGTTTTAGGATCGGATAGCTGTCGCACGTTTAATTGGTGGTGGTTGCGACCTGGGCGGCCCCCTTATGTGATCGAGAATCTTTTGGATTATGTCTGGGTCAGTGATGTCGGCGATGACACGCATAGTTCCGCCACACATATTTGAAAAATAACAATTCGCACTGGACACGCTCTAAAACCCCTGTTATTTGCCGCTGCCCTGAGAAGTTCGATCAACCGATTTGGCGGAAGAATCACTGTTGCAGCCCAAAAATAGAAGGCGAGATCCCGCCATTTCGTATCCTGACCAGAACAGCATGGTCCGGTTGGATCGGCAATTTCAGACGCTCACAGAAACACCAGCACGAAAACGCCGTTCAGGGCGACAAAACCGAGAGGGAACACCCAGCGGCAGGTATGGTCGACGCGATCTCCGAGTTTGCGCCGATTTGCCCGGTTGAGTTTGTCGACAATCAGGTTGATGGCCACACTCAGGCCCACGATCGCGAGCGTCGAAATCAGAAATGCATCCATCAGTGTGAAGTAGGAGATCGCGGGCATCGCATCCTGAACGATGAACTGGTAGGCGACGACCGCGAGGACTCCGATGAACGAGATGTTGATGCGGTCCGACAGCGACTCGTCGTCCATCCAGAAGACCGACCAGGTCAACATTACGAGCAACGTTAGCGGGATAATCACGAGCGCGACCAGATGGAAGGGTTGGCGCGATACATGGAGCAGGCCCACGAACTGGCTGATGCGATGGTCCCGAAATAGTTTCGTTTCCACGATCTCGGAATGGACGCCCTCGATACTCCAGCCCGCGATGTTCAGGAGTTGAGTCGAGATGCCGCTTCTGCTCGGATCCGAGAGGAGTTGAACCTCGTCCGAGTCGTGACCGAGCACTTGAAGGTAAAGCCTGAGGCGCTGCTGATCGAAGGGGAATGCTCTCAGATTCAGCGGCGCCTCGACCTCGGCGTGAAACTCTTCAATGTAGGTCATCGAACCATCGGGTTCGATCTGAAGCAACTGAGCATCGACATCGGTGGCCTCCGCGCCGTTCCCGATGATGATCTGGGGCCACCAGCCCGTGTACACCTCGGTGAACTGGTAGTTGCCCTGGAACTCCTTGCGCTCGACCCCGGCCTGCACCGGATCGAAGGCCTGGCGCGGATCGTTCCAGCGCAAGGTGAGGATGGCCTCGAACTCGAAGGTCTCCTCTCTTTCGTTGATCGAGTTCATGTCGAGCAGCAGGAAACCAATCGAGACGCGCGTGGGTATTGACGGCAGTCCCATCAGATCCTGCTGCTGGGCGCTTCCAGGCGTTGCAAATCCCCACATCACCAGCAACGCCGCTGCGGTGGTCCACTTCATACTGCTCGATCCTCATCACGCGCGCGAGTGCTCGCGGGCGTCGGTCCCGGTCCTATCCCCTGGCACCGCTTGATAGTCCAGTCGAATCCCATGCTCATGGTCCTTCGGTGTGTGTCGCTTTCTTACCGTGTGTCCAGGTTACAGCAAATAAACAATGAAAGAGGGTTGTTTTTATTGGTAGCTATGGGTGGAATTCGTCCAACCCGCTGAGAGCCACTAGAAGTCGTATGGCAGGGTGTATGAATGAGTCCCTAGGCTATCAGTGGGCTACCCTGTGGTCAACATTTGCTCCCTGGGTCTATCAATGTTCTCTTCTTACGCTTGTCCTGTGCGATTTCCAATAATTAGACTGCGACCGGCAATTGGTACAAGTCATTGCAATGTGATTTCCACCGATACTCATCAAGTGAAGCAATATTCTTGTGAGTAGCATTTCCCATCGCCATCATTTTAGGCGTTTTCATCCCGAGAGAAGAATGGCAACGATGATCATTGTAATAATTTTGAAAATGATCAAGTTTTTTCTGTAAATCACGATCATTGAAAAAGATGAGATAGTCCAAGTATTCTTTTCTGGTCGTGCCGATAACACGTTCAATGAATGGATGTGATGTCGGCGTGCCAGGAACAGATTTCAATTCACCTATTTCAAGGATACGCAAATTCGCCTTCCAACGATGAAAGAGAAACAACGGATCATTGTCAGAACTCAAATATTTTGGCATAGGATTACCGCCAGTTATCTGGTTAAACATTCGACAATAGGCAATGCCATCGCAATCACCAGCTTGCACTGCAAAGCCGACAATCCTCCGCGTAAATTGATCAATGACGACCATCACCCAGTGAGATTTCAAGGTCGCGGATTCACATCGAAACAGATCTACCGACCATAGGCTATCTTTCACATGACCGATGAATGTTAACCAAGATGGACCATCGCCTGAAGGCAAGGTGTGTATGTATTTACGCAATATTCTACCGACAGCGAAGCGACTGGTTTTAGTTCCGAAAGCTTCGAGTATTTGCATTGAAATCCGGCCATAACCGAACGATGGATTGCGTCTTTTCATTTCGATGACAAGATCAATCAAAACCTGGTCTTGTGATTTCCTGCCAGGGACTTTTTTCGTCTTATTCGAATACAACTTGTTATATTTTCGTTTCACCAGAGCTTTATGGACGGCCAATAGGGTGGCTGGTTTTATGATGACTGTAATCTTTTGAAGGCGACGTTGACCTATTAACATCGTTAACAAGCCAAACAGAAATCGATCTCGAGTAGCAAGTCTTGGCGATCTCTTCCTAGCACGGTTTATGACGATGAGCTGTTGTTTCATTGCTATCGTTTCAGCCATCACCACTTTCACTCCTCCTGGCTTCAGAAGTTTGATGAAAGTGATGATTAAATGAATGAGCAGATCAATAATTTCAGGCATGATGTTATTTTATCATTTGATCTGACCTTATATAGCCTGTTGTTTTCATGCGGTGTTAGTAATTCGCACAGGACAAGCAAAAAAGGCTATGGTTTGGTTGCAGAATTCCTACGACTCTTTGAGCAAAGGCGTTATACTTATTGCAATGGACCTGGTCATACCTTTCTGGCAGGATCGTGTGATGAGGCCGTCTCGCCATACTGACGCAGGCTGCGTGCACTATGAGAGAATTTGTACGGCATCCTTCAGATATCCCCATTCAGATCAATGCGGGTGGCTCGGAAAAGCTGCACCTTACCAGTTTGCAGAATTTGAGCCATGGCGGTTTGTGTTGTGAGGTGGAATACAGCATAGAAGTCGGCATGCCAATTACCATCAATATTCCGCTGGTCAAGCCGCCCTACGTCGGACAAGGTATTGTGGTCTGGTGCCGGGCAGCGGCAAATGGTTACGAAATTGGTATCCGTTTCAGCGAACCGCAGGAAGCGTTTAAGTCACGCATGGTCGAACAGGTTTGCCAGATCGAGCACTATAAGAGACAGGTTTATCGAGAAGATGGCCGGGACATAGATGGCGAGCAGGCCGCCAGGGAATGGATAGAGAAATACGCCGCTGATTTCTCGGAAGGCTTTGGCAATATCTAGTGACGTGCTTTTGTGCATGTCTGTTCAAGGTCTTACCTGTATAATTCCAGCGAAGTAAATTAAATCGGTTGAGGAAGTTGCGGGTCAGGACGAACTTATTGCACCTCTATCCTGGGCTCAACGACTCAAGAGAGTCTTTGAACGGGCCGCGATCGGCTTGATATTACCCAATGCCCTTTGTGTGGCGGAACTATGCGTGTCATCGCCGACATCACTGACCCAGACATAATCCAAAAGATTCTCGATCACATAAGG
>DUAT01000190.1:0-3511 GCA_012960755.1 Gammaproteobacteria bacterium
TATTTGACCCTGAGGTGAACTCGCCAGATAACCTATGTAGGCAGCACCAAATGATTCTGTTGAAAATTTGTACCTAAGATCATCTACGCTGGGTGTATCGCTAAAGCAAACAGCATATAGTTTCGCCAGTTCAGGCAAATCAGCACTATTTATACGTCTAAATGTATATTCCCCGGATAAACCCGCTAAGATTACTTGCGTGAACTGAGACTACAATGTTCACTCAAGCGGGGAAAGTACAAACAAACCAACTTCTTCAAAAGTACCAACACTCATTCTTCACCAGTCGGCGCATTTGTTCCTCTATCTGAGCGTAGTCCTGGTGGGCTTGAAATCTGATTGTTTATGTCATTTCCCAGGTATTGGCTGAGACAGTTGCCATCAGAAATCCCATAGCATCTGGGTACGGTTTACCCAAATCTCACAGCCTCAAACGGCGATTGTCTGGGGGATGCCGAGTTAATGCGCCGCCAGCGGGGGAACGAACTGAAAACTGAACGACGTTTGATGAACCTCGGCGATGGCTAAACAGTTCTTGTCAGACCTCTTCGGCGAAAGCTAAACTTTCAGAAATCTGTTGCTCCCGCAAGTTTTAATCTCCAGGAAACGAAAAAAAAAGTAAGATCTAAGTGATCAGGACCCAACCAATCCTGCCAACAAACAATATGTGAGGGAACGAAAATGCAGCTAAAGTCCACGTCTACCGCAAACTATGTGGCTGCTGCGGTCATCATTTTAGCGATTCTTAGCATTAGTTCTTTCCCACCCACTGACGGCGATCTTTGGTGGCAGATGGTCTATGGAAAATACATGATCGAGTACGGTACCCTGATTCCTGATCACAGTATTTTTAGTTGGACGCCAGCCGCGAACGTCGTAATTTATTGCGCATGGATTGGTGAGGTTCTGCTGTATTTAATTCACTCGATCGCGGGTATACCAGGTTTATTTGTGCTGCGATATTTTGTGATGCTTTTACCCATGGCCGCGCTTTATTGGGCGGGGAAAAACGATGACGCAACGGTAAGCCCCCTTGTCTGGCTCGGATACCTTGTGTGTTACCTAGGAGCACACTCTACTGGCGGATTGCTCAAACCTGAGTTGCTGAGTTTTGGGTTTTTTGTTCTAACCGTCGCCACGTACTTTAAGCTGAAGGTTGAACCGCGAAACATTAAATTATGCTATTTGTTTCCTGTAATCACATTGTTTTGGGTTAACAGCCATGGTGCTTTTTTTATAGGCATGGCCTTTCTAGGGACCGCCTTGGCCGGAGAATTAGCCAATCATTTGTTTCGATCTCCTGCAGCCTTACCAAAGGATCTGTTCAAACATATCGCGATCTCAGCAGGGCTGACTTTGGTTGCGCTATGTTGCACGCCTTACGGCATCGACTACCCACTGCAGTTGGTTAGGCGTCTCTTCGAGGCCAACATGCAAGAACTTTCCACTGTTACCGCTTATAAGGGCGCTTTTGGACCCGAACTAAAGCGGTTATTCTTGCCTTTATATCTATGTTTCGCGCTACTGTTGACCCTACCATTCCTGATCGAGCAGGTTGTTCGGCGAAAGCCTGATTTCGCGCTGCTTCTGGTGACCGCTGTCTTTTTGGGGTTCTACATTAATGTTGGGCGCATGAGCTACTTTTATATGATCATTATGGCGTTCTCCCTGCAATATTTGTTGGCACAAAGTCCGACATGGCAATCGATGGTTTTGGCGGGAGGCAAAAAAACTCACATTACCCAATGGGTATCTATTTCTATTATGGTTGGTCTGTCCGCGCACTTAGTTCAAGACCGAGTTCGAAATCCCGCCGATGTTCAAATTTTTAGTTTCGATCAGTCTTCTGCAATGCCAAAGACCGAAGTGGAGTTTATCGGCAAAAATTTAAGCGACCACAAGATTTGTAATAGTTACAATGAAGGCGGTTATTTAATGTGGAAACTTTGGCCTAACCAGAAAGTGATGATCGATAGTCGTTATTTTCCTTACAAGTCTTGGTATCAGGAGTATATACAGTTCTCCAATACGATAATTAGAGGTCCTACTCAAAAATCAATGACCTTTGGTTGCAATTTGTGGTTAGTTAGCCTGGACCAGACAAGCTTATTGCCTACTTTGCGAAAAAAGAACAATTGGACGTTAGTGTTTATTGGGGCATCCGCCGCTGTGTTTGTCAAGAAGGCCTCGATACAAGGGGAATGGGCGACCCAAGCGGGTGACGACTTTTTGGAGATACGTACGCCACAATCCGCGGTTAACGCGGAAATACTGCTGATCAATAACCATGACACTAAACTAGTGAGAGAGCTTACTGCGCGCATGACGCACAGGTATCGAGGAACTGAGTTTGAGGAAATGGCTTTCAAAGCGGCCGCATACGCAAACGGATTGGACGCTTTCAATCGGCAAGATTACGAGACATCCTATCGTTTACTGAGCCAGTCGCAGAGAGAACCAAGGCCAATTTCAGGCACTGCATTACATTTAAAGGCGAATCAGTTCTTCATTAGGAAACTTATGGATGAAGGCAGACAAGAATATGCACTACAGGTTGCTCTGGAGGGAATTGAAATATTACCCGATGACCCCGTTGCACTTTTTAATGCTGGTTCACTATTGCTCGCGTTTTCTGACCAAAAAGGTGGTGCGCAAAAATGGCGTGAGTATTTGGCAAAGTTTGTGGCGCTTAGTAAAAAAAATCCTGACCTTTTCGTAGCACTTATCGTCGCCGAGGCTGAATCAGCGCTAGCTACTGGAGTTCAGCCGTCATTGCGAATACTGACTCCTACAAAGTAGGTTGACGATAAGCTTCGTGCTATGAAAAGGTGACGACGCTACCAGGGTTTTAGGAGGCAGAATCTGAGGGATATACTGACCCTAACTTCCAGCGTGATCTGTCTATTAAATTTAGGTGGGGGCACCATCACAATTTTGTGAAATTTCAATTTTGACGGCCAAATGGGTGATTGCCATATTAATTTCATCGCCGATTTCAGCGACGACTTCGGCCTGGAGCTGGATCTACAAGGACGCACTCTTCTAGGGGCCGGAGCGTGGACCGGGGGCACAAGTCTACTGTTTGCTGCTCTAGGCGCAAAAGTGACTGCTTTGGAAGAAGTTAGAAAATATGCAGGAACCATCCATTACTTTGTTGAAGCATTCGGGCCGTCACGATTGTGGAAGGTGTTGATGACTCGGTAGGGGACCAGAAAAATCTCAATCGAAGTGGTTGGAATTACTTTATTCCTTCTCCTATGGCGCGTAGAAAATAGCTCAACACAGCTGGCTTTGTTAACATTCAAGCGGGCAAGAGAATAGTAATTTTAAACCGCATTCATCCCGGATTTCAAAAGTACCTTGATTGGGGTTTTTTGCGAAAAGAAGTCCGTGGGGTAGTTTTTCGGTAGAGGATGGTCAATGTCTGAATAGCCAAGTTTCTAAAAAAACTCGGCAATTGTGCACGATTTAGCGCGTTGTCGATGTCACGTATTCGGAGGAAGACGATTCT
>DUAT01000190.1:3610-9346 GCA_012960755.1 Gammaproteobacteria bacterium
GCCATGCCGGCAGCCCAGCACCGTTTGGGTCTCCGGTTTTCGCAAATTGAATGATGGTGTTTGACCAATCGTTCGCCAATTGACGCACTGCTACGTCATTACGATCGTACCAAAATGCGGTTTCCGGTAACTCGCGCGCAAACTGGTTAAAGGTAAAAGCGATTTCAGCACCATGCGTCGCACCCACCCCAGGTAAACGTTGTACCGGCAGGTCAAAACGATACAACCAACCGCCTGGACCGGCGGCACTCACCCTAGCGGCCGCGTTGGCGCCGCCACGAACTAATAAATCTGTCCACACACGCTCAAAAATTTGTGTACGGTTGTCTTCAGGGTATGTCGATTTAAGGGATTCAAGATATTGTTTGCCATCCATGTTCTCTAAAATATTTTCTGCGACGGCCTCACCGACCGGTCCATAAAAATACCAGGGGATCAAATATGAAAACAGCGTCCCCTCGTCACGGTTGCTACCGGCAATCAGCGGCACGCCCTTGGGCCCCCGATCAATGATGGCGTCCTTCACGCTGCGAGTGACAACAGTGCCATCAATGCGGCCACCACCACCCCAGGGGATCGCGTTCTGTGCCGCAAGCAATGCATCGGGCGACAATGTCTTCAATGTGTCAAGCAACGCTTCTTCATCCACTCCGAGTTGTTTCGCTAATAGTGCTCGGGCATCAACTGCGCGCGAATTGACCGCTCCACCGCTGTGTTCAATGGCTTTGTGGTAAAGCCCGTCGGCAGACGATGCTGCCATAATCGCCATAACAGATTGACCGCCCGCAGATTCGCCAACGAGGGTGACATTGTCTTTATCTCCACCAAAGGCGCCGATATTATCGCGCACCCATCTTAGCGCCTGAATCTGATCACTTATGCCGTTAGATGCTGAGCCAGCAAACTCTTCGCCATAACCCGAAAGATCGAGAAACCCGAGCATGCCCAATCGGTAATTGATCGCCACAACAACGACATCACCCTGCTCCGCCAGGATAGAGCCGTCATAGTCATTGGCAGAACCACCCGTGAACGAGCCGCCATGTATCCACACCAACACCGGACGCTCTTTATCCTCCGTCGACGATGTGAAGATATTTAGGTACAAGCAGTCTTCCGTTCGCACAAATCTGTCCACGTCGCCGAGTAACGCCGGTGGCTCATCCTGAATACAGATGTTAGGAAAACCTGTTGCATCCAGAATGCCATCCCAAGAGCCTGCGGGCTCTGGCCGTTTGAAACGCCGCTCACCGATCGGTGGGCGAGCGTAGGGCAACCCAAGAAAAGCCAGAGATTCGCCGTTTCCAAGCCCTGTCACCGTGCCCAAAGGGGTGGCAATCGTCCCACGCTGCGACCAGTCAAGAAGGTAATCGGTTGAAGAGGTGACCTCTATAGGGCTCGGTCGGCTAAACCACCATCCTGTCATGACAACAGCCATCATCAGCATCACCGCAAATAATGCAATCTTCATTTCCTTAACTCCATCGCTATCTGGTGCCAACCTTTACCGTACAGATCAACCTGGGCTTAACGCACCCATGGCACATCGTCACGTGAGCAATCAAATGGAATTCCCGCCAATAATCTGTGAGAAAGGAAGTATAAAGCGCATTTTTTCCAGAGTATCTATGTCATGCACCGGACTCAGTGTATAAGACAGAGTGCCCCGTGCGTGTTTGCCCTGTTTGCGAACGGCTTCGATGGCACACTCCAGATTTCGAGGATCGTTCATGGCATCGAAAACACGGAAAACATCGACTCCGTTGACCGCGGCACGTTCCACGAATTTATCGACAATGTCGTCTGCGTAGTGGCGATAGTCGAGGATATTCTGACCGCGAAACAGCATCTGTTGCGGGGTCTTGGGCATCGCGTTCTTAAGCTCACGTATCCGCTCCCAGGGATCTTCCCCCAGATAACGAATACAGGCATCAAAGGTTGCACCACCCCAACTCTCCAATGACCAGAAGCCAGCGTCATCCAGCTTCTCTGCAATGGGTAGCATGTCATCAATACGCATGCGGGTAGCAAAGAGTGATTGGTGTGCATCACGCAACACCAATTCCGTAATTCCAAGTGGTTGTTTGTTATTTTCGTTCATAGTGCTCTGTGTACCGCAGGCCGCCGACTGCTGCCACGTTGACTTGCGTAAGAGGTTACCATTGAAGGTGTCTCAGAGTTCGATCGGCGAGCTGGAGTAATGGCTCATCTGGAAGGGTTCACGACCCGGATCCATCAGTATCGTTGCCTGGATCGGTTCGTTATCTAAGGCCAAGACCGCATGATCATGATCGTTGATGGAGATCTGCAGGGAGTTTATCCCTGGCCGGAAAAGACGACCTGGCAAATGCAGATCCTGCGCATAGAGGCGGGTTAACTTGACCCCGTTAAGATACAAATGCGCATGACCGCGCACTCTGTCTTCAACCGCTGATTGCATGAACGCCGGCGACTCCATCTGGAAATTTCTTAGCTCAACATGCAGGTTGAATCCATCTTCCGCGTCGCGACTCAATTGCATACCCAGGCGGGGTACTGGCACGCCCTCTGGAACAGGCAATTGCGCCTGGTGCATCACAGGGTGATCCACCTTGTGATCCAATGTTGATTTATCTTCTGCAGTGGCGACTGACAGGACGCAAATACAGAACAGTAAGAGGAGTATCCGCATACTAGGTGGGCGGCCCCATCCCGGGCGGTCCACCTTCACCCGGACCACTATCGCCCCCACCACTTTGCCCTGTACAACGCCAGTCGGTGCCGTCGGTATCTACGGCACCATAGATGGATGGACCAAGGAAGTATGGAAATCTTGGATAGTAATCAATGCCGAGTGTCTGGTTTTCTGAATCATCGATGACCGTCCCATGATAGTGGTAGCCGCGACCGTCTTCGGTGTCATGCCCGTTGTACTGGTCAAGAAACGCGTCTCCTTGTGCTGTGCAATCCGAAGAATAATAATAGTCTTCGAAGTAGACGCCGCTTTCAGTAAGTATTGGATTGCCTGAGGCTGACGTGACATTCTCCGTCAGGCTAGGGCCAGAACTGACCGAAACCACCCCCTGCGCCAGATCCGCATTGTCAGCCAGCTGGCAGGATCGAGTTCCGTCCTCACAACCGCCCGCACTGGTTGACGCCGAGTAATCTCTTACTAACCAGCAGGATTCAGCCAACGCACCGTTGCTTTGCCAGGGCCCATAAATTGGGTATCCATCCTGCGCAAAGCCATACACCGGTGAATGGTCGGTGCCAGTATCGCCAAGTTGTTCGGCGAGACAATGTGGATAGCTGTGATGATGGTAGTCGTTGTTTGCAGCATGGCCATGACAGACGTCAATATCGTAGACCTCAAACGCCGGCGCGAGATTCGTCCAAACGTCTTCCATGTTGTAACTCATCCCATCGCTGTACCCATAAACAGAGACACCGTTAACCCAAAGCCCCACGGTATCAAGTGACAATACGCACTCACTGGAAGCAGCAGTCGGGTTATCAGGAAAGTAAACCTGATGCTCAACATCCAGAGGACAGACCGGGCCAGGTGGCCAGTAACCCTGCCCTTCTCCTTCCACGCAACTCTTGTTACTGTCGTAGTTTATGTCCGCTCCGAAGGCGACAGGACCGGCCTCAGCGGTTGTACGGCCACCCGTTCCGCGAAAATCTGACCCGGTATTGGGCCTGTTGTTGAGCCAATCGACTTCGGCCTGAGTCAGTTCATGGTTGTAGTTAGGCACCCCGGTGGCGTTCACCTGAACTACCGCTTGACTGTTAAACGTCGTCTCCGTGACAATCTGGACGTTCACCAGCGCAGGATCGCCATCGTTATCAACGATCGTCGTCGATGTCTCCGAATTATTGATCATCCAGCTTTCTGTGCGAGCATCCGTTTCGCTACCCGGTAGCGGCAGAAAATTACTGAGATTGGAAAGCAAGTCCCCCGGCGCAGTCAATAAACTTTGGACATAGGAGTCCTGCGTCGAGGCGATATCAACCCGCCATTTACCGTCACCATCGCCCCAACTCCCTTCTAACGAGGCTGAGGTGACCGTTTGTGACGTATTATCAGACAGGGTGACTTCGAAGCTACCTGCTCCCGGATCGCCATCATCATCAGTACCCGAAATCGTAAAAGTATTAGCGGTGTTTCCTGGGTTGTTCAGACGAAGCGTACTCACCTGATCAGGATTGGAGGCAGGATTAAAGAACGGTACAAAGTGTGTCGTCGCGGCAACGAAGTTCGTGTTGTTGTGGACGATGTTGACGAAACCATCATTGGTGCGAAAGAGCCCCACGACATCGATATCCTGGTCAGCCGTCACGACAAGTCGCCAGGCGCCTGCGCCATCACCCAGAGAGCCATTCAACCCCTTACTTGGGTTGCCGTTCTCAATGTCACCCGAGTTCAGATGCGCGGCTTCATTTGCGCCCATCGCAAGTGTGATGCGTTCAGTGGTACCTGCTTCATCAATACCCTGGATTGTCACTGTGGCGGCGCTATTACTGTTGTTGATAAAGCGGATAAATCCCTGCTGGCTGGCGTCATCCGGAAGCATATAGTTAATCAGGTGCTGCTCATTCTCTGGAACTATGGCGGTCGACAGGTTTGAGATGTTGCCATCGGGATCTTCAAGCAAACTCAGCACCTTGGCAGATTGAGAACTGGTGACCGTCATGCGCCATTTACCTGACCCGTCACCCAATGAACCGGTTAAACCAGCGCCACCTGATTCCAGTTCCGCGGCGCTCACTTCGAACGCCTCATTTCCGGGAACGGTGAACGTGATGGGCCCTCCAGTATCTCCATCATCATCAATGGCGCTCACCTCAAACGTAGTGTTCGAAGAGGACAGGTTCACCACCCTCAATCGACTCACCTGATTCTGGTTGGAACCGGGGTTGAAGAAATAGACCTCGTGGGAGGTATCTCGCACATCGTCTGCTGAGGTGTGTACTATATTCACGAACCCGATCGAGTTCCTGAACAGACCTGACACATCGAGATCCAGTTTCGATTCGAATTTTAATCGCCAGTTTCCAGAACCGTCACCAAGTCCACCCGTCAGCCCTTTACTAACATTGCCGTTCTCGAGGTCCTCGGAGTTGAAGTTTCTTGATTGCCCTGCTGCAAAGGATAACGTGACGGTGTTTGGTGAAGTGACACCCTCGTCATCGATACCCGTAATGGTGAGCGTACCGGCTTCGTTGCTCCGGTTATTTATCCGGACGAAGCTTTGTTGGACATCATTGTCTGCTGGAAAGAAGAGGTAGAGCCATTGTTCCGCGGCTTCAGCCTGAGAAAAACTGCAGTAGAGAAACACCAGGACTAGCAATTTAGGAGGCATAAGTTTCCTTGTTCAGGCATCTAGAGAATAGGAAGTATAAAGCGCATTTTTTCTAGATTGCCAAAGTATCTTCATAAGGCATGCTTGGAATAAATGTTGGGGAAGGCAGTTTTCCGCCAGAGAATGGTCCCAGTCAGACTGGGAATTTGGTGCGTTTACTCCGGTACTTTACCCTGGGTAATTACTCCGCCCCGTTGTTGAAGCTTTAGTAATGTATCTGATTCTTGGGTACGTTGTATGGTCAAGAAAGACGATAGTTCGGTTAACGTTGATTCACAGCCGCAAGCAACTAAAACCAAAACAATGGAGGATAGGAATTATAACAGGACTTTTCGAGCGAAAGTCTGAGTATCGAATCAGATCGGTTGCCTGCTTGTTTTATGAAAGAGTGGAA
>DUAT01000191.1:0-3084 GCA_012960755.1 Gammaproteobacteria bacterium
TAACAATGGCTTTACTGGAATTGACCAGCCAAATACATATTCAAGGAGAGAAACATGAGCAACAACACTGAACTGACCCTGGGACAACTGACTCAGATATCAGGGGGACATACGCGGAAAGAAGAACGCGAGGAAAAACGTGCAAAGCGCAAAGCAGAAAAAGAGCATAAGAAAACCTGTCCTGATGGAAAAAGGACACCTGATTGCCCTTATCCAGTGCCAGCAGTGGAAGAGGCTATAGACATACTCTGAGTGTTTAAACCCTATTAACAGTGACCTCACTGGAATTGACCAGCCAAATACATATTCAAGGAGATTAAAGATGACTAAGCAAAAACAGATGACAGAGAAGGAGTTAGATCAGGTGTCTGGTGGACCGCACATCAGGAACTTTAATGGCAGGCTGGGCGTAATGCTCTGTGGAGGTACCTGTCCAGATGCAATACGCCGCAGTGGCGGTAAATTCATGGTAGCTGATTTTTACTCTCAGCTCGTTAGGAACTAGTGCCCGCAATTAGACCAAAGACCACCCCCACCGGTCTTTTCCGGTTAATAGACAGCCCCGTTCACACGGGGCTTTTCTTTATGTAACCCCCATCACATTCTTAAGTTGAGCCACCACCACGACAGGCGTATGCTTATCGAACCAACTTCGATGGAGCTAAAACATGAGAACATTTCTCGTATCAATTTGGTGCCTCGTTTTTTCTGCATTCGCACAAGTGCACGCTGGCGATAGTCTTCCCCGGACAAATTGGGGTGGCGTCTTTAAGGTACCGGTCGAAAAAATAGACGAAGTGGATCGAGCGACAGAAAAATGGGCTAATTGGATTAAAGAAACACATCCGCTGGGACCAGATAACGAAAACAATCTCGTTAGTCTTTCGATTACTAGAAGCCCTCCCCAGGCAGGTTATGTTTATTACGTTATCGTGGAAATCTACCCCACTCCTGAGGGTCTGAAGAATCACCAGAAGATTTATCAAGAGACTAGTTGGAAAGCAGAATATTCGCCCACGTTTTCTGACTTCGGCACGAAAGTAATGCGGTATCTGATATCTGGTTCCAAGCAGAGGCACACGGTCTACCATCTCGTCCCCTCGCAAGATCACTAGAGCAAAATAGCCGACTTGTAGGTAGTTGCTTTCCGCCCGTTTTGACTGGAGAACAACATGACTAACGGCTCAGGTCTTGGTGATGGCATTGCCACCCTTGCTAAGACTCACGGATACAGCATCACTTCAGATGAGGTCTATGCCCATGCAGACTTCCTTGGACAAGATGGTGATCTGACGGATTTTGAGTTGGAGATGATTAGTGGAGGTGGTATGGGTTATGGCCAAAGTTAACCCCTCATTCATCCCAACCTCCCCACCAAATCCTCTGCTCTAAGGTGCGTATAGACTCGTACCTTCTTGAGTGTTGAGGAAGGGGGATCAGGGTTGGTTTATAAAAACTCTACGTACAAGATGTACCAAGCGATTGGTGCAACATGTATAACCGGTCGGTACATCCTGTACGTACACAAATGATTCAACTGGAATCAACAACTATAAAAACGACAGTAGAATCTCATCAAAAGCCGTATGTCAGCCTTGCTGTGATGCAAGCATTGCTTTGACCAATTTCCTAGCTGTGCCATCGTCTACTACTGGCGTTACAGTTGGAAAAGTGGCCTGCCCTGACCAGCCCATAATCCATGAGGTTAACGCTTCTTGATTGTCGGATTCGACCACTATCCAACCGTTACCATTTGGAATGTCATGCCATCGACCAATTTGTGTCACTCCAGCGGGGTGTTCTCCAGCAATTTGCTCCTCAGTCATATTTGCGAAAAAGGCTTGAGTGTCGGCCTGTTTGTCACGGTCAACTTGGTAGGTGCACATAAAAATCATAGTTTTCTCGATTGTTAAATTTAGTGTGACCATTGAATTTAACATAGACTCAATTAGAACTAGGATCCAGTGCTGAGAATGGGGTAAGACGTATAAAAATCACCCAAAGGAGTACGGAGAGGTATCCGTTCTTGGGAAGATTGGGTTAAATGGCCACCCAGTCGTCACTACAGACATACTGACTGTATGTCCCTTTTCGTAGTCAGCACCCCAACTCATCCCTGTACTTCCAAGAAGAACGGCAAGGGTGAGGCAGATGGCCAGGTTTTTCATATTCATAATTCACTCACTCCCAACTCCCGACTAACACCGTAAACGTTTCTGCTTTTTTATGTCCCTTGCGGCAACTTCGAGTTCGCTCAATTAACAACAGGTATTCCACGGTGGATCATAATCTCCTTCATTAACACCAAGTTGGCTGCAGACTTTCATAGCCGTCAATTCACGATTAGCCCGCTGCTTCATCAACATCGCCGCTTCAATCGGACTCCTTGCAGGTGTCGGAGGCCACCATTCAATGATTCTATGGCGCTCCGCTCCTGAGAAACCTTCCGCTGCCAAGCAATAATTGAAATGATGGTAATCAGGAGAGTAGGTGTTTCCAGCACCTCCTTCATCTCTACTGCCCGTCATTACAGTCTGGGTAGCCGCACAAATGATGGCGCGATCAAAACGAGGCATAACCTCTACGTAACCCGAATTGAACAATCGACAGTTAAAGGTATTCGCATCGTCCGCACTGTCCGTAGCGCTCTCAGTGGTGTCTACCGGACTAGTATCACACTCACCTAAGTTTCCATCCGATTCATCTGCGCCCTGTTCACAAACTTCGGGTTCTTCTATCTGGTCACACAACCCGGAATCGCGCCATGCGCCAATCCAATTGCCGTTAACATTAACTAACTGATTGTCACAAATAATGTACTGGGCTTGAGCAACAGAAGCCGTTTGGAAGGCTAGCCCAGTTATGCCAAAGGCGAAGATAAGGGATGAATACTTCATATTACTCTCCTGCACTGGAGATCAACTCGTACTCCGCGCATCCTATTTCTAACATCTTCCTAACACCATTGGCTTTTTAGGAATCAAGTAACTCAAAGTTAACTCTGTATCTCCTGAATTCAATATTACGCGCTACGCTGAGCGCTTTCATCCCCAACATCCCACTAACACCGTAAACGTTTCTGCT
>DUAT01000191.1:3217-9247 GCA_012960755.1 Gammaproteobacteria bacterium
CAGGCGGTGGTATAGACGTAATAATTCCCCGATATAGTCGATCCTGAAACAGACCCATTAAAGATTATCGCGTTGCTGGATATACCAATCTTTACGGTTGAGCCGCTCAAAGTACCAGTTGCATACTCGTATCCAAAACAGTTGGAGTTGTAGATTGTCGCAGGCCCACTAAATGTCGCGCCGGACTGGGTAAAGGATGCGGTTAGCGCCCCGGTTTGACCAGTAGAGGAACGCCATGACCCTGACCAACTTCCAGTCAGGTTTACCGATACTCCGCTACTGCTACTACCGCCTCCACAAGAAACGAGGAAAATCGATAAGGTAAAGATTGCTATGACACTAACTAGTTTTCTCATACTCCCCTCCTGAATCAAAACAAGTTCGCGAAAGCACCTATCAGTTGTTTTCTAGAATCCCTTTAGCCCACCAAAAACAACCTAGCCAACAGAATAAGTATGCGGGTCATTGTGATTTAGCAGGAGTAGGCAACTGAGGGCGAAGGGTCTCAATTTAACTTTGGTCAAACGCCCGCAAAATTGTCCAAAATGTTGCCTTTCCATATTCGTGTTTCGCAAAAACCATAACGGTTGATGGGCCAGCGCTCTCATCCGTGACACTATGCGTTGCGCACATAACTTTGTCGTCTTCATAAATTGTTTTGAAGTCGCCGATACGTAGACCACCTTTTGCCGACCAATCTAAAGTCTCCGATCTTGAATCTTTTTCATCATTTGAATCCATAAATTCAAAGTCATCAGCAAGATATGCACCAAGATGTTCTGGGTCTTTAGTCTCCATTGTTTTGTCCCACGCCTGCAGGATAGTCTCAACTAAGGTCATTGTTTTCTCCTAATATTTAAATGGTTTTTTCATCAATATACGCTAAAGGATCAGATTCCGTAGAGGTCGCCACCATTACAGGACATAAAGACCCGCGTGTGCTGATGCGCTATACGCATCTGAGAGCGGAGGATTTGGTAAGGCGATTGGGGTGAAGTATCTCAGTGGGTTAACAGCCGCCGCTTCGACCCACCCCCTTCTACGGCAGTCATTTATATATATGCCCTGTCCACCTACCGGCGGGGAATTTCAAACACCGGGATAACCTGAAAACCTCACTGCCAGCAGGAGGTCAGGTTATTCGATGTAAGTGAATAAATTTAGAACGGTCTTTGGTTGGAACCACCCCGGTGGAGTGACTTGGCCATCGCACAACACGTTGTCATATATCCGCGCCAATAGTCGTTATCGCTCCCCAAGGTATTGGGAGGTATGGGAAGTCCTGCCTCAGAGTATGATTAACCCGGTGATGAGACACGGCGAGCGTTGGCGCAAATTTGTTTTTCCGCTGCGAGGAGGATGCGCCTGGAAACGTCAGTACTGGTTTGTACTTCGCTACCAAGAATTCTGGGATGTCGCGTACAAGCAAGGAAACACGTATCACGTCTGGAGGGATAAGCCCAACACTCCTTTATATTTAAAAGTCGGGTTCCTGGGAAACAATGGAGATGTCTCCACGCGTCAGAGTTATCCGAGACGGACGTACATCCAATATCCCAGCGGCTATAACGTTCTTTATGACCAGTCTCTTAAGGTCGACTGTCCTTTCTTAAGGCGTTCTGGAAGAGTCTCTCGTAATAGGGTAAGATTTTGCTATCAGTAGCAAGAGTCAAACAGACCTATTACTGATGGACGTGTATGCCACGTTCCTGTAGTAGCGTTCATTTTTTCACCAAGGTCCGCAAATCTGGGCCAAGAGGGAGTACAAAATCCTCAGCTGCGAGAACGACGCTGTCTTTCGCGCGCACTACTTTGGAGGTAACGTACACTTTCTTTGACCCGACTGCGTAAGTGCCTACGATTACGGCCTCGGCATCGTGTTCATCGCCAATCTTGCTCAGTTCGCGAGATAGGAGAAACTCGCCTTCATTAGTGCCGATATAAACCGTATCTCTCAACAGCATTTCAACAATCTTGTACCCTTTTCTGGAAAAGACAGAGGCTATTTGCTGAGCCACAATCCGACCAAATGTTGATGATTTTTCAAGGTCGTCAATATTGGCAAAACTTGCCACTACTATGTTGCCCGGTTTTAAACGCCCCTTACTTTGGGAAATCATCTTTTCCGCCGCTACGTGACTGACGCTAATCATGTCTACGTCCTTTACCGGCTCGTTCACATAACTGGTTTGGCAGGCGGTCAGTGTTGTAACCGCTGTCACTAGCACCAATGAAAGCGAGAAAAGACGCGGGGTATTCAGTACATTAATCATGCGCTTTTCCCCTAGTTCTGGTTTGTGATTTTGAAACGTTTGCCGGGCGCATCGTACAGAGATTTATCAGCTTTATTGAAATAATAGACGCGGGTACTCGACTGGACAATCTCATTCTTTTTTCTAAGTTCAGTCGTTATAAGAACCTCGGTGTTCGAAGATGATGAATCCCGATTATTGGCGAGAAATAGGTCGCCAGCAATTGAGAACGGGATGACCAGAAGTTCCGGATGGGTCCATCGTGCCGCAGCCTGTCCAATGATGTACGTAACTCCAGCAGCCAAGGAGAAAATTCCGGCAGGCAATGGAAGTTCGTCTCGACTCTTGTGTTTGACTACTTGAACTTCGTAGGTAAGGTCGTACCTCCCTCCTTCGTCCAGTACCGTCACTCCGTTCCCGATAAGATGGGATGTCAACATCTTCTTGTAAGCTTTTCCAAAGTCTGAACGTTGGGCCGTATCTCCAAACCCTACAGACCCTCCTGATGGAATAGCGCTGGCTATCTCGGATGCCTCGTTTTGGGCCATCACATCCCAATGGGCTGCGGACTGGATTTTCTCCTGGTAGGACTTCGCGACAGTCTGGGCAACAGGAGAGGGGAGATATCTATTCTCCTGATAAACAGAAGCGCAGCCGGCGAGAAATAAAGACAAGGTGACTGTAGAAATCTGGACAATGCGTTTCATATCCCCTTTACACCTGTATTGATTGCAGTCACGTTAGATTACCATTACTTAAAGTCTAATAATGACCGGGCAATCAAGAAGTCTGGGGGACTGAGGGAATAAGGAGGGCAAAACATCCAGAAATCCTTTATTTATGGTGGTAAAGTGAGATTGTCTTGATTAGTCTTAAATGAGAATAATTCCCATCGGTAAAAAAACATATGCCACGGACCGTTTTCTCAGCACTGTCTTTTTGTGTTCGATTCTTGGTATTCATCATTAATCCTCTTCGGTTAACGATGAACAAAAACTCTCTCTTAGACAATCACCTTAAACTGTCCAACTGGCGCTGACGGGGTACACTTCGGGCTACTGACAAGCATAACCCTCACTTGGGTGTGGGGCAAATTGGCTAGCGTTGAGCAAGGATTCCCGTCATAGGGGAAAGGTGATCATGGAGAGGGATGTGTGGGCGTGCAGGTGCGAGCGTAAATAACCCTGCTCCTGTCTGTTAGGTATCAGTGAAGGTACACGCCGTTGCGTAAAGAGGCGTTCTCTTATTTTGATTCAACCTTATCCAGTAACTTATCCAATCCCATCGTCTTAACCAACCCTTTGGTCTTGGCCAATTCAACCTCTGGTGGTCTGGTCATATTGAATAACTGAATCACACAGTTGGATAACGCCTTCTGAGTGGCCTCCATTGAGTCGATGCAGCCTTGTGCAGTGATTCTCATCTGCTTGGCTGATTCAATTGAATCTTTGGAGGCAAACCACTGGTCTTTGAGTTTGTCTGTTTCGTCTAGTAGTGCGTTTGTGTCTTCTACGATTTGAAAGGCTTTGTCCATTCTCTTACTCCCAACACCCCACTAACACTGTAGATATGACGCCTAGGATATGGTCGATAGATTTCTGCTGCGCTTCTTCATCCCAAAGTACCAATGACGACGTTGAATGTATACGACTCTCCACCAGTGCTGTCCTAAAAAATATCCTCCAACGGTCCCCGCAATTAGGAAAATGTACTGTACCCATGTTGGCACGGCGACAACCGCATACAAGATAAATAACAACATCAAGCACAAAAATATCGTCAAGAGAATGTAAATGACTTTCTTCATTCCCAACATCCCACTAACACCGTAAACGTTTCTGCTTTTTCTGCGATGTCTGGTAGTTTGAGCTCTTCTGTGGAGTCTGCTTTTTCATACGGTATTTTGTTTGACTGCAAGAAATTCTCAACAATGTTGGACTTAACGGCAAAGTTAACGTTCTGTGCAATGTGTCCTGTTGCATCAGCGTATTTCTTACTGAGTATTTTGATTGCAACACCTACTACATTTCCTGAACTATCCAGTAGCGGCCCACCACTATTGCCGGGTTGAGTTGGGGCATCAAATTGAAACACTGTTGAGTCGTTTCCGGCACCAGACAAGTTATTTACATTTCCTTCTGTGATGGTTGCACTGGTAGACAATTGGCCAAACAGAGGATAGCCATAGTTCACCACCATTTCGCCAAGGCGTATCCGCTTGCCGCCTCTTAACTTTGCTGTATTTCCAATGGGCTTTTGTAGCCGAATCAACCCTAAGTCGTTTGAAACATCTCTAGCGACTGTTTGAGCATCTATCTCTTGATTGCCATGTCGAATGCTTACCGCATTGCAATCGTCAAGTACATGTTCTGCAGTGACAACGTAGTATTTATTTACTGTGAAGCCTGTTCCAGTGGCAATGAGTTTGTAGTCAGAGTCAGGTTTGGGTTTTTCATTTTTTGATGTGAATGAGTCATTAGACGGCTGATTATTTAAAGACTGTAGGTTGACATCAACAATCTCGCAAACCTGCTGGTACTTCTGCTTGCAAGAATAAAGTACCTTATGTTTTACGTCTGGGATACTGTCGCCCCACTGCACGTAACAGTTTTCTCCGGTAACGACAGATCGTTTACCCCCAGAGAAATGGCAAGCAAGTGCCACGTCTTTGCCATGATCAATTGCCGGTTTAGCCCATTCTTTATATTTCTTTTGGAAGTCTGATAGGTTCAGATCGTTTCCGAAAGAGGGCTTTGAAATGTCGTATTTCCAGTCCTTGATAAAATCAGACTCGCCGTTTACATCAACTACCCTGCACGTATCTGGCCTTATCGATACTTTTTGACAACCGCGAATCGCCTCTACTTCAGCGTCTTTCAGGTTAGCGTCCTGCCCACCACCGAATGCGTTATCTGACGCCATCGCTAAAGCGACATATTCATAATGCGTTGATGCCTCGATGAGCGCCATGTAATCAGCTAATCTTTCTGAAGAGAATGGCTTTCCGAAAAAATCAACTCCATAGAGACTGCCAGTAGCGTGAACAGGCATAATTGGCAGCAAAAGAAGGGAAAGAGTCAGATATCGTTTCATATCGATCTCAATGTTGTGACTAGCGCCTACGCCGCAGGGTACTTGATTCTCCTCAATTCCACGTAACCCGAATTATCGGAATTCATACTTCCATAATACCCCGACGGCTCAAGGGAATCTAACAGGCATGTGAGCGTGGGCGGGGGATCGGGAATCACAGCGCCTTAGGCTTTTTCTAGGAACGTAACCTCTGGAGGCCCCAGTACCCCGGCCTTCGCCTGCACTTCTTTCATTTCGGGCGCCGAAAAAAAAGCGATGAACGCTTCTTTCGATGGTGCAGTTCCAATCGCAACAGCGTTGCCCTCGTCATCGAGATTTCTGTAGGCGCTAGCGTTGATGCCCGCCGCCTCCCGCGCAGATGCGTGACCATCAAACGTGGCTTTCCACGCATCAAAATCGCTTACCTTGAGTGACACAATAACCGTAACGCTCATTTCAATATCCTATGTTTACATTGGCACAGGCAAGTATACGCATTTAAGGGCGGAGGATTTGGTGAAGCGGTTGGGATAGCGTGGGTTACGCTGTTGCGTAGAGAGGCGCTCTATGTACCGTGTGCTCAGAGGTTAATGCGCTATATCCTTTTGAGAGCCAAGGACTTGGTGAGTGGTTTCATTCTTCTATAGATGATTTGCGTGAGTCAATCTGGATTGCAATACCAATGCCCAGTAGCAAAATTCCTTGC
>DUAT01000192.1 GCA_012960755.1 Gammaproteobacteria bacterium
ATCGTAGAAGTATCCCGGTCAAGAAATATCGAAGTCATTGGTTTGGGCAGGCAGTTGTTACTCGAATAAGCGTGGCTTTCTTATCGTGCCCCGAGAAGTCAGATAAGTAATGGCAATCAGCATCACTAGTGCCACCAAATAGGAGAGTTCAATTCCATAGAAATATTTGGGCACGGCATCAACGGTTATCGTTGAGGTGCCCTCTGGCACGATTACACCCGAGAGAGCGCCATAAGTCGGCAACATTACCAGTGGTTTACCTGCCTGATTTGTCGCTTGGAGTAGGTCTGTATAGTTCATGGCTATTGTGAGCAGACATGTTCCTGCCGATGTGACCTTGATAGTCAAGGGAACAGGGATGTCCCTATCAACGACTTCGTCTACTTTGGCGGCGCTACAGTTTAATGTCTGGCCTGCGAGAGGTACCGTCGCTGAATCGCTCGAGATGAGTACAGCAGATTTTCGCAACACTTCGGTGTTTTTGCTTTTTAGGTTTCTTGCCAGATCGTGAAAACCTTCCGACCATTCGTAGGTTTCGGAAAACCATGCTTTGCCTAGCGTATTCTGTAAAGGGGTGACAACTAAATCGTCGCCAACCATGTTAATAATGTGGGTGACATTGTAAAGCTGGTTCATCAGAGAGAAACCGGGAGATTGGGAGTGGTTATGGTAGACGCTGGCAGAAGGTAAATACTCTCGGTCGTTCAACGCGAAAAACAGCCTTCCATATCTGCTGGGTGCAAACCAGTATCCTGTGACTGAGGAGAAGCCAAGTGCAAACAAGGTGTTCCGGCCGAGTTGGTCGAATAGTAGATCCGTGTGAACTCGATTCAGTGGTTGGGCAAGTGTTGGAGCTTGCTGCAGTATCGTCTCGCGAAATTCCGCGAGGACTTCCTCAGGGAATGGGTCGGCAATTGGTGGGTTAATTCTGGCTTCGAAAGCGTTGATACCCGAACCGGTGAATAGCGCTAGCGTGAGCCAGTAAACTTCCCTATGTTGCTGGCCCCATTTGCGGGCGATGAACAAGGCTAGCACAAGCAGGAAAAGAATCAGGTCGGCGAGCAGTGTTGGTAGCGTGAGCCCAAAGACAAGCAATAGTCCGCACGCTAATGGTGCTTTCCACGTCCCCTGCTTCCATTGATCTGGCATCCTGCCGAGTACAATAAGAACGCTGGTTCCCAACAGAGAAATAAAAATGAGGACTGGCAGGATAGCTCTTGCTGGGACTCGAAATGATTGCAATAGCGGAATATTGTCAGCCATTAGAGTGGATAGCGGCGAGAAATTCATGCTGATGATGAGTGCGGTAAGTAGTGAGATCATCACCCCTGCATAGACCACCAGCAAGCGCTTGTTAATCCGAGGTAATAGCAATAATAGTGCAAGAGCTCCGAATGGATAGTTCACCTCATATTGAAGGCTTTCTGGCCGACTCGCAGGAATGAGTTCCGGGCTCCAGGGGATTGATGTTAGCCAGTCCGCAGCGCTTGCCGTCGTGTAGCTGTAAATCACGGATTGACCTACGACTCGGCTAGTATCATCGCCAAGCCCGTTGTCGAGTAGGCCGTAGAGTTTTGGGATACTAAAAACGATTGCGCAGGCAAACACGGCAATAGGAAATACTGTCAGGCCGCAACGCTTAAAAAATGAATAACCAGGTTGAGACAAAATCAACGCTAGCGTAATTGGCCCGCCGAATAATATGCTGTAGTACATCGTTTGAAACCCGTTGTACTGAAATACATTGCTTAGAACGAGCACCGAGAGTAGCACCGTCATCAAAGACCGTTTCTGCTGCATTTCATTTAGCACAAGCGTCGTCATGCACAGGAACACAAACAGCCCCTGTATTATGGCCTGGTGCCCAATTGTCAGGCGGCCTCCTAGGACTGGCAGGAAAGCGAATAGAATTCCAACAAAGATCAACGCTGCAATGGGAGCCCGGTCGTCTGACTCCAAAACTGTTGCAGCCAATCCGGTCACGAGCTTTGCAGAAAAGTATCCAAACATCACTTGTAGTATCAATATCGAAAGATTGCTGATCAGCACGATACCGGCTCCGAGAAAAATTAGTGCCTGTACCAGCGGAAGGCTTCCTGTGACGTCATGTACTTTCACGCCACCCAACAACTGCGGCCAGTACAGGAATCGATGCCAATCGGCATCGACTTTCATGAACTGTTGTTTGTAAATGATCCCTGAATAGAGGTTATCGTGTTGATCGATGAGTAATCCCGGAGACCAGCCTAGTAGAAACCACCAGACGAAAGGGACGAGCATCAACAGAGCAGCTAACAGAAATAAATTGTCTTGTTCTCTTCTAAACAGGTCAGAAAGATAATTGTTCATTACTTGAGGTTAACGTGGCTATTATCGAGATCACGGATCACGAACGTAGTCCAAGCTCTAAGGTGAGGGAATGTGGTCGATTTCCTTCCTTGGAAGCCCCGGGTAGAAAGCGACGGCGAGGTGATCTCTCGGCCATCTTTAGTGCTGGTTACCCTCATCTCAGGACGCAGCGCTTTCAATATCGATCGTAAACGCAGGTTTTTCTGTCGCCTGACAGCCAATAGATTCTTTAAATTTGGCGAGGCCCTCGTCGATCACACCTAGAGAGCTAGAGGGTCCAATATCTAAAAGTGCGTAGTTTTCTTGATAGAAACCAAACAGATGCATGGCAAGAAAGTGAATGGAGTTAAGGGAGTTGTAGCTCACGTCATTCCCCCAATAAATCACCTGAACGACGCTGGAAGAAATTTTGTACACGATCGCTCCCGCAACGTCGACGCTTGACTGAGTGACCAAGAAGTAGTCCACATCAGTAATTTTTGCAACCTTCTTTAGGCCTTCACGTGACAATTTTAGCGGCCGACCTTTTTGCTGCCGGTTCTTCCGTATAACATCATAGGCTCGACCTTGCTCGCCGTCGGTTTGTGCATGCATGAACGTCAGTCCGGCAGAGGTCGCCTGCCGTAGACTTCGGCGTGCGCCGCGATGCAGACCTTTCTCGAATCCTATGTCGTTAAGTCTGAGGCTGTGGTTGGTGTCAATAAATTCCATCGTAAACCCAGCCCCAACAAGAGCGGCAGCCTGGGTGGCCGTATTAGCGCCGGTGTAACACTCAGGAGGCAAGGTGATCTGTATGCGAGATAGATGAGCTTTGCGAGCATGGTTGACTAACGCGACAGCCATCTCGGTATAGGTAGAAGATTCGACCGGTTCGTTTGATGGCCAAAAACCGCCGTATGGCGCAGAAAAAGGACTATTCATGACAGTGTCCTTGATCCCAAAAAACGCGATGAGACTATCTCTAATCGGGCTGTCGTATTTAAACTGATAAACGTCGTAACCTTCGTTTATGTACAGGCTGTTGTATTGACTGCCCAAAAACAGAGGCACGTCATCTCTTGTCGAATGATTCGGGCTGTCTAATTTGGATGCCGAAAGTTGCACGCTAGGTCCTGCGTTGTCCTCGATTTTTCTCAGGCTAGTGTAACAAACGTAGAGGAGGGAGCGTTCGCTTTGAGAGTTTTATGTTTACCGGATTGATATTTGGTATATTGACTAAAACATCGTGCAGGCGTATTGCCTCCAGGGTTTTACATTGCGCAACATAGATCAATATGAGCGAGATTACCTCGATAACCCGTTCGAAGCAGAGTTAGTCAAATATCGCCATCGGAAAACGGTCGAAACCCTGGAGCTTCTTGGTCCATCAACCATCCTGGAGGTCGGTTGCGGCCTTGTGCCACTGTACGATTATTTCAAGACCTTCAAGGCGTTGGTCATTTTTGAGCCATCTTTGAAATTTGCTGACGCTGCATCCGAGCCGTCAGTTAAAGGGGTCAGTGTTGTTAATGATGAGTTGAAGTTAGAGTACGCGACTGACTTTGATGAAAAATTTGACCTTATTGTCATTAGTAGTTTGCTGCACGAGTTGGAAAACCCTTTAGCACTGCTCGAGTGTGCTCGTGGCTTCCTGGCGGAAGGGGGTGCGATCCATATCAACGTGCCGAACTCGCAGTCGATGCATCGGGTGCTGGCTCAAAAGATGGGCTTAATCAATCGTCTGGAAGAACGCTCGGACAGACAGGTTCGATTTCAGCAGCATCACACGTTTAGTGTCAAAACATTGGAGGAACTGGTCTGTTCCGCCGGTTTCGAAATCCTCTCCAGTGAAACGTTTTTCATTAAGCCTTTTACTCATGCCCAGATGCAGTCGCTACTGGATTCCGGCCTGATAACACAGGCGATGCTTGATGGCTTATACCTGCTTGGAGAGGATATGCCAGGGATGGGTGCCGAGATTGTGATGAACGTTAGGATAGCCAACTGAACACGTTTGATCACATTATACTTGGCGGGAATATCGCCTCGCTGGTGACTGCCCGCGAGTTAGTGAGAGAAGGGCGGTCGGTTGCCCTGGCCTCGCCACCCGGAATGATTGGTGGGCATTTTTCACCCCATTCAGTACTCGGCTTTGAATTTGACCTTGGTATGACATTGCTGGAAATGGACTCCTATCAAAATCAGGAGTCTGATCTGGCTCGGTACGATTCTTCCTCACTGGGCAGTGCGGGAAAATTCACTGCGTTTGTTAAAAAGGTCTTGAATGAGCACTTTGAGCTCAGAGAGGTCGATCAGATACAGGTCGCTACTAATAATGGTTTGATAGACGACTATTATATTTCCAATGAACTTAAAGGCGTTCCCGAAGTGTTCAGTGATGCTGAGCGAAAGTTGATCCTTGATGAGTTGGCACGATGTAGTGCCATTGAGGTATCCCATCCTCGAGGAAAGGCAAATGCACCGGAATTTGACGCACTTGATTATCAGCAGGCGTCGATCGATAACCATGGCGAGCTAATTCACCGCACATTGATAGAGCCGCTTGTAACAAGGGCCACCAATCTTCAGTCAGATCGGCTGCACGCAAGAAACCACCGGCTGTTCTGGGCGCCGTTGTTCTATCCTGAAACTTTGCTCGGTACATTCGTTGGACAGTCAAATATCCGAGCGACGCGATTCCATCACCCCGTTGCTTGTGGTGTTGGGTCGCTATCCAAGCGTTTGATGGCGGAAATCGAAGCCTCTGACTGCGTAGTGATACCAGAACTTTCGAAGATAAAGGCCCGGGGAGCCGGTTGGGTGATAAATGACAGTTTTCGCACAGCCAATCTGAGCAGTTCACTTCCTCAGCATTTACTTGCGCAAATAGCGGGTATTGACGTGACACCTCTTCAAAAAAGCTCTTACCTCATAGTGTTCCTCAAGTTGAAGGGTAAGGTCGACTGTGAAGTGATTTTTAATGCCAGCAGTACTGGGCAATTTTTCAGGCTCGTGAACCAAAGCCGCCTGCGAGGTGATGAAACAACGACCTTTGTTACCGTCGAGTACAATCTGGACCTCGTCTGTCGGACGAATGAGGATTTCGTTTGCGACAAAGAATACCTTGTCGAGATTGAAACCTTTATTGAACAGTTGTCGCTAGGAGAGTGCATAGTTATTGATTCATCCGTTGTCGAGCTTAAAAATAAGATAGTATTTCCAGACTTAGACAACGTTCGCCTCAATGCTGTCAATACTCAGTTAATCGAAGCCGTACCCATCACATTGATGGGCCCGTCTCTTGGTATGAACGGTGGCGCCTTAAACGATCAGATCTTGCAAGCGTTGAAATACGTTGAGATGAGCGGCTAGTAATAGCCGTGCCTATGGAATGAGCCGATGGATCACGAAAAAGAATACGTTAAAAAGCTCGACCGTATCGCAGAGGATTACCACAGCGCGGATATCCTCGATAAGTTTATTGAAGGAGCGTGTCAGGAATATACGTTGGAGTGGATTTTCGACAAGGTCACCAACAAACAAAATATCCTTGAACTGGGTTATGGCGACGGCATTATTAGTGATGCGTTGGCACGAAAAGGATTTGGCTTTGAAATCCTCGAAGGATCTCCGAAGGTGATTGAAACAGCGGTACAAGCGCTGCCGGGTAACATCAAAATCATTGAAACTCTGTTCGAAACCTATCAGCCTGATCAACGCTACGACTGTGTTCTCGCGCTGCATGTGCTGGAGCATGTCGATGATCCGGTCGAGTTGTTTTCACGCATGGCATCCTGGTTGAGTGAAAACGGCTCGATCGTGGTGATCGCACCGAACAGCAATTCGCTGCATCGGCAACTGGCGGTCAAAATGGGTCTTGCCGAAGAATTAGATACATTAAGCCCCCGCGATCTGGTCGTCGGTCATCAGCGGGTTTATTCCCATGAGACCCTGCGATGCGATGTAGAGGCTGCCGGGTTGAAAGTCGTTGAAGAGACCGGGTTTTTCTTGAAGGCGCTACCAAACTCGATGATGTTGGACTACGACGCCAGGCTTATCCAGGCGCTGAATGAAATCTCACCGGCGTTGCCTCCTGAGTTACTCGCCAACATCGGCATGGTGGTGGAACCCGTATGAGCGAACGTAAACCCCTACTAAGCATTATCGTCACGGTATTCATGAGTGAAGAGAATCTCAAAGAATCTTTTCCTAGAATCGTTGGTCTTCGAGATAAGATTCCCGACTTTGAGTTGGAGTTTATTTTTGTTGTTGACGGGTCGCCGGACGACAGTTTGGCTTTGCTTAGGCGATACAAAGAAGACCATCCGTTTATCAAGATAATTAGCTTCACCCGCAACTTTGGTGCGGTCAACGGATTCCTGGCAGGGCTTGTGAAGTCGAAGGGCGACTGCGTCACGGTTTTGCCGTCAGACTTACAAGACCCACCTGAGCTGCTTGTTGAAATGGTGGAACACTGGCGCAAAGGTTTCAAGGCGGTTTATGCAATCCGAAGAAAGCGAGAAGATAGCGCGCTGACTAAGTGGCTCGCATCTGTTTACTACCTGCTACTCCGCGCGATTGCTATCCCTAATTACCCGAGAACAGGCTTTGATGTTTTTCTAATTGACCGCCAGGTGGCAGATGAGCTTGTTAACACGCAAGAGAAGAACTCTCAAATTCAAAATGCAGTGTTCATGCTGGGCTTTGAGTATGCAGAAATTCACTATGATCGGCAGGAAAGAGCACATGGCAAATCAAGTTGGACGTTGGCAAAGAAATTTAAACACTTTCTAGATTCGTTTGTTTCATATTCCTATGTTCCTATTAGACTTATGACACTGCTTGGCGTGCTCGCCTCAATAGCGTCTTTTTTGTATGGGGTGTTTATTTTCATTGCCTCTTTCTTCGTCGAACTAGAGCAGCCCGGTTGGGGTTCTTTGATGGTGGTGATGGTCTTCATGCTCGGCACCGTAATGATTATGCTAGGAATTCTTGGTGAATACCTTTGGAGAATTCTAGATGAGGTCCGGGCACGAAGCCCCTATGTCATTGATGAATTTTACGATTAGTGACTTCGAATTATGATGCGAATGATATGTAACTGTTGCCCAGTTGACCTAAAAGGTTTGTTGCTATGAAGCTACCGCAATCTTCAATTATCGAATTGCCTAAAATACCCGATCGGCGGGGAAATTTGAGTTTTATTGAGGGCGAGAACCATGTGCCTTTTGCGATACAGAGAGTCTTCTATTTGTATGATGTGCCCGGTGGTGAAAGTCGAGCTAGTCATGCTCTAAAAACCTGCCACACATTTATTGTCGCGATATCCGGAAGTTTTGACATACATGTCGACAACGGAGAAATGAAGGAAACGTTTCAACTCAACCGATCCTATTACGGTCTGCATATGCCACCGATGTGTTGGCGATTTATTGACAATTTTTCGTCTGGTGCTGTTTGCCTTGTATTAGCATCTGAGCGGTATTCTGCCGATGCCTACCATCGAGACTACGATGAGTTTCTGGAAGCAGTGCACGCTGATCGATGAATGTCCCCTTCCTTGACGTTCAAGCGGCCTATCGGGAGCTAAAAGATCCAATAGATACAGCGGTGATGCGGGTTCTCGAATCCGGCTGGTACATCCTGGGCGAGGAAGTCGAACAATTCGAAAAGGTTTTTGCCAGTTACAGCGGTGCCGACCATTGCGTCGGTGTCGGGAACGGATTGGATGCACTAGTGCTTGGTCTAACGGCGCTTGGAATTGGGTCGGGCGACGAAGTGATCGTCCCGGCGAACACTTATATTGCCACCTGGCTCGCGGTTTCAGCTGTTGGGGCGACCTGCGTCCCTGTGGATCCTGATGAGAACGGTTGTAATCTAAACCTGGATATCGTTGAAAAGCTCATTTCAGACAAAACCTGCGCAATAATACCGGTCCATTTGTATGGGCATCCGATGGATGTGGTCCGAACTAAAGTCCTGGCAGACGAACATGGTTTGAAGGTAATAGAGGACTGCGCGCAAGCCCACGGTGCGAAATGGCAAGGCATTTCGGTTGGTAGTACATCGGATGTCGGTTGTTATAGTTTCTACCCGGGGAAAAACCTTGGAGCACTAGGAGATGGTGGGGCCGTAGTTACCTCCGACGCAGACGTGGCAGATAAATTACGATTGCTAAGAAACTACGGTTCGAAACAGAAATATAGTAATGATGTTAAAGGCGCCAACTCGCGTTTGGACTCGGTTCAGGCGGCGGTACTAAGGGTGAAGCTTGATTGGCTCGACGAGTGGAATGAACGTCGATCAAAAATAGCGCGTCGATATGTTGAGTCCTTTGAAGCAATTTCGAACCTTAAGATGTTCTTCGAACCGCAGGGAAGTCAATCGGTCTGGCATCAGTTTCCGATTCGGACAGAGCGCAGAGATAAACTGCAAGAGGTTCTAAGTCAGTCGGGTATTGGTACGATGATCCACTACCCCGTTCCACCCCACCTATCGGAAGCCTACCAAAGTGAGAGGTTGGATAACTTTTCGCTTCCCGTCACAGAGTTAAGTGCAGCTGAACTACTCAGCCTGCCCATAGGACCTCATCTTAGCGAAGAACAACAAAGCTATGTTATCGCTACGGTCATCGATTTTTTCAAGAAATAGTAAGCTCGGAAATCAAACTACTCACTATGCTATTCGACGCACCCTGGTTAACGATATGGGTTCTCATTATCAGCGATCAGGTTTTTATCATAGGATTTTAGGTCTCGTTTCCCAGGTGGAGGACCGATCCCATCCATCAGGTCTTCAAGCGTTTCTGGTTTCGTCACGGCGGATAGAAATTTCAAACCAATTTTTCTCAAGATCGTAGAAGTATCCCGGTCAAGAAATATCGAAGTCATTGGTTTGGGCAGGCAGT
>DUAT01000193.1 GCA_012960755.1 Gammaproteobacteria bacterium
GGTATTGTCATGGGCGGTTTGATTATCACGGCCATACAGTTCCCGACTAACATGGCACCAGGCGAGGTTCCGGACGGGCTGATATTCAAACTCGGGATAGTGGTTGGCGTCTTTATTCCGCTGTTGTACCTGGTTCCAATTAGTCTGATTCACAGGTACAGAATTACAAGAGAAGTCCATGCTGAAATTCAGCGGAAGCTGGAAGATCGTCGATTGGGTTTCTAAAACATCGGGTTAAAGCGACAGCAATGAGGATATTCACTGAAATGGTGACAAAATATCTGAACGAAGATCATGCTGCCAAACTCATGAGGCTATGCTGGCGCCTCAGGTAGCCATTTATCATTTCTGCTTAAGCTTCGATATCGTTTCGGAAATTAGCCAGCCGAATTGTCTTTCTCCCTATGAGCGGAGGGTTTTATTCCAGTAGCCAGTAGGTGGTCCTTGTCAGCATTTGGCAGATCCAGCTATGCTACGATTTGCGACGGGTTCGAGAGAGAAGTATGCAAGACTACAATTACAAGGTCGTAAGGCAGTTTTCTATCATGACCGTTGTCTGGGGAATTGTAGGTATGCTGGTTGGCGTAGTCATCGCCGCCCAGTTAGCCTGGCCAGTTCTGAATACTGATTTACCCTGGCTACATTTTGGTCGGCTACGACCACTACACACTAACGCTGTTATCTTCGCCTTTGGCGGGTGTGCCCTTATGGGCACGTCTTTGTATATTGTGCAGAGAACCTGCCAGGCGAAACTTATCTCCGATGGATTGGCTTCCTTTGTTTTCTGGGGGTGGCAACTTGTGATTGTCTCGGCGGCGATTACGCTCCCGATGGGCCTCACCACTTCAAAAGAATACGCGGAGCTTGAATGGCCAATCGACATTTTGATTACGATTGTCTGGGTCGCCTATGCCATTTTGTTTTTCGGTACCATTATCCGCCGCAAAACCCAGCACATCTATGTAGCTAACTGGTTTTTCTCTGCCTTTATTATTGCAGTGGCAATTCTGCACATTGTTAACAGCCTGGCTATCCCCGTCACAATGACGAAGTCGTACTCGATCTACTCCGGAAGTGTCGATGCGATGGTCCAGTGGTGGTATGGGCACAACGCGGTAGGGTTCTTCCTGACCGCCGGGTTCCTTGGCATCATGTACTACTTTGTGCCGAAACAGGCTGAACGTCCGGTTTATTCCTATCGACTTTCAGTGGTTCACTTTTGGGCGCTGATTGCTGTTTATGTCTGGGCAGGACCTCATCACCTTCACTATACAACCCTGCCCGACTGGGCTCAGAGTCTGGGTATGGTGATGTCTATTATCCTTCTGGCGCCTTCCTGGGGTGGAATGATCAACGGAATCATGACGCTGTCGGGCGCCTGGGATAAGCTTCGACGCGACCCCATCCTGAAGTTTCTGGTTGTTTCATTGTCCTTTTATGGCATGTCGACCTTTGAAGGGCCGATGATGGCGATCAAATCTGTAAACGCTCTCTCTCACTATACAGATTGGACGATTGGGCACGTGCATTCGGGCGCTTTGGGTTGGGTCGCCATGATCTCGATTGGGGCGATGTACCATCTCATTCCGATCCTGTTTGGTAAAAAGCAGGGTGAGATGCATAGCGCCAAACTGATAGACCTCCACTTCTGGCTGGCAACCATCGGAACAGTGCTCTATATCGCTTCCATGTGGGTCAATGGCTTGATGCAGGGTCTGATGTGGCGGGCGGTTAATGATGACGGTACGCTGACCTACAGCTTTGCAGAATCAGTCGAGGCAAGCTTCCCCGGGTATGTAGTTCGGTTTATCGGTGGCGGGATTTTCTTCGCGGGCATGCTGGTGATGGCATACAACGTGTGGATGACGACGCGTGAAGCTCCGGGAACTTCCCGAAAAGTGGAGGCTTCGGCATGAACGATTTTATCGAAAAAAATATCGGGGTGATGGTGATCCTGATTGTCGTCGCCGTTAGTTTTGGCGGCATCATTGAAATCGTCCCCCTGATGAATCAGCGGGTTGTTACTGAACCGATAGAAGGCCTGGAACCTTTAACACCCCTGCAGCTTGAGGGGAGAGATATCTACATTCGTGAAGGTTGTAACGTATGTCATTCACAGATGATTCGACCCCTGCGCGCTGAAGTGGAACGTTATGGACACTACACAGTGGCGGGTGAGTTGGTTTACAACCATCCATTCCTGTTCGGCTCCAAGCGAACAGGGCCAGATCTCGCGCGGGTTGGCGGTCTCTATAGCGATGATTGGCATCGTGCCCATTTGTTCGATCCCCGATCCGTTGTGCCGGAATCCAATATGCCGGGTTTCTCCTGGCTGTTTGAGAGCGAGGTTGATGCGAGTATCACCCCACTTAAGCTCAAGGCACTTCGAGTCGTAGGTGTTCCCTACACGGACGCTGATATAGAGACGGCATCGAGTCAGGTTCAGGGAAAGACAGAAGCGGACGCATTGATTGTCTACCTCCAGCAACTGGGTTTGATCATCAAGGAGAGGAGGTAACGATGGAATTCTCGATTGGTGACCTTAGAGGGTTGTCTACGATCTTTTGCCTTGTGGCCTTTGCTGCCATCGTGTTCTGGGCCTATGGCCCTTCACGCAAGCAATATTTCGATAAAGCAGCTGCGCTGCCATTTGAAGATGAAAACGATACAGAATCGGAAGTAACGGGAAAGGTGGGCCAGTGAGTACAGGATTCAGCCTAATTGTTATTGCAGGAACAGTGGTTTCACTGATTGCTTTTTTTCTGTTGCTGCAGTTGAACAGGAAAATTTCGAACCCAGGTGAAACAACTGGCCACGATTACGACGGTATCCAGGAGTTGGATAACCCGTTGCCGGCATGGTGGTACTGGTGGTTTATTCTCACCATTGTATTTGCTGTCGGTTATCTCATTTACTACCCCGGATTGGGTAACTTCAAAGGAGTCGGTGGCTGGAGCCAGGTTTCAGAACTGGAGAAAAACCAGCAACTGGCGGACGAACGTTTCGGTCCGCTATATGCGCAATATCGTGATTTATCGCTTGATGAACTGGTACAGACGCCAGCAGCAGTAAAAATGGGTCGACGAATCTTCGCCTCCGACTGTTCCGTTTGTCACGGCGCGAAGGGTGAGGGTAGTTTTGGTTTTCCAAACCTGGCTGATGAAGAGTGGATGTGGGGTTTTGAGGACGCGGATATCGAAGTTACCATTGCAGGTGGGCGGAATGCCGTAATGATGCCCTGGGAAGATATCATCGGGTTAGATGACGTTAACGAAGTCACCGAATATGTTTTACAACTGGCAGGTCGCGAGGTGGATGAAGAGTTGGCGTCCCTCGGCGCAACTCACTTCGGTATGTATTGTATTGCTTGCCATGGAGCTGACGGTAAAGGCCAGAAATTTTTCGGCGCACCAGATCTAACCAATGAGATATGGTTGTACGGTAACTCCAGGGCGCGTATTGAACATGTCATCAAGCGTGGTAGAAATGGCGTCATGCCTGGCTTTGAAGGCCGTCTCGGATCAGATAAGGTCCATATACTGGCGGGATACGTAAAAAGCTTATCTGCTAACAAGTAGGCAGGATTCTGGTTCGTGGAAAAATCACTATCCGAAGGCACTGATTCGGCGGTTCTCAACCTTTATGAGAAGCGTGAGAAAATATATGCGCGAAGCGTAGAGGGGTTCTTCCAGAACATTCGTCTGTTTACAGGCTGGCCGTTGCTTGTTGCTTATTTTGGGTGTCCCTGGCTTCTGTGGGGCGGACGTCAATCGGTACTGTTTGATCTTCCCGAAAGAAAATTTCATATCTTTTCCCTGACGTTCTGGCCACAGGACTTTTCACTGTTAGCCTGGGCTCTGGTGATCGCAGCGTTCATGCTGTTTTTTATAACAACTTTACTGGGGCGCGTTTGGTGCGGTTATACCTGTCCGCAAACAGTATGGACCGCCATCTTCATGTGGGCAGAGCAGGTATCCGAGGGGGATCGTCATCAGCGCATTAATCTGGATAAGCAGTCCTGGAACTTTGAGAAAGTGTGGCGTCGGTCTCTTAAGCATGTTTTGTGGTTGGGCTTTGCTTTTTTAACAGGGCTTACGTTTGTCAGTTACTTTTATGACATGCGGAGCCTGATTGTAGACACCCATAATTTTGACCTGCCACTGGCAGCCGTTTCCTGGGTTGGTTTCTTTACAGTAGCAACCTATATCAACGCGGGTTGGATGCGTGAACAGGTCTGCATGTATATGTGCCCCTACGCCAGGTTTCAGTCAGCGATGTTTGACAAAGATACGTTGATTGTCTCCTACGATGAACAGCGCGGCGATCCACGGGGTTCCCGAAAGCGTGGTGAGGAGGGGACGACCAAAGGAGATTGTATAGACTGCACGATGTGTGTGCAGGTCTGCCCGACCGGAATTGATATTCGTGATGGGCTGCAATATGAATGCATTAACTGCGCGCTATGTGTTGATGCCTGCGATTCGATCATGGACAAGATGGAATATGACAGGGGGCTGATCAGGTACACAACCGAGAGTCAGCTTGAGGGAAAGGCCTGGACCTGGAAACGACCGAAGCTGATCGGATACGGTCTGGCAATGATCGTCATGGTCAGTGCGTTCTCGTTTATATTGATCTCACGAATCCCTCTGGGACTAGATGTTCTGCGGTCCCGGGGTATGTTGTTCCAGGAAGTTCCCGGCGGCTATGTGCAAAATATTTACACATTAAAGGTGTTGAATATGGATAAGCAGGACCGGATTTATAATGTTCAGGTCACGGGCCTACCTGGTTATAGACTGGCGCCAGATGAACCCATTCCCGTATTGGCAGGTCAAATAGGAGAGGTCGTTGTCAACCTGTTGGTTAACCCTGATTTACTGATGCAGGTCAACACACCTATCAGGTTTGAAGTACAGACTGAAGATGGGGAACTTCGAGTGTCCAGTAAAAGCACTTATATTGGGCCGAGACCTATTGATGACTGAGGATGAAAAACAGATTGAGCTTTCAGATATGCCTGCCCTGGAATGGTATCGATACGGCTGGGTATGGTTTGTGTTCACTATCCCGTTCGCTGCTGTTTTGTTTGGCATTGTCATGTTCGTATCAGCTAATTATCAGCCCGATGATGTGGTAGTGGATAACTACTACAAGGAAGGGAAGGGAATTAATAAACGTATCGCAAGAGATGCGAAAGCGGTGGAACTTGGTGTGCAGGTAACGTTAGCTGCACTTACCGAAACCGGTGCAGTCTTTGGTATTGAAGAGGCGGGTGGCGATGTCCAGATGTCGTTATTCCATGTGACTGATCAGAAGCAGGATATGTCGTTTCAATTGGTATCCCAGGGTGAGGGGGTCTACACGGTCTCGTCTCCTGAGTTCGCTCGACGATTGAGTCTCCCGGGTATCTGGTACATAGAGTTTACCGATTATAATTGGCGTCTACGAACTCGGTTGCAGACGCCAATTTCAACGTTGGAGCTCGGACCGTCATGAACGATCTGGCCATAGCCCATTCCAGTATCGAATCGAGATTACATTTTCTTGTTCCGGATGTTCGGTGCGCCGGGTGTTGCCTGAAGATAGAGCGCGAATTGTCCGGCCTGCCTGACGTGTCGGATGTGAACGTCAGCTACGCGGAAAAAAGGCTGTCGTTTACGTCTGCTTCGCCGGCCGGTGCAGAATCTGCGCTCACTCGACTAACTGCCCTTGGATACCAGGCGGCACCGGGAAAAAACCGGGGTGAGCTGGATATGTACCAGGACCAGCGAAGGGTCTTGATGGCGCGACTTGGTGTTGCTGGCATTGGGATGATGCAGGTCATGATGTTTGCCCTCACGTCTTACCTCGCGGGGACAGAAGGCATACAACCGGAATATGAAGCACTCATGCGCTGGGCGGCTTTTGTGGTATCGCTGCCGGTAGTTTTATACAGTGCGATGCCGTTTCACCAGGGTGCCTGGCGAGATATTCGTAACCGGACAGCGGGCATGGATGTGCCTGTATCAATCGCCGTCATTTCAGCATTTTCGCTGAGCGCAGTACACACTGTTCTTGGTTCCGGGGAAGTCTATTTCGATTCCGCCTGCATGTTTACGTTCTTTCTTTTAACCGGCCGATACCTGGAGCTTGCAGCAAGGCAGAATTTTCACGTCGAACAGCTGCTGGGCGATCATCTGCTTCCAGAACTGGCGAGAACCCTTTCCGGTCAACTGAAACCCCTGGCAGAGCTACAAGCTGGTGATGTGCTCCTGATAGAGAAAGGGGAAGTGATACCAGCAGACTGTATTGTGACAAAGGGTACGACGACGGCAGACGAGTCGGCCTTCACGGGTGAATCTGAACCAGCGTTGAAGAAAATCGGATCGGCATTACTGGCCGGGGCTATTAACCTTGATGGAGAAGTTGAGGGAAGAGTGTCGGCATCAAAATCCGACTGGGTGATTTCACACCTGTCAGAATTGTATCGAAGCGCTGCATCCTTCAGGCCGTCTTTTGCGATCCTCGCTGACCGGGTCGCCAGATATTTTGTTGGAGTCGTTTTGGTTCTGGCCGCATCGAGTGGGTTCTTCTGGTGGTACCAGGGGGCTGATAACTTTTTCGCGATCGCACTGGCGGTGCTTGTGGTCTCCTGTCCCTGCGCCTTGTCGCTGGCGACGCCGATTGCTTACGCGATTGCGACCGGTGCATCGAGAAAAATGGGGTTGTTGATTTCTTCGGGAGAATTCCTCGAAAAACTGGGTCGAACCAGCACAGTGGTTTTTGATAAGACCGGGACTCTCACTGAAGGTAGTTTGAAACTCAAGCAGATGGATAGTCTGTCGACGGCGTTGAGCAGGCAGCAGTTAATCGACATTGCAGCATCCCTGGAGACCTCAAGTTTGCATCCAGTCGCGGTAACACTCCGGGAACTGTCTGGTGAATTGCATGAGATTAGTGAGCCTTTAGTTGAACCCGGCTTCGGTGTGTCAGGGGTTATTGGTGGGGATGCTTATCGATTGGGAAATCCGGTATTTGTACTTGAGGGAGAGACGCCACCTTCGGATGATGAAGGCAACTGGGTATTGTTGAGCGGGAATGGAAAACCCCTGGCCTGGTTTTGTTTCAGCGACAGGCCGCGCGCTGAAGCCGGGACAACGATTGAAAGACTCAAACAGATGGTTGGATCAGTTCTGGTTTACTCAGGCGATAGTTCGGGGAACGGAAGAAGCATGCTTAATGCCCTGGGGATCGACAGCCCATCCATGTCGATGACGCCGGATGAGAAAATTTCGAGTGTGCGGGCCCTGCAGGCTTCCGGCGAAAAGGTCCTCATGATTGGTGATGGGCTTAACGATGCCGGGGCGATGGCCGTCGCGGACATTTCACTCGCGGTTAACCCAGTAGATACACTGGTGCAGTCTGCTGCGGATGCGACCCTGGTCAATGGTGATCTGGGGTCTGTTCCGGAAGTGCTCTGTTATGCTGGAAAAGTTCGGGCTGTGATCAAACAGAACCTTTTCTGGGCTTTTTCATACAACCTGCTGGTTATTCCGCTTGCGGTGCTGGGGTTTGTACCACCCTGGCTGGCTGCTCTGGGAATGTCGGTGAGCTCCTTGATTGTGACACTAAACGCCTGCCGATTGTCGAGGGCAGGCTGATGGAGGTATTGTTTATCCTGGTGCCTGTTAGTCTGATCATCGTAATGATCTCGCTGGCCGCCTTTGTCTGGTCAGTTAACAACCAGCAATACGATGACCTGGATAAAGAAGCTGAACGCATTTTGTTTGACGAAGAAAACCTGGGTAACACAAATATTAGTGAGGACAATTTATGAACCATTTAGTTGGAGTCATGCTTACACCGCGAAGCACATGGGAATCAATCAGGGATAAGGATGACTCGGTCATTAGTACCTACTTCAAGTTTGTGATCCCGATGGCACTACTTCCTGCGATTGCCTGGTATTTTGGTTCGGTTGAAGTGGGCTGGCAACTTGGTGATCGGGTTATCAAGCTGACGTCGGCAAGTGCGATGCAGATCATGACCTTGTTCTATCTTGCAATGCTTATTGGAACGGGGCTGCTCGGGTTTATGGTTCATTGGATGTCTGAAACCTATGAGGCCAACACCTCGACTGCCAGCAAAGGCGTCCGGATAGCAGCCTATACGCTGACGCCGTTATTTATCTGTGGTGCCACCGGATTCTATCCCTTGTTGTGGCTGGATATTCTCATCGGATGTGCTGCGGCTGCCTATGCTGTATATCTGCTCTACATCGGCGTACCCATCGTGATGAGAATCCCGGAGGAAAGGGGCTTTCTGTTTGCCAGTGCCATGGTTGCAGTGGGTTTAGTGGGTTGTGCGGCGCTTCTTGGTGCAACTGTTATTTTCTGGGAAATGGGCGCAATGCCGGTTTTTACGGACTGAGATGATCGTTACATAGCGCTGCCGTGAGGGATTTACATTCTCGAATCTACGGGCGTGACTTGAAGATGTGAGCTGGTTACGATCACTCGTACCCCGTGTCTTAATAGTCCAGGTCTTAAAGGAGCCTGCTTTGCCTGATCTCATTCATTACTACCCGGTTCCCTCACGGAAACTGCGGCGATAGTGGCCTATCTGACTGATGTCTTTGCGCAGACGAATCTCAGTATACCGATTGACTCGAAACTCCATGGGCCATACCTGCGCTGGCTCTTCTTTGCGGCTGTGTCCGCTGAACCTGCGATCCTGTGGAAGGCGCTTGGCAAGGTGGTGACTGAGGTCGATTACAAACCATTTGTCGAAGTTGAGGAAGTGGCGAACACTCTGGCAGATGCCGTCAGGGGCAGGGAGTTCATCGTCGGAGACCGATTTACGGCTGCTGATGTGATGGTAGTTATGTCCCCTTTGCCGCAAGATGCTGGCTAATCTTCTTTAAGGTGATTGTTTGATGGATTCCTTTTCTCTATCGGTCAGTGACGGCCATGAAGTAGCCTGTTACTCATGGCTGCCGGATAACCCGAAGGCGGTGGTTCAGATTGCCCATGGTATGGGAGAACATGCCCGTCGTTATGACTGGGTCGCGCAGCAGCTGAATGACAAAGGCTACGCTGTTTATGCCAATGATCAACGCGGTCACGG
>DUAT01000194.1:0-1043 GCA_012960755.1 Gammaproteobacteria bacterium
GTCGGTTGGTTCCGCTTTATGCTGATTTTGACAGCGCATGGCTGGTTTGTAAGGCCGAAGGCGTTCCCATTGGCGCGAGAAGGGGATAAAAGTTCAGCAACCCCGGCAAAAATGATGCGCCGTGTCTATGGTTTTGTAGCGCTATGGCTGGTTCTGCTTCTTATTCTACCGCTTAAATGGTTTGGGATTACCGTGTTGGCGTGGCTCGTGGTACTGACACCAGGTTTAATTGAGATCCATCGCCAGTTCCAGCACGAATCCGAGCCCTACTGATGCCTGTCCTGTGCGAATTCTTATTTTCCAAATAGAAACAACGATTTAGCTCTCTTGTATCGGGCGTCTGATAAAATAGCGGGAATGCTTGAAATCATCGAACTGCTAACACACTACCTCGTCACGCTGATCAAACTTCTGAAACCAGGCGGAGTGAAAGTAGTGATGGTTGAATCGATTGCAATGAAGCATCAGCTTATTGTCATGAATCGTGTCCGGAAAAGATCACCTGCGTTGGTCACAAGAGATTGATTCCTGTTTGGTTTGTTAGCAACACTAATCGGCGAACGCCGCCTGCAGAAGGTTGCTGTCATCATCAAACCTGCAACGATTCTTGCCTTCCACAAAGCACTTGTAAAACGAAAATACAGCAAACTTTATTCGAATCGGGCTAAGAAAACCCCCGGCAGCAAAGCACGAGACCAGGTTATGATTGATTTGGTAGTCCAAATGAAAAGGCGTAATCCATCTTTCGGCTATGGTCGTATTTCGATGCAGATACTCGAAGCTTTCGGGATTACCATCAGTCGATTCGCTGTTGGCAGAATACTGCGCAAAAACGGACACAACCTGCCTTCTGGTGAGGGTCCATCCTGGGTGACGTTCATCGGTCACCTGGCGGACAGTTTATGGTCAACCGACCTTTTTCGATGTGAATCCGCAAGCTTGAAATCTCACTGGGTGATGGTTGTTATTGATCAGTTTACGCGAAGGATTATTGGTTTCGCAGTGCATGCTGGTGACTGCAATGGTATTGCCTATTGTCGAAG
>DUAT01000194.1:1151-1858 GCA_012960755.1 Gammaproteobacteria bacterium
GATCCTGGAAATAGATGAATTGAAATCTGTTCCAGGTATTCCGACATCACATCCATTCATCGAACGGGTCATAGGAACTACAAGAAGGGAATATTTAGGCAAGCTTTTCTTTTTCAACAGGATTGATTTGCAGAACAAGCTCGATCATTTTCAAGAATATTACAACAACTATCGCGGTCATTCTTCTCTCAGTATGAAAACGCCAAGAAGGATGGCAGACAAAAATTCCGCCGACAAGAACGTTGTTTCACTGGATCACTATCGATGGGAATCACGGTGCAACGGATTATATCAACTGCCGGTAGCAGCTTAATTTAAGAAATCGCACAGGACAGGAGTGGGAAAAGTTCTTCTACGGTGATTATGAAAAAATTGTGAAGCATATCGCTTCTTTGGAAAATTCCTACGTCGCCGGCTGTTTGATTTTCGCTATTGAGACTTCCGTAGAGTTCGTTCAGAATCATTTTATAGGAGGTTATTGGGCTGCGTCGTCAGTGTTTAGCCTAAGGTCTTTGATGCTAGCCAAAAATAGCTGTTCATAACGGCTGTTGGGGGAACATTGGGGGTACCTACAAATATAAAAACCAAAATGTATTTAAATAACAAGATGTTATAAGCATTAAACGGTAGCCGACGCCTCCACCAAATTCAGATACTTGAGCTATAAAAATCAATAGCTTGGGTTTTCACAAATTGCCATGTTTGCA
>DUAT01000194.1:1901-9076 GCA_012960755.1 Gammaproteobacteria bacterium
ATGCCGTGTTTGTCTCCAAAACGCTCGTATAGCTTCTCTTTCTTATTAAGTGAGTACATGTCATTAATCAAGGGTTTGAGTATAGGAAAAACAAACGCCCTATTTGTGGCTACTCTACCCTATACGTTCGGAATACGACAACCCCTTGGAGTGATTAATCGCCGCGGCGGGCTTCGCGTTTCATCTGCACTTCTTGGGGGACACAATTAGGGGGTATCTTCGGGAACCCGAGCAGATGCAGAGATGACTAGCAACGCTATCTTTGGGTGTGGAAAATCGACGCATAACTAGGTGGTAGTTGGTCTGCCAGTCTGGGCCAGGTGAACATTCAGAATCGAGCCTTCCGGTGCGCGGTCGGGCTTCCGACCGTCGCTAGCCCGCATTTCTCCCTGATCAAGATACTTTGGCAATCTTGAAAAAATGCGGGTTAAAATCCCTATCTACAAGAAGCCATCATGGGGATCAAGGGGGATCATAGTCAGTGGCAGGGTTGGCGAGACGAGTTCAGTGATGGTTGTCATGGATCAGTTTACAAGAAGGATTATTGGCTTTGCTGTGCATGCGGGTGATTGCGATGGCATTGTCTATTGTCGAATGTTTAACCAACTCATTGCCGGTAAATCGTTACCGAAATATCTCAGCTCCGACAATGATCCATTATTTCTCTTTCACCGTTGGGAAGCTAATTTACGTATTCTTGAAATAAGCGAACTAAAATCTGTTCCAGGTATCCCGACATCACATCCATTCGTCGAGCGGATCATTGGAACTACAAGAAGGGAAAATTTGGACCAGCTTATTTTCTTCGGTAGCCGTGATTTACAGAACAAGCTCGATCATTTTCAAGCTTACTATAATGAAAACCGAGTTCATTCTTCTCTCGGCATGAAAACTCCGAGAAGGATGGCGGAGGAAAACCCCGCTGACAAGAATGTTGTTTCGCTGGATCACTATCGATGGGAATCACGGTGCAACGGATTATATCAACTCCCGGTAGCAGCTTAAGTTAGGAAATCGCACAGCACACGCGTTTTTCGATCTTTTTAACAAGATTACCAAAGGCGAGGACCCGAGAATTATTGAAAATATTCAACAGAACGTCCGGAGCAAACACTTCTTCGTTGGGCCGATTGCCCATAGTTACGAAAAAGCGATCTCTGACTTTCATGACAACTATTTACGGCTCATGGATTCGTAGGTCGATGATTATCGAACCAGACGAGTTTACTGGCATCTGGCATCGCGAGTCGCTAACGATTGAACAAGGTGATCCATTCGAGGATTCCGATGCCTATTGGCTGCAGGCCGGGGACTATTTTGCGGACATGCGTTGGTCGTTAGATGAGACAAGAACGGACACATCATCCGAGAGTGCTTTTGCTGGGCGCACCTCGTGGTCACCGCCCAAAATGAGGTTCGTTCACGTTATCGATTTCACCAAACAGTTCCTTGAGGATGAAGGCCGCCTTATGATGGTTGACGGGAAGTTATGGGAACACGGGCAAGTGAACATAGAAGGAAAAACCATACATTTCAAAGAAGTCTGGGTTCCACTACACATAAACAATCAGAATACAGTTGTAGCGACAGTCGTAGATACACCTGGTGAGATTGGTTACTTCATTCGGGTTGGTGAATTTGCCATTGGGATGAATGAATCGAAGGGTGTGTTTAGCGCCGCCTGTTGGAGACAATCAACAGCAACCGGCGAATGGAGATCACTGCACTGTATTGGCGATCCCGAACATTTGGAGTCACTGACGAATGGGTATCTCTAGTTTAGATTAGTTTAGTTCAGGAAAAGGATAATAAAGTGAGTTATGAGTGGCACGACATTGTTGGCAACGTTGGCGTATGTATGATTCTTGGTTGTTACCTTTTATTGCAGCTTGATAGATTAGAGTCCAGTGGATTGACCTTTTCAATCTTGAATGGCATCGGTGCGTTACTCATACTTATTTCGCTCGCCTATGAATTTAATTTGTCTGCATTCACTGTGGAGCTATTCTGGCTTCTCATCAGCCTTTTTGGAATCGTTAGATATTTGATGAGCAAAAGAGGAGTGACCTAGTGGGGTCGTCACAGAAAGGTTTATTTTCAACCCTGCTTGCCACGGCCTCTGCAGCACTTATGTTTCTATTGCTGCCGTTTGTCATCGGATGGATTTCTGATCAATTTCATTTAGACGAGCAACAGGCTGGTCTCATCGTGAGCATTTACTTTGGTGGTTTTCTGGTCACCTCAGTCATCGCTTATTTTACCTACGGAAAAGTGACCAACCTGGCCACAATACAGCTAGGCTACATGTTGCTGGTACCCGGATTGGTCCTTTGTGGGTTAGCGACTTCTTTGGTGCTCCTGTCGGTTGGACTTGCCATTTGTGGCATTGGTAGTGGTTTGTTATACGGGACGGGTGTTTCAATTGTGTCTGCCCATCCTGAAAGTGAACGTGCTTTTGGCGGCATGGTGGCAACCCAACAGGTGCTCGCCCTGGCGCTCATCTACTGCTTACCAGTCTGGGTTTATCCCAACTATGGATACGAGGCATGTTGGTTGGTGCTGGCGGTAATTGTTGCGATCACAGCTTTGTCCTCACCCTGGGTTTCCTATGCTGATGAGGGTGCCGATCAACACTCGCAGGTGGGTTCGTCTAAATCAGCAGTTCTTGGTATCGTAAGTCTCTTGTTTCATTTCTGCTTACTTTCCGCAGTGTGGGCGTTTGTAGAAAGACTGGGTGTGGATCGCGGGTTTGCTACCCAGGACATTGCAATATCATTGGCGTTGTCTCTTGTGGGCGGCCTTGGCGGGGCCCTGATTGCCGCTATCATTGGTGACCGGTTTGGCAAGTTATACCCGCATCTGGTTTCTGCAGCTGCTTTTTTAGTCGCGTTCTATTTCTTGGCACTAAGCTCAGAATGGGTAGATTTTCTTTTGTCTGTCATCGTGTTTTCAGCCGCATGGACCTATTGCCTTTCGTACCAAATGGCCAGCATAGGCAACCTCAGTCATAGAATGGCCGTGTTAATACCCGGTGTTCAAGGCATTGCCGCAATGCTGGGTCCACCCCTTGGCGGCTGGATTATCAGTCAAAGTGGATATACGAACATGATGATTAGTGCAAGTCTGGTGATAGTAATTTCGAGCATTGCTTTTTGCTATCAACCGAGAGGTGCTGGACTGCCGCAAAAAGCAGAACGACTAAATGTCGGGAGTTAATCTCACGTTTTCCCTTTCTTTTGAGTTGAGAGTCGATTTGATAACTGAATATGACCGGGAATCACTGGTTTGAATATTCGAGCCGAAGCGCGTCGACTTCAAGATCGACACTTTCGACAATCGCGGTGAAAGATTCCCAATGAGCGGGGAGAATCTCAACCTCGCTTGCAGTTTCCATAGCATGCCAACCTCTCTCACCTGGGAGAAAGATCTCATCAACACCCGGCCTTCGTTTAGCACTTTTGACTGCTGTGACAAGCCGATCTGAGCGACGTCCTGCTTCACCGGCAGGCATCCAGTGAGTCGGATCGATCACTATAATACAAGCACCGCCCGTTAACGCTTCCGTTTGAGGTTCAAGCCAGTGTGATGGAGGACCTTCGATCTCCGGGCTCATCCGCGCATTCGGGTTGATGACACCGCTTAGCATTTCGGTGAAAAGGTTAAAGGCATACATACGCGGCGTACTGAACACAGAAGGTGCATCGCAGTCTGAAATGCGACCGAAGTCATCCATCTGCTTAAAATAGGGTGCCGGGTCGTCGGTCAATTTTCCCGTTTCCGGATCAACCAGATATTCACCCTTTAGCTTTTTACCTTGAAAATAGGCTTCGCTAATATCCCCATCGTGGACTTCGACGGCCTGGATATCAGAAACAATGGGAGGAAGTTCGCCGCCCGGCGACGCGGCCGCAAATGGCGCACCAGATAGTACGTTCTGCATGCCGCCCCAGGGTGACACGAGCGGCAGGCTATTGTTCGTTGCCATCGCAAACATCCCTTCACGGGCAGCCATACGCACATAAGTCCCAAATGCACCTGCATCATTAAAGTCCCGCACGAATCCAATGGCAATCGCGCTTTCACGCGCTTTGACTATGGCAGCCTCCATTGCCATGCTGACAGCCCATTGCCCCGATGCACGTTTGGCATCAATAACCAGCCAGGTAGGACCTTCATCGACAATTTCTGGCGTGGCTGTTACATCCATTGTCCCGGTACGCGCAAGTAACACGGGAATTTCAAACACGCCAAGTCCCTGGGTCGTTTTGCCATTGCGGTCTCCATCGGAAACGCAGCGTGCGATGATCTCAGCCTGTTGGGGGGAAAACTCGAGGGCTATCAAAACCCGACGATAGCAATATTCCAGGAAATCCGGGTCTTCAGTGGTCGTGTCAGTGTCACCTTCGTTTTGCATTACTGGCTCCGTTGGAAATGGGGCGCGACACACTGCCACGGCGGACTTTAATGGTAACATTCTTCAGCGGAACTGATCTTTGGAGAATACTGAATGAATGCACTGGCACTGCAACGCCTTCCGGCAGATTGCACCGCGGACGATATTGTTGAAGCCAACGAACGAGATGGCGGCGTGATTGTTGATGGTTGGTTGAATGCTACCCTACTTGAACAATTCAATCATGAACTTGCCCCCTGGCTCGATCAGCACAGCGGGACCGATTCTGGATCTGAAGCTTCTGACAGCTTTCTTGGGCTGCGCACGAAGCGATTACAAGGCCTGTGCACCAAAGCCCCCAGTTTTGTTGACATTATGATAGATGAGCGGATTGTGGGTTTTGCCGAAGCCGTTTTAGGTCCCATTGGACCCACGGTTATCCTGAACAATGGAGAGGTTATCGATATTGGGCCTGGTGAATGGGCTCAGCCTATTCACCGCGATGACGATGCCTGGAACTTTGCAAATACATCAAACCCAATGATTGTGAACACAATTACCGCGCTGGTGGACGTCACACCGGCAATGGGTGCGACACTCGTTGTACCCGGTAGTCATCGTTGGGAGCGTAATCGCAAGCCAACGAATGATGAGATCATTGCCTGTGATCTTCCCGCCGGATCTGCGCTTTTTTTTCGAGGTGATACTTTGCACGCTGGAGGAACCAATACCACTGAAAAACGTCGGCGGGCTCTTTCGACGGGATTTTGCTGCGGCTGGTTACGGCCGGTAGAGAATAGCTACACAAATATACCCATCGAAACTGTTCACGGCTTCCCACGCCGGGCGCAGGAGCTCCTCGGCTACGCACTCTACGATGCATCGGAGCGCGGTGGCGGCTATCTTGGGTATCATGATATGGGAGATCCCATGAAACTCTTTGAGTGAAACATCGGTACTTGTGGTGTTTCGGATTAATCGGTTCTGCTCTGATATTGGGAATCGATACGTCAAGTCAGTACTATTTTGAAAACCCTTAACCATTTGAGAGAACGTTGTGATTAAAGTGTGTTTTGTTGTCATTGGCCTGTCTGTTCTAGCGAGTTGTAAGAACAATGTTACAGATGCTGATGGTCATGCCACTCGCGCGCATGAAGGCTTGGGTGTCAATGCGTCTCTGAAGTTCAACCAGATCCAGTTCATCGGTAGCCACAATAGTTATAAAAAGGCGATTGATTCTGATCTGTTGCGACAGATAGACGACGAGTCGGTGTCGGCTTCTCTCGACTATGGACATCCCACCCTGGAAGATCAACTGGATCTTGGTCTGCGCAAGCTGGAGCTCGACATATTTCTTGATCCGGATGGTGGACGTTATGCAGACCCAGCAGGGCTTCGTCTTACTGCCAACCCGACGCCCTTTGATCGACAACCGATGTTGCTGCCGGGGATGAAGGTAATGCACGTGCAGGATCTGGATTTCAGAAGCCAATGTCCACGGTTCGTAAACTGTCTCAATCGACTGGTGGACTGGTCGGATAGTCACCCACGTCATTTTCCCATTGTGGTGACGATTAACGCCAAGGATCAGTTTATTGACAGACCAGGATTCGTCCACCCGCTGATGTTCGACAGGTTAGCCTGGAATCGTATGGATTCCCTGATTCGAACAACCCTCGGCGATAAGTTGTTCACACCCGATGAATTCAGGGCTGGAAAGGTAACGCTGACTGAAGCGATCAGCGCAGGATGGCCAGAACTTGAAAAGTTGCGGGGTAGATTTATTTTCGTGTTAGATCATGAAGGTGAGAAGCTGGCGAGTTATGTCGAAGGCCACGAGGCATTGAGGGGGCGGGCGATGTTTGCTAATGCGCGCGAAGGAACGCCGGAGGCGGCAATCAGAATCGTTAACGATCCAATCCGTCAATTTGACTATATTCAATCCCTGGTCAGAGCGGGTTACATCGTTCGTACCCGTGCCGATGCGGATACCGTTGAAGCCAGAGAAGGTCGTACCGAGAGAAGGCAACACGCCTTCTCCAGCGGTGCCCAGATCATAAGCACCGACTACTACCAGAAAGACAAACGTTTCGGGCACGGCTACCAGGTAGTGTTGCCGGACGGCGCGGTTGCGTTGTGCAATCCTGTTGTTGTGACGGGAAAATGTAAACTGAGCGATTGACGTGAAGAGTTTGAGTGAATCGGGTGTGACAGCACCAGAGATACCAACTATGAACGTAATCCGCAAGTTGTCATATCCGGTTCGTTCAATATCGCATCAGTCGTGCTCGCGGTTTCTGCGTGTGGCGAGTCCATGCTCCGGGAGACCGGCGAGTGTCAGTGCTGAAACCCCGATTCCATTTGTCTTGCGATCACTGCCTACTTCACAACAAGGCTTCCCTCATGGGCGCTACATATAATATGGTGTGGCATCGTCATTCGGTAGATGTGATGTTTATACTTTGATCTCAATGATGGCCATCAACAATAACCGATTAAGAAACTGACGAGATCAACCTCAGCCCGCAGTCAGGAAAAGACATGCCCGATCCAATCAAGCCCGATCCAAACATGCAGAGCCAAGAACTGGATTTCGACCCCGATGCGCTCCGTCGGAAATAGCAGTTTGAGCGAGACAAGCGGATGCGCGACGACGGCAGCTAATTATATTGAAGAATCTGCAGGTTTTTATCCGCCATATATTGAAAAAAGAGTTGTTTACCCTGAATTATACGAAAAAAAAAATAATTAATGTTTGATTTTGTTCCACAAGAATATGAAA